>DATLEY010000007.1:0-30519 GCA_035525215.1 Thermoanaerobaculia bacterium | reverse complement strand
TCAGGAGCCTGACTCGTCTGCATCTGCGGCGCAGGGCTCGGCTGCTGTGCCATTCCGCTCAGCGGCAAAAGAAATACCCCGGCGACCACGAACCCGTGAAGCGACTTCAACATGCAGTTTCCTCCCTGGGACGCACCTTTGTACGAAGCCGCGTCTGAAGAGTTTCCCCGACCGTAATGGCACGTGACGCCCTGTCACTGGATACGCCGGAAGCGCGTCGGGGTTTCGTGGCCCTGCATTGTACGAGAGCGAGCTGAGTTTGGGCGATCCGCCAGAACGGATGCTTCGTTGCGGAGAAGCGAAGTCGCGCAACGCGTTCAGGTCTCGGAGATCTTCGGCGGGCGCGAAGGCCCGGCTGGAGGAGGAGCGTTGCGCGATTCCCCCACGAGGTCAGCCACCTCGGGGATGGGAGCCCCGGCGAAGTGGCAGGCGGCGAACTGCCCGGGCTGATGTTCGAGCAGCGCCGGAACTTCCTCGGCGCAGATCGGAAACTGGGCGATCGGGCAGCGCGTGTGGAACACGCAGCCGGTGGGAGGATTGAGAGGGGTCGGAATGTCGCCCCCGAGAATGATTCGCTTCTTCCGAACGTCCGGATCCGGAACGGGGACCGCCGACATGAGGGCCTTGGTATAGGGGTGGAGAGGATTCGTATAGAGCTCGTCGCGTCCCGCCAGCTCCATGATTTTCCCGAGGTACATGACCGCGACTCGAGTCGAGATGTGCTCGACGACGGCGAGGTCGTGAGCGATGAAGAGATAGGTCAGACCGAGCTCCCGCTGGAGGTCCTGAAGCAGGTTCACCACCTGCGCCTGCACCGATACGTCGAGCGCGGAGACGGGCTCGTCCAGCACCAGAAACTGAGGATTCGTGGCAATGGCGCGAGCCACGCCGATGCGCTGCCGCTGCCCGCCCGAAAACTCGTGAGGGAAACGCCTCGCATAATCGGGATCGAGCCCCACGCGCTCCAGCAACTCCGCCACGCGATCCTTCCGCGCGCGCCGGTTGTCCTTCGAATGAATGACCAGCGGCTCGGCGATGATCTCGCCGACGCGCATGCGCGGGTTCAGCGAGCCGTAAGGATCCTGGAAAACGATCTGCATGTAACGCCTGATCCGGCGTAGATCGCCGCCATCGAGCCCGATCACGTCGGATCCGCGGAAGCGGATCGTCCCTCCGGTCGGCTCGATGATACGGAGGATGCATCGCCCTACCGTCGTCTTGCCGGATCCCGACTCGCCGACCAGTCCGAGCGTCTCGCCGCCGGAAATCGCGAACGTGACCCCGTCGACCGCCTTCACATGTCCGACGGTCCGCGAGAGCACACCGCGATTGACGGGAAAATACTTGGTGAGATCCCGGACCTCGAGCAGAGTCTCCCCGTGGCCTTCCGGAAGAACCGGGGTTTCCTGCGGGGCCGCTTCATCCGCGCGCAGAAGGCTCATCGCATCTCCTCGAGATCGGGCTCGGCCAGCTCGCCGTGGAGATAGCAGCGCGCGTCGTGATCCTGGCCGATCATCATCCGGGCCGGCTCGAGCCCGTAGCAGATCTCCATGACGTCGGGGCACCTCGTGTTGAACTTGCACCCCTTCGGAAGATCGGTGATCGAAGGGACCATTCCGGGAATCGACTCCAGCCGCCGGCGCTCCCCTCTTCCCGCCTGGTCGAGCTTCGGCAGCGAGCGAAGCAAACCACGGGTGTAGGGATGACCGGGAGATCCGAAGAGATGTCGCACCGGCGCCTCCTCGACGATCCGCCCCGTGTACATGACGATGATCCGCTCGCAGAACTCGGCGACCACGCCGAGATCATGCGTGATCAGAAGGATGGCCAGCCCGAGCTGCTGCTGCAGGCGCCCCATCAGCTCCATGATCTGAGCCTGAATCGTGACGTCCAGCGCGGTGGTCGGCTCATCCGCGATCAGCAGCTCGGGGTCACACGAGAGCGCGATCGCGATCATGATCCGCTGCCGCATTCCGCCCGACAATTGATGCGGATAATCATCGATCCGCTTGTGAGGATCGGGAATCGCCACCAGCTCCAGCGCCTCGATGGCCTGCTTCCGTGCTTCCTTCTTTCCGACGTGCCGATGGATCCGAATCGCTTCCATCACCTGATCGCCGATCGTGAAGACCGGGTTCAGCGACGTCATCGGCTCCTGAAAGATCATCGCGATGTCGTTTCCGCGGATCTTCCGGTAGTCGTCTTCCTTGATCCCCACCAGGTTCCGGTCCTTGAACCGGATCTCGCCGTGGGTGATCCGGCCGGGAGACTGGACCAGTCCCATGATTGAAAAGGCGGTCACGCTCTTGCCGCTGCCCGACTCACCGACCAGGGCGACCGCTTCACCTCGTCCCACCGTGAACGACACCTTGTCGACTGCGTGGACGAGGCCCTCGTCCGTTCGAAAAGAGGTCCGCAGATCACGAATCTCGAGCAGCGTCTCTTTCCCGGGACGGGCGGCCGGCCGGCGGATCTCGGGGACGGGAATCACGGTCATCGGTCAGCCGGATCGTAGCAAGAAAGAATCCAGTTTGCGGAGAGCTCCCGAGGACAGGCCCCCTCGTTCTCGAGCACCGGATGGACCTCACCGCCGCGAAAGACGCCTCGTGATTCCCTTCACCTCGGGCACCCGAAGGAGGACCGTCAGCAGCAGATAGACGATTCCGAACGCGCCCGCCGTGACGATCGCGGCAGGAATCGGGTGAATCGACGGAGCGAAGCGAGGAAGAAGAAGCCGGCCGACGGCGAATCCGGTCCCGCCCGACAAAAGGGCCGCTCCCCAGATGCGCACATTGAAACCGGGACTCCCTTCCAGCGGGCCGATTCGCCGCCGCAGCATCGAGCGGAGAATCCCAAGCTCGATCCAGCTCACGATTCCGGAGACGAGCGTCAGACCGACCGCGCCGAGCGCGAGGTCCGCATCCGGGACCACCGGCATCGGGAGCCCCAGGACGTCCGTGATCAGCGCGATGATCTGCGGGCGAAGCGGGAACGCGAAGAGCCATCCCAGCGCCGCGGTCAGAACCACGCGGGCCAGCGCAGCGTAGAGAGGACTTCGGGTGTCGTTGAACGAGTAGAAGACGGATGAATAGAGACGCCCCATGGCCACGGCCAGAAGACCGACCGAATATCCCATCAGGAGATACCAGACATAGAGCGTCGAGCTACGATCGAAGAGACCCCGCTGGTAGACGGCCGCGACGAGAAAATCGCCGATGGCGAAGAAAGCGACCGTGGAGGGAACGACGAAGAACGCAATCTGACGGAGCCCGGCGCGCAGCCGCTCGCGCAGCCGCGCATACACCTCCTCCGCCGAGCCGGTGACCGCCGACATCTGGGGAAGCTCCGACGCGGAGATGGACATGCCGAAGAGGCTGAAGGGAAGCAGAAAGATGGTGTAGGCGTAGGCGATCCCGCCGAGCGCGGCGCGACCGAGAAAACTTCCGATGAACTCGTCGATGAAGGCGCTGACCTGCACGACCCCGCGGCTGAAGACGACTGGAACGAAATTGCTGAAGACCTGCCTCACCGGTGGGAACGAGGTCGACAGGGAGAATTTCAGCGATGGCGCGACGCTCCTGACGAACGGCACCTGAATCGCGAACTGGAGAACGCAACCGACCAGAAGCCCCCACGCGGCGATCATCGCGACGCGATCGGCGCTCTCTCCCCAACCGAAAAGGAGGAGGGCGCCGATGATCGCCGCATTCCAGAGAACCGGAGCGACGTAGGGGACGAAGAATCGCCGATGGCTGTTCAGGACCGCGAGACACCAGGCGGAGAGAACCAGCAGGCCGACGCCGGGAAACATCACCCGGACGATCCGGATGGTCAGATCCCGGATCTCACCGTCGTAACCTGCCGCCAGGACTCTCACGAGCAGCGGAGCGGCAAAGACTCCCGCCAGGACGAACACGGCGACGATGAGCGCGAGAAACGAAGCGATCGTCCCGGCGAGCTTCCCGGCGGACTCGTCGTCCTTCTGCGCCAGCAGCTTCGAGTAGACCGGGATCATCGAAGCGGAGAGAACTCCCTCTCCCAGAAGGTTCTGGAGAAAGTTCGGGATGCGCTGCGCCGCGGCGAAGGCGCTCATCGCGTAGGTCGTCCCGAGAAAGTAGGAGAGGACTCCCTGACGGACGATTCCGGCGATCCGGCTGAGAAAAATACCGGCGGCGATGAAAATCGCGTAGCCGCCCGAGCGGGCCGCTACGGCAGTCCCCGCCCCCTGATCCTCCGGAACTTCAGCCGACATTCGTCACTCGCTTTGCGGAATTCGAGCCGGGCAATGGTCCTCAATCTGCTGTGCGAGACGCCACACTGGCAGTCGGCGGCGCGCGACCCCTCCGCCAATGTCAGTTTAGACTGGAACTCCTTGACCGACTCGACTCCCATCCGTATCGCCGGCGCCGGCCCCGCCGGTCTCTCCGCGGCGATCACTCTCGCCCGCGCAGGCCGGGCCGTCGAAGTTCACGAAGCGCACAGCGACGTAGGCTCCCGCTTCACGGGCGATCTGCAGATCATCGAGAACTCCTCCGAGCCGGAGGACGTCCGCGACTTCCTCGCGCGCGCCGGCATCGAGACGAACTTCTACTTCCGGCCCGTGACCGAGGCGCGCTTTTTCGATCATCGGCTGAATGCGCGGCAGGTGAAGAGCTCGACCCCCTACGGATGCTTCATCCGCCGCGGACCGTTCGAGGGAAGTCTCGATCGCGGGCTTCTCGCCCAGGCCCTCGAGGCCGGCGCCGCTCTCCGGTTCGGAAGCCGGCTCGATCCGGCTGAAGCCGATCTCGTCGCCACCGGTCCCGCGTCGCCTGATGGCCTGGCGCGCGAGATCACTTTCGAGTCGGATGAGCCGGAGCGAGTCGACGTCTTCTTCGACCATCGGCTCTCGCCGGGCGGCTACTCCTATCTCTTCATCCTCGACGGCATCGGTACGTTCGGGACGGCGATCGTTTCGGATTTCAAGCGGATCGACGACTACTTCGAGGCCTCGCTGGCCCGCGCGCTCGCCGCGAGTCCCGCGCGAATCGACCGGAATCAGAAGACCGGCTACTCCTACATGAACTTTCATTTGAAGGAAACGGCCATGATCGACGGACGTTCCTTCGCCGGCGAGGCGGCGGGATTTCAGGATTACCTCTTCGGCCTCGGGATCCGCTACGCGCTCAAGAGCGGGTGGCTCGCCGCGCGGGCCATCCTCGAAGAACGCTCCTTCGATGAGCTCTGGCGGGCCGAGCTCGGCGCGAAGCAGCGCACCAGCCTCGTGAACCGTTTCCTTTACGAGGCTGGTGGCAATCTCGGCCTCTCGATGTTCGTCCGTCAGGCCGGCAAGGCGTCCGACTTCAATGCCTATCTGGCTTCGTGGCACCGCAGCGCCTGGTGGAAGCGGGCCGTCGAGCCGCTGGTCCGCCATCTCTGGCATCACGAGGGGAGCTGCCTGCACAAGCCCGGTCCTCACTGGTGCCGCGCACGCGACAGCCGGATGAAAGTTCCACCCCTGGGACCGGCGGGATCACCGGGCGAATGACTGGGCGAGCTGCTCGACAGCGCTTCGCCGCCTGACGCCCGTCGCAAATACGCGTAAACTCCGGCCAGTGTCCGACGTCGAACAGGCCTACGCCTTCTGCCGCCAGATCACGCATCGCTACGGAGCGAACTTCTCGGTCGGGTTCCGGTTTCTCCCTCGGGAAAAAAAGCGCGCCGTTCATGCGGCTTACGCCTGGTGCCGGTGGGCAGACGACATCGCCGACGAGCCGGGAGAAGCCATTCCCGAACGTCTGGATGCCTGGCAAGCCGAGCTCGACCGAGCGTATGCCGGTCACCCCACTCACTCCATCACGCTCGCTCTCTCCGACTCATTGCGCCGCTTCCCGATCCCCAAATCTGCTTTCGTCGCATTGATCGAAGGCTGCAGGCAGGACATGGTGAAGGTCCGATACGCCACCTTCGGCGAGCTCCTTCAGTATTGCGATCTGGTGGCGAGCTCGATCTCCGATATTTCACTGTCGATCTTCGGTCACAAGACGCCGGACGCGGTCGACTACGGGCGTAACCTCTCGACCGCGCTCCAGCTCACCAACGTGACTCGCGACGTCGGCGACGATCTCGACCGCGACCGGATCTATATTCCGCTCGAGGAGATCGAGCGGTTCGGGCTCTCGGAGCGCGATCTGCGGGAGCGCCGGATGAGCGACGCGCTCCGCGATCTGATCCTCTTTCAGGTGGAAAGGGCCGAGGGTTACTTCCGGCGCGCCGAGCCCCTTCTGCCCGAGCTCTCGTTCGATTCCCGTTTTCCGGTGCTGCTCATGGGATCGGTCTACGCCCGAGTCCTCGCGAAGATCCGCCGCGACCCGTTCGCACCGATGGTCCGGAGGGTGCAGCTCTCGACCGGCGAGAAGATCGGCCTGGTCGCAACACGCCTGCTCCAGCCTCATTTCGTCTGAAACGCCGTACAGCCGATGATCGTCACACGGGGAGTGATCCGGACAGGAACGCCAGCCGTACCTGCTTTTTCGCGCAAAGGTCTGCCCAGGCTGATGGCGACCCTTCGACGGGCCGTCCAGACGCTTTTCATTCTGATCGTCGCGCTTGGTCTCCCCCCTCACGTCGTGGCCCAGGAAGAACCACCTCCTGAAGAGCCGCCGATCGTCTCCCGCGCCGTCGTTCCGGTCGTCGGCCAGAGGGAAGGGTTCGCCGGGATCCTCTGGCGTAGCGACGTCGCACTGCACAACGACTCACCCGAGGCGGTCACCATCGTCGTCAGCCCCCTTCCGATTCCCGAGCTTTTCCAGATGCGCACCCTCGCACCGGGCGAATCGGTCGTGTTGGAAAACGTCGCGGCGGACAGCTTCGGGATCGGACGTGGAGTCACCCCGCTCCTGATTCAGACGCTGGCGCGCCGTTCCGTCACGATTTACGCCACCGCATACGGAATCCTCGAAGGAAGGCCGACGCCGCGACAGATCATCCCTGTGCTCTACGATGAGCTTCCTCCATCCATCCAGCAACTCTCCTCTCTGGCGATGAACGAGTCGCTCCGCACGAACATCGGCCTCGTGAATCTGGGAGACGAGCCCGCGATGTTCACGCTCGCGCTCCAACGACTCGCCGGACGCCCACTTGCGACTCAGGCCCTCATCGTCCCTCCCACATCCTCCGTCCACCTTCCCCTCAACACTCTCTTCCCGCTGGTCACCGAGGGAGATGACCTGACGCTTCTGGTCGACACCCTCGCCGCGAGAACCTACGCCTATGCCTCGGTCGTCCGGAACGACACGCACGAGGCCTATTTCATCCAGCCGAGAATCATGATGGTGAGGTGAGACCCGATGACGGCATCGCGCGTCACCGGCCGGAGGCCGTCGGTACCCACCGGGCACTTGTGATCGCGGGGATCGGTTCATTCGTCCCGCTCGTCCCACCTCGTGTATTCTTTTCGCGATGGCCTCCGAGCCCGAATTTCTCATGTGCCTCAACTGCGACACTCCGACCTACGACTTCGAGTGGGTCGACGGCCAGCTCGGCGAGGCTCTCTGTGCGACGTGCGGCAATGACGACATCGACCAGTTCCTGAGCGAAACCGAGTACGAAGAGCAGTCCGGAGGCTGACGTGCGTACCCGGCCGGTCATCATCGGCATTGCCGGAGGGACCGGATCGGGCAAAACCACAGTCGCGGCGACGATCTGCAGCCGGGTCGGACGCCATCGCATCGAGTGGATCTCTCACGATTCCTATTACCGAGACTTCAAGGATCTCGACCCCGAATCGCGGCACCGGATCAATTTCGATCATCCCGACTCCCTGGAGACCGAGCTTCTCGTGATCCATCTCGATTCGCTCATCCAGGGGAATGCAGTCGAGGCTCCGATCTACGATTTCACGACGCACTCGCGCTCGGAACGCACCACGCGCATCGAGCCGCGACGGGTGGTCATCGTCGAGGGGATCCTGGTTCTCATGGAGCCCGAGCTCCGGAAGCGAATCGACATCAAGCTCTTCGTCGATACGCCGCCGGACATCCGTTTCGTCCGCCGCCTTCTGAGGGACGTCCAGGCCCGCGGCCGAAGCCTCGATTCGGTCGTCCACCAGTACCTCCGAACCGTCCGCCCCATGCACGAGGAGTTCGTGGAACCTTCCAAGCGGTTTGCCGACCTGATCATCCCGGAAGGGGGTGAAAACCAGGTGGCCATCGACGCGATCATCGCCAGGGTGGAGACCCTCGTCGAGCAGTGACCGGGCTGGTTCCGAGTTCCCAGTTCCGAGTTCTGAGTTCCCAGTTCCGAGTTCCCAGTTCCGAGTTCCCAGTTCCGAGTTCCCAGTTCCCAGTTCTGAGTTCCCAGTTCCGAGTTCAGTCCGACTTCTGAGTTCCCAGTTCCGAGTTCAGTCCGACTTCCGAGTTCCCGGTTCCGAGTTCCCGGTTGCGGCTTTCCAGGCCCATGGTCGGGGTGCGGGCCGGCGCGCAGACCAGCTCGTCACCAACCGGGTCAGGCTCGCCTCGGAACTGGGAACCAGCCCCGGCTGCCAACCGGGAACTGGGAACTCGGAACTGGGAACTGGGAACTAGCCCCGGCTGGGAACTCGGAACTGGGAACCGGGAACTCGGCCGACTGGGAACTGGGAAGTGACAACTGGCGCGACTGGAACCATGGAATCGTCCCGCTTGCCGTCGGGTTACACCGCCCGATGTTGCGGCTTGCAGGACCGCCGCACCGTTGACCTCGCCTCGCGGCGCCCCCTAGAATGAAAGTTCTGCAGGGGCTGCATGGGGCTCAAGAAGGGGGGGAATGCAGAATGCCTCTCGTACACGTCAAAGAAGACGAGTCGTTCGAGAACGCGCTCCGTCGCTTCAAGCGGAAGTGCGAAAAGTCGGGGGTCCTCTCCGAGCTGAAGAAACGTCAGCATTACGAAAAACCGAGCGAAAAACGGAAGCGCAAAGCAATCGCCGCCCGAAAAAAAGTCCTCCGCAAACTTGCCGAGGAACGTCGCACCAATTACTGATCGCCTGATCACTGACATTCAACTCCAACGGGACCCGCAGCGGGTCCCGTTTTTCGTATACAGAGTTAGCAGCACTCAGCACCCAGCACTGGGAACTCGGAACTCGGAACTGAGAACTCTTAACTCAGCACTCGTAACTCAGCACTCAGCACCCAGCACCCAGCACTCAGCACTCTCCTATGACACCTTCCCTGCTTTCGCTCGAGCTGGACAAAGTCCTTCGACTGGTCGCCGCCCAGGCGCGCAGCGAGCCGGGGAAGCGGGTCATCCTCTCCCGCCGTCCCACGGCGCGCCTCGAAGAGGCCGAGCGAATGCAGAGCGAGCTCGAAGAGATGAGGCGCTTTTACATGCAGGAGGGACAGGCTCCCCTCGCCGGCCTGGTCGACGCGGGTCCGCTTTTCGATCAGGACGTACTGGAGCTGGACGACTCCTGGCTGATTCTCCGCTCTCTCCGCGCTTCCCAGGCGCTCCGCGAGACGTTCACGCGTCTCGATCCCCCTCTCCCCCGGCTTCTCTCACTGGCCGAAAGGATCCCGGACCTCTCCGAGGTTGCGGCGGCCGCGGGGCGGTACTTCACGAAAGAAGGGAAGCTGCGGGAGGAAGCCTCGGCCGAGCTTCGGAGCATCCGCTCGCGCATCCAGCAGAAGCGGTCGCAGATTCAAAGGACTCTTTCCGAGGTGATGTCGGCGCATCCAGAAGCGCTGCAGGACACGATCGTGACCATGCGCGGCGATCGCTATTGCATCCCGGTCAAAGTGGAGCGGCGCTCGGAGATCCCCGGAATCCTCCATGCCCGGTCGGGATCGGGAGCCTCGTTCTTCATCGAGCCAATCGCGCTCGTCGAGATCAACAACGATCTCGCCGACTTGATCGAACAGGAGCGCGAAGAGATCGCCCGAATCACGCGCTACGTCGCCCGCCTCCTGCTCGATGCACGCGAGCCGATCGAGGACGCGACGGCGATCGCCGGCGAGCTCGATGCGATTCAGGCCGCGGCTATCACCTCCGCGCTGCTCGATGCGACCCGTCCGGCTTTCTCCGCCGATCGCGAGCTGCTGCTCCCCGCGGCGCGTCACCCGCTCATCGACCAGCGGCTCGCCGGTCTGCGCGCCGCGGTGCTCGGAGACGAGTCCACGGGAGGGGACATCGTCCCGACCCGCCTCGAGCTTTCGAGAGAGCGCCCCGCGCTAGTGATCAGCGGCCCCAATGCCGGAGGGAAAACGGTCGCTCTGAAGACGGCGGGCCTTCTGACCGCGATGGCGCTCTCGGGGCTTCCCCTTCCCGCGGATTCCGGCGCCGTCGTCCCCCTCGTCGATGACATTCACGTTCTGATCGGAGACGATCAGAGCGTTCTCGAACATCTGTCGACGTTCTCGGCGGACCTGGTCCGGATGAGCCGGATCCTCACGCGAGCCACGCCGGCCTCGCTCATCCTTCTCGATGAGCTGGGCTCGGGCACCGACCCGGAAGAAGGGGGGGCGCTCGCCGCCTCGGTCATCGAGCACGTCCTCGACATGGGAGCCCTTCTGGTCGTCACCACGCATCTCGCCGCGGTCAAGAGCTTCGCGGTCGGAGATCCGAGGGTTGCGAACGCGTCGATGGAGTTCGACAGCGACTCGGGGCGCCCCACGTTTCGGATGATCCCTGGCGTTCCCGGACGAAGTCGCGCTCTCGAAGTCGCGGCGATGATGGGGATGCCCGAGGAGGTTCTCTCCCGGGCGCGGGCAAAGCTGGGGGGAAAGTACGGCGAGGTCGACCAGATGGTCGCGGAGCTTCAGAAGGGGATGACGGACGTGGTCCGCCGCAGCGAGGAGCTCACCGCGTCGGAATCGCGGATGGCGCGGCGCGAGCGGGAGCTGGAGCGCGATCTGGCGGCGGTGAAAGAAGAGAAGAAAAAACTCGCTTCGAGATGGCGCGAGGAAATGGACCACGTACGCGCCGAGGTCTCCCGGAATCTCTCCGCCGAGATCCGCCGTCTCAAGGAGCTCGACCGCGAAGAACGGAAGAAGGTGGAAGCGTCGAAGATCTTCACCGCGGTCACGGCTCCCATCGAGCGCTCCGAGACTGAAATCGAGACGCCGGCCCGTCCGGTCGCGGTGGGGGACCGAGCGGAGCATCGTCTCTTCCGGGTGACGGGCGAGGTCACCGCGATCGACGGCGAGCGCGCCACGTTGTCGGTGGGGGGGAAGAAAATGCAGGTCAGCCTGGGCGACGTTCGGCTGGTGCAGGCGGGGCCCGGAAAAGAAACGAAGGCGAAGCGACCGGTCGCGCCGACTCCCGATTCCGACGCCGAGCCGCCCGTGACCGCCGAGCTCAATCTCCTCGGGCTGCGCGTCGAGGAAGCGATCGAGAACGCCGACAAGTTCCTCGACCAGTCGCTCCTGGCGGAAAAAGGGGCCGTGCGCCTGATCCACGGACATGGAACCGGCGCACTGAAGAAAGCCGTACGGGAGTACCTCCGGACCCATCATGGCGTCCGCTCGTTCCGTCCCGGAAATCCGAACGAAGGGGGCGACGGCGCGACCATCGCGCTCCTGGATGTGTGAGAGTCGGGGAAGAGGGTAGAGGAGCGGAAGAGTCAGGGAGCAGGGTAGAGGAGCGAGGGAAGAGGGAAAGGCAGATCCCTGCGACCGACTGCACGCCGGCCTTCGGGTGGTTGAACGAGCGAAGAAGAGAAGGCAGATCCCTTCAACCGACTGTACCGCCGGCCTCCGGCCGGTGAACGCGCGAAGCGCGCGCTTCTCCCTCTTCCCTCGCTCCTCTACCCTCTTCCCTGACTCACTACCCTCTTCCCCGACTCGCTATCTTCCCCCTCCCCTCTTCCCTCTGATTCGCTATCCTCTCCGTGATCGGACGCTCCCTCATCCCTCTCTCGTCTACCCTCTTCCCTGAACATGGCTTTCGTCGATCTCAATGACGCGGTGATCTCCCAGGTCCGCAGCGCGGCCGATATCGTGGACGTCATCTCCCAGTCCACCCCGCTCAAACAGGCCGGCAAGACCTACAAGGGCCTCTGTCCCTTTCACCGCGAGAAGACTCCTTCGTTCACCGTCGATCGCGATAAGGGGTTCTTCTACTGTTTCGGCTGCGGGACGGGAGGGGACGTCTTCAAGTTCGTCATGCTGACGGAGCGGTTCAACTTTCCGGAGGCGGTCGAGTACGTGGCCAGCCGGGTCGGGATTCAGCTGCCGCGTCGGAAGGAAAGCGCCCGATCTCCTGACCGCGAGAATCTTCTGGAAGCCATCGAAGAGGCAGCGGAGGCGTTCCATCAGGCGCTGCAATGGACTCCCAACGCCGGCGAGAAATATCTGCGCGAGCGCGGAATCGAGCCGGAGATGTGGAAAAAGTACGGTTTCGGGTATGCGCCCGATTCGTGGGACTACATCCTCAAACGGCTCGGAAGAAAGTGGAGTCCAAAGCAGCTCGAGTCCGCGGGACTGGTGCTCCCGCGAAAGACAGGCGACGGCCACTACGACCGGTTCCGGAACCGGCTCATCGTTCCGATTCATTCGGAGACCGGGAGCGTGATCGGGTTCGGGGGGCGCAGTCTGGATGGGAGCGATCCGAAGTATCTGAACTCGCCGGAGACGGAGATCTTCAACAAGTCGCGACTCCTCTACAACCTCCATCGGGCCCGCGACGCGATGCGCCGGCAGGATCGGACCGTGCTGGTCGAAGGCTACTTTGATTGCCTCACGCTCGATGACGCGGGCGTCGACGGTGTGGTGGCCTCGATGGGAACTTCGCTGACCATGGGCCAGGCTGCCCTGATCCGCCGCTTCTCCCGCCGCGTCATCGTCTGTTACGACGGAGACGAAGCGGGACGAAACGCGACTCTTCGCGCGGCGCCGGTCCTTCTCTCATCCGGCCTCTCGGTGGAGGTGGTCGACGTCGGCCCGGGGGAGGACCCCGACTCCTTTCTGAAGGAAAAAGGGCTGGACGCATTCGTGGAGCTTCTCTCCAGTGCCGTGGACGTCTTCGACTTCGCCATTCAGCGCCTCGCCCCGAATCCGTCGGCCATGCGGGGCGCGGAGAAGAGCGAGGCGGTGGAGGCTCTGGTTCCGCTGATCGCGGCGGTCTCCGACCCCGTTCTGAAGAACGACGCCGCGCAGCGGGTCGCGGACCGGCTGAGTCTGGAGTTCTCCTCCGTCTGGTCGCGGGTGCGAGGAGGAGGGGGTGCGACGGGCGGGACCGGCGGGAAGGAGCGGCAGTTCTACGCTCCTGTCTCCAGCGGCGAAAAGCAGGTCCTCCGCGCCCTCTTTCAGGCGGAGGATCCGGCGGCGGTTGAGGGGAGGCTGCGGGAGGAGTACTTCGAGGATCCGGATTGCCGGGCGATCTTCAAAGCGGTGGCCGGTCGGATTCGAGAGGGACAACCCCTTGATTTTTCAAAGATTGCGACCGATCTTAGGGGTGAATCCGAGTTGACGAGGCTCTCCGAGCTCGCCATGGCCCCCGACGAGAGGGATGCCGATATCTCGACCGTGCTCGACGAGACGGTCCGCCTGATGGAGCGACGTTATCTCGATCACCGGCTCAAACAGATCCAGACCGAAATCCAGGAGGCGGAGCGTGAGGGTGATGCGGAGCGAATCGAGGCTCTCTGGATCGAGAAACGTGACAGCTCGCGCCGCCTGCACGCGCTGAAATAATTATTGTCCTCATATGCTTACGCGAGTGTCCCCTTCCGACGACCCCGAAGCCGGTTTATCCGCGCTCGGGCCCGCCAGGGCAACCGGTACGGAAGGCGACCCGACGCGGCTCGCATGGTTTTGTCCCCACTCAAGCCTCTCACCCCACCACAAGGAGCGAACGACTACTGATGAGCACTCGTCTGCGGTCCACGGACCTCGAGCTGGAAACCTCCTACGACGAAGGGGCTGGTGAAGTCACCGTCGAAGAAAAATACGGCGAAGTCAAACAGCTGATCGCCATCGGCAAAGAAAAAGGGTATCTCCTCTACGACGAGATCTACGAGACGCTTCCGGACGAGATCACGAGCACTCCGGAAGAGCTCGATGAGATCTACATCCGTTTCGCCGACCTCGGCATCGAAGTGGTCGACGACGTCGACAAGATTCCGGCTCCCAAAGAGAACGTCGACGGAACCGTCGAGGACAAGGAAGTCACCGAGCGGGAAGAGATTCAGGCAGAGATCGCCGCGGCGGCTGCAGGAATCGTCGACAAGACCAACGATCCCGTCCGGATGTACCTCCGGGAGATGGGGACGGTCAAGCTTCTCGATCGTGAGGGCGAGGTTCAGATCGCCAAGCGCATCGAAAAGGGAGAGCGGAAGATCTACAAGGCTCTCTCCCAGAACCCCGTCATCCTCGAAGAGATCCTCCGCATTTACGACAACGCGCGGAAGGATCCCCGCCTGATCAAGGACATGATCGACCTGGCCCTCGAGGACGACGAAGAGTACGACCCGAACAGCGCCAAGAATCAGAACAAGCTGGACGAGATCCTCAAGATCTTCGATCAGATCACCAAACTGGACAAGAAGATCAAGGACGCGCGGGCCAAACTGGCCGACGCGGAGAAGAAGCCGCGAATCTCGGCTCAGCTGATCAAGCAGATCGATCAGATCTCGGCCGACATGGCGGAGCTGGTCCGCAAGGTCGATTTCACTCCGCAGACGCGGAACCGGATGATCAACAAGCTGAAGGAGATCGACTCCGAGTTCTCCCTGGTGACCTCCCAGGTCCGCAAGGACGAGCAGTCGCTCAAGCGCGAGAAGGACCGAACCCGTCGCGACTTCTACAAACGGCGTATCGGGAAGTACAACGAGCGACTCGGCGAGCTGGAAGGCTCCTTCGGGACGAACCACGAAGACATCCGCAAGACGATCCGGGAAGTCAGGCAGGGTGAGGACGAGGCCGAGCAGGCCAAGCAGGAGCTCATCGTCGCGAACCTGCGGCTGGTCGTCTCGATCGCGAAGAAGTACACCAACCGCGGACTCCAGTTCCTCGACCTCATTCAGGAGGGCAACATCGGCCTGATGAAGGCGGTCGAGAAGTTCGAGTACCGCCGCGGCTACAAGTTCTCCACGTACGCGACGTGGTGGATCCGCCAGGCCATCACCCGCGCGATCGCCGATCAGGCCCGCACCATCCGCATCCCGGTCCACATGATCGAGACGATCAACAAGCTGACGCGCACCTCGCGCGCCCTGGTCCAGGAGCTCGGCCGCGAGCCGAATGCCGAGGAGATCGCGGAGCGGATGGACATGCCGGTCTCCAAGGTCCGGAAGATCATGAAGATCGCCCAGGAGCCGATCTCCCTCGAAACGCCCATCGGCGAAGAGGAAGATTCGCATCTCGGAGATTTCATCGAGGACCGCGCCGCCGTCTCTCCGATCGATCACGTGATCGTGTCGAATCTGAAGGAGCAGACCGGAAAGGTTCTTCGGACTCTCACCCCGCGCGAGGAGCAGGTTCTCCGGATGCGGTTCGGCGTCGGGGACGGATCGGAGCACACGCTCGAAGAAGTGGGCCGCTCGTTCAACGTGACGCGCGAACGGATCCGGCAGATCGAGTCGAAAGCGCTCCGGAAGCTTCGCCACCCCTCGCGCTCGAAAAAGCTGCGTCCGTTCCTGGATGCGACGTTCTAGAGCGGAGATCAAGAGTGATCATGAGAACGGCCGCGGGCAACCGCGGCCGTCCTGTTTTTGGGGGTCATGGGACACGTAGAATGCTATCCATGTCCGAGCTCACTCCGGAGCAGATCGATGATTTCCACGCGCACCTCCTCGACCTGAAAGCGACGATCCAGGACGTGCTGCGCCAGTCCGCCGGCGAGCGTCCGGTCGAGCGCAGCGGCTCGACGATCGGCCGCCTGAGCCGCATGGACGCGATGCAGGTGCAGGCGATGGCGCAGATGGGACGACGTCAGCTCGAGGTCCGTCTCATGCGCGTCGAGGCCGCCCTCCAGGCGATCGAACGAGGGCGGTACGGCGTGTGCCGCGAATGTGGCGAGCCGATCGGCCAGAAGCGCCTCGACGCGCTTCCGGAGGCACCGTTCTGTATGCCGTGCCAGGAGAGCTTCGAAGCATAGGTTGCTATGCCGCAGCGGTGAGCTGCACGCGCTCCAGGTCGGCCAGAAGCGCTCCCGCGTCGGCGTACCTCTTCGCCGCATCCTTCTCCAGACAGCGGAGAACGATCGCATCGAGCCGGCCGTCGATGCCCGGGCGCACGCTGCTGGGACGGGGGGCGGGCTGGGTCAGATGCGCCGTGAGCACTCCGGTCAGAACCGGGGCATCGAACGGCTTCCGGCCGGTGAGGAGCTCGAAAAGAAGCACTCCCATCGCGTAGACGTCGCTGCGCGCATCGAGCGTCGCCCCCTGGACCTGCTCGGGGCTCATGTAATGCGGAGTTCCGACGATCAGCCCCTGCTGGGTCATCCCACCGCCCGCTTCCGCCATGCGTGCGATCCCGAAGTCCATCAGCTTGACCTCGCCCCGCTGATCGATCAGCACGTTCTGCGGCTTGATGTCCCGATGGATGATTCCCTGTTCATGCGCGGTCTGCAGCCCGCGGCAGATCTGGCGGGCCACGCCGAGAGCCACGCGCGGAGGCGGCTGGGAGGTGTTTTCGAGATACTGCGCGAGGGTGTAGCCGCGCACGTACTCCATGCTGATGAAGTAGACGCCGTCTGACTGACCCCAGTCGAAGGTCCGGAGCACATTGCGATGCGTGATTTTTCGCGCCATCCGGATCTCGCGCTTGAACCGCTCCACCTGCTCGGCCGACTGCGCCATCGCCGATCCGGGAAGAACCTTGATGGCGACCACCTCGTCGAGCTGCTCGTCGCGCGCCTTGTAAACGATCCCCATTCCTCCCCGACCGATGACTTCCTCCACGCGATAGCGGCCGGCGAAGAGCTCCCCCTCACGCACGTCGATCTCTCCCACGGCAGGCAGACCGTCCAGCCGCATCGTTGCTCCCCCGCCGGCGGTCGGAGTGATCGATCGCATGAAGCCGGTGCCGAGAGCCCGCAAGGGGACGGAGTGAACCGGGATGGGGGCGGCCAGCCAGCGAAGTCTCAGCTCGTCGCGCGTTCCGGAAGCGGTGATTTCTTCTCCCGCCGCCTGCGCTGCGTCGAGCGAGATCCAGGCGTGTCCCGACGGTGCTCCCCAGGCGAAGACCAGCGCGAGCATCGGCGCGCTCCCCACCACCGCGATTCCGGACTCCGCCTCGAGGTCGAGCTCTCCGCTCACGAACGATCCGGACGAGATTCCAGAGCCGATACTGAGCGGAGACTCACCGCTCTTCCAGGTCGCCAGCTCCTCGCTGATGGCGCGCGCCGCGCGGATCGCTCTGACCACGCCGCGGTCTCCCGAGAAGAGACTCATCAGCCGATGACCGTCGACATCGATCACCGTCCCCTCCTGCCGGACGATCTCCCTCTCCTGAACCCTGATCGCCTCGCTCAACTCCGCCAGAACGCCGGATGCTTCCTCCGTCGTCGACGAGAAACCGCGCAGATCCGTCACCAGGATGGTGCCTTCTTCGCGCCGTGGCTGACGGGGCGGCGCTGCCCTGTCGCTTCCGGCCGCGCGCGCGGACATCTCCTGATAGAGGTGCTCCAGCTCGGATTTGTCACGCAGGGCCGAGATCATCTGGGCGAATGATCGCGAGAGAACGCCGATCTCGTCCTTTCTCGATGTCTCGGGGCGGACTGAGTAGTCGCCTCCCGCCACAGCCTCCGTCATCGTCGCCAGCCGCGAGATCGGACGCGTCAGCCCGCGAGCCAGAAACGCCGAGAGAATGAACGCGAGGACGACCGCTCCCGCACCGGCGTAGAGGAGGGTGCGCTCGATCGCGCGGAAGGGCTCCACTTCCTCATCGAACGATCGGACGAAGATCGAAGCGCCCACCGCTTCCTCCCCGGCGCGCAGCGGCTTGGCCGTCATCACCCACCGGTCGCGGGCGAGCGCGATCTGTTTCGGCGCGACCTTCGCCCCGGCCGTCCAGACGGATCGGATCTCTTCCATGGAGGAAAAGAGAGCGGGATTCGGCGCGGCGGTAGAGCGGGAGGGCTGGATCCTCTCCTCCGGATCGGGCTCCGGAAGAAAAATGACGCTCGCGCGAGTCGTCTCGGCGATCCGGTTCGCGAAGCGCTCGTCGATCAGAAACGCGTTGATGAGATAGCCGGTGACGACGCCCCCTGCTCCTACGCTCAACGGCGCCACAGCGGCGTGATAGAGCTGACCGCCCGTCATCATCACGCCCGACTGGACTTCTCCCTCATCGATCGCCGCCCGAAGCAACGGCTGCTTCTCGTACAGATCGGCCTGCGCGCCGCCGGCAACGGTGGTCTGGTCCGTCCGCGCGAGCAGATATCCCTGATCGTCCGTCACGATCAGAAGATCCGATTCGAGGATCGCGCGTCTCTCCTGCAGCAGGTCGAGAATCGAAGCGACGTCGACGAAGGTGCGCGCCGGCTCGGAGACCGCCGGGTCATCCGTCGAGCCGGATGCAAGCGCCCGCTCCACGTACGCCACGAAGGGAACGTCCCGGCCGATGGTCTCCGCACCGAGGGTCAGCTGCCTCAGACGGCTCTGCTCGAGATCGTCGAACAGGGAGGCAGCGGCGCCGATGGCTTGCGTGACCGCCTCATTCGCGATCGCCTCGGAGCGGCGCAGCGTGATGCCGAGCGCGACTCCGATGACCACCAGGATGAGCAGCGTCATCACCAGGAACAGCTGCAGCGAAAGAGGATTCTTCGCGCGATCGATCGGCCTCACCGAGGCTCGAGTCTCGCCAGTCGTCTCCGATGCAGCAGTCACCTGAATACCCTGAGAATCTCGTTCCGGGACCCGCGATGAGCGAGCGTCGAGGATGGTCTCGGCCCGTCGCAAACCGGGAGGCCGGCCCTGAAATGACCTCTACAGGGCACTAGTAATCCCTCACTCGCGGATATGGCTTTCCATGTTTGTTCAGGTGAGTTCGACCACGAAACCGGGAGGAATCGAGCGTGACATCGGTGCTCCCCGTCGTGGTGCCGTCCGCTCGGACGGTCAGTTCCGTGACGGAAGTTCCTCCCCGTTCGTGCCACGCGTGGAGGCGGTATTTCCCGGGCGGGGCCTCGATCTTCCACTTACCGTCTGTGCCGACCTGAGTCCAGTACGGGGTGTCGAGGACGACGAGGACCGCGGACATATTGGGGTGGACGTTGCAGTAGACGTTCACGACCCCCGGCTTGTCGAACGTCTTCGAGCGCCCCTCATCCCGCCGGTAGAGACCGAGGTCGAAGGGGTTCGAGGCGGAGACGGAAAAGAGATTGTGTGTGATGGGGTCTTCGTTCGGGAAGCGGACCGCCGAGCCGACCGGAACGGCCATGACGTGGGGAATCAGGACCTTGGACCGGGTGGTCATGGCCAGGTCCCGCTGTGCGGGAATCGGGGGCTTGTTGACGCCGACGGGCTCGAGCCAGACCACAGCCTCATTCAGGATGGGAGCTTTCCCCCGGCCGCTGATCAAACGAAGAGAGCCGTCAACGGAAGCCGCGGCGAGAGGGCCCGCCACGAGCGCAGAAATCAGCAGCCAGAGCGGCGCAACCGACAGTTTCATCCGAGCCTCGAAGGCGGATTGTAACACCGCCCGCGCGCGCGAGTTTTCAGCCGCGTGCGTCAAAAGGGTTGCGATATCTTTCATGAATACTTACACTCGAATCACTCATGAAACTCCGGCGGCTCCCCCCCGGCAATAACCGAGGTCCCCGTCGATGTTCGTGTGTTCGCCAGGCGTGATTCCGGCGCCTCGCTCTTTGAACTGAACGACAAGATCCCGTTCCGCCCCGCCACCGCGGGGTGAGAGGAGCGGACGATCCGGTCTGCGACGCCTCGGCGTGGTGGGTCACGAAGCTAGCGCGTGACGCCGGTCGCAGAGCCGCCGGAAATTTAAGGGGGAGGAGGTATTGCGTTCGATGAGTCATCACAAAACTGAGGAGGGTCAGAGTTCCTGACTCTCCTGCCCCGAAGGGCGCCGGAAACGGCGCCCTTTTTCATTTTTACAGCCGGTCCGTGAGGATGGTCTTCGCGATCGTCGCCAGCTGCATGTTCGACGTTCCCTCGTAGATCTTCCCGATCTTGGAGTCACGCCAGAACTTCTCGACCGGATACTCGCGCGTGTAGCCGTTGCCTCCGAGGATCTCGACCGACATCGAGGTGACGTGCTCGCAGACCTCGGACGAGAAGAGCTTCGCCATGGCCGCCTCGCGCACGAACGGTCGTCCCGCATCCTTGAGCCGCGCCGCGTTGTAGACCATCAGCCGCGCCGCCTCGAGCTGGGTGGCCGCGTGCGCGATCTGGAACTGGATCCCCTGGAACTCGGAGATTGGTTTGCCGAACTGCTTCCGTTCCTTGGAGTAGCTGATGGCATGTTCGAGAGCGCCGCGCGCGACACCGATCATCTGCGCACCGATGCCGATGCGCCCCTCATTCAGCGTCTCGATGGCGATCTTGTATCCCTTCCCTACTTCTCCCAGGACGTTCTCGGCCGGAACGCGGCAGTTGTCGAACATCAGCTCGCAGGTCGACGAGGCTCGGATGCCGGTCTTGTCTTCCTTCTTTCCGACCTGAAATCCGGGGAAATCACGCTCGACGACGAACGCCGTGATCCCCTTGTACCCGGCATCAGGATTGGCGTTGGCGAAGATGATGAAGATCCCGGCCTCCGCCGCGTTGGTGATCCAGAGCTTGCGCCCGTCCAGTACCCAGTCACTTCCATCCTGCCGCGCCCGCGTGGCCAGAGCGAACGCATCGGATCCCGACCCAGCCTCGGAAAGCGCATACGCGCCGACGACTTCCGAAGCCAGCCGCGGAAGGTATCTCTTCTTTTGATCCTCGTTCCCCCACCGGAGAAAGGCGTTGTTCACCAGCGTGTTCTGCACGTCGACCAGGACTCCGCACGAAGCGTCGACATGGGAGAGCTCCTCGACCACCAGCACCGCGTTGAAAAAAGTCGAGCCGGCGCCTCCCAGGTTCTCCGGCGCTTCGATTCCCATGATCCCGAGATCGAAGAAGCTTCGGATCAGATCCGGGTCCATCTTCGCTTCCTGATCCATCTGGTGGACGAGCGGCCGGATCTTCTCGATCGCGAACTCGCGCACGCTCTCCTGAAACATCACTTCTTCCTCGGAGAGGACGGTGAGAGGTGCGGCGGACGCGAGGGTCATTGCATCTGCGGTCATGGGGCCTCCTGGGGAGTTGTGAGAGTTGTTAGTTGCTAGTTGCTCGTTGTTGGTCCCAGCCCACCGCTTCTCTACAAAGGTGATGAGGACGATATCAACAGGGATGCAGCCATGAGAGTTGCTAGTTGCTAGTTGTTGGTCCCAGCTTCCCGTTTCTCTACACAGGTACTGAGGACGATATCAACAGGGATGCAGCCAACGCGCCTCCAACCACCGTATACACGATCTGGCTGATTGGCGGCTGCCTCTGACAACTGGCAACTAGCAACTAGCAACTAACAACTAACAACTAACAACTAGCAACTAGCAACCAACAACTCCCTGGTGCCCCGGGCCGGACTCGAACCGGCACGGCCTTCACGGCCAGCGGATTTTAAGTCCGCAGCGTCTGCCATTCCGCCACCGGGGCACGTCCGGAGAGTAACAGAGAGGGATGGCTTAAACTGCCCGCGATGCGACGCCTGCTCGTTCTGATGCTCCTTATTCTGCCGGCGGCCTGTGCCACCGGTTCTCGCTCGGACGCCCCTCCCCCTCCGCCCGAGATCCCGAGGGAGTTCCGAGGGGTTTGGGTCGCGACCGTGAAGAACATCGACTGGCCGTCGCGGCCCGGCCTCACGAAAGAGCAGCAGCAGCGCGAGCTCGCCACGATCCTGGATCGCGCGCGCGATCTCCGCCTGAACGCAGTCCTTCTGCAGGTCCGGCCGGAAGGCGACGCTCTTTACCGCTCGCGGATCGAGCCCTGGTCCGAGGTGCTGACGGGGCGGATGGGAGGCGACCCCGGATGGGATCCTCTCGCCTGGGCGATCGATCAGGCTCACTCGCGGGGTCTGGAGATTCATGCCTGGCTCAACCCCTACCGCGCGCGCCATCGCGCGCCGCTTTCTCCCGCCGTCGCACCGCACATCAGCGTCACGCACCCTCATCTCGTCCGCGAGTACGGCGGATACCTCTGGATGGATCCGGGCGAGCCGGAAGTGCGGGAGCGCATGCGCGCTGTGGTCGCCGACATCGTCCGGCGCTACGACGTCGACGGGATTCATCTCGATGACTATTTCTATCCTTACCCGGAATCGGATGCCGCGGGAGCGGCGGTCGAGTTTCCGGACGATGCGTCGTGGTCCCGTTACCGCGCCGCGGGGGGCGTGCTCGATCGTTCCGCCTGGCGCCGCGAGAACGTCGACCAGCTCATTCGCGGTCTCTATGAGGATGTGAAGCGCCTCGACCCGCACGTTCGCTTTGGGGTTGCGCCCTTCGGCATCTGGCGGCCGGGCCATCCATCGGGCATCGAGGGGTTCGACGCCTTCGCGGGACTTCACGCCGATGCGAAGCAATGGCTCGAGCAGGGATGGGTGGATTACCTATCACCTCAGCTCTACTGGCCGATGGAGGGTCCTCAAAGCTTCCGAAAGCTGCTCGGCTGGTGGCTCCAGCAGAACCCGCGTGGGCGATTCGTCTGGCCGGGCCTGAATGTCAGCCGCGTCGCGAACGGAACCGACCGCGCCTTCTATCCCGAAGAGATTCTCGAGCAGATCAACGAAGCTCGTGAACAGAAAGCCGGGGGAACGATTCTTTTCAGCATGAAGCCTCTGCTCCAGGATCGCGCCGGAGTTGCCTCGCGCCTCAGCGCTGCTCTCTACGACACGCCGGCTCTGGTCCCGGCGATGACCTGGCTCGACGACAGCCCGCCTCGTCCACCTCTCGCTTCCTGGAACGCGCTAAACCGATCCATCTCGGTCGCGCCGGGGGAAGCGGACGCTCCCTCTCTCTGGACGATCCGGACTCTCTTCGGAACTACATGGTCCAGCCACCTCGTCTCAGGATCGGTGCGCGAGATCCCTCTGCAGGCCGAGCCGGACGCCATCCTTGTCACCGCTGTGGATCGCGCGGGCAACGAGAGCGAAGTCGCCGCGATCGCTCCCCGGCCTCGCCGCTGAGATCACTCGAGGACAGAGCGCCGCTGCGCGTCCGCGATCGTCCGGAGAAGATTCATGATGATCCCTCCCCGGCTGCGGCGAACGGCGAGAAACCATGCCGCGAAGGCGAGTGCGGCTCCGACCCATGACGCGGGTCCCAGCGCAGGGAAAAACGGCCAGAGGATCCAGAGGAGCGCGCCGAACGTTCCGGCCACCAGAAGCGCGATGCGGGAAGCGGACTTCTCCTCGACTTCATCGTCGGCGCGGATGGTCAAGACGCCTTCCCCTTCATTTCCCTCTTCCCATAGAAGAGTGCCATGAAGGGCGCCGCTCGCTGCCACGCCCTGGCGGAGCGGCAGCGTGAAGTCGATCCTGCGGTCGTGTGAAGAATCGATCGTTCCGCCGAGGGTGGTGATGATGTCTCCGGCACGCTCTTCGATTCCTTCGAGGGGAACGCGATCCTCGACATACTCGACCGGCGGGCGGCCCGCGACGGCTTCTCCGCTCATCCCTGGACCTCGAACATCCGCCGGAGGGCCCGTTCGGCCTTGGTGCGAATCGGTTCAGGCACCTCGACCTCGTAGCGGCGATGGAGGAGCGAGTCCCGAACGTCCTCCAGCGAGGTGACCTTCATGAACGTGCAGAGCTTGCACCCCTTGAGGAACTGCTTGTCGGGGACTTCCATCGCCAGGCGGTCCGAAAGGCCGCACTCGGTGACCACGAGGAATCGCTGGCCGGAATTCTCCTTCGCGTAGCGAACCATCCCGGATGTGGAGAGGACCGCGTCGGCGAGCTTCGCGACATCCGGGCGGCACTCCGGATGAACCAGGATCCGGATCTCCGGATCGGAATCGCGGATCGCACCGACTTCCTCGGGGGTGATCTGCTGATGAACGTAGCAGAAGCCGTCCCACGGAATGATGGTCTTCTCCGGAACCTGCTCCGCGACGTGGTTCGCCAGGTTCCGATCGGGGACGAAGAGAATGTGCTCGTTGGGAAGGGAGCGGACGACCTTCGCCGCGTTCGCCGAGGTGCAGATGATGTCCGACAGCGCCTTCACCGCGGCGGTCGTGTTCACATAGCTGACCACGGCCAGGTCCGGATAGGTCTTTCGCAACTCGATGATGCGCGCCTCCAGATCCTCGGCGGGCGCCGAGTCGGCGAGCTGGCATCCCGCGAGAAGGTTCGGCAGCAGGACGGTCTTCGATGAATTCACGATCTTGGCGGTTTCGGCCATGAAGTGAACGCCGCAGAACTCGATGATGTCGGCGTCGGTCACCTTCGAGGCCATCAGGGCGAGCTCCAGTGAATCGCCGATGAAGTCCGCCACCTTGAGGATCTCGGGGCGGTAGTAGTTGTGGGCGACGATGACCGCGTTGCGCTCCGTCTTCAGGCGCCGAATCTCGTCGTGCAGCTCTTCGAAACGGGCGACGTCCTCCCGGGTGTACTCATAGGTCCGGACGCGCTGGAGCTCTTCATAAAGGGTCGACACGGTTGGGTTCCCCGAGGCGCAAACGATGCGGGTTTGCACCGGTTCCGGGGGCCGAAACAATATCATGTGGCAGGACATTCGATGAGCGCACCGGACGAACCGATCGAGATCCCGATCGAAGACACGATCGACCTTCATCCCTTTCAACCGCGGGAGATCCGGGACGTGGCGCTCGACTACATTCATGAGGCGCACGCCCGGGGATTTCGCGAAGTCCGGCTCATCCACGGCAAGGGGAAAGGGGTGCAGCGCGCGATCCTCCGCTCGGCGCTCGCGACTCTCGACTTCGTGCAGGAGATCCGGGATGCGGATGGCGGCGGCGGGGGTTGGGGGGCGACGATCGTCAGGTTCAGAGAGAGTCCCGACACCGAGCGTTGAGGGTCTTTGTCGCTCCCCTCACCGATGTCCCGGCATCGGCTCGTCGTCGCTTCGCGAATCCGGCCCCGTCGCGCGCGCAACGACACTACTGAATCAGCCGCTACAGTCCACTAGCCTCCGCGCCCCTCGAAGTGCGATACTCTCGCCGCAGTCCATTTTTTAAGGCGGCTTTTATGGTTCTCTTCAATCACGCGACGCGCGAGATGACGGCGAAGATCGTCTATTACGGTCCCGGTCTCTGCGGGAAGACGACGAACCTGATGGTCATCTTCGACAAGCTCGATCCGAAGAGCCGCGGGAAGATGCTCTCCCTCGCCACCAAGACGGACCGCACCCTCTTTTTCGATCTTCTGCCGGTCGACATCGGCAAAGTCGGAGCGTTCAACCTCAAAATCCAGCTCTACACCGTCCCCGGCCAGGTCTTCTACAACGAAACTCGAAAACTGGTGCTCAAGGGGGCTGACGCGGTCGTCTTCGTGGTCGACTCTCAACCGACCATGGTGGAGTCGAACCGGGAGAGTTTCGCGAATCTCATCGAGAACCTCGAGGCGACCGACATCGACGTCAACGACCTCCCCATCATCATTCAATACAACAAGCGCGACATTCCGGGAGTCCTCTCCGTCGAGGACCTCGAGGAGCAACTCGGCTTCGATGGTTACCCCTCAGCCGAAGCGTCCGCCATCCGCGGCGAAGGAGTCATGGAGACCTTCAAGCTCGCCTCGAAGGTCACGGCAAAGCACCTGATCAGTCGCCTCCAGGGGAAAAATGCGCCGGCTCGAGACGGAAAAGCAGCCGCGAAGAAGCCAAAAAAAGCGGCCGTGCAGGCAGCCGAGCCGCCGGCACCAGCGGCTTCCTCGCCCGAGCCGTTGCTCTCAGCGCAGCCGACCAGCAATCCCTTTTCAGCCTCCTTCGGCGGAGAAAACGATCAGCTCGCCGCGCCGTTCGCCGCCGAGCCGGGCGCTGATTACGAGAAAGTCGAGGAGGTCTCGCTCGACCAGCTCCTGGAAGGCCGAGACCGTCCTGCCACGATCGCGGGCGGCGAGCCGATTCCTGTCTCACTGGACGATGAGGTGGAACATATGGATGCCGGTGCTCTCCTGCCAGCCGACTCAGGTTCCAAGCACGACCGCTCCCGGGGTGGGGGGGCGGCTTCGAACGGCGACCTTCGCAAGGAGATGGACTCTCTTCGGGCCGAAATCGCCGCGCTTCGCTCGGACTACACCCAGCTGCGCGAAGCCCTCAAGAAGGGCGTTGGCGAGCTCAGCAAGATCATCCGCTGACTCCCTCATTTTCCATTTGACGCCGTTTCTACCTCCGTCATAAAATGCCGAAATCTTATTTGGAGGAATTATGCGTCCTGGTCGTCTGATCGTTGTCTGCCTGACCCTCGTGCTGGTCGTCTCTCTTTCTGGTTGCAAGCTGAAGAAGGCGATGGACGAGGCCCAAATCTCCGAAAGCCTCTCTGATATCGGCACGACCGATCTCATGGAAGCCACCGCCAATGACACTTACGAAGGTCCCGAGGATGGGAAACTCACTGACGCGCAGATCCAGATGTATCTGAAGGTGCGCGAACAGGAGAAGAAGATCGCTCAGATCGCCCGGAAGGAAGCCGAGGCGCACGCGAAGAAGGCCAAAGCTTCGGGTGAGAAGTCACTCGCGGGCGCGATCGCCGGATTCAAGGCGCTGGGCTCCGTCGCCGACATGTTCACCGCCGACATCCGCGCGGCGCACGAGCTGGGATACAACACCGCTGAGTATCAGTGGATCAAGGGCAAGGTCCTCGAGGCCAGCGGCTCCGTTCTTCAGGACCAGATGAACGAGAGCATCAACGCGATGATGACCCAGGGACACAACGAACTGAAGAAGCAGTACGACGAGACGACGGATGAGCAGGCGAAAGCTGCTCTGAAGACCATGCTCGATCAGTACGAGCAGAACCGGAAAGAGATGGAGGCCCAGCAGCAGGCCGACCTCGATCCGGCCGTCGGTCACAATCGCCAGCTTCTCGCCAAATACGAAAACGCGCTGAATGCCATCGCCCAGGAGCTCGCGAAGTTCGAAGAGAATCCTGGCGATGCCGAGAAGTCGGTTCAGGAGTGGCAGCAGAAGCTGAACGAGCAGGCGAACGCTCCCACTCAGTAAAACGCAGAATTCAATTCGCAATCCGAAACGCCGGCCTCAGAGCCGGCGTTTTTCGTTCCAGCGATACACTACCTTCGTGCCCTTCCCCTCCTCGCTCCGCTGCTCGTCCTGCGTCTGGAGCTCACCCCTCGATGGTTTGAGGAATCTCTGTCCGCATTGCTCTTCGCCTCTGCTGGTCCATTACGAGATTGACCCCGCTCCCGATCTTCGCGAGATGATTGCCCGCCGTCCGCGCGGCCTCTGGCGCTGGAATGAAGTTCTTCCCGACCTCCCCCCCTCCTCGGTCGTCTCCCTCGGTGAAGGATCGACTCCGCTCCTCCCCGCCGAGCGACTTGGATCGAGGCTCGGTCTCCCCCGTCTTTTCATCAAGGACGAGTCGCTGAATCCCACCCGCTCGTTCAAGTCGCGCGGGATGGCCGCGGCGGTCACCATGGCCCGCCATTTCAAGGCTCCCCTCCTCGCGGCTCCGACCGCGGGAAACGCGGGAGCGGCGCTCGCCGCCTACGGCGCGCGTGCCGGCATCCCCGTCTTCGTGGCCATGCCCGAGGACACGCCGCGATCGGTCGTCGAGGAGTGCAGGGGATTCGGCGCGGAAGTCGAGTTGGTGAAAGGAGTGATTACCGACGCTGCGAAGCGCGTGCAGGCGGAGCTCGCAAAACGCTCCGGCTTCGACCTCTCGACGCTGAAGGAGCCCTATCGCGTCGAAGGGAAGAAGATCATGGGCTACGAGCTCCTCGAAGACCTTGGAAAACTTCCGGACGTCATCCTCTATCCGACCGGGGGCGGCACGGGGCTGATCGGAATGTGGAAGGCCTTCGCCGAGATGGAGCGGCTGGGCTGGATCGGGTCGGAAAGGCCGCGGATGTTCGCGGTGCAGTCGAAGGGTTGCGCCCCGGTCGTCCGTGCACTCGAGCAGGATCTCGATCATGCCCCGGAATGGGAAAACCCGCGGACCGCGGCGTGGGGCCTCCGCGTCCCGCGCGCCGTCGGAGACCGCCTGATGCTGGCCGCGCTCCGAGGGTCGGAGGGAGGGGGCGTGGCAGTCGAGGAAGAATCGATCGAGCCGGCCGCCTCCGAGATCCGCCGAACCGAAGGGATCGACGCGGGGCCGGAAGGGGGCGCCGCTCTGGTTGCCCTGAGGGTCCTCGTTGCGGAAGGTAGGATCGACCCCTCGATGACGGTCGTCCTGTTCAATACCGGCGGCGACAAATACCGCGATTGACTGCATCACGGCGGGCTTCCCAACAAAGAACTAACAGCGGGCCGACATTATTTGAGGTATCATTCCCTCGTCGATCCAACCAATAGGGCGCATGGTGGGCGGGTGTTTCTCGGCCGCGGGCTTGGGCGCAAAGCCTGCGGAAGGAAGGGCTCATGCGGTCCATCGTCCGTTCTGCCAATCGTCGGTCCGACACACTCGGATTCCCGCTCAAGTGTCTCCTGGTCTATACGCTTCTGGCGATACCTGCTGCCGGAGGCAATCTCCTTTTCAATCCAGGATTCAACACCGACGTATCCGGATGGAACGGCGCCGGGAGCTGGGTGACGAGCGACGCGAACGCAGACCCTTCGTCCGGATCGCTGAGCGGGACCAACATTGCAACCTTCCCGGACAGCAGCACGGAAGTCGCCTGGCAGTGCGTCGAGCTGACCGGGGCCAGCGCCTACGACCTCGGAGGAAAGATCTTCATCCCTGCCGGACAGACCGAGACCGGCACCGCGTTCGTCAACGTTTCCTGGAACAACGCCGCAGGATGCGCGGGAGATTTGATCTCGGATGTCAGCGCCGGGACCGTGAGCGCCATCGGTTCCTGGAGGGCGACCAGCGTTTTCGATCTCAGCACCCCGACGGGAGCCCTCAGCGCGCGCGTCCGGCTTTTCGTCACCAAGAATGAATCGACCGGAACGTTCACCGCGCAGGCCGATGAGCTTTTCTTCAGGCCCTCCTCGCCGGATGTGCATTGGATCAACGCTGCGGGAGGTCTCTGGAGCAACCCGTCGAACTGGAGCAGCGGGGCGGTGCCGACGAGTACGGATGACGTATTCATCGATGAGTGGACCTCCAGTTACACCGTGACACTCGACGTCAACGCCACGGTGATGAGTCTCACCGTCGGCGTCAGCGCGATGGTCGATACCGTTGCGATTCAGACCCTTCAGATGAGCGGGAACACACTGACGGTCAACGGGCCGAGCCTCGTCGATGCACGAGGAGTTTTCAATCTCGCCGGCGGCACATTTACGGGCCCGGGTAACTTGATGGTCGTGGGAACGCTCGAGTGGTCCGGAGGGACCATGAGCGGGACCGGCGCGACGAATGTCGCATCAACAGGAGATCTGAATATCAGCGGCGTGAGCAGCAAGACGCTGACCACGCGAAGGATCAACAACAGCGGATCGGCGAGCTGGAGCGGGACGGGGTGGATCTACGGCAGCGCCGGCGCCGTAATCAACAACAGCGGCACTTTCGATGCGAGCGCCGACGCCTCCTTCTATTACAACTGCTGCAGCAGCCCGCCGGCGTTCAACAATCTCACGGGCGCCACCTTCACCCGCAGCGGCACGGGCACGACCCAGTTCTACAACGGGGCCCTCTTCAACAACGGCGGTGCCGTGAGTGTCACCGGCGGCACCCTCGCGATCAACAGCGGCGGGGCGGCGACCAATGGCTTCACGGTCGCCGCCGGCGCGTCGTTGAGTTTCGGCGCAAGCACGTACGTGCTCAACGCCGGATCCTCGCTGGGAGGCGCCGGGACGATCACCTTCGGCGGCGCCACCGTCGACGTCGCAGCCGCGGTCACGAGCTCGGCCGCGCAACTCGTCTTCAGCAGCGGAACCCTCACCGGCGTCGCGAGCCTCACCGTCACGGGCGCGCTCGCCTGGACCGGCGGAACGATGAGCGGAGCGGGGTCCACCGACATCGCAACGGGCGCGACGCTCGCGATCAGCGGCACGGGCGCCAAGTACCTGGCCGGGCGAACGCTCAACATCGCCGGATCGGCGGGCTGGAGCGGGACGGGGTGGATCTACGGCAGCGCCGGCGGCGTGGTCAACAACAGCGGCAGCTTCGACGCGAGCGCCGACGCCTCCTTCTATTACAACTGCTGCAACACGGCGCCCACGTTCAACAACCTCGCGGGCGCCACCTTCACCCGCAGCGGCACGGGCACCACGCGGTTCTACAACGGGACCTTCTTCAACAACGCCGGAACCGTGAGCGTCACCGGGGGCACCCTCTCGATCGACAGCGGCGGGACCAGCCCGGGCTCGTTCAGCGCCGCGGCCGGCGCGACCCTGAACTTCGGGGGGGGCACCCACGACCTCGGCGGGGCGATCACCGGCGCCGGCACGATTGGCTTCAGCGCCGGCACCTCCACCATCTCCGGCTCGTTCGACGT
>DATLEY010000162.1:0-3898 GCA_035525215.1 Thermoanaerobaculia bacterium | reverse complement strand
CGAGCGGGTCACCTCCGCCGCGAGCCTTGCCTTTTCCCGTGTCATCGCGGTGGAGCGGGAGGGGGGCGAAGGGTGGAGTGGGGGCGAGACGATTTTCGAACCCGCCCGGCCCGAGCGGGCGCCGATCTTCGGATTGCGCCGGGCTCTCGATCACTCTTCCGCAAAGTTCTGGCTTCTGGCCGCGGACATGCCGCTCATTCCCGGTTCCCTGCTCGCGTGGCTCCGGTCGGAGTTCGAAAGAGCGCCTTCCGCCGAGATGCTGGTGCCGATCTGGAATGGCCGGCCGCAGATGCTCTGCGCCGGATACAGCGCGGGCTTGAAGTCTCGGGTCGACGAGCGTATTGGGTCGGGCGACTTCAGAATGCGTTCGCTCATGACATTGGCGGCAGTGGTGATGGTTCCCGAGGAAGAGCTGCGCTCCCGATGGAAGGGAGAGCCTCTGATGAACGTCAACACCCCTGAAGAGCTCGAGCAGGCGAGGAGAATCGATGGCGATGAAAAAGCGGCTGACCCATCTCGACAGTGACGGGACTGCGTCGATGGTCGACGTCGGTGGCAAATCGCCGACGCGGCGCGAAGCGGTGGCCCGCGCCAGAGTGAAGATGAGCAGGGAGACGCTGAAACTCGTCGAAGCGGTCGCCCTTCCCAAGGGGGACGTTCTGGCCACCGCGCGGATTGCCGGCATCCTCGCGGCCAAGCGGACGCCGGAGCTCATTCCACTCACGCATCCGCTGGCGCTGAGCCACATAGAGATCCGCTTCGAGTTCGATCGGAAACGCTCCGCCATCGATGTGCTCTCGACGGTTCGCTGCGAGGGAAAAACCGGCGTGGAGATCGAGGCGATGACCGCCTGTTCGATCGCCGCTCTCACCATTTACGACATGACGAAGAGTGCCGAGAAGGGGATCGTGATCGAGGAGATCGCGCTGCTCGAAAAAAGGGGAGGGAAGGGAGGGGAGTGGCGGCGGGAGTAAGAGTGCTGAGTGCTGAGTGCTGAGTGCTGAGTGCTGAGTGCTGAGTGCTGAGTGCTGAGTGCTGAGTGCTGAGTATCGAGTGCTGAGTGCTGGGTGCTGATCCTTCAATCACCCTTGCCGGTTTGGATCGGGCGCAGTGGTCGTTTCGGTGGGCGGGGGCGTTGACTCCGGAGAAGGGGTCGTCGGGGCAGGCGCCGGCGTCGAAGTCGGCTGTGCCGTCGGCGAAGGGATCGTCGATGTCGGAGGAGAAGAGGTCGAAGGCGAGGTCTGCGCCGGAGAGGGCTGAGGCCGTGAGCCTCCCCCGCGAGGCGCGCCGGAGCCGCCGGATCCTGCGGATCGCGCCTGTTCCAGAGCGGCGCGATCGGCAGCCTGGAGCTGGCTTCGAATCGAGTTGAGAATCCGCTGATCCGTCGCGATGGTCAGGTCCATCAGCTTCTGCATCTCTCCGAATCCCTTGTAGGCGACGACGAAGCGGTCCAGGCGGAAGGCGACGGTCCGGCCGAGGTAGCGGTCCTCGCCCGTGAAATTGTCCTCCCCGAGATTTGGGATCGGGTCGAGGAGCCGCCCGTTATTGACGAAAAACGTCTTGTATCGGTCGAGGACTTCGCGCGCGATTTCCTTGTTCGGCGCAGGAAGGACCACACCTTCGATGGCCTGTTCGTCGATCACGTACTGGGCGGTGAATCCTCCGGAGAGATACGGTTGTCCAAAGACCGATTTCGCGGAGTAGGCTTCGCTGTTGGGAACGCGGCCGGTCTCGGGAAGGAACTGGAAGACCGCCGGCCGGCCCGAAGCCTCGGGGATTCGCTCCGCAACGGCGATCGCGAGCTGTCGCAGAGGCTCCCCGGTTCCCACGCTCCCTCCTCCGACCAACCGTATGTAGAAGGATCCCCGCCAGATGTGGATGGCGAGCCGGGTGAGGAAACTCTGGTTCGGGATCTCCAGGTACCCGGTGACCGCCTCCTCGCGGCTGGTGTGCGCGCCGAACGCCTTGATGAAATCCGGGAAGCGGTAGATCTCGACGACGGCTGATCCCTGGGCGTCCGCCGCGACATATTTACCCACGGTCAGGTCGGTGATGTCGTAAGCGAGATAGTGGTTTCCCTGCCGTCCGAGATATCGCGAGAGGGAGGCCGCGGGTACCACCAGCGGATCGCCATCCAGCGCCCACCCCGGAAGCTCGTCACGGCGTGGGAGGAACTCGAGGCTGGGGGATTCGCTCTCGTGAAAAGCGTCGACCTGGGAGATCTGCGCGGCGGCGGCGGGAGGAGTGGCGGGAGACGGCGAGCAGGCCATCGCGGCGAGCGCGGCCACCGCCAGCGCGAGCTCACGCCAGCGCTTCAAGGAAGCGAAGGGCCGTGCGAACGCCGGTTCCTGTCGCGCCGCGGGGGTCACGCGCATTTTCGCTCTCCATATAGGCCGTCCCGGCAATGTCGAGATGAGCCCATGACGGGCACTGCACGAACTGCTTGAGGAAAATCGCCGCTGTGACGGCGCCTCCCCAGCGACCGCCTGAATTCTTGAGGTCCGCCCATTCGCTCCGAATGTACTCCGTGTAGTCGTCCCATTCCGGAAGGCGCCAGGCCGGCTCTCCCGTCTTCTCCCCTGCCTCAATCAACATCCGAGCCAGCTCATCGTCATTCGAGAACAGTCCGGTCGCCTCGTGCGCCAGGGCAACCACGCACGCTCCGGTCAGCGTCGCGAAGTCCAGCAGATAGTCCGGCTCGTATTTCTGCGAGTAATGGAGCGCGTCACAAAGGACCATCCGCCCCTCGGCGTCCGTATTCACGATCTCCACGGTTTTTCCCGACATCGTCGTGATGATGTCTCCCGGCTTGTAGGCCCGTCCTCCCGGGAGATTCTCCGTGGAGGGGATCAGCCCGATCACCCGGATGGGGAGGCGGAGAAGAGCCGCCGCGCGGAGCGTCCCGATGACCGTCCCCGCCCCCGACATGTCGAACTTCATCTCCTCCATCCGGTCCGCCGGCTTGATGGAGATCCCGCCGGAGTCGAAGGTGATTCCCTTGCCCACCAGGCAGACGGTCGCCTTCGCCTTTTTCGGCGACCATTCGAGCTCGATGAAACGCGGTTCTTCCGCGGATCCTCGATTCACCGCGAGCAGGCCCCCCATTTTCATTTTCTCGATGGCCTTGCGATCGTGGATGGTGACCTCGAGTCCGGCCTCCCTGGCCACGGCTCGCGCGCGATCGGCCAGGCGCGACGGAGTCATCTCATTCCCGGGAGCATTTCCGAGGTCTCTGGCCAGCTTCACGGAGTCGGAGATGATCCGGGCCTTCTCAGTCAAGGCACGGGACGTCTTTCCATCGAGCTCCGCCGGCGCGACGAGGACGCATTCGATGTTCGGCCAGACGTCTTCGGCGCTGGTTTTGTAATTGCGGAACCCATAGTCGGCGTTGGCCAGCCGGTCGAGTAAAAAGAGCGCGGTCTCCTCCGGAGTGTCCCCCTCGAAGCGATGCGCGAAGGCCACGACGATCGAGGTGTCGCGATTCTTCCTGGCGATCCTTCCGATTCCATTGATTGCCGCGCGAACCGTTTTCCGCGTGACCTTGTCCGGTTTACCGAGGCCCATGAGCGTGACTTTCCGCGGATCCCCTTCCAGAAGGATCGAGACGCCTTCGTCCTGTCTCCCGGAAAACCCGGATTTCCGGACCGCCTCCTCGATCCGCGCGCGAATCTTTTTGTCGAGAGGAAGACCGCTTACGCGATCGTCTTCGGCGAGGAGGATGAAAAGATTGGCGATTGCGGAGAACTTCGGTTCCGGGTCCATCGAGATGCGCACGGTTTCCTCCTCGAAAGCGGGCGCATTGTAACAAGGGGTGCTTTCGGATCAGCGTTTCAGGGGGGGCTTCGTCTGTCGATTTGAGCCGGCGCTGCGCGCATCGCGACGGGTCGTCTCCGCTCCA
>DATLEY010000101.1:0-3283 GCA_035525215.1 Thermoanaerobaculia bacterium | reverse complement strand
GCGGACAAGTGCCCGGTCCACCGGACGCTCCACAACGAGATCAGGGTTCAGACGACGCTCGCCGGCAGGTGAAGGCCGAGCGAATCCGCCGCGATTCAGTACTCGACGCAGATCTCGCCGCGACAGCGGCGGACCGGCATGTTTCGAGGTGGGAGCGATTGGCGTTGCTTACACTGCATGACGAGGCCCTTTTATAATGCTTCAGTGATCCGCAGGCACGAAGCAGCAGCCCGCAATCTTCGACTCGCGCTCGAGCTCTTCGAGGCCGGCGAACAGCTCAAGCGCCAGTCGATCAGGCGGATGAATCCCGATGCGACGGACGCCGAGATCGAGGAAAAAATCGTCGAGTGGCTGAGGGATCGCCCCGGGGCTCTCCACGGCGACTGTCCCGGACGAACGATTACGCTCGCGGAGCTGTCGAGCCGATGCAACCGCGGTTAGCCCGGGGGCGCGATCTGCCTGCGCTTTTGACAGCGGCTCTCGCGGACCGAGGTTGACTGAAGAGATGGCGCTGCGCATCGCGGCGAAGCCTTCACGACGCCGGAGTCGGCGGGATCCGCGGTTTGAGAGGAGGCGCCTCGAGCCGTGAGCCCCGGTATCCCTTCACCTCACCGAACCTCTCGCCCCGGTCCCACTCTTTGCGGAACCGCTCGATCTCCTCGAATGAACGTCCGACGAAGTTCCACCACATGACGATCTTTTCGCCGAACGGCGCACCGCCGATCAGCATCATCACGCAACCTCGATCCGAACGGAGATCGATCGACGCGTTTCCCGGCTGCAGGTAGTAGAAGCGATCGCCGAGAATGCGTCCGCCATTCGACTCCAGATCGCCGTCGATGAGGAGCAGCCCATGCTCGAAGGATTCGTCGAGCGGCAACTCCGCTTCCGACCCCGCGGGAAGCCGGATCTCAGCGCCGAGCGCGGGTGAGAAGGACGTAGCCGGAGAGCGCTCGCCGGCCGCCGCTCCATAAAACACGCTCGTCGCTGCACCACTCGCGGACACGACCGGAAGCCGCGGATGATGTTCGAACGTGGGCTCTCCGTTTCGATCTGCGTCCGGAAGGGCGATCCACAACTGAATGCCGCTGAGACTCCCGCTCGCGCCACGCGGTGATTCTTCCGAGTGCGCGATCGCCCGCCCCGAGGTCATCAGATTCAGCTCGCCGGCCCGGATGACCTGTTCGAAACCGAGGCTGTCGCGATGGAGAACCTCCCCCTCGAAAAGCCACGAGACCGTCTGGAGTCCCGTATGGGGGTGCGGCGCGACATCCATCGGCTTCCCCTCCGTGAACGTGAGCGGGCCGTAGCGATCGAGAAAGCACCACGGGCCGATGAGGCGCCGGTCGCGGACGGGAAGCGCGCGACGGATGTCAAGCGAGCCCACCTTCGCGGCACGGAGCTCCCAGGAGCAGGTTTCACGCACCGCCCCCTCGTTGACCGCGCCGGCTTCCGGCTCGCCGTTGGACAGGAGCGTACTCATCAATCGAAAGGATACCGCCGATCGCCGGGTCGCCCAGCCTCGCAGTAAGATCAGGGGATGAAACACCTCCTCCCTTTCATGACGCTTGCTCTAGCGATCGGCGGCTGCGCGAGCCAGGTCTCTCCTTCCGTCCAGCAGACGACTCAGCCCCCCGACACCGAAATCTTCGTCGCCTCGGTCTTCGAGGATGAGAATGGCCGCACGCGTTTGGGAGAGCCGCGCAACGTGACCCGCCGGCCGGGCTACGACAACCAGCCCGCGTTCACACCTGAGGGAGACATTCTTTACACGCGGATGTCCGGAGACGGGAGCACCGACATCTGGAGGATCTCCGAGGGTGGTGTGGGTGAGACCCGGCAGATCACGCGCACAACGGAGAGCGAGTACTCTCCCACTCCGCTCCCCGATGGCTCTTTCAGCGTCGTCCGCGTCGAATCGGATCAGCGGCAGAGGCTCTGGAAGTTCTTGCCGGACGGAACCGCCGTCCTGGTGCTTCCGGATCTCGAGCCGGTGGGCTATCACGCGTGGGTCGTCGGCGGGATCGTCGCCTTCGTACTCGGGGAGCCTCCCACGCTCGTCTTCGCGGATCCGGAAGACGCGACGCCACCGCGTGTCGTGGCCGAGAATCCGGGACGGGCACTCGTGCCTCTCGGAGCGAACGAGGTCGCCTTCGTGCGGAAGTCGGACCATCCCCGATGGGAGCTTCACGCATTCGATGCCTCGTCTGGAGCCATCCGCGCGATCGCTCGGATGCCCGGGCAGATCGAGGACTTCACGGTTGATCCCGGCGGCAGGATCTGGACTGGCGACGATTCGAAAATCCTCCGACTGAATCCGTCGACCCTTTCGTGGGAAGTGATCGCCGATTTTTCCGGCCGCGGCATCGGCAACATCACGAGGATGGCGTTCAGCCCCGACGGGTTACGACTCGCCTTCGTTTCTCAGAAGTGAGACCTCGGGCGCGCTTCGCGATCGGATCATCATCGCCAAGACCAGCGAGAAGAGGAGTCCTCGCACCAGCGTTCCGGAAAACGCCACGAAAGACTGCCGCATCGGCGTCGAGTACTCCCGGAACTCTTCGACCCGCTGTTCGATCTCGGCGGCTCCCATCCCACCCGCCCGTTCGAGAGAGCTACGGTACGAAGGCGTAATCACGTCGAGATAATCTGAAGCAAGCACGGTCCAGCTGATCAGCCCGGAGGCAAAGGCGCCGGCGCCGACCACGAAGAAAACCCCCAGCCCCACCAGGACCTGTCGTCTGTAGTCATACCCCCGGCGGGCCGTCCGCACCAGGATCAGGGCCAGGCCGGCGAGCTCGATCACCAGAACGATCGCTCCCAGCAGGGGGCTCGTGTAGAGTCCGGTTGCCGCCAGAATGAGATTCCACGCGCTCACCACGAGCGCGAGTAGGACGGCGGGGAAGAGAATGCTTCCGGACCCTGCGGGCTCGGCCGGAATCTCGTGCTCAGTCACCGGCTCATCCTATCCGACCTCGCCTCTTGTTCTCACTCCGGAATCACCTTCCTGCTAATCTCTCGAAACCGTGAAGCTCTGGCTCCTGGTGGCGCTCTCTTTCCTCCTTCTGATCGGGCTCGCCACGATCGTCGGGAGGAAAGCGGCCCTGCGACTGATCCGTGAGCGGAGGCTGCGGGTCGACCGGTTCAAGCTCGGGCGAAAGATCGGAGAGATCGAAGAAGCCGTCTTCCGGTCGAACGCAGTCCGAGCCGCGATTGAGGACTATGCGGCGGGCCATGGTCTCTCGACGGAAGCGGCCGAGAGTCAGGCCCGGCGGTATCTTCG
>DATLEY010000137.1:0-14615 GCA_035525215.1 Thermoanaerobaculia bacterium | reverse complement strand
ATCGTCGCGCGTTACAATCTTCGGCTGGAGCCAGAATCGTGAGCCGGTACCACATCAATCTGTTCTACAGCGAAGAAGACGAGGGGTGGATCGCCGATATCCCCGATCTCGCGTCGTGCTCCGCCTGGGGCGCGACTCCCGAGGAAGCGCTCGCGGAGGTCAGGCGCGCGCAAGAGGTCTGGCTCCAGGCGGCGCGGGAAGCCGGCCGCCCCATCCCCAAGCCCCACTACCGCCCTGCGGCAGCCGAGAGCCGGTAGGCCGAGGCTACAATCCCCCTCATGCCCAACCTCGTCCCGGGCCTCTACGACCTCCCGCTCACGCGGGAGCTTCGCGAAGCCCTGGATCAGCTCGAGGCGAAACGCTTCGGCGCGAAGACCGACTCCCCCGATCCCGCCGGCGCCCACGAGCTCCTCGGGCGCCACGTGGGGGAGGCGTCCCGCCTCCCACCCGTACCGCCGGCGTCCGCCGCTGACCCGTGGCGGTGGCGTCTCGCCGCTGACCCCGACGGAGCCGGACGAAGATCTCCTCGAAATCCCCGCCCAACGTCTCGCCGCCGTCTATCCCCTCGACGGCCTCCGCAACGCCAACTTCACGATTGCGCAGGAACTAGAGCTGCGACGCGAGATACTGAAGCGTAGCCTCGATCGGCTCAACCGGAAACGCAGGTTCGCTGACCACGCACCAGTCGCCAAAGTACTTTCCGCGCCACACGAGCATGCCGTCGCGGAAGCGGAAATCCCCGGGCGATTCACCGCCGATCACCGGTCGAATGTGATCGAGGTAAGTGGTCTGGATGGAATCGAAGGGCCCGAGACTGGGCCCGTGATCACCCCAATCGTTCAGGTCCTCGTCGATCGTGTCGCGGCCATGGAACAGATCAAGGTACACAGCCATGGTTCGTTCTCCTCGGTCAGCCAAACGTGAGCTTGCCGCGTTCACCAACACCAATCCCCTTTCCACCACTGAATCAGCCTTCCCCGCACGTTCCTCTTCGTGGTCGTCAGCACCTCGAAGTCTCCGTAGTACACCCCATCCCAGAGAATGAGGTCCCCGACGATCGGAAGTGAGACCCGCTCGCCGTCCTCGAAGCCGATCTGCATCGTCGAGAAGTACGCAGCGTGGACGTATTTGAGCGGACCGAACGTCGGGCCGTCGGTGCCCCACTGCTCCATCTCTTCATCGGGCGAAGTCCGGCCGTGGTAGAGGCGAAAAAAGAGTCCGGGCTCGTGCGCTTGCATCCCAACCTCCGCTCGAATCCTGGCACCGCAGAGGAATCGCCGCAATCCGGTCGGCCGGCCAAACCTAACCGTTCCACAGTTCGTAGACAGAGTCGCCCGGAGCCAAGGGCATCGTGGCCTTCGGTTGATCGTGACTCCCTCTTCTCGAGATCCTCGGGCCGGAGGTTGTGATGTCGAGCGGACGACGACCGACGATTCGATGTCCCCATTGCGGGAACGACGGCTCTGAAGGAGGGGGGTGGGAGAGGAACTGGCGGAAGCCGTTCAAGGTGATCGAGAGGATGATCAGCTTCTGGGATTTCTCGCTCGTCGATCGAGACGGCACTTCCGTTCTGGCCATCGACGCCGGCTCGGAGAAGCTCGACCCCGAGAGCGGCGAAGGGGTCGAGATCGAGTGCAACGGCTGCTTCAACATCTTCCCGGTGCCAAAGGGCGTCGAGATCAGCTTCGAGTAGCCACTTAGCTTCGCAGCCGTGGAAACGTCTCCAGAAGCAGCATCACCAGCTCCCCCGCCCCGGCTTCGTCGAGCTGGATCGTCTGGCTCGTAACTCCCTTCACCTTCCGCTCGGCCGAGCCGTAATCTCTAATTGAAGGTACCGTTTCCCGCCTTCGGAGAAGGTTGAGAAGCCGCATTCGACGGGGTCGTGGACGCTCTGCCTCTCCTTCAGCACCTTCGTGAAACCCTTGATCCGTGCCATCGGTGACCTCCAAACCTTAGCTCCGTCCGTCCAATCCTATAGAATCACGACAATTCTCCCGTAGACGGACTTGAAGACGATGGCGATCGAACAGCTCGCATCCCTGATCGCGATGGGCTTTCCGGGCGAGAACCGGAAGGAACTCGAAGAGCCGACTCGTGAGGCGATCACCGGCTTGTTCGGAGACCGATACGCGAAGGCCTCGAAGAAGCAGGAGCGCGTAGCGTTCATGCCGGACCCGACGGGGATCCCCTTCGCTGGAGTACTTCACGACCAGAGTCCAAGCAGCGGCGCCTACGGGGGCATGTCGCTGGTCTGGTTTCCCATCGAAAAATCCGAGCTGGGAGAGGCCGGTAGCCTGCTCACGTTCGTCGTGGGGACTCGCGGCCTTTCGCCCGACGAACAGATTCTTGGCCGCCCGGGGCATGCCCGCTATCTGCGAGCGCTCGCCCGTTACCTCCGGCAGGAGCACGGCCTCGATGCCTGGGCGAAGTCGGATCCCGCCAACCTTCTCGAAGACATGCCCAGAATCGTCACGGAGAGGTTCCCGGCATTCGAGAACGTCTTCAAGAAGTATGGCCAGTACATCTACGCCGCGGTCGAGGTACCCCGCGACCCCGACAAGGCGCGCCCCGTGGTTCAGGCATTTCTCGATCTCTACGCCTTCGAGCGCCAGTGGAAGACGCTCAAGGCAGCAGAATCGGAAGTGCAGGACCTCCTGAACGATCTCCGCGCATTCATTTTTCCGCGCGTATCTGAAGCCGACGTCCACGACCTCCTCCGAGAGCGACGCTTCGTCATCCTTCAAGGGCCACCCGGAACAGGCAAGACCCGGATGGCGGACCGCCTCCGAGAAAATCAGTTTCAAGGCCACGGGAGAACGGTGCAGTTCCATTCGGCCGTCACCTACGAGACATTCGTCGCCGGGATCGCCCCTTCGGTCGAGAGCCAGGAATTGAAGTTCGACATCCGCTCCGGCTGGCTGGTCGACGCAATTCAGTCCGCGGATGGCTCCGATTCCCTTCTCGTCATCGACGAAATCAATCGCGCAGACCTCGGCCGCGTCCTCGGAGAAGCGATCTATCTTCTCGAACCGCGCGAGATCGGAGCCGGCCAAGGGCGCGTCGTCAAACTTCCCCAGCCGCTAAAAGACGGTGACGATTCGCTCTCGATTCCGAAAAGTCTCTTCATCCTCGGGACGATGAATACCGCCGATCGCTCGATCGCGCTCATGGACCTCGCCGTCCGGCGCCGCTTCGCCTTCGTCGATCTCTGGCCAGACATCGAGGTCATCCGCGAGCAGGATCTTCCGCTGGCAACCGAAGCGTTCTCGAAACTGCAGGACGTGTTCGTCCTCTATGCGCCAGACGACTCGCTTTCGCTGCTTCCGGGGCACGCCTACTTTCTCGCGAATTCGGAAGGAGAGCTCCGTCGTCGGCTCCGCTACGAGGTCATCCCTCTCCTCCGTGACTACCTCCGCGAAGGGCGGCTCGGACCTGCCGAGAGTGAGCTGCGCGCCTATATCGATTGGCTCGAGGGAGCGGTGCAGGATGGCGCGGCGGGGTAGCTATCGCCGCCGCGCTCCGGTCGCCTCGTGGACGCCACGCGATCGCGTCCTCTACAAGCTGACCGACCAGGACATCTCGCCCGCGATCCCGATCACCGCATTCGGCATCGGCGGGCGCGATCCGAGCTGGAACCAGCACGCGGACGCCTTCCTCGCGGCGAACCGCCCGCAGTTCGAAGCGCTCGAGCTGAGTCCTCAGTTCACACCGACGGAGACCGAGCTCTCGCTCCGGCTTCGCTCGGCAGGGATGATCGGAGCGGTCCCGCTCCGATCGCCGGACACGCGGAAGATCCGAGGCGGAATCGTGGTCGAGCCGCGATTTGGGTGGAGCGGGATCGGTCCGGTCATGCAGCGGACCGGATGGTCGGCGCGGCCTCAGATCTTGGAGATGCCGCTCGTTCCGGGGAGCGCCAAGGAGACTCCCTCGTGGGTGCTGGCTGGACCGCTCCTCCAACGCCTGGAAGCGCTTCTTCGAGAGCTCCGTCGAGGATTCCACGTCTACGAAGAACTTCGGCAGACTCCGCGAGGGCAAATCCTCTGGCCGGAGTACACCAAGCAGCTCGCCCGCGGCACGCCTCACCTTCTCCCCTGCCGCTATCCCGACCTCGGGCATGACGTCCTGCTTCGCGGATTCATCCGGTGGGGCGTGGGACGAGTCCGGGAATCGCTGGCGGTGCATGCGACCGAGGATCCGATCGCGCGCGCGCTGGTTGACATGGCGAACCGCCTTCTCGATGAAACTCGCGACGTCCTCGAGCGTCCGCCGACCCGCGGCACTCTCGACCGATTCTCCCGCCTCTCGCTCTCTTCCGCGATTCTCCAGAACGGCATCCAGGCCCTCGGCTGGATCGTCGACGAGCGCGGCCTCGCCGGGCAGACCGAAACCGACGGCCTAGCCTGGTCGCTGTCGATGCAGGAACTGTTCGAGAGTTGGGTCGAACATCTCGTCCGCGAGTGGGCCCACGACATCGGCGGGGAAGTGAAAACCGGGCGTCAGCTTCAGACCCTCATCCCGATCGAATGGGACCGCGGCGGCGTCTCGACGATGAAGTCGCTGATTCCAGACCTCGTCGTCCGACGCGGCGACTCGATCTGGATCTTCGATGCCAAGTACAAGAGTCACTTCCTCGAGTTCACCGAGTCGCGCTGGATGGAAGTGGCGGAGGAGATCCGGGAGCAGCACCGACATGACCTGCATCAAGTACTGGCCTACGCGGCCGTTTTCGAGGCGAGCGACGTCGAATCGGTGCTCGTTTATCCGATCCGCTCGCGCGATCCAGCAGAAGGGGAGGCTATCCAGCGTCCGTCCGCCCGAGCGGCTCTCGAGATTCAGGGCCGACGGCTCGGGCTACGGGTGGCAGGTGTACCACTCACACCGGCGAAAGGCTTCCCAAGCTTGGCGAGCATAAATGATCGTGGCGATTTCAGGACCTGACCCTCGTCCCTCACATTGAACCTGACCGTGTCGCGTCAAACCGAAAGAGCGGCGACAACAAGAAATGGCAATCCGTGACGCCTTGCGTAGTATAGGATGGCAAGTGTCACGTGCGGCGAAGGCACTTTGGTATCGGCTCGTCCGTACGCTGGGCGCCGCTCCTTCACCTCCTACGGTCTTGAAACATCGCTTGACCGAATCGATACGCTTTCGGCAGCGGCAAGACGCGTTCATCGCAAGCTTTGGGTCTCTGCGGGCACTCGTTGATCTGGCGTTCGATCGACAACCGTCATCAGAGGCGGCAGGTCTGATGGTATTCGGTCTCGGCCGGCGGATCGCCTCTGACTTTGACGATATCGTCCTGTTGAGCACGGAGAGCCGCCCTGAAAGCGCGCTAGCTCTCATACGCGGAATGTTTGAGCGCCTCATTACTGCTCGGTATCTACACCACCACCCTGATGAGGCAATGAGTTTCGCGAACTACGACATCATCCAACGCAGGAAACTCGGCCGCCGCATTAAGGACGTCCTTGGACTGCCCGAGGGCTACGAAGAGAAGCTGCAGCAGTTGGAGGAAGAAGCAAAGACTATTGAACACGAATATCTCGTGACGGATTGCAAGGCATGCAACACTATGCGGTTGAACCATACTTGGAACAAGCTCGACGTTGTGGCGATGGCATCGCACACTGAGAAGCAGATCGAGCAGTTGAAAACGGTCGCCGAGCAAAAGGAGGCGGCACGAACACGCGATCGCCTGCGGAAGCTGACCGTCTTTGGGTACTTCGATCCGATGGGTCACACGCATGCTTCGCTGAAATCGATATCTGCTCGCTTCGTTCACGCCGGGAAGACACTTACCGTGACTGAACCGAGCCATGAAAGCGTAGACCACACTGTCTGGCTTGCACACCTCCTGCTATTGGAATCACTCCTGATCCAGGACGCACGGTTTCATCTTCCCCGATTCGAGGAGTTGTTTTCAGTAGCGATGCAAGATTTCAAAGAGGCGTGGGTGCAAGAGCTTTCGAATACCTCGCCATCTGCGTCAGCCTGACGCTGATCGTGACACGAGGCGTCGATGGTGGCAAAGCCCTCGGTGCGTAGCTGCGCGCGCAGATCCGAGCAGTACGGCCTGTCGCGTCCTCGAAAGCGATGCGCCTCAAGCCCCGGGCATCGATGTCCGTGTCGACATTAACCCGGTGAAGTGGTTCCTCGAAGGAAAGGACCACACGCGATGGAGCTACTACGTCGAGAACGCGGCGACCGAGTTCGAGATGCAGGGCCGCGAGCTCGACGGGACCTGCGTCACCTGGGACGCCGACTACCGATTCCACCGGAGCGGATGGGGCTATCACGACTTCCGCGGCGGCCGCTGGATGAACGTGAACAATAACTATGGCGAATTCAACCTGACCTCGCTCTCACTCATGCGGCGACGTTTGCTCCAGGTCAGAACTTTGCCATTCTAAATAGCCTGCCATCGTCGCCTCTGTCGTGCAGTTCGCGAACTATTTCTTCTTGCGTGAAGAAGAGTTTGGCGTCAGCCTCGTCTCTCGGAAGGTCCGAGTCAATAACCGTTAGTATGTGTTGTATCTGGAAGTCGGTGCACACCCGTCGAAGAAGACCGACCAGGTTACGTTTCTTACGATTATCGAGACCCTCGAAAATTCCGTCGTGGTACGCGAACCTGTAAAATCCCTCGTCCTGATGCACCGTCAGCAACGCCAAATCGAAGCAGGCGCAGAGAATTTTTTGGTACGACATCCCGGCGGCTTCATGCGTTTCCCGCTTGGCACGTGCAAAATCAAGGGTCCGGACTCTGAATTCCAAGTTCCCCCAGTCGTTCACCTCGACACTTAATAACGCTTGGACGCTGAGAACCTCCTCGACAAATTCCGAAAACGTCCGTCGAATCTCATCAAAGGTGCGGTTTTCGGTTCGAATCTGCTTTCGGATCTCTTCAACGATGCGCCCGAGGTCCGCCTCCGATTCTGTTATCCGGCCCTGGACGTCAGCCGCACGATTAAGTACGGTCTGCTTTGCTCGTAGCTCTGCTAGCTCGCGTTCGGCCCCAACGATCTGTGACTGGAGGAGCCGCAGCTTTTCGAGCATTGACGATGACTTTAGAAGTGTGAGCGCTCTATCTCGATTTTGATTGAGCTCAGCCAGCGACAAGTTCAAGCGTGTCAGTTCGGCTTGAATCTCTCGGAGCCGCGCGCGCAGGCGCTGCGAACGCTCAGCAGAAAGGCTTCGATTGAATGCGATAAGATCTTCATAAGTGCGAGCTAATTGGTTCGGGAATTCGACTCCGGCTTCTGCAAACACTCGGTTCACTCTTTCCAAGTCGAAGCCGATCGAGCTCTCGCCAGCAACTTCGATTTCGCTCGTCTCATACTCGAGGACGTATCGACGTTCGTTCATTGATGCGATCTCGCGCTCGAGCTGAGAGACCGTGTCGGAGCTCACTCGCGCATCAACAGCTCCGAAATCTAACGATGACGCCTCGCTGTTCAGCTTCTCAAGAGCTCTTGCTCTAAGATCGATCAATCCGCGAATCTCATCGTACTCAGCACTCCTAAACTCCGCCTCCGATTCGAAAAGCTGTTTCTGACGTTTGAGCTCATCAAGCGTAGTATCCAATCCGTACTTACGCTCGACAAGATCTCCGTCGAACCCCAGCAGCTTTGCCATGAATGGCTTCCAATCTCGATCCTTTCCTCGTGCGAATTTCGTAATTCGAAAAATTTCCGCGTAATCTGACTGCTTTCGGAGGAAGTACCCGATTCCTTTTCGAAAGTCGTACGGACTGATCGCGTCCAGATTGAGGTCCGCGTCGAGAATCTCACGAGCTTTGTGAAGTGACAAATTTCGATACGTCCAAAACTCATCGGAAGATTCGCGTAGGTCGTCACCACCGTTCGCTCCAACGTGAATGCTTATCGCGGCTCGGCCGGTAACCGGCCGGCGAATAGTGATGAACCTTCCTGAGTTCGTGTGAACCTCAAGAAAAAACACGAAGTGTCCGAAGGTCTCAGGAAGTGCCTTAAACGGATGGTCACCATCCAGATCAGCTAACAGAGCGAAGTTCAGAACAGACGCCAAAAACGTTTTCCCTAAATTGTGCGAGTCGAGAGTCGACCGCTTCGGTTCACGGACCTGCGCAAACACGACATTAAATCCGTTCGCGAACAAAATCGGCGGAAAGACGTCCGCGTCATTCGCATAAAGAGCGGATAGCTTCACCGCGCTTCCCTCAGAAAAAGGACATCTGCCGTGGCGTCGTAGTCGACTTTGCCCAGAAGAAATAACAGATTCAGCGCATCGAGAACGTTGAAGCGCGCACGATCGCCGAGCCTAACCTCGAGGACTTCCCAAAGCTCGCGCACATCCATAGCTCTATTAACCAAAAGCAGCTCAAGAATGTGTGCCGCGACGGACACGACGCAAGTTGCAAGATCCAGATACTTGTGAGCACGAATCATGACTTTCGACCGATATCACAGTTAAAATACATGAAGCTCAAAAGAATCGTCAGTACCGCCCGCTCTTTATTTCCATGAGGCCACTGCTGAGTCGCGAGCTCCACGAACCGTAGAAGAGCTTCTTCAAAGCTGGCAAACTGGGATCTTCCTGCCGCGAGCTTCGACCTGAGCTCGTCGACGATTGCGAAGTACGTTGTTGCCACGTGCTGATTCGTTGGATCTGAAAGAAAGGCGGTTATGCGGCCGAAGAAAGGCTCATGGTGCTGCCGCATGTACTCGAAGTACTCGCGGCCCAACTCATTGAGACGGTTTTTCTTGTCAAGATCCACAATCGTGAAGTCTTCGGCACTGGATTGTGGGGTTGCTGCCGAAATGAGAGTCCGCATGCCGGTGATAACAGTCTTAAGATCGTCCCAGCTGAACCGAATTGCGGAATCCGGCCGCAGCGCGTCCGACGTGAACTGTCTCACGAGTGCCTGGCTCTGCAGTCGTGTTTTGTACATCCTCTGCGAGAGCACGTCGATCTGGCCGACCGTCGCTTTCGCATGGCAGTTCGGGCACACGGCAAGCATGTGTACTGGATCATGATGTCTTAGTTCTGCGAACTCGATAATGTGATGAAACTCGAGTGGCCCGGAAGATCTGCAGATGGCACATAAATGTCCAGACTCGACCAAGAGTTCTCGGCGCACCTGGACAGGCGGGTGACGGCCGGGCTCCTCGTCTTCATATGCGGAGACGAAATCTTCGAGAGCCTCATCTGAAATATGAAAGTTACCGCTGATATCATCGGCAGAGAGCTTGATAAATCGGCCGGTCCGGGACAACGTCACACCAGTCTCGATTGCCGCTTTGACGCTGTCCGGCCTCCATCCCAGCAAGGTTGCTGCTTCCTTGATCGTCATTCCTCAACTCACTCGATCCGATCCAAAGCATACAAAAAAGAGCGGCCTGCGCCGCTCTTCCTGGAAGAATCTGGATCGGCGCTTACGAACACCCGCTCGTGCTGCCGCAATTCAAACATTTGTAGCAGGCCCCGTTTCTGACCATGATCGAGCCGCAGTCGCTGCAGGATGGGGCGTCGGCCTGGGCGAGGAAGGTGGTTTTGGGGCGGGGGGCGTCGGCGGAGCGCTCGGGGAGCATGACGACCGCCTGGCCGCCCCCGGGGGTGAGGGGGCGCGGGGCCGCGCTCAGCGGGAGTCCCGAGGGGGTCGCGAGGTTCCGCACGAAGCTCTTGTCGTCCTTGTTGAGGGCGACGACGTTGGTGGAGGAGGGTTTGGGAGATGTGGTCGAGGCGGCGTCGGCGCCGGAGGTCGAGCCCGCGCCCGAGCCCCCGCCCGAGGGCGGGCTGGAAGCCCGCACCACACCACCACCGCCGGAGCCTTCGTTGCCGCCGCCGCCGCGGCGGATCACGCCGGCTTCGTCCTGGCTGTCGGGGCTGAGGAACTTGATCGCAAGCCACTTGAAGATGTAGTCCATGATCGACTTCGCCATCGGGATCTCGAGGTTCTTCGTGAAGCCCGAGGGCTCGAAACGGGTGTGCGTGAACTTGTCGACGAGGAGCTGCAGCGGGACGCCGTGCTGCAGCGCGATCGAGGTCATGAGGGCGAAGCTGTCCATCAGACCCGAGATCGTCGAGCCTTCCTTCGCCATCGTCACGAAGATCTCGCCCGGCGTGCCGTCCTCGTACTTGCCGACCGTGATGTAGCCCTCATGGCCGCCGACCGAGAACTTGTGCGTGATCGACTCCCGCTCGTCGGGGAGCTTCCGCCGCGCCGGCCGCGGCTCGTCGCCGATAGATGCGCCGACGGCTGCGCCGATAGCTGAATTGCCGGCCGCCTTCGCCTCGTCCTTCTTCGTCGAGAGCGGCTGGCTGCGCTTGCAGCCGTCACGGTAGACCGCCACCGCCTTGAGGCCGAGCTTCCACGCTTCGTAATACGCCTGCTCGATGTCCTCCACCGTCGACTCGTTCGGCATGTTGATGGTCTTCGAGATGGCGCCCGAGATGAAGGGCTGCACCGCCCCCATCATCCGGAGATGTCCCATCCACTGGATCGAGCGCATGCCGTTGGCCGGCTTGAAGGCGCAGTCGAAGACCGGGAGGTGCGAGTCGACCAGGTGCGGCGCCCCCTCGATCGTGTCGTTCTCGTCGATGTAGCGGACGATCTCGTTGATCTGCTTCTGCTCGTACCCGAGGCGCTTGAGGGCGATCGGCACGGTGTTGTTGACGATCTTCAGCATGCCGCCGCCGACGAGCTTCTTGTACTTGACCAGAGCGATGTCGGGCTCGACGCCCGTCGTGTCGCAATCCATCATGAAGGCGATCGTGCCGGTCGGGGCGAGCACCGAGATCTGCGCGTTGCGGTATCCGAACTTCTCGCCGAGTGCGTAGGCCTCGTCCCACACGCGGCGGGCGGTGGCGAGGAGCTCGGCGGGGACGGTCCGGTCGTTGATCCCGTACGCGGCGCGGCGATGCTTGTCGATGACGCGGAGGAAGGGCTGCTCGTTCTTCCGATACCCCTCGAACGTCCCGACCTTCGCGGCGATGCGCGCCGACTGCGCGTAGCTCTCGCCCGAGAGGATCGAGGTGATGGCCGCGGCGTAGTCACGCCCCTCGTCGCTGTCGTACGGCAGGCCGCGCGCCATGAGCAGTGCGCCGAGGTTCGCGTAGCCGATGCCGAGGGGGCGGTACTCGTGCGAGTTCTTCTCGATCGCCGGCGTCGGGTAGCTCGAGAAGTCGACGACGATCTCCTGCGCCGTGATCACCGTCCGGAGCGCCGCGCGATACGCCTCGGCCTCGAACCCCTTCTCCTCGGTGTAGAACTTCATGAGGTTGAGCGAGGCGAGGTTGCAGGCGGAGTCGTCGAGGAACATGTACTCCGAGCAGGGGTTGGAGGCGTTGATCCTCGAGGTGTTCGAGCAGGGATGCCAGTCGTTGACGGTGGTGTCGAACTGCATGCCGGGGTCGCCGCAGAGCCAGGCGGAGTCGGCGATCTGGCGCATGAGCGCGCGCGCCTTGAGGGTCGACATCGGGCGCTTCGGCTCGGTGACCGACCAGGTCGTCCAGTCGGCGTCCTTCTCCGAGGCGCGCATGAACTCGTCGGTGACGCGCACGGAGTGGTTGGCGTTCTGGAACTGCACCGATTCGTAGGCGCCGCCGACGGCGTTGAAGGCAGGATCGTACCCCGCCGCGATCAGCGCCCACGCCTTCTTCTCCTCCTCGGCTTTCGAGTTCACGAACTCGACGATGTCGGGGTGGTCGGCGTTGAGGATGACCATCTTCGCGGCGCGGCGCGTCTTGCCGCCCGACTTGATGACGCCGGCGAACGAGTCGTAGCCCTTCATGAAGCTGACCGGCCCGGAGGCGGTGCCGCCGCCGGCGAGGAGCTCCTTGCTCGAGCGGATCGCGGAGAGGTTCGATCCGGTCCCCGAGCCGTACTTGAAGAGCATCCCCTCGGTTCTGGCGAGGCCGAGGATCGAGTCCATGCGGTCCTCGACGGAGTTGATGAAGCAGGCCGAGCACTGGGGGCGCGGCTCGATGCCGACGTTGAACCAGACGGGGGAGTTGAAGGCCGCCATCTGATAGAGGAGGACGTGGGTCAGCTCATCACGGAATGCATCACCATCCGGTTCGGAGGCGAAGTATCCACCCTCCCGCCCCCATCCCGTCATGGTCCGAACGACGCGTCCGACGAGCTGCCGGACGGAGGACTCGCGGTCCGGCGAGCCGAGGTGGCCGCGGAAGTATTTGGAGACGACGACGTTGGTGGCCATCTGCGACCAGAACTTCGGCACCTCGACGCCGGCCTGCTCGAAGACGACCTGGCCCTTCTCGTTGGCGATGACGGCGCTGCGGAGCTCCCACTCGACCGTGTCGTAAGGATCGACGCCCTCGCGCGTGAACCAGCGCGGGAACTCGATCCCCCCCGCTCTGGTCTCGACACGGGGACGGCGGATCGGAAGTCCCTCGCGCGCGGTGATGTCCATCGTCGTCATGGCCCACTCTCCTCTCTGCTGAACAACTGCGGCGGCTGCGAGCTTCTCGTTTCCGGCGGGCGGGCCCCTCGGCGCACGCCCGGGTTCGCTTCAAAGAAAACGGCGCACCAGGGTGCGCCGGCCATGCCGCCCGAGGCGGCGTCAGACGATACGGGGGTGCGCTGCGCCGATGTCGATCGTTCGGATGGTCGCCGGAGCCGCCTCGAGCCGGCTCCGGCGATTCGATTCTCCCCCGCCGCTCCGCGGCCGCGCCGGTAGTCCGGCCCGCACGGCCACGCAACGACTCGAGGTTCGGGGATGGGTGTGCATCGCGTTCTGTCCTGTCTTCGTCACTCGCTCGCCATGATGAAACCCCGGGGCGGGTTCCCCGGTTCGGGGGATCAGCGCATCGCCTGCGGCTTGGTCGTCGGCACCGGCCCGCGCACCTTCACCGTGACCTGATAGTCGCGGATGTGGAGCGAGACCGCGCGGACTGGCGTACGAACCGCCAGGCGCTCTTGACCCTTCGAATTCTTCATCAACCCTCCCATGAAGACTCCATCTGTTGTGGGGTGGACTGGGGACCGTTATAGACCTGTGTGAAGCCTGTGTCAAGAAGGGACCACAACATCTTGTGGCTGGGTTCGGCAGACACCACTATTCATTGGGTAAGTACCATGTATTCTTCAACTTAACTCCGACAGCTTTTCCGGAGTATATCCGCCGCTTTTCCACTCGAGTCCGACAGGAATTCCGCAGCGATTTCAACAGGAAACCACCCCTTTTTCCACAGGAAACCCGCAGCCGTTCCGCATGATTTCGGGGCCGATTTCCGCCGCTTTCGGAGGGAGGATATCCGCAGGATCCGCCGAGGAAATCGACAGCGGTTCGGGACGGGGGAAGGGGGCGGGTGGAGGGGATTTCGCGCGGTGTGGAAAAGTCCGGGATTTCGAGGGGAGAGGGGGAAATCCGCAGGGTGGGGGGGGTGGGGGGTGGGGTGGGGTGGGGGGTGGGGTGGGGTCGGGGGGTTGGGGGGGGTCGGGGGGTGCGGCAGGAATGCAGAATGCAGAATGCAGAATGAAGAATCCAGAAAGGTAGGCGTCGAGTCGTGAACTGCGTTGCGGGTTCGGGTTCGTTCTACGCTTTACCACCGCCCGCCAGCGGATTCCATGTGGCCGGGGATTTCATCCCCGGCGGGAGGGCGGTACCGCGCATCGCTCCCGCCGCCTCGGCCGGTGTCGTTGGCCGGTGGGGGTGGGCGGCCGGAGGCGCTCGAGATCTCGCCCGCGGGTCCACATGACGTGGAGCGAAGGCAGAATGCAGAATGCAGAATGTAAAAAGGGCGTCATGCTGGTTCGCGCAGTCGCCCAGCTCGAGTGTGATGGCAATCCCCGCCTCTCAGGTCCGCGCTACGAAGCCGCTTTCTCGATCATGACTCCGTGGCATGAGGGGTTCCTTTTCTTCACTCGGGCGCCGCGAGGCGTCCCCTCTCCCTCTGGGAGAGGGTGCCGGAGCCGACCGACGGGAGGCGCAGGCGGGTGAGGGGGCTTCCGCGCCGCTCGCGCGGCGCGCGAAGCGGTGCATTTGCCGCGAAGCGGCGCTCTTCACTCTTCACTCTCTCTCCTCCGGAATGTAGTAGAGCAGGATCGACTTCCCGATCGTGGCGACCGGCTCGTGGGGATCGAGCCAGCGGTAGAGCGGCTCGGCGGAGAGCAGGCCGATGCCTTTGCGGTTCATCCAGCTCACGGCGATCCAGCCGGTGGTGGGGCGCGTCGCGTGGGCGGGGCGGAGGGGGGGGAGGTCATGGCGGGCGGGCAGGGCGGAGCCGAAGTAGGAGAGGGCGAGGCGGTCGATGCCGCGGCGCCTCGCTTCCTCTTCGAGGCGCAGCAGGTCCTGCCCCCAGTCGAGGTTGCTGTCGAGCAGCCACTCCTGCGGCTCATCGCCGGCGATCGCGTTGAACCAGGCGAGGTAGTCGGGCCACGCGCGGACGGCGCCGGCGAGCTGCCAGACAAGCAGCACCGCGACGAGCGCATGCTTCGAGAGGTGTGGTGCGGGCTTCCAGCCCGCCCCGGGGTGGGTGGCGACCGATTCCTCCTCCCCTCCCCGCCCGAGCCGCAGGGCCGCACCGCACCACCACCCCGCCACGACGGCGAGCAGCGGATAGATCGGGAGGACGTGGCGGATCCCGATGTTGATCGACGAGGTCATGGCGACGGC
>DATLEY010000133.1:0-21085 GCA_035525215.1 Thermoanaerobaculia bacterium | reverse complement strand
TCGAGCTATTACCAGTTCAATCCCAGAGTTCTCGATTTCAACGAGCGTCTCGAGTCATTCATCGCAGCGAATCCCCGATGGGAGCCGCTGCAGGATGTTGCAGGCGGAGCGGTCCGGACGGACGACCCTCCGGAGCTTCGGCAGCACAAGGGGAGCTCGGCGGGCTCGACTCAGTTCCCTCACGAAGTGACGTCGGTCGGCCAGTTTCTCTACACGCCCTTTGCCAACGACCTCGTACTCGAGTTTGCGCGGCACGTGATCGATGTGGAATGGATGGGCCGCGAGGATGGCGCGCCGGATGTTCTCTGGGTCGGATTGTCGGCCATGGACTACCTCGGTCATCTCTACGGGCCCGATTCGCTCGAGGTCGCGGATGCCGTCCTGCGGCTCGACCGCTCACTGGCCGTTTTTCTCGATGATCTCGAGCGCCGCTTCGGCGATCGGGTCACGGTCGCGGTCACGGCGGACCATGGCATTCAAGCCATCCCGGAGCTCGCGCGTGCGCGTGGCCGGGATGCCGGCCGGGTGGCGTTCGGATATTCAGCGAACAGGGTCAAGACGATCGGCGAGATGCCGCCTCATCGCAGAACCCTCGAAACCCGGATCGCCCAGCGGCTCGGCGTCGAGCTGCCGGCTGAGTCTCCTGTCGATCATCGGCTCATCCTCCGCACCACCACTCCGAACTTCTATCTGAATTGGCCGCGCATCGAAGCGCTCGGTCTCGATCCGGAGAGCGTTCGCCGCGCCACGCGCGACTCGCTTCTCGAGATCGAGGGAGTCGCGGAAGCGTTCACGGCCAGCGATCTCTCTGTCGTTCGTGCGCCGAAGAGTGAGATCGAGAGGGCAGCGCGCCTCTCCTTTTATGCCGATCGCTCGGGCGATGTGATCGCCTATCTCAAACCGGGGTGGATTTACAGCGGAGGGACGACGGGTTCCACGCATGGGCAGGCGGTCGAGGCCGATCAGCACGTCCTCCTGATGCTCTGGGGGAACGGCATCCCGGCGCGCAGGATCGACAGCCGCGTCGAGATCCAGCAGCTCGCCAGAAGCCTCGGACATCTGCTCGGAATCGACGCCGGCACCCCCGACGCCCCCCCCCTCCCCGGACTGGAGTAGGTTGGAGCAGGGTCACATCTTCGTTTAGGGAGTAGGGTCACATCTTCGTTTTTCGGTCACGCCTCTATGGGGTCACATCTTCGTTTTTTCTTTTTTTTGCGTCTCGGAAAAACGAAGATCTGACCCCTGGATCCGCTCCTGGATCCGCTCCGGATCCGCTGTTCGTTTGGCCGGTCTACGCAACGTGGAATCGAGTTTCCGATCCGAGGAGTTTGAGGCTCAAAAGCACCTCGGTTTGGTAACTCCCTCGGAATTTTTATTTCGACCGAGGTAGCCTCGGTCTCGATGGCGCGACCACTTCGAATCGATTTTCCGGGCGCTGTATGGCATCTGACTTCACGCGGCGTGAATGACCAGATGATTTTCGTCGACGACGACGACCGCAGACTTTTCATTTCATTGCTGGGTCAAACCGTCCGGCGTTTTCGCTGGATTCTCATCGACTACACGTTGATGGGGAATCACATCCACGTGATCGCCGAAATGACGGAAGCCAATGTTTCCCGCGGAATGAAGTGGTTGCTTCAGTGCTACGCGCAGCGGTTCAACAAGCGGCATGGGCGCCGTGGTCATCTCGTCCAGGGTCGTTTCTGGAGCGGGCTAATCTCGAGTGACGAGTATCTCGAGGAAGTCTGCCGCTATTTGACTCTCAATCCGGTTCGAGCGGGCCTCGTAAAAAATCCAGCGGATTGGAAATGGAGCAGCTATCGAGCGAAGATCGGTTTGGAGCCCGCCCCCGAGTGGCTCAGCATTGAGCCAGGGCTGAGCCGATTCGGACCGGATCTGGAAAGAGCACGCGCGAACTACAGACAGTTCGTCGAAACGCTTGAGCCGGTTACAAACCCCTGGGAGAAGCTCGTCGGTCAGGTTTTTCTTGGCGGGCCCGAATTCATCGCAAAAGTACGAGAGCGGATCGAGCGGGAACAACGAAGCGTCGAGCATCCGAAGGCTCAGCGGCACGTCGGACGTCCCCGGATGCCCAGGATCGTCAAAGTAGTAGCGCGCGAAAACCGGGTTCCGCGGGCTTCGATTCGTCGCAATCGAGGTGGCGACCTCCGGTCGATCGCGGCCCATCTCGGCTGGCATGAAGGAAAGCTGATGCTGCGTGAAATTGCAGATGCACTCGGCCTCCGAAGCGTCGGCTATGTGTCGTCGATGATCCGGCTTTGTGATGAACAGGCTGCCCGAGATCCTGATTTTGCGAACCGCCTTGGCCGCTGCCGGGAATTGATCCGGCCCGCGCCTCCTCCAAAAAGCCGTCTCGGAGAGTTCGTTGCCAAACGCTAATCCAGGAAAAGTCTACCTTCGAGCCGGCTAAACCTCCTTGACGTCGCTCGTTTGTCTCCCTTTTAGCCTCCCCCTCTCCGGTCCTTCTAAAAACTCAAAGTTGTGAGAGAAAACCGAGGAGAGACGTTTGTCTCCTCAATCCGAATGGGGTCAGATCTTCGTTTTTCGGCTTAGACGCAGCGAAAAACGAAGATGTGACCCTAGGCGGAGACGACGGCGCCGACGAGATCGTAGGGGTGGGCGTCGCTGATCTCCACACGGGCGAACGCCGGGAGATCTCCAGGGAGAAGATCGATTCCATCATTGATGAGGAGCCGTCCGTCGATCTCCGGAGCCTGTCCCTGGAGCCTCCCCTCGAGAAGATGTTCGGTTTCTTCGCAAACGCCGGTGATCATTGCCTCGAACGTCCGCCCGAGCCTTGCCTCGTTCTTCTCACGAGCAATGGACTGCTGCAACTCCATCAGGCGAGCCATACGACGATTCGCCGTCTTGCGAGTGGGAACGTCATCCATCCGGCCGGCCAGTGTTCCGTCTTCCGGCGAGTAGGGAAATACACCGAGGTGATCGAATCTGGCCCACTCGATGAAATCATGAAGCTCGCCGAAATCCTTCGGCGTCTCACCCGGATGTCCGGCAATGAACGTCGTGCGGAGGGTGATGTCGGGAGCGAGCTCGCGCATACGCTCGATCATTTCGCGATACGCCGCGGGCGAGCCCGGGCGGCGCATTCGACTCAGAACGTTCGCGCTGACGTGCTGCAGGGGGATGTCGCAGTACGAAAGGAAGCGCCGCTCCCGTCCCATCAGTTCGAACAACGACCAGTCGAGGCTTCCCGGATAGGCATAGAGAAAACGGATCCAGGGAAAGCCGGTCTCCGCCAGCAGCCTTTCCACCAGCCGAGTCAGACCGCTCTCGAGGCCGAGGTCCTGCCCATAGCGCGTGGTGTCCTGGGCGATGAGACAGAGCTCCCGAACCCCGCCTGCTTCGAGCTGCCTCGCTTCAGCCACCAGTGAATCGATCGTTCGGCTGCGGAACTTCCCGCGCATCTGCGGAATTGCGCAGAACGTGCACGGATTCGAGCACCCCTCCGACACTTTGAGGTACGCATGGCCCTTCCCATGCGTCAGCACACGGGGGAGATCCTCGTAGAGTCGCACGGACATCTTCCGTCCGACGGGTGCCAGCGAATCACCAATTCTGCCTGAGACCGCAGCGGTGATTCCTTCGAGATGATCCAGACCGACGAAAGCGTCGATCTCCGGAATCGCTTCTTTAAGCTCGCCGCGGTACTTCTGAACCATGCAGCCGGTGACGACCAGCCGTCGCACCCTGCCCTTTTTCCGCTCCGCGATTTCCAGGATCGTATCGATCGATTCCTGCTTGGCCGCGTCGATGAACCCGCAGGTGTTCACGATGACGACGTCCGCTTCAGCGAGGTCGGAGGTCAGCTCGACGTCGGACTCCTGCTGAAGCTGCCCCAGCATGATCTCGGCATCGACGAGATTCTTGGGGCAGCCTAGGGAGATCATTCCGACGCGGCTTTTGACGGCTGAGGTGCTCATTGCGGGAGGGGGAACAAGGATGTCATGAATGCCCTTCCCACGACTCTTCCGCCCTGACTTTCAAGGCCGCGGCTGGCGAAAGTCCCGCCCAGCGGCGATTGGGAAATCATCATATCGACGATTTTCCTGCCTCACGCGTCCGCCCGCCAATGGACTCGCCAGAGAAAAGATCCGGGCGGTGCGGCACTGACGGCAGCAGCCAGCGCGGAATTCATCAGGACCGAGCCGAGAAGCCGGTCCCGGTCGCTCTCGCGGGCGTCGTCGAGAACGATCCCGAGATGGGAGCAGACTCGGTGAACCGTACGGTCGTAATGTTCCGGGACGAGCTCGCCGATCGGCTCTGCGGGGTTGACCTCATGAGTCAGCTCGAGGGCCGAGCCCTTGAGAATCCAGGTCTCCGGGCACCGCGTCCGGAGCCAGATCAGCGCGGAGGTCAGCGTCGCGACGTGCCAGTTGCGATGCTTGCGGAAGAGAGCCGAGATCTCCCGGTTTCGCATCCCTTCAGGCTTGTAAACGTTGGGCTGAATTTCCCAAAGAAGTGCCGCGGCTCCCTCCATGGCGCCGGTGGTGGCGCCAGCCGATCCGGGGAGCGTGTGCTGGCGACCCGCGGCACGGCCCAGCTGTTTGGCGTGCTCGATCTCCGCCGCCACGATGTCGAAGGAAACGGTATTTGCGCGGCCGCCGAAATGGGCGTGCCGGGAGACGATGAGAATCCCGCGGGGAAGCGACTCATTCTTTCCCACGATCTCGCGAGCCAGGCGCGCGCTTTCCGCCGCGGGCCCCTCTCCTTCTTCGTTGAAATCGCCGACTGGAGCCGCGGAGCCCGCCGCTCTCCCTTCGGCCTCACGAGGATGGTAGAGCGAGGGAGTGGGGGCGCCTTCCAGCCAGCGAGGATGCCAACGTTCCAGAAAACGGTCGACGACCATGAGCTTCAGATCGGAGAGATCTTCGGGCTGAACTCGCGCGGTCGACGGAAGGACGGTCACGAGGTCTGCGAATGCCTCCAGAACAGGAGATCCGAAGAAGAGATAGAGGTCGTACAACGCCGCCTGAGCAGCCGCGGGAATTTCGTAACCGTCGAGAACGGCAGAGATATGCGGAGGAAACATCTTCATGAACGCAATGGCGTTCACTCCCTCAGGCGGCGAGAAGATCGCGAGTCCGGTTCATGAGCTCGAGCACTTCACGAATCGACGTGATGTCCGCAAGACCTTGCCGCAGGTGCTTACCGTTCGGAATCCCTTTCGAGAACCAGCCCAGCACCGTCCGGGCCTTGTGAAGCTTCCACTTTTCGATCTGCGGAGCCGCGTCGATTCTCCGGAGATAGCTCTCCATGGCTTCCAGTCGCCGCGCCGATTCCTCCGCGACTTCGATCCCGGAAACATGGGCCAGAATGTCGCGAAAGATGAAGGGATTGTGAAGTGCGGCACGCCCGATCATGACGCCGTCACACCCGGTCTGCTCGAACATCCGGACTGCGTCCATGGGTGTCTTCACGTCTCCGTTTCCGAAGACGGGAATCCGAAGCTCTTTCTTGACCGCGGCAATGTAGCCCCAGTCGCTCGCGCCGGTATAAGCCTCCTGGCGTGTGCGTCCGTGGATGGCGATCGAGCTCACACCGATCTCCTCGAACCGGCGGAGCAGGGGCAGGACGTCGTCGCTCTCCCACCCCTTGCGGACCTTCACGGTCACCGGGATCCGGACCCGGCGCCGGATTTTCTCGACGACCCGGGCGGCCCGATCGAAATCCCTGAGCAGAGCCGATCCGGCTCCGCTGCTCACGATCTTCTTCACCGGACAGCCCATATTGATGTCGACGATGTCCACGCCCTGGTTCTCGACGATGGCCGCGGCATCATCCATTCGATCGGGATCCCCGCCGTAGATCTGAATCGCCACGGGCCGTTCCGCCTCGCAGAACGCGAGCATGTTGTGGCTTCTCGCGTTCTGCCGCGTCAGCCCCTCCGCGGAAATGAACTCGGAGACCACGAGGCCCACCCCTCCCAGCTCCTTCACCAGCGAGCGGTAGTAGGTGTCGGTCACCTCGGCCATGGGCGCGAGGGCGAGCGGGGGGTCGATCCGCACGCTACCGATCTGGAACGGCTTCAAGATCTCTCGATTCATTCGTAACACGGCCCTGACACACTTCGCAGGGGGGGAACAAGCGGGGCGCTCGAAAACATTCTAAGGGCTGGTGCGTCTCAAGATCCGGGGCAAACGCGCCGTTCCATCCATGTCGTCGGCTTCAGTCCCCCGAGTCCGCTCGAAATCACCCAGGAGGTAGTCTTGACACAAACCGTGAAGCGAAACTTGTCGATCACCGCGATCATCGTCGCGTCGGTCGCCGCAGGAATGGTTCTCACCGCAGACCTCGGTTGGATGACGGGATCCTCGGCTCAGCAGGTGGCCGTCGAAGGGACGATTCCTCCCATCGCACTCCCCTCCTTTGCGGATGTCGCGGATCGCGTGATGCCCGCCGTGGTCTCGATCACCAGCACCGAGATCATTTCTCCCTCTGATCAGCGCGGCCGCGGCGTCAATCCCTTCGATTTCTTCTTCCCGCAGCCGGGACAACGACGTCCCGGAGTTCCAGAGGAAGACTTCCCTCGCCCCAGCGGAGGTTCCGGATTCATCATCTCCCCCGACGGTTACATCATCACCAACAATCACGTGGTCGAGCGTGCCTCCAAGATCGAAGTCCATTTCGCCAATGGCAACCGCACCGCTTCCGCCGAGGTCATCGGCCGCGATCCGGCCACTGATCTCGCCCTCCTCAAGATCAATGTCGAGGACAGTCTTCCGACCGTGCGGCTGGGAGACTCCGAGCGCCTTCGCGTGGGCGACTGGGCCATCGCGATCGGAAATCCCCACCAGTTCGAAAATACGCTGACCGTCGGTGTGATCTCCGCGACGGGCCGATCCCTCGGACTCAGCGACGCCACGCGGTCATTCGAGAATTTCATCCAGACCGACGCGGCGATCAATCAGGGGAATTCCGGAGGCCCACTCCTCAACCTTCGCGGTGAAGTCATCGGCATCAACACAGCCATTTATGCAACGGGCCAGAACATCGGGTTCGCAGTGCCCGTGAATATTGCCAAAAAGATCTACCCGCAGCTCAAAGAGCGCGGACGGGTGGTCCGTGGATATCTCGGAATCAACATCGACGAGATCGACCAGGGCTACCAGGAGGCGTTCGGGCTACCCAATGCCGATGGCGTCCTGGTGCAGAGCGTTTCGCCCGATTCGCCGGCCGCCGCGGCGGGGCTTCGCCGCGGCGACGTGGTGATCCGTGTCGACGATGTGGTGGTGAAACGCAGCCGGGACCTCATCGACTATGTCTCCGATCAGCCGCCGGGAACCCGCGTTCGCGTCGAAGTGATCCGCAACGGCGACCGGCGGACCATCGTCGTGCCGACCGGGGAGCGGCCGGCGGATGGTGTGGCCGTGACGAGACCCGACGAGAGAGAGAATCCGGAGTCGGCCCGCAGCAAGATCGGGATCTCGGTCCAGGAACTGACGCCGGATGCGCGTCGAACGTTCGGGATCGGCGCAGGCGTGAATGGAGTTCTCATCACTCATGTTCGGCCAGTCTCACCAGCGGGCGAAGCCGGGATGATCGACGGCGATGTGATCGTGGAGTTGAATGGCGAAGCGGTCCGAACTGCTGGCGACGTTCAGCGGATCGTGGAGAGGGCGCAGAGCCGTCAATACCTCCGCTTTTACGTGACGCGAACCTTCCGCGGTCAGTCGAACTCGTCGTATTTCGTCGTTCGCGTTCCCTGACCCGCAAGCGATCATGGTGTCTTCTGAAGCCCTCCGGGAAACCGGAGGGCTTTTGTCTTCAGGCCCTTCATCATGCAAGGGCGCCCGAAACGGGCTTCTGCAATAATCTCCCTCGTGCCGGACGAAGCGTTCATGCGGCGTGCTCTCGAGCTCGCGCAAAACGGCAGATATGCGGTGAGCCCGAATCCCCGCGTCGGATGCGTGATCGTGCGCAACGGACGAATCATCGGAGAAGGGTGGCACCGGCAGGCCGGAGCGCCCCACGCCGAGATCGAGGCATTGAGCCATTGCTCGGAGAATCCAGCCGGAGCCGACGTCTTCGTGAATCTGGAACCGTGCGCGCACTTCGGCAGAACTCCCCCTTGCGCCGATGCGTTGATCGCCGCAGCTCCCGGCCGCGTCGTCGTGGCGATTCAGGATCCACATCCTGAAGTGAATGGCCGAGGGATCGAGAAGCTGCGCTCCGCCGGAATCAGGGTCGAATTGGGTCCCTGCGCGGACGAAGCCGAGCGATTGAACGAGATTTTCCTCTGGACGTCCCGGACTCAGTCGCCATTCCTCCTGATCAAGGCCGGGGTCTCCCTGGATGGAAAGCTGGCTACGACGACTCGTCAAAGCCGCTGGATCACGTCCGCGGAGTCCAGGCAGGCCAGCCTTGCGCTGCGGGAGGAGTTCGATGCGATTCTGGTCGGAAGCGGAACGGTCCGCGACGATGACCCCGCCCTGACCCGGCGGCTCGGACTCGCCGGCCCGGCCACCCGATTCACTCGCGTCGTCCTCGACGCGACCGGCGACCTGCCACCGGATGCGCAGGTGCTTTCTGATGGCCAGAGCACGCTTGTGTTCTCCGCGTCGGCCCCGTTGTCACGTCCGGGCGTGGAGTTCGTCGCGCTCGAAGCGCCCGCGGGCCGCTTCGATCTTAAGCTCGTACTGGACGAGCTCTGGTCGCGCGGAATTCGATCGGTGATCGCCGAGGGGGGATCTCAGATTCTGACGGACATCATCCGCTCGCGGTTGTGGCAGAAGATGGTGATCTTCATCGCCCCCATGTTCATCGGAGGATCCGAGGCGCCTGCGCTCTTCAGCGGGGAAGGAGTCGGTGATCTGGAGCGAGCACTTCGATTTCGATTCGCCGAGAGCAAGCTCCTTGGGGGAGATCTGATGGTTGCGGGATATCCACTCGAAGGTCTTTCCGAGCTGGATCGCCCGGGCGCTAAAGCCCGCTGACGGAGTCGCGGGTCTCGCGGTAGACTCCGCGCGATGTTCACGGGCCTCATTCAGGAGCTCGGTACCGTCATCGCGTTCCACCAGAGCGAGAACGGCGCGAGGATCGAGGTGCAGCGTCCTTCGAATCCTGAGCCGCTCATTCACGGCGAGAGCATCGCCGTAAATGGAGTCTGTCTCACCGCGATTCCCACCGCTGAAGGCGCTTTCGCCGCGGACCTGTCGCATGAAACGCTCCGACTGACCACTCTCGCATCTCTGGAGCCTGGGCGGAGGGTCAATCTCGAGCGCGCGCTCGCCCTCGGAGAGCGGCTGGGAGGACACCTGGTCCAGGGCCACGTCGACACGACCGCCGCACTCGAGGCGATCGAACAGCGTGGCGAGTTCGCCGTCTATCGCTGGGCCGGCCTCCAGCAATTTGAGCCGCTGATCGTCGAGAAGGGATCGATCGCGGTCGACGGAGTCTCGCTCACGGTCGTCCAGCCGGATCACGGCTCCTTCTCGGTCGCATTGATCCCCGAGACTCTGCAGAAGACGACGCTCGGAGAAGCGAGAGTGGGAGACCGGTCGAACATCGAGATCGACATGATGGCGAAATACGCCCACAGCTTCATGACCCACTACGTCTCCCGGACCTCACGTTGATCACCTATCGCAAAGGGGGCTTTCTCCGCCTGCTTCGCCACACCTCCCCGGATCCTCCCTTCTGGGCGGCGGGGACGGCGATGCCCTACTCGGCGCGCCGAACCAGTCCGGTGGTGGTCGATTGGGTGAACCTCGTGGCCAGCGCCAGCGAAGGAGAGGATGTCGAGGTCGCCGAGGGAGTGGACGCCACGATCGAGCGCTCGCTCTACGTCCATCCACCCCTTCTGGTCGAAGCCTCCGGACCCGCGGAGCTGATCTACCGGCGCGGAGCAGAAGCGGTTCGCGCGGCGCTCGCGGCTGGTTTCCCGATTCTCGAGCTCATCACGTCCGATGGAGATCTACCGGACGCACCTCATCCCAGCCTGACTGTGGCCATCGCGTCATGGCCTTCCCAGTCGAACGGGTTCCTGGAGCTGGTGAAGAAGGCGCGCGCCGCCGGATTCAACTTCGGAATCGTGGTTCCGGTCATTCCTCCGGTGACGACGGAGCTGGCGACGCTCGAATCGATTGCCGCCATCGCAAAGACACATGGAGCGTCGTTTCTGGCCGCGGTGCCGATCGACGTCGACCCCACGGCGCGTCGCGTCCTCGCGGAGAAGATGAATCTGGACGAGGAGTCTTTTTCGACGCTGTTCGAGACCGATCTGGAGATGCTCACGGTCGCCACGGAGCGGCACGTCGCCGCGTTGGCGCACGAGCGGGAGCTCGCTGATCTGGTGCCGGTGGCTCTACCCGCCGGGCGCTCGAACTGGGAAGCCGCCGCGGCATTGACCTCGACGGGGAATCGGATGCTGCGGATGAATCGGGACGTCGAGCTGGGGTGGGACATTCTGAGAGCGGCTCGCACCATCGCGGCGCTCGGAAAGCCGCTTCAACGGATTGCCGCGGCAGCGAGTCTGGCCATCATCGAGCCGCTCGATCCGCTGATTGCTTCCGCCGTCGAGGAATGGTTGACGACCGGAACCTCGGAGCTGATGGAAGAAATCGATCGGGCCTGGCGACTTCGCCGGGATCACGGCGTCCACGGTAACGGCTAATTCTAGCCGCGGATCTGATTGCTTTGCGTTTCGAAACGAATGCGCTCGAAGCCGAGGGCGTTGAGAAGATCGGCCATCCGCTTCTGCCCGTTTCGAGTCGCAAGATTGAGGATGCCGCGCCGGGTCGCCTCCCGCCGGATCTCCGTCTCGGCGTAGGCGCGGACTCTTCCCTCGAGCTGGGTGTCCTGCTTGCGGAACATCCCGGTCTTCCGATTCATGACCCGCGACTGGCGGTTGTCGACGCGGGAGACGAGAAGTTCCGCTGGAGGAAGCTGGATGACCAGAGTTCCGTCCGGCTCGAGCTCGATGTGCTCCCGCTGGAGCCGCTCCAGATCGATGCCGGCGATCACGTCGCCGACGGCCAGGAACGTGATCTCGTCGCCGGCGAAGGTGTCCGGAATCACTCCGCGCGACTGCCGGATGGTGGAGACATGCATGACGCGCATCGATGCCGTCTCGAGGCGGCTCAGCTCCTGGATGCGCATGACGACCGCGCCGAGATCGACCGTCTCCTCTTTCTTGGCGACGGCCCGCTCGACCAGCGCGTCCGCGGCCATGCCGGGAACACGAACCAGCGAGCGGAGGACGACGAAAGTTCCCACCAGCGTGAGTACGATGACCACTCCCGCGAGAACGAACGTCTGGCTTCTCGTCATGAGCGCGGCAACGGCGGCGTCCTGGTGAATATTCTACGGGTCTTCGTCCTCGAGCGGCGGCAGCTCGGCGATCCGGGACGCCTGGAGCGCGAACTTGTCGATCTGCCTGACCTCGTCGATCGCCCTGGATGAGGCGAGATGCTTTTCCAGCTCGCGCACTTTCGGCGCCAGCCGGCTGTCGAAGGAGCGGACCGCGGTGTTGTAGCTCTCGATGGAGCGGTCGAGGCTCTTTCGGAGGTCGTCGAAGTAGCCCATGAAGGTGCTGAACCGCTGATAGAGCTCCTGCGAAAGCGAGAGCGATCGCCTGGCGTTCTCCTCCATCTCCTCCGCCTTCCAACCCGATGCGAGCGCTTTGAGCAGGGGAACCAGAATCGTGGGCGAAGCCAGAACGATGTTCTTTCCGGACGCGTACTCGAAGATCTGCGGGTCGGTGATCATCGCCGCGGAAAGGAACTGCTCTCCGGAAATGAAGAGAATCGTGAAGCTGAGGGTCTTGCCCACCGAGCGCTGGACGTGCTCCTGATACTCCTTCCGGCTCAGTGAGTCGATATGCCGCCGGACGGTCGCCGCATGCTGGGCCAGCAGCTCCTTCCGGCGCCTCTCATCGACTTCCTCTCCCATCGCCGTGAGATAGGCATCGAGGGGAGTCTTCGAGTCCACCGCGATCACCCGATCCTCGGGGAGGCGCACGATCATGTCGGGGCGGTATCGACGGTTTTCCTCCCCTTCGAGAGAGTACTGCCAGTCGAAATCGCAGAACGCGCTCATGCCGGCGAGCTCCACGCAGCGACGGAGCGTGCTCTCTCCCCAGTTCCCGCTGACCTGAGGAGCGCGGAGAGCCGTCGCGAGCCGGGACGTCTCCTTCGCAGCGGTCTCGTTCGTGACATGAAGCTGTCGAAGCTGTTCGGTAAGGCCACCGAATGCCTTCACCCGCTCAGCTTCCGATTGCTGGACCTGAGACTGATAGGTCTCCAGCATCTGCCGGATCGGGACGAGCAGCCCTTCGATCTCCGCCTTCTTGGTCTCGAGCGACGAGACCACTTCCTTCTTGTTTCCATCGAGATGAGGGGCGACGACGTGAAGGAGCTTCTGAATGGCTCCCTCCAGCGCTCGGTCGGAAAGCTGCGCGTACGTTCCCTCCAGCTCGAGACGGGAGGACTCGACGAAGCGGGTCATCTCCGCCTTCTGGCGCCCCAGCTCCTCCTGACGGATCTCGGCGGCGGTTCGGGCCTGCTGCGCCTCTTCGAGTCGCGCCCTCATGGCCAGAAGGTCCCTTCCGGCCCGCTCCCTCTCATGCCGCGCGCCGTCCCGCTCCGCTTCGACCCGCTGAAGCAGCGCGCTTTTCCGCGAGGATGCCGCGAGATAACCAACCAGCACGCCGACGGCGGCCAGGAGGATCCCTCCTGCGATCAGGGTGGTCGCATCGAACATGAATGGATGATGAGGCAGGAGGTCGGAAGGGTCAAACCCCCTCTCAGACCACTTCGGCGAGCACGTCCCTCACCCGCTCGATGTCTTCCTCGTCATTGTAAAAGTGGGGCGAGAAACGCAGCATCCCTTCCCGAACCGAGCAGATGACGTCCGACTGCTCGAGCCAGCGATGGAGGAGCGAGACCACGTCCTGATCAGGGCCGGAGGAGCCCGCGAGCTGCCCCAGTCTGGCCACGTCTACGTCCTGTGGAGGATCGCAGGCGAGGATTCCCGATCTGAGTGGCCTCGGAGAGCGCACCACGAACCCGAGATCCTCGAGCGCGGCGGCCAGAGTCTGAGTCGCCCAGATCACTTCCCGCTCCACGTTGTCCATGCCGACGTGCCGGAGCAACGCAATGGACGCGCGGAGTCCATAGACCCCCGCCGTGTTGATCGCGCCGGCTTCGAAGCGCCTGCCGTCGGGGAGGGGGTCGATGCTGCAGCCGATCATCCTGCTGCCGCGCGCCACGTTCATCCATCCCCATTCCGTCGGGGTGAGACGATCCCGCGCACTCTCCGAACAGTAGAAGATCGCCGCTCCTTCGGGAGAGAGGAGCCATTTGTGGCCGTCCGCCGCCAGAAAATCGATCTTTGCTTCCTTCACGTCGATCTGAAGAGCGCCCAGGGACTGAATCCCATCGACGCAGAAGAGGACGCCCGCGCTTCGGCAGAGATTGCCGATTGCGACGAGGTCAGGGCGGAAGCCGTTATGGAACGCGACCGACGAGAGCGAGACCAGACGCGTTCTTTCGTCGAACAGCCGGGAAAGCTCTTCGGCGGTGAACTCCCCCTTCTCGGCAGGAAGAAGCCGGCACTCCACACCGCGCGATTCGAGCCGGCGCCACGGCACGGAGTTCGAAGGGAACTCGATGTCGGGGATCACGACATTGTCCCCCGGCTTCCAGTCGAGTCCCCCGGCCACGAATGAGAGTCCCTCCGACGTATTCTTGAGGATCGAGATCTCGGAAGCGTCGGCGCCGAGCAGCACCGCGGCCTCCTCCCGGAGATCGATGTACTCGGCGTACCAATCGCGCCAGTGAAGCGCGCCGAAGTCGCGCTGCTCCCTCAGGAATCCCTCGATCGCGGCGGTACAGCTCTGAGAAAGAGGACCTACCGCCGCATGATTGAAATAGACGAGATGGTCGGAGCTCGGAAACTGCTCACGTCTCAGGAGGATCTTGCTGATCATCGCGCCGGGCTTCCTCCGGGGGGATAGCGTTTCACCTGCTCGAGGTAGCTGCTGACATTCCTTTCCATCTCGCCGATGGAATCGCCTCCGAATTTTTCCCGCATTGCCCCGGCGAGGGTCATGGCGACCATGGCCTCACAGATCACCGCGCAGGCTGGAACGGCGGTCACGTCGCTCCGCTCCCACTGCGACCGTTTGGAGAGGCCGGTATCGAGATCGACCGAGGGAAGACCTTTCCTCAGCGTCGAGATCGGCTTCATGGCGACGCGGGCGAGAACGAGCTCCCCATTGGTCATTCCCCCCTCCAGCCCCCCCGCCCTGTTGGTTCGGCGCGAGAAACCGCTGGGGTCCCGGTCGATGGCATCGTGCACCTCGGACCCCGGAAGAGTCGCGGCTTTGAAGCCGATTCCGATCGCGACGCCCTTCACTGCCGGAATCGACATCAGCGACTGAGCCAGCCGGCCATCGAGTTTCTCGTCCCACTGGGCGGTACTACCGAGCCCGGGTGGAACTCCGTTCGCGGCGACCGCAATCGTTCCCCCCCAGGTATCGCCGTCTTCCTTCGCGCGATCGATCGCGGCGATCATCTCCTTCTCGAGCCGGGGGTCGACGCCGGGAAGAGAGGAATCGGCATCTCTCCCGCTCAGCGCGTCCCATGAGACTTCCGCGTCAGGATCGCCGACGGGACCGATCGAGAGAACGGATGAGCGGATCTCGATCCCGAAGTGAGCGAGGAGCTGTTTCGCAACTCCCCCTGCCGCAACCCGCGCTGCGGTCTCGCGGGCGGAAGCTCGCTCGAGAATGTCGCGAAGATCGCGCCGGTCGAACTTCATTCCCCCCGCCAGATCGGCGTGGCCCGGACGGGGGGATCGAAGGCGCCGGCGCTCGACGTCAGCGTCGTCGACGTCCCATGGATCCATCGCGTCCCGCCACTGCTCGAAATCCCGATTCACGATGCGCATGGCGATCGGGGAACCGAGAGTCTCTCCGCCGCGAACACCGGCGGTGACGATCGCTTCATCGCGCTCGATCGCCATCCGTCCGCCGCGGCCGTAACCCTGCTGCCGCCTCCGGAGCTCGGCGTTGATTCCATCGCGATCGAGCCGCAGCCCCGCCGGAATGCCGCGGATGATGATCGTCAGCTCGGGCCCATGCGATTCACCGGCGGTCAGAAATTCGAAGCGGGCCATGCTCGTGTCACGCAGCTTCCACGATCGTCTGAGATTTGCGGGCCGCCATCCAGAGGCCGATCCCGACGATCAGGACGCTGATCAACTGGGCGATCGTGAAGGGTTCCAGGAACCGATCATCCTTGGCCCGCACGATCTCCACCAGAAACCGCTCGATCCCGAGGAGGATCAGGAAGATCCCGAAGACCCTCCCCGCGACGTGAGGGCGCTTCGACGCGCTCAAGAGAATGAAGAACATGAGCAGCGAGGCGCCGGCCTCGTAGAGCTGCGTCGGGTGAACGCGAAGCAGTGCATCATCGGGGAGGAGTGGATCGACCCGGACGCCGAAATCGCGGAGATGTCCGGCCGTCGTCGGCGGGGCGCCCTTGGGGAAGGCGATCCCGACGAAGCTTTCCGTTGGACGTCCGTAGTCATCGCCAACCAGAAAGCAACCGATGCGTCCCAGCGAATAGCCGAGAGCCAGGCCGGGAGCGACGGCATCGGCCACGCGGAAGAACGGGAGCTTCCGCCGCCAGATCAGGACGGAGACGGCCAGCGCCCCTCCGATCAGACCGCCGTACCAGACCAGTCCCGCCCGCGAGAAAATGAGCGAGAGATCCCCGTAGAGAATTCCGTAGTAGATCTTCGCCCCGACGATTCCGCCGAACGCGGCCGCCAGCAGGACGTTCGAGGCATCATCCTCCGGCAGGCCGTAACGGCGGAACTGGCGGGCCGTCACCAGTCCCCCGATGACGAAGGCCAGGAACATCATCACGCCGAAGGTCGTGATCTCGAAATTGCCGATCCGGAAGAGCGTCGGAAACATGACCGGAGGATATCCGATTTGAATCGATCCATGCGTTCAGGGAGCCTGAAGCGGAGGGCTACAGGAAAGCCCGCGTCGGGGCGAATTGCCGATTTGCGGATCGAGCCCGATCAGCCGGCGAGCTTTTCGAGCTCCGCCTTCTGATCCGAGATGAACCTGAAGACATCGACTTTGCCCGCTGAATCGAGATGCTGCGACACCTCGAACAGGTGGATCGAAAGGAGAGTGTTCAGTCCTTCTTCGAGCACGGCCCGGCGCTGTTCGAAGGGAAGCTCCGAGATGTTCGCGACGAGCATGTTCTCGTCGAAGCGGCCGGACTGATCGAAGAAGACTCCGTTCCAGAGCTCGTTGGCCCCGGCGTTCTGCAGCGTGGTCATGAACACGTCGCGGGCCTTCGCGTCGCCGACCTTCCCCGCGAGCGTCGCGAAGAGACGTCCGAACATGTCGTTGTAGGAGGAAATGATGCGGAGCAGCTCCGGCGAGTCTTCGACGTCGAGATAGACCGGGCTGCTCTGCTTCTCTTCGCGCACTTCTTCGATCAGCCGCGCGCTGACGAGCTGATAGAGAATCCGGAAGGCTTCGAACTCCGTGAGCCGGGTCTCACGCAGAAGCTCGCGGATTGAGCGACGTCCGTCGATCAACCTGTAAAGATGGACCTCGGTGTCGGCCAGGTCGAGCGAATCGAGGTGGACCTCACCCCCCGAGAGCTTTCCGTAGGCGGTGTCCAGCGTCGTGATCCTCTCTCGAATGAGAGCACCCTCGTCGATGCGCCGGATCCCTTCCATGATGATGCTCGATGTGTTCAGCGAAAGCAGGATCCTCTCCCGCAGCTGCTCCTCGGTCTGGTGAAACTCGAAACTTCCAGAGTCCCAGGAGAAGATCGAATAGATGATCTCGAGCACCTGATTCTTCACGCCCCACCACAGATCCTTCGGGGAGATGGCACCCATCTGGATCAGGACTTTTCCGTGGCGGGTCTGGCCGGTCAGCCGCGCCCGCGATTCGCGGTACTGTTCATCGGTGATCTTTCCGCTTCTCAGGAGAAACTGACCGAGGCTGTGCTCACCCGATGACGAGGTGGCGAAAACGATCTCGCCGCGCCTCCAGAAGACCGTCCGCTCCAGATGCCCCTGTCGCAGGACGAGCTTTCCCGTCGGACGGATCATCGAGATGAAGCTCAACACGTCGGCGAATTCGACCGACGAAAGATCACCCTGCAGGATCAGCTTCTCGCTCAACGGGTCTCCACGGTTCCGCCGGCTCCGCTGGCCGCGGCTCGACTGGAAGGGACGAGCTCGGAAAGCAAACGGACGGCGCGATCGATCTCGTCCGCCGTGGTCAACCTTCCCACGGAAACCCGGATCGAGCTTCGGGCATCTTCCACCGAAAGACCCATCTCAATCAATACTCGGCTCGGCTCGACACGGCCCGAGGAGCATGCGGAGCCCGTCGAGATGGCGACGCCTCGCAGGTCGAGAGCGATGACCAGACTCTGGGCGTCGATTCCGGGGATGTGAACGCTTGAAGTGTTGGGAATGCGCTCCACGGCGCTCCCGTGAATGATCGCTTCAGGGATCGACTCCATCAACAGCTGTTCGAAGCGATCGCGCGCTTTCCGCATCTCCTCCATTCCCTCGGAGCCGACCAGACGTGCTGCAGCTGCGAATCCCACGGCGAGAGGGACGGCTTCCGTGCCGGCGCGCCGCCTGCGCTCCTGCGCGCCGCCACTGACGAGCCGTCGCAGAACCGTTCCCCGGCGGACGTAAAGCGCGCCAATTCCCTTGGGGCCATGCATCTTGTGCGCGCTGATCGAAAGAGAGGTCGCTCCGAGCGCATCCGCGTCGACCGGGATGCGGCCGGCTGCCTGCACCGCGTCGCAATGAAGCGGGATCCCCCGATCCCTGCAAGCCGCCGCGACCTCGCTCACCGGCTGCATGACGCCAGTCTCGTTGTTCGCGAGCATCATCACGACCAGCGAGGTTTCGGCTGCGTCAACCGCCTCGATCATGGCTGACGCAGCCACTCGGCCGGTGGTCCCCGGCTCGACTCGAACGATCTCCGCAACCCCATCCTGCTCGAGCATGGAGAGTGGCTCGGCCACCGAGGGATGTTCGATGGAAGTCGTTACAATGCGGGAACGCTTGCCCGGGCTTACAAAGCCGTGGATGGCCGCGTTGTTAGACTCTGAGCCGCCACTGGTGTAGATGACCTCACGGGGCTCGACGCCGAGCAACGCGGCCAGGGCTTCCCGTGACTCCTCGAGCATCCGGCGCGCAAGCTGGCCTTCGCGGTGGACGCTCGAAGGGTTGCCGAAATGCTCTTCCATCGCGGAAGAGATCGCCTGCAGAACCGCTGGATGGAGTGGCGTCGTCGCGTTGTTGTCGAGGTATATTCGCATCGGAATTTTTCCGAGGACCCGAGCCCCTATGACCCTTCGACCAATCGCCTTGCTGCTGACTCTGGTGCTCGCCGCCGCCAACACCCCGGCACAACCAAACAATCCGGAGCCCCCCTCCGGGCAAGATCGGGCCGGCCGGCCCGATTCGACCCAGGACCCCGGCGAGAGAAAGCTCTCCAGGGGGGAGCGAAGGGAGCGAATCAAGAATTTATCCGAGGAGAAGCGCCAGTTCCTGCGCGACGTCGAGCCGATCATGCTCGACCGGGAGCTGATCACCTTTCTGCTGCTGGAAACCGACGCTCAGCGCGATCTCTACATCGAGGAGTTCTGGCGCCGGCGCGACCCTGACCCGCTGACTTCGTACAACCAGTATCGGGAAGGATATTTCGAGCGTCTCGAGAGGGCCAAGATCGAGTTCAAACATCTGGCTTCCGACCGCTCGCGCGTCTATCTCGTTAAGGGGGAGCCGGCCGAGCGAATCAAGGTGGATTGCGAGAGCCTCCTCGTCCCCCTCGAGGTCTGGCGCTATCTGACCGGGACCCGCTTCAGCTCGCATGAATTCGTGGTCTTCTACAAGCCTCGCAATGGCGGGGACTTCGTGCTCTGGCAGCCGCTCGGCGGCCGGGGCTTCGACGATCTCACCGAGCTGCTCTCACACGATGGCCAGCGTCAGGGGATCGGAGTGTTCGCCGCCTTCGGCGGCATCGAGATGCAGTGCATCAATGGCGACAAGGTGCTCGGCGCGATCAATTGGGTTCAGGCCAACAAACTCGAGAACGCGAAGGTGTTCGAGCCGCCGGCGATCGACACGGAGGACATCAACGCCATCCTGCGCGCCGTGGTGATCGAGAACCCCGACGCTCCGAAAATCGAAGCCTCCATGGAAGCTCGATTCCCCGGCAGGAGAGGATCCCGCACCTCCGCTGAGCTCATCCTCTCGATTGCCCGGAAGGACCTCGGTCTCACCGAGCTGGAGGGCAATCGTTACTACAACGTCGACCTGACGGGCGAGATCCTCAAGAACGACAAGCTGTTCGAGAACTTCCGCTACCGGTATGACTTTCCCGCGGAGTCGGTCGGCGAGACGTTGAACGTCGTGGTCGAGCGATTTCTCAGGCCCGCGGACTACAAGGCGAGAATCAAGCTGGTCGACGTGAACTCGGGCGCCGAGGCCATATTGGAGAAGGATCTCGCGGTTCCCTACATCCGGGAATCCCAGGAACGGAGAGCGCGAGAGCTCGAAGGCAGCCGCACGGTCGACCATCTCCTTCAGGAGTTCCGCACCGGAGAGTCGCAGCTGCGAGTGATTCCTCTTCCGAACGAGATCCTGACGGGTCTCCAGAAGATCGAGACGATCGTCACCGGCGACAGGATCGAGGCCGTCGAGTTCTATCTCGACGGCACGAAAGTGATGACCAAGCGCCGCCCGCCGTACGAGCTGGAGCTCGACTTCGGCTCGGTCCCCCGACAGAGAAGGGTCAAGGCTGTCGCTCTGGATGCCGACGGAAAATTCGTCGGAGGCGACGAGCTGGCGATCAATGTCGGCAGCGATCCATTCAGAGTCTGGATCGAACAGCCGCGGGTCTCGATGAATCTCAGCGGCAACGTGCGGGTCGAGGTCGATGCTAAGGCGCCCGAAGGATCGGAGATCGAGCGGGTCGAGATCTGGCTCAACGAAGCACGGCTCGCCACGCTTTACGAATCACCCTACATCCAGTCGATTCACGTGCCGGAGGGCCTGAGGGTCGGATACCTGAGGGCGGTCGCCTACATGAACGACCCGACGACCCAGCCGGCCGAGGACGTGGTCTTTCTGAATGCTCCCGACTTCATTCAGGAAGTGGACGTCCACCTCGTCGAGCTGCCCATCACGGTCCTCCGCAACGGAAAGCCGGTGCAGGATCTCGGGCAAAGCGCGTTCCGCGTCGTCGATGAGGGAAATACCGTGGAGATCTCGAGATTCGAGCATGTGAAGAATCTTCCTCTCTCCATCGGACTCTCCATGGACGCCTCGGGGTCGATGCAACCGCGGATGGACGAAGCGCAGAAAGCGGGGGCACAGTTCTTCAGCAAGGTGCTCCGGCCGGGAGACAAGGCGTTCGTCACGGCGTTCGACACCGAGGCGTACACCGTGCAGAAGTGGTCACCGAAGCTGGCGGACCTGCATGCGGGACTGGCGTCGCTTCGCGCGGAGGAGGCGACTGCTCTCTATGACGCCCTCGTCTATTCGCTCTACCATTTCCAGGGAGTGCGGGGACAGAAGGCCCTCGTTCTGATCTCGGATGGAAAGGACACCGCGTCGAAATTCACATTCGACCAGGCGCTGGAGTATGCGCGGCGGTCAGCGGTTCCGATCTATGCGGTCGGCATCGGAATCCGCCAGACCGAGATCGACGCCAAGTTCAAGCTCAGGCAGCTCGCCAAGGAGACCGGCGGCAACACCTACTTCATCGAGAGCACGGCAGACCTCTCTCCCATCTACGACGACATCGAAAACGAGCTTCGCTCGCAGTACGTCATCGGCTTCTACCCACCGGCGGGCGTGGAGCCTGGTGGAGATTGGAGAGAGATCGACGTGGTCGTGGAGAACGGCGTGGCGAAGACGATCCGCGGGTATTACCCGTAAGCGCACCTGGTTTCGAGGCGCGAGGTATTCGAGTCAACACTCAGGATGATGGGCGGGGTGGTGGTCATTCAGAGGCCGCACGCGCCAGCCGGGC
>DATLEY010000124.1:0-5572 GCA_035525215.1 Thermoanaerobaculia bacterium | reverse complement strand
GCCCTCGGGCGCCGTGCCGCGGAGGCGAATCCCGCGACACACGAGCATCTGCGCCCGCAGGTCATGCCGCTGTCGCGATCGATCTTCTTCGTGACCTGGTCGCTGGTCACGAAGGTGAACTACGCGATCCATGCGACGGTGCTCCTCTTCGGGTCCCTCTTCTTCGCGAACGTGGCGATGCTCATCTTCGCGCGGACGGTGATGCGCGAGGGGGAGATCGTCGTCCGGAGCGCGCTGGGGGCGACGCGCGGGCGCGTCGTGACGCAGCTCTTCGTCGAGGCGCTGGTGCTGGCCGGAGTCGCGGCGGTCGCGGGCCTCATCGCCGCGACCGTGGCGATGCGGTACGCGATGTGGGTCGTGGAGGACGCGCTGCAGGGCCTCCCCTTCTGGATGAAGGCGTCGATCTCGCCACGCACTCTCGTCTACGCCGCGCTCCTCACCATCTTCGGCGCGCTCATCGCCGGCGTTCTCCCGGCGATGAAGGTAACCCGAGGTGGCGTGCAGGCGACTCTTCGGGATGCGGCGGGCGGAGTCTCGAGGGTTCACTTCGGCGGGATCTGGACGGCGGTGATCGTCATTCAGCTCGCGGTCACCGTAGCGTTTCCCGTCATCATCTTCTTCGAGCTGCGCGACGCGGCGCAGTTGCGGGCGTTCGATCCCGGGTTCGCGACCGGGCAGTATCTCGGGGTGCGGATCGCGGGCGAGAGCGCGGAGGCAGGCGAGCAGGATCGTGTCTCCCTCGCGAAGAGCGCGGTCGAGCTGGAGCGGCGTCTGGAAGGCGACCCGGGCGTCGCGGCCGTGGCCTTCGCCGACACCCGCCCGCTTTCGAATCACTCGCAGCTCCGCATCGAGGTCGAAGGAGCCGAGCCCGCGGGGCGGAGGCGGGTGAGCAGCGTGCGCGTGTCCCCTGACTTCTTCGAGACACTCGTTGCCGCGCCGGTCGCGGGACGCCTGCTGCACTCGGGGGATCTGGAGGAAGAAGCGCGGAGCGTCGTGGTGAACGAATCGTTCGCGCGCGATGTCCTGGGAGGGACGAGTCCGATCGGCCGCCGCGTGCGATATACCGATCCCGCGGACTCGCGGGGAAGCGGCGAGAGTGAGCCGGGCCCGTGGCACCTGATCGTCGGCCTCGTCCCCGACCTCGGCATGACGTTCGGCGGCACGCCCGGTGTGGGAGCGGGGATCTATCACGCCATGAAGCCGGGTGACGCCGATCCCCTCACCATGCTGATCCGCGTACAGGGCGATCCGTCGAACTATGCGGACCGGCTGCGCGTGCTCACCACCGCGGTCGATCCCACCCTCCGGATCGAGGAGCTGCTTCCGATGGATGCAGCGCACGAAGAGGAGCTCGAAGAGATCTCGAACTGGGTTCGGATATGGCTGGGAGTCAACGCCATCGTCCTCGGATTGTCGCTCGCGGGGATCTATGCGGCGATGTCGTTCGCGGTCTCGCGCCGCACGCGCGAGATCGGCATCCGCGTCGCTCTCGGGGCGAGCGCGGCGCGAATCGCCGCCGCGGTCTTTCGCAAACCGGCGCTGCAGGTCGCCGGCGGAATCGCGCTCGGCTCGGTTCTCGCGACAGTCCTCTCGTGGGCAGTCCTCGGCGAGAACATCTGGAGAGTGGCCACCCCATGGATCCTCGGCCACATCGTCATGATGACCGCGATCTGCATGACCGCGTGCATCATCCCCGCGCGGCGGGCATGGCGCATCGCCCCAACAGAAGCCTTGCGGGAAGGGTGAGGGTTTTCTGTGGCGCGCGAAGCGCGCAATGTACCGCCGGCCTCCGGAGCCAGAGTACCGCCGGCCTCCGGCCGGTCGCCGTGCACGTGCGGGCTTACGCGGAGCCAGAGTACCGCCGGCCTCTGGCCGGTCGCCATGCACGTGCAGGCTTACGCGGAGCCAGAGTACCGCCGGCCTTTCGTAAAAAGGGCTGGGCGGCGAGACGCCGCCCGCCACCACCGGTAGGCAAGCGCGAGATTCATCTCTGATACATCCACATACATCATTAACTTGTCGCGATCCGGTGGTGGCTCGCTTCGCTCGCAACCACCGGCTACCTTCTCCGTCGCCTCCGGCGACGGAGGCTGGGCGGCGAGACGCCGCCCGCCACCTTCACTCATGCGTGGCGATGATCTTGCTGGCGAGAGTCAGTCGGCCGCGAGCTCAACTCCACTCCGGTGCCGAAGAGAGGAGCACACACATGGATCAGCAGAAGAAGGAAAAGATGGGGATGAGCTGGGGGCGATTCGCCGCGATGATCGCCACCTCGACGGTCATCATGGTCGTCCTGATGTACCAGCTCGTCTATTCGGTCGATCACGCGATGTTCAGCGTCAATCGATTGATCGCGTCTCTGGTCATGGGGTGCGTCATGAGCATCGTGATGCTCGCGTTCATGTGGTCGATGTACGAAGGGACCAGGACGAAGATCGCCGTCGTCGTCGTGGCCGGGTTGCTCGGAGCCCTCCTTCTCGCCGCAAATCGGGGGCAGTCCCTGATCGACGACACGCGATTCATGGAGTCGATGATTCCGCACCACTCCATCGCCATCAACAATGCCCGAAAAGCGAGCATCAGCGACCCGCGGGTGCGCAAGCTGGCCGATCAGATCATCGAGTCGCAGGTCCGTGAGATCGCCGAGATGAAGCTGCTGATCACCGACATCGAGCGGAATGGAGAGCGAGGAACGAAAGCACTGCCGCCCCGCTCCGCGGAGCTCACTCCCGAAATGGAACGCGAGGCGCGGGATGTGGTGCAGTGAATCGCTGCGCTCCTCAGGGCGCGGCTTGACTCGAGCTTTCCTCCCACGATGAACCGAGAGTCAAAAGCCGCTCACGGGCACGGGCTCGTTCACGTTCACGGGTAGACCCCGTCCGACGAACGATCCGGGAGCGACACACCGGTGCGTGCTGTGCCACCCCACTTATACGCCCATATTGTATGAGCGTATAAGATCATCGAAAAGACGACGAAGGCCGCGGTGGTCGGCGGCGGCGGCATTCTGGTCAATGTTTCGCTCCCGTGGAGGTACGCCCTCCACAAGTTGTGGGTTGCCAGGAATCGACCCGTCTCCGATCAGGCCAAGGCCCGCAAGGACATGGCGCAGGCGCAGCAGGTCATCGAAGTCCTCGTCGAGGACCGGCGAGAAGATCTCGAAGACGCGGTAACGGCGATGGAGTCGAGACCGAGGATGTGGAGCCGCGTTCGAAAAAGAGCTCGATCGTCTGATGGCAGCCAGTCTCTAGACGAGCCGAGCCAAAGTACTGCGTGAGCCTGCTCATGTATGGCGACCGGCCGGAGGCCGCTCCAACTCGGAACTCGGAACTCGCAACTCGGAACCGTCATCGCGACCGGCCGGATCCTTCGTCGCTATCGCTCCTCAGGACATGGGCCGGCGGTACTCTGGTCCCCTGCGCGGGCGACGGGCACCGGTCAGCTATCGGCTTACCAGTCGCCGTCGTGCAACGGTCGGCGTATACACGAACGTTCCGCACGCGGCTTCCGTGGTGCACGCCGCCTGAGTCGCGAAGATCGTTCCGGATGGAGTGATGACCAGCCGGTGCGGCGTGAGCCGGAATGATCCGTTGTCGCGATCGCGGGCATCGCTGATGTCAGACCAGGTCTGCCCGCCGTCGGTGCTGCGAAACGTGCCACTGCCGGATGGATCCGCTGAGATTCGAAGGAGCCCGACCACGACCACGCCGCTGACGCGCGGATCGGCGGCAATGGTGATGTGGTCTACCTCAGGCAACGACAGCTGCGCCCATGTTTCTCCGCCATCCATGCTTTTATAGGCTGCAGCGGGTCCGGCCACGCCCCAGAGAGTCGCGCCGTAAAGCGTGGCGGCCCCGGCTGCGTCGATTGCTACTTTCGTGAACCCGTTGGACAGGCTTCTCCACGAGCTGCCGCCGGACATCGTCACGCTCAAACCACGCGCCGAGGACCGTTCTGCGTAGACCACGCCGGGAAGCAACGGATGGTGTTCCAGGCTGGACGCGCCAAGCTGAGGATAGCCAGGTATCCCGAGTGAGGCGGTCTCAGTCCATCGCCCGCCCTCGTTCGTCGTCTTGAAGACCGGCCCGTCTTCACTCATGAAATTTCCGAGGTGGCGGAAGGTTGCGATGTAGGCGATCTGCGCGTCGAACGGATCTACCACCAGATCGACCGGCGCGATGTCGGCTGGAAGGGTCATGCGGGTCCGGGACCAGGTCAGACCGCCGTCGCGGGACGCCAGAAGGAAGCTGTTCCCACTCGTTTGGCCGAGAGCCAGAATCGCCGATGTTCGCGTGACGGCGATCGCAATGATGGAGTCATCGCTGCCGACGCTCAGTGCTGACCATGAGAGACCATCGTCGGCGGTTTTGTGGATCACGCCATGGTCACCTGCGACATAGACGACTCCCCGTGCGATCGGGTCGGCGACAATTGCGTGGCGGCTCAGGGAGCTCGACGGCGGAACGGGAGTGAATCGATTCGGGCCGGCGCCGGCAGCCATCGGAATGCCGATGGCGATCGCACACGCCCAGAACTTCAGTCCCGGTCGTGAGAGAAGCGATCCGGCCCTCGGCCTGGCCGGGCCGGCCCGTCTCGGGATACTCCACGCGATGCCGCGGACCATGGGTGAATCTCCAATTCAGGATCTGTACGCTCATCGTACAGCCACCGAGCAGAAACGCTGATGAATTTCGCCACGATCATCCACGGGCGCTGCGGCCGGTGCGCAGGTTAGGCCCCCCGCTAAAGCGCTGAACCTGGACATGCATCGCGACCGGCCGGATCCTTCGTCGCTATCGCGCTCCTCGTTCTGAGTTCCCAGTTCCGAGTTCCCAGTTCCGAGTTTGCAGGAGGACGGCGGGCGGGTCATTCAGAGGCCGCACGCGCCAGCCGGGCAGAATACGAGATCGTGCCGCGGCCGAAGAATCTCAGCCGCGATGATCGCTGTCGGGTTCTCATACACATCCAGACGCGTTCGTAGGATGCGACTGCACCGCCACAAGAACCCGATGAAGGTTTGCGCATTCTGAGATTCTTCGGCCGCGAGACCAATCCTCCCCATGACACCCATCTCCCCGTGCGGCCTCTGAATGACCCCGCCCCGCCCCGTCATCCGAACAGACAACTGGGAACTCAGAACTCGGAACTCAGAACTCGGAACTGGGAACTCGGAACGTGGATGGCGACCGGCCGGAGGCCGCTACAACTGGGAACTCGGAACTGGGAACTCGGAACCGTGGGCGGTCCCCAGGCGGAGAGGGACTCACTTCGTGCGGCTCAGCGTGTAGCTGAAGGCCGCGTCGCCTACCATGAGCCGCTTCTGGTCATCCAGAAAAAGTAAAACATTGTCGTCCGCTCTCAGAAATGCGATCGACTTCGATGGGAGGTCCGTAGCCAGGCGATACACTACGGCGTCGGAGTCGGCAGCAGCGCCGCGCTCGATCGTCCACTTACCTTCCCGTCTTATCCGATTTTCGCTGCCTCCCACCACCACGATGTCGAATTCGTATCGTGTTGGAGTGCCGTCCGTCGTATTGCGATAGAGGTAGAGCCCCCATTTGATCCTCACACA
>DATLEY010000123.1:0-3370 GCA_035525215.1 Thermoanaerobaculia bacterium | reverse complement strand
GAACGGGATTAGGGGGGTTAAGAGTGCTGAGTGCTGAGTGCTGAGTGCTGAGTGCTGAGTGCTGAGTGGTGAGTGCTGAGTGCTGTGTGCTGGGTGCTGGGTGCTGGGTGCTGAGTGGTGAGTGGTGAGTGCTGGGTGCTGAGTGCGATGAGTTGTGAACGAGCGGGGGAGGGCGGGTCATTCAGAGGCCGCACGCGCCAGCCGAGCAGAATATGAAGTCGTGTCGCGGCCGAAGAATCTCAGCCGCGATGATCGCTGTCGGGTTCTTATTCACGCCCAGACGCGTTCGCACGATGCGACTGCACCGGCGCTAGAACCCGATGACGGCCTGCGCATTCTGAGATTCTTCGGCCGCGAGACCAATCCTACCGCCACTGCGGTCTCCCGTGCGGCCTCTGAATGACCCCACCCGCGGCCGCGGTTTTGCGCGCTACGAGGTCCGATTACGCCGGGGTCTTGGAGCAATACTGATCGAAGGCGCTCATCATCTGGTCGGCCAGCTGGGCCGCCTCGCGTCCTTCGATGTCGTGACGCTCCCACATCTGAACGACTTCCCCATCGCGGAGGAGCGCGATCGAAGGCGACGAAGGCCGATATCCAGCGAGATAGGAGCGTGCTTTGGTCGTCGCGTCGCGATCGTTTCCGGCGAACACGGTGATCATCTTGTCGGGGCGAGTGGCGTTGTTCACCGCCATGGCGACGGCGGGGCGGGCGTTGCCGGCCGCGCATCCGCAGACCGAGTTCACGACGAGAAGGACGGTGCCTTTTTTCTCCCCCATCACCGCATCGACTTCCTCGGGGGTCCGCGTTTCCTGGATGCCGAGTCGCGTCAGTTCCTGGCGCATCGGCTGTACGAGCTCTTCAGGGTACATATCTCCTCCTTGGTCTGCTTCGCCCAACGCTCGAGCCGCCGAACGTATTGCAGCTCATTCTTTCCGGATCGTTGCACGGGTCTTGGTCGTGATGCTCCGTCCCGCTTCGTCGGTCCCCTCGACCCAGAGCTCACCCCAGACGGACGCGAAGAGCCGCTCATCCGGGACGTTCTGCTTCGGACTCATCGCATAACGGATCCGGCCGTGGGGAGGAACCCGCCGCGGATAGCCGCGCCGGTCGATTTCGGCTGAGCTCAGCTCCGTCCCGTAAACCTTGAGGCCCCCGAAGGTGAGCACATCGATCCCGACGCGGTGGATCGTGACTTCCGACCCGCCGGTCTCCCGAATGCTCAGCGCGAAGGGAAACTCCCAGACTCCATCTCCCGCGGGGGCGGCAACGATCGGATTCGGCTCGACCACGATCTCCAGAGCGCCGCGCGCAGGAGGAACCGCGGGCGCCGCTGCCGGAGATGCGGCTCCCGGCTGGCGGATGCACGCCGTGGCCAGCAGAGCGGAGAGGAGGATCAGGCGAGTGGAGCGCATGGTGTTACGGCATCGGGCGATTGAGAGTGATGATTCCGCAGGCGAGCCGGCCTCCGGCATTGCCGGTCGGCTGGGTGACGAGATCATCCGGCTTTTCGTGAAGAATGATCGACTTCCCGACGATCGAGTTCGAGCCCGTCCCCAGGGTGACTCCCCGCAACACGTAGGTTGCGCTCACGCGGTTGGATTCATCCGCCGAGACGTTCCCGAAATCTCCCGCGTGACTCGGATCGCTGTTCGGGCCGCCATGGGCTTCGTTCGTGGGGTTGAAATGTGCGCCGGCGGATGACGCATCGGCCGCGCTGCAATCGCCGAACTCGTGCACGTGGAAACCGTGAAGTCCCGACGGAACATCGGACGCGTTCACCGTGAGCTGGACCGCATCAGCCCCGTCCATCATCGTTTCGGTGAAGGTGACCGTGCCGCGCACGCTCGAGCCGCTCTTCGCTTCGAGTGACGCCGTCGCCATGGCGGGTTCCGGCCGGATGATTCCCGCGCAGCCCGTCGCGAACGCGAGCCCGAGAATCGGAATGAGAATTTTCATGAGACCTCCCTTGCAGTCTTCTCCGGGATGCAACGGGTCGGCCAGTCGGCCAGCAGCCGCTCTCGCGCGGCCGCCCGACGCCGTTTCAGCGATGCGTCCATGACGCGACCATCCGGGCCAGTGTTCCGGCGCCCGACGCCGCAAGCTCCTGATAGTAAAGCGCACCGGCCTTTCCGATGGCATCTCCCATCGACGGGTAGGGGGAGACCATCCGCGCGAGATCGCCGGCGCCGGCGCCTCGCTTCCTTGCGAGAACGAGCGATCCGATGAGGGAGCTGGCCTGTGAACAGAAAAGGTGTGCCCCGAGGATTTTTCCTTTTCGATCCCCCACGATCTTGAGGAAGCCGCCGGTGGCGCGGTCGGCGACTGCGCGATCGACCTCTTTCATCTCCGTCCGCCAGACGCGCACGTCGTCCGCCCCGATTGCCCCCCTCGCTTCCTCTTCCGTCATTCCGACCCGGGCCAGCTCCGGGTCGGTGAAGATCGACCAGGGAAGGTGCTCGTAGGAAATCGGGCGGGGGAGGGGAAAGAGAATATTGCGGACCAGACTGACGGCCTCGAACGCGGCAGCGTGGGTGAAGAGGAGCCGCCCATGCACATCCCCGCAGGCCCAGATGCGGGGAGCGGTCGTGCGGAGCGTCTCGTCCGTGATGATGAACCCATCCTTCACGCGGACGCCGGCTTCCTCCAGGCCGAGGTTCTCGACGTTGCCCTGCCGTCCGGTCGCGATGAAGAGCTCCTCGACGTCGATGGTCGAACGCTGCTCGCCGGCAACGAGATGGAGGCGCCGGCCCGAGCCCTGGCGCTCCACGCGATCGACAGTCGTTCCGAAGCGGATCTCCACCCCTTCGCCACGAAGGAGAGCGCTCATCGCCTCACGAACATCCAGATCTTCGCGTTTGAGAAGCTCACTGCCGCGATGAATCAACGTGACGCGGCTGCCGAAGCGGCCGAGGAGCTGGGCGAACTCGCAGGCGATCGCCCCTCCGCCGACGATGGCGATGGAAGAGGGAAAGCGGTCCTGCGAGAGAAAGGAGACGTGGTCGGTCCATCCCGCGGCCTCGAGCCCGTCGATCCGTGGCAGGCGCGTTCGGGACCCGGTGGCGATGACTGTATCGCGCGCTCCCAGAATCCGCTCGCCGACATGTACGCGTCCCGGCCCCTCGACACGCGCTTCGCCGAAGATGACTTCGATGCCCAGATCGCGGAACTTCTCCGGATCGTCGTGGTGCGCCGTGATGCGCTGCGTCTCGCGCATCGACTCCATGATCCTCGCGGCGTCGATCGGGGGATCGTGGTCTTCAAAGCCGAGCCGGCTGGCGTGGCGCATCGAATGCGCGAGCCGCGCGGAAGCGACGAGAGCTTTCGTCGGAACACATCCGGTCCAGAGGCACTCCCCTCCGAGAGAGTC
>DATLEY010000121.1:0-35844 GCA_035525215.1 Thermoanaerobaculia bacterium | reverse complement strand
GGCGCAATACCTCGAGCAGTCAGGGAGTTACGCGTTTGCCGCGATCTTGGACGGGTCCCGCCCGGAATCCGTATCACCCCCGAGTCACCAGTCGTTGACGAGGAACCGATCCGGAGGAATACTCTCTTCAAAGGGTCGTTCGGGCGGCGGGGAACCAGGCAGAATGCTCAAGCAGCAGGCAAAACTGATCAGACGACTCGTTTACTTCAGTGACGTCACACTCACGGCCGCTGCTTTCTTCCTCGCATTCTGGCTTCGCGACTTCCTCTTTCCGATCTTCTTCCCGCTCTTCTTCCCGACCGGGCTGCATCCCCTGGTGCAGTACCTGAAGATCCTTCCGCTGGTCCTGATTCTCTGGTCGCTCCTCTTCTTCTCCCATCACAGCTATCACAGCCACCGCACCGTGACGATGATCCGCGAGCTCCGCGACGTCGTCAGGATCGTCGCCCTCGGAACCGTCCTTCTGATGACGATCGCCTACCTCGGGCCGCTGCCGATGCTTTCCCGCTCGTGGTTCGCTCTCTTTGCGGGGCTGAGCGTGATTCTGCTCGGGCTCAACCGGATCGCGATCCGCTTGCTCGCGCGCTACGTCCGAAGCCGCGGGATGAATTACCGGACGCTGCTCGTGGCGGGCACGGGCCGGCGGGGGCGCGAGATCGTCGAGATGATCGAAAAGCATCCCTACTGGGGCTACAAGATTCTGGGATTCGTCTCCGACGGCCACCGTCTTCCGAACGGGTGGAACCAGAAATATCGCGTTGTCGGGAGCCTCGAAGATCTCCGCCGGCTGGTCGAGCGCGGGATCCCCGGCGAAAAGGACGCGATCGACGAGATCGTCTTCGCGGTGACGAGGCGAAAGCTCGATGCGCTGCGCTCCCTCTTCCTTCTCTGCGAAGAGCTCGGAATCCGCACCCGGGTGGCGATGAACTTTTTCCCGAACAAAGTCGCGCGCGTGGAGCTCGAGGAGCTCGAAGGCATACCCTTCCTCACATTCACCACGACCCCGTCCGACGCCAGCGCTCTCGCAATCAAGCGGCTGACCGACATCGCCATCTCCTCTCTCCTCCTCATCCTCGGGTTGCCGGTCCTCGCCGTCGCGGCCGTTGGTATCCGGCTCGGCTCCCCCGGCTCGGTCCTCTTCAAACAGGAGCGTCTCGGGTTGAACGGACGCATCTTCACCCTCTACAAGTTCCGCACGATGGTCGAAGACGCGCACCGGATGCGAAAAGAAGTCGCCCACCTCAACGAGATGAAGGGGCCGGTCTTCAAATCGAAGACCGACCCGCGCGTCACCCGCATCGGAAAAATCCTCCGCAAGTTCTCGCTGGACGAGATTCCGCAGCTCTGGAATGTGCTGAAGGGCGACATGAGCCTGGTCGGTCCCCGGCCGCCTCTCCCCGAGGAGGTCTGGTCGTACGAGCGGTGGCAGCGCAGGAGGCTTTCGATGAAGCCGGGCCTGACCTGCCTCTGGCAGATCAGCGGCCGGAATCACGTCGACTTCGAGCAGTGGATGGAGCTCGACCTGAAGTACATCGACACCTGGTCGCCCTCGCTCGACCTGAAGATCATGCTCCGGACCATCCCCGCGGTGCTGTCGGGGAAGGGAGCATCTTAGGGGAGAGTCAAAAGACGAACGCAGAACGATGAATTTAGAAGAGAGTCAAAAGACGAACGCAGAACGCAGAACGCAGAACGATGAATTTAGAAAGAGAGTCAAAAGACGAACGCAGAACGCAGAACGATGAATTTAGAAAGAGAGTCAAAGGCGGACGCGACATCCTGGTTGTGATCGCGTCATCCTGAGCGTGAGCGAAGGATCTGGGCGGCTGGGACGCGCGTGACGTGGTAGTGGTGTAGGGGGGGAGAGCCGTGATTCGTTTAAGCCAGACCGGCTCCGCATTCACCTTATGGCTCTCGTTCCTTTCTACACTCTGCTTGTCTGCTTCTGACTTTCGAATCTCCGGCCTCGCGCCCTGCACCGCTTCCGCGTCACTCCCGTCCCGCCCACCCAGATCCTTCGCTCACGCTCAGGATGACGCGATCACACTCAGGATGACCGAGTCCGCCTTTGACTCTCTTTCTAAATTCATCGTTCATCGTTCTGCGTTCTGCGTTTGGTCTTTGACTCTCCTTCTAAATTCATCGTTCATCGTTCTGCGTTCTGCGTTGGTCTTTGACTCTCTTTCTAAATTCATCGTTCATCGTTCTGCGTTCTGCGTTGGTTTTTGACTCTCTTTCTAAATTCATCGTTCATCGTTCTGCGTTGGTCTTTGACTCTCCTTCTAAATTCATCGTTCTGCGTTCTGCGTTCAGCTTTTGACTCTCTCTCCCCACGCTGTAGTATTTTTCCATGACCTCCCCACCCGCCCCCCTTCTCGATCCATCTTCGGACGATTTCCGCCAGGCTGGGCATCGGCTCATCGACTGGATTGCCGATCATTTCGAACGGATCGACGAGACGCCAGTGATGGCCAGGGTCGAGCCGGGCGACGTCGCGCGGCAGTTCCGCCCGGCCGCCTCCGAAGAAGGACGGTCATACGACTCGCTGATCCGCGAGTTCGAGACCGCTATCCTTCCAGGCGTCACGCACTGGAACCATCCCGGATTCTTCGCCTACTTCTCGGTGACCGGCTCGAAGGCCGGCATCCTCGGCGAGCTGCTCAGCGCGGCGCTCAACATCAACGGGATGATCTGGAAGAGCTGCCCGGCGGCCACCGAGCTGGAGACGGTCGTCCTCGCCTGGCTGCGCAAGGCGCTCGGCCTCCCCGATGATCTTTTCGGGATCATCAACGACACGGCCTCCATCAATACGTTCCTTGCGCTGGCCGCCGCGCGCGAGTCGCTCGCGCTCGACATCCGCGGCCAGGGAACCACAGGCAGGACGCTTCCTCTCTTGAAGATCTACTGCTCCGAGCAGGCCCACTCCTCGGTCGAAAAGAGCGCGCTGGCCCTCGGCCTCGGGTCGCGCGGCGTCACCCTGATTCCGGCGGGCGAAACGTTCGAGATGAGCACCGAGGCGCTGGCGGAAGCGATTGCCACGGATCGTGCGGAGGGTCATCTTCCCTGCGCGATCGTCGCGACCATCGGGACCACGGCGACATCATCGATCGATCCTCTCGAGGAGATCGCGGACATCGCGAGAAAGGAGGGGATCTGGCTTCACGTCGACGCCGCGTACGCGGGATCGGCGATGATCTGCCCGGAGCTCCGATCGTTGTGGAAGGGAGTCGAGCACGCAGACTCGATCGTGGTGAACCCGCACAAGTGGCTCTTCACGCCGATCGACTGCAGTGTGCTCTTAACACGCAAACCAGAGATCCTCGCGAAGACGTTCTCCCTGGTTCCAGACTACCTGAAGACCACCGACTCCGCGGCCGTGAACTACATGGACTATGGACTGCAGCTGGGACGCCGATTCCGCGCGCTGAAGCTCTGGATGGTCATGGAGTACTACGGACTGGAGCGGATGCGCTCCGTGATTCGAGCGCACGTCGAATGGGGCGGGCGGCTGGCCGCGCTGCTCGGGGCGCGGCCCGATGTCGAGCTGCTCGCTCCGCAGGTACTGAGCGTCGTGGTCTTCCGCAAGATCGTCCGCGACCGCCTCGGAAAAATCGATGACGAAGCCTCGGAAATGGCATCGATCGAACTGGTGGAGCGCGCCAATGCCTCGGGCGCAGTCTTCCTCTCCACCACCAGGCTTCGCGGTGTCTTCGCCATCCGCGTCGCCATCGGGAACGGCATGACCGAATGGCGGCATGTGGAGCGAATTCTCGATTTCGTCGAGGAGTGAGTGGGGCGGTTGTTAGTTGTTAGTTCCGAGTTGCTAGTTCTAGTGGGTTCTCGCGGGCAGGGTGGGGGTCATTCAGAGGCCGCACGGGAGGATCGCGTCGCGGCAGGATTGGTCTCGCGGCCGAAGAATCTCAGAATGCGCAGACCGTCATCGGGTTCTCATGAAGGCGCAGCCGCCTGTAAAAACGCGTCTGGACGTGCATAAGAACCCGATAGCGATCATCGCATTCTGAGATTCTTCGGCCGCGAGGCGAGTGTCGCTTCTGCGCGGTCGTCGCGTGCGGCCTCTGAATGACCACCGCCCGCTTTGCGCCCTACGGGTTTCGAGGCCCGCCCCTCCGTGTCTTTCAACATTCAACATTCAGTTATTCTCTGACCATGGGTGTCCTCGAGCGGAGGAGCGATTCGATTCCCGCGGGCGAGCCGGGCGGCTGGCGCGCATTTCTTGGCGAGGCTCGCGAGTGGGCCGAAGGGAAGTCATGGCTCGTTCGGCTTCCCCTTCTCCTCTATCTCGCTTATGCCCTCTTTCGGCACTTGACCGTCGATGATTACGGGAGCTGGTTCGCCGCGCTATCGCTCGGGATCCATGAGCTCGGACATCTCGTCTTCAGTTTTCTTCCGTTCTTTTTCGTCGCCCTGGCGGGCTCGGCCACCGAGGTGGTCGTGCCGCTGATCGGCATGGTTTTCTTCCTCCGCCAGCAGGATTTCTTCGGCCTCGCCGTCCTCGGATGCTGGCTCTCCTACAACCTCTTCGGGATCGCACGATATATTGCGGACTCGCGCGACCAGTTCGGCGTCTACGTCACGGTCGGAGGAGGCGAGGCTCAGCACGACTGGGAGTACATTCTCTCGACCCTGGGCCTGCTGAATCAGGACAAGGCGATCGGTGGCCTGGTCTGGCTGCTCGCGGCCGCGGTGGGATTCATCGCGGTCGGTTGGGGAGCGTGGGTTCTTTTGATCATGGCGAATTTCAAACGAACCAGATGAGGCTTCGCCGCTCTGCCGACGGGACACCGGCGGCGCAAATTCAATGACGACAGATCTCACGATTGAAGGTGATCCGGCGCGACTGTCCGCGGCCCGTGCGCTGGTCAGCCTGATGACGCAGCTGCGCATGGGCTTCGCCTTCGTCGGTGACGTGGCGCGCTCGGCGTGGCTTGGAGCTCCGCTGACGAAAGGGGGAGCCGTCGATCTTCTGGCGCTGATCCCGGCCGACCGGGCGGGGCAGATCCCGATGATGGCGTCCAACCGCGGATTCAGAGTTGACCCCGAGGAAGCGAAAAAAACCGAGGAGTTGGATCTGATCCCGATGTGGTGGGTGGGCCCGGACGAAGAGGTCCGCGTCCATGTGCTCTTCGCGACCAACGCCCTGTACGGGACCATGGTGAGGGACGCGGTCGGCGCCCGCCTCGTCGCGCCACCGCCGAATGAGGCGTCGGAGCCGGCTCCCGTGGAGGCGCGCGTCGTCGGCGCCGAGGATCTGGCGCTGCTTCTTCTGATGTCGGAGGCGGAGGAGGCGAAGAGCGATCTCGCGTTGCTGCGACGGATCGCCAGCGCATCGGTCGATTCCGAACGGCTCAATCGCAAGCTCGTCTCGCTCGGTCTCTCCTCGAGGGTGCTTCGATGAAGTGGATCGCGGATCAGAAGTCGTTCGACGAAGTGATGGAAAAGCTCGGTCGCGAGCCGATCCTGGCGATCGACACGGAAGCCGACTCGCTTCACAGCTACTTCGACAAGGTCTGCCTCATTCAGATCTCGGCGGGCGGAGAAGACTACCTCATCGATCCGCTCTCGAAGATCGACATCGCGGGGCTCGGTCCCTTGCTCGCGAGCGACCGGATCACCAAGGTCTTTCACGGCGCGGACTACGACCTGCGGATCCTGAATCGTGATTTCGGCTTCGTCATCTCGAACCTGATCGACACGATGGTTTCAGCCCAGCTGCTCGGTTACGACGCCTTCGGCCTGGCCGCGCTTCTCCAGAAACACTTCGGTATCACGGTCGACAAGACCCATCAGCGCGCCGACTGGTCGCAGCGCCCGCTGGGAGCTCCGCTTCTCGCCTACGCGGCCCTCGATACGCAGTACCTCGTTCAGCTCGCCGCCATTCTCCGAAAGGAGCTCGAAGCGCTGGGACGGTGGGATTGGGCCGTCGAGGAGTTCGAGCGGCTGAGCGCAATCCGATGGACCGGCGCGGAGCCCGACGAGGATGCCTTCAGGAAAATCAAAGGATCGGCCCGGCTGGAGCGGCGCGGGCTGGCGATTCTGAAGCGGCTGCATGCCTGGCGCGACGCCGAGGCGCGCGCGATGGATCGGCCACCCTTCAAGGTGCTGAACAATGAGACTCTCCTCACCATCTCGACGGAGATGCCCCGGGCTCTCGACGAGTTGAAGAAGATTCGGGGCGTCTCCGGCTGGCACCTCCGCAAATGGGGAAACGACCTCGTGTCGATCGTCAATGCGGCGATCGGCCTGGCAGAAGGGGAGCTTCCCGAGAAGAAGCAGGGGAAAGCATGGATTCGCGACAAGGAGCTCGAGCGGGCCATCGGATCGTTGCGGGATATCAGGGATGCCCGGGCCAAAGAGCTCGGCCTCGACGCCTCGGTTCTGGCACCCCGTCACGTGCTCGCGGCGATTGCGTCAGCGCGTCCGGCGACCGTTTCCGAGCTCGATTCCATCCCCGCGATGAGGCAGTGGCAGAAGTCCGTCTTCGGCGCGGCGCTCATCGCGGCAATGGCCGATCGAAAGGCCCCCGCGTAGCCGGAAAAAGCAAGCCGCGGGGGAGCTTGCGGCGCTCTGATCCGAATGATAGTTTCCGGGCCGGTGCCGGCCCTCTCTCCTCCGCCGGCCACCCGCTCATCCATTCGCAAAAAGGACGTTCATGGAACCAGAAAAAGAGTACCGCGTGATCGTGATCGGCTCGGGGCCGGCTGGCTGCACGGCCGCGCTTTATCTTTCCCGCGCTAATCTCACGCCGATCGTCCTGGAGGGACTGCAGCCGGGCGGCCAGCTCACGATCACCACGGACGTCGAGAACTACCCCGGCTTCCCCGAGGGGATTCTCGGACCGAAGCTGATGGAGCTGATGCGGAAACAGGCCGAGCGGTTCGGCTCGAAATTCGTATTCGAGTCCGTGGAAAAAGTCGAGCTGACGGGACATCCCTTCACCGTGACCACGGACCAGAAGACCTACGAGTGCGATGCCCTGATCATCGCCTCCGGCGCGTCGGCCATGCAGATCGGTCTCCCCTCCGAGAAGAACCTTCAGGGCTTCGGCGTCTCCTACTGCGCCACCTGCGACGGCTTCTTCTTCAAGGGGAAGGAGATCACCGTCGTCGGAGGGGGCGACTCGGCGATGGAGGAAGCGACATTCCTCACAAAGTTCGCCTCGAAGGTCACCATCATTCACCGGCGCGAGGAGTTCCGCGCGTCGAAGATCATGCTCAACCGCGCGCGCTCCAACCCGAAGATCGACTTCCTTCTGAACAACGTCGTCGACGAGGTGATCGGCTCGAAGGAGGGCGGCGTGACGGGGCTGAAAATCCGCGACGTCAACACGGGGACGGTTCGCGATTTCCCGACACAGGGACTCTTCGTCGCCATCGGTCACATCCCCAATACGGCGGTCTTCAAAGGACAGCTCGAGATGGATGAGAGGGGATACCTCATCGTCCAGCCGAACAGCACGTTGACCAACATCCGCGGTGTCTTCGCCTGCGGGGACGTCACGGACCACGTCTACCGTCAGGCCGTGACGGCAGCCGGCTCCGGATGCATGGCGGCGCTCGACTGCGAGCGGTGGCTCTCCGATGAGCGGATCACGGAGCGCTGGGATCTGGACACGGGCGAAGAGGCCCGACGGTGAAGCGAGGCGAGCGGATCCTCATTCTCGGCGGCGCCGGAATGGTCGGGGTGCAGGTCGCGAGAGAAGCCGCGCGGGAGCTCGAGCCCTCCGAGATCATCATCTCGGCGCTGACCCAGCGGGAAGTCGACGAAGCCATCGAAGTCCTTCGCGAGGAGTCCGTCGCGTGCGGCTGGACGTTCAAGCTGACGGGAGCTCCCGGGGACATCTTCATCTCGGCCCGACTGCAGGGGAAGCCGCGCCATGAGCTGGTGCAGAATCCTGAACTGTTCGACGAGCTTTTCAGCGACATCTTCGCCCCCGACGCCGATGCCTACTCCAGCTCCTACCTCCGCCATCTTCTGATGGAGCATCGTCCCGACGTCGTCGTCGATTGCATCAATACGGCGACGGCGATCAGCTACCAGGATGCGTACACCACCTCGCGCAAGGTGAAAGTCGTCCTCGATCAGCTTTCGAACGACGGCTCCCTCTCCGCGGAAGTGCTGAAGGAGTTCGTGGCCTCGGTCCGGGAGCTCCTCATCGCCCAGGGCGTCCCGCAGATCACCCGCCACATCATGATCCTGCAGCGCGCCCTTCAGGAGACGCAGGTGAACGTCTACGTGAAAGTAGGGACGACCGGCACCGGCGGAATGGGGATGAACATTCCTTACACCCACAGCGAGGAGCGGCCGTCGCCGACTCTTCTCTCGAAGTCGGCGATCGGGTTCGCGCATACCGGTCTGCTCTTCCTCCTCGCGCGAACGCCCGGCACGGAGGCCACCGCGGACGGCTCGCCGCGCGCGACGATGATCAAGGAAGTGAAGCCGGGAGCGATGATCGGGTTTCGCCGGCTGGGCGAGGCGCACGTCCGGCTGACGGGTCCCTCCGGCGGACGGGAGCCGGGTTATCTCATCACTCCACGCGACGAGCCGCTCGAGAAGACACTCGACCCGCGCCACTCCTGGGACGGCTACCCCCGCATGGGATCCGGCGACGGGATCGCGGTCCGAATGGTCGGAGCGGATACCGGCGAGAACGGCTTTTTTTCCATTGGCGAGTTTCAGGCGATCACGTATCCGCGCCAGATGGAGTACGTCACGCCGGAGGAAGTGGCGCGCACCGTGGTTCTGGAGATCCTGGGAGCGTCCACGGGACGGGACGTGATCTCCGCGATCGATGGCGCAATCACCGAGCCGAGCTATCGAGCGGGCGTCCTTCGAGACCGCGCCATTCAGGAGATGGTCGAGCTGGAGAGAGCTCTACAGGCCAGCGCGGCGGATGCGCTTCCCTCGATCGCCATCGGCCACCTGGGGCCGCCGCGGCTTTCGAAGCTGCTGATCGAGGCCTATCTGCTGTGCGCCTCCCTCGGGGACAGCAGGGTCGAAGCGATGATCGGCGTCGACCCGCTCGCCATGCAGTCGAAGGTGGAAGCGTGGCTCGAGGCTCACCCCCGCATCAGCAGTCTGATCGCGACGATCGGGATCGGCGTTCTCCGGTCCCGAGGGGGGGAGCTCCGCCTGACACGCGGACCCCGGCTGAACATCCCCGTTCCGTCGCCCGACGGCAAGCCGATTCCAATCGACGACGCGGCCATGGAGAAGTACGCGTCGATCGGCTGGGTGGATCTCCGCCTGGAGAACTTCGTGCTGTGGCGCCAGCGCATCGCCCGGATCCTGGAGTCGCGGCCCGACATCGTCTCCTCGGGGTCGGCGGCGTTCGACCAGTCGAAGTACCTCTCGCGCGACTTCGTTCCGGGGGAAGTGGTGGGATGGCTATTGACGAACGAGGTGGACGAGATGGGACTACCGGGGAGGAGGATCTTGTAGGGGGGATGTTTTGAGAGTCAAAAGCTGAACGCAGAACGCAGAACGCAGAACGATGAATTTAGAAAGAGAGTCAAAGACCAACGCAAAGAGAGTCAAAAACCAACGCAGAACGCAGAACGCAGAACGATGAATTTAGAAAGAGAGTCAAAGGCGGGGCTAGAGCAAACCACTCAGCCCAGTGCATGTCATCCTGAGCGTCAGCAACGTCATCCTGAGCGTGAGCGAAGGATCTGGGTGGGTGGGACGCGAGGAACGCGGAAGTGGTGTGGGGTGCGAGAACTGAGGTTCGTCTGAATTGGTCAAACAGCCAAAAGGGTTTAGGCTCTGCTTTGGTTAGGTTCTCTTTCTAAAATCATCGTTTCTGCGTTCTGCGTTCTGCGTTGGTTTTTGACTCTCTTTCTAAATTCATCGTTCTACGTTCTGCGTTCGTCTTTTGACTTCTCTAATGACCGCCTGGACTTACCTTCTGATCGCTGGTTTGCTCGAGATCGCGTGGGCGATCGGGCTGAAAATGAGCCATGGGTTTACCCGACCGCTGGTCAGCGCCCTGACCATCGCCGGAATGCTCGCCTCGTTCTGGTTCCTCTCCCTGGCCCTCAGGACTCTCCCGGTCGGGACCGGCTACGCAGTCTGGACCGGCATCGGCGCCGTCGGCACGACGATCCTTGGAGTCATCCTCTTCGGCGAGCCAGCCACCGCATGGCGCCTCGTCTCGATCTTTCTCATCATCATCGGGATGATCGGACTGAAGATGGGATCGGCGTGAGAGGTGTGAGAGTCAAAAACCAACGCAGAACGCAGAACGCAGAACGATGAATTTAGAAAAGAGTCAAAGACGAACGCAAAACGCAGAACGATGAATTTGAGGTGTGAGAGTCAAAAACCAACGCAGAACGCAGGAACGCAGAACGATGAATTAAGAAAGAGAACGAGAGTCAAAAGCTGACGTCATCCTGAGCGTGAGCGAAGGATCTGGGTGGACGGGACGCGCGGGACGCGGAAACGACGCAGGGGGCGAGAAAGAACGTTCGCTTCGTGGTCGAGGGCGGATGCCGGCTTACATCTGATCTATGGAGAGTAAGGAGAGTCAGGCGCAGACCCTTGGGTTCTTTTGGTTGATACCAGACGAATCCCAGCTCTCGCGCCCGACGCCGCTGCCGCGTTACGCGCGTCCCAGCCCGCCCAGATCCTTCGCTCACGCTCAGGATGACGTCGCTCACGCTCAGGATGACGCGATCACACTCAGGATGACCACGCCCGCCTTTGACTCTCTTTCTAAATTCATCGTTCATCGTTCTGCGTTCTGCGTTGGTTTTTGACTCTCTTCTAAATTCATCGTTCTGCGTTGGTCTTTGACTCTCTACAAAAAAAAGGAGGCCTTGCGGCCTCCTTTGATTCTGTCTCCCGGTGGTGTAGAGGTGGAGTCAGAACGCGTTGAGAATGTATTCGAGGGGATTGACCGGGTTGTTGTTCAGCCGGACCTCGTAGTGCAGGTGGGGGCCGGTGGAGCGGCCGGTGGAGCCGACGAAGCCGATGACGTCGCCGCGCTGCACGCTCTGCCCCGGCTTCACGTTGAACTTCGAGAGGTGACCGTAGCGGGTGGAGTACCCGTAGCCGTGCGATACGTAAATCACGTTGCCGTAGCCGTTGGCCCACTCCGCCTTGACGACCACGCCGTCGGCGGGGGCGCGGACCGGCTGGCCGTTGTCCGACGAGATGTCGATTGCGGGATGTGAATCGCGGCCGCCGGTGAAGGGATCGCGGCGTCCGCCGAAGCCGTCAGTCAGGATGCCGCGGACAGGAACGATCGAAGGCGTCGAGGCGAGCATCCTGGAACGCTCGACGAGCTTGCGCTCGAGAAGATTCAGATCAGCCGCGAGCCGGCTCGAATCGAACGCCATCTTGTCGACTTCGTCGCGCTGAGCGTTCTGCGCCAGAAGGTCCGTCGCGCGGATACCACCGACTCCGCCCGCGGTTCCCGCATCGAGAGTCGAGATGCCGGCGATGATCGCCAGCTTGCGCGTTTTGTCATCCACCGAGTGCAGCTGGGTGCGGAGGGTCTCGACGGACTTGCTGAACTCCTCGTTCGCCTTCTCCAGGTCGTGATTCTCGCGGCGGAGCTGGCTGAGCTCCTGCGTCTGCGAGAGCGTCGTGAAGTATTGATAAGAGAAGAAGGTGGAGAGGCAGAGGGAAGAGGTGACGACGGAGAGTACGGACAACAGTGCCCGATGGGAGACGCGGAACTTGCGGAACTTCGCCCGCGCGTGCGGCACAAAAATCAACGTGGAGTATCGTTTACTCATCCCACCACCGACAATATGAGGTTTTTCTGGGACCGCCCCAGGGAAGACAGGGCGTGATTGTACGACTTGATGAATCGCTGTCAACGGACTTATGTCACGTTTCTGACGGTCCCATCAAAAACTCCTGTTGTAAGTGATTCACAATTCAGTCGCTTGCCGCGAAATCCAAAAATATTGATCAAATCTACGGTTTTTTATGGTGGGACAGCATAAAAGTGGAGGGGTATAGATCGGTATAGAAATTCATGGAAGTGGGTAGAGGAGCGAGGAAAGAGGGAAAAGCTCCTCTGCTATCCTCCACCGGACACGGCCTCGCGCCGACTCACCGCTGCCGCCCCCGCGGCGGCCAAGGATCCCGGATGAAGACAAAGAAGAAACTGCTGGATGGCGTGCGGATGCGCCGCGCCATTCATCGCATGGCCATCGAGATCGTCGAACGGAATCGCGGAACGGAAGATCTGATCATCATCGGCATCCGCAGTCGCGGCGTTCCCCTCGCGGAGCGCATCGCGCAGCGGATCGAGGAAGTCGAAGGGACGGCGGTTCCCGTCGGGATTCTCGACATCACCCTCTACCGCGACGATCTGACCACCATCGCTCCGCAGCCCGTGGTCAAGCCGACCAAGCTCCCCGAGCCGATCGACGACAAGATCGTGGTCCTGGTGGACGACGTTCTCTACACCGGACGGACGGTCCGCGCCGCGCTCGACGCGCTGATCGATTTCGGCCGGCCCCGCGCGGTGCAGCTCGCCGTCCTGGTCGACCGCGGGCACCGCGAGCTTCCCATTCACGCCGACGTCGTCGGGAAGACCGTTCCGACGGATCGCGAGGAAGTCATCAAGGTGAAGCTCGAGGAGATGGACGGGGAAGACGAGATCCTGATTCAGGAGCGCATCGAAGAGAAATAACCGGCCGGCTATCTTCGCGGACCCTCATTAGACATGCGGACTCAGACTTCGGCTCTTCGCTCCAAGGATCTTCTCGGGATCGAGTCTCTCACTCCGGAGGAGATCAGCCTCATTCTCGACACCGCGGAAGGGTTCAAGGAGGTCAGCGAGCGCCCCGTCAAGAAGGTGCCTGCGCTCCGCGGCCAGCTGGTGATCAACCTCTTCATGGAAGCGTCCACCCGGACGCGCGTCTCGTTCGAGATCGCGGAAAAACGGCTCTCCGCCGACACGCTCAATTTCGCAGCCTCCGGATCGGCCGTCGAAAAGGGCGAGACCCTGATCGATACCGCTCAAAACCTGATGGCCATGCGGCCGGACATGATCGTGATCCGTCACAAGCATCCCGGCTCTCCCAAGATGCTCGCCGATCTCCTTCCGGCCTCGGTCATCAACGCCGGCGATGGCGCCCACGAACATCCCACTCAGGCCCTGCTCGATGCCTTCACCATCCGTGAGCGCCTCGGACGTCTGGCCGGCGTCAACGTCTCGATCATCGGCGACATCTCCTTCTCCCGCGTGGTCCGGTCGAATATCCATCTGCTCACGAAGATGAAGGCGAACGTGACCCTGGCCGGCCCTCCTACGCTCATCCCCGCGGAGATCGAACGGATGGGCGTTCGCGTCGTCCACTCGCTCGATGAGGCTCTCGAAGGAGCGGATGTGGTCATGATGCTGAGGATCCAGCTCGAGCGGCAGGGGAAGCTCTCCTTTCCCTCCCTCCGGGAGTACTTCAACACCTTCGGCCTGACCGCCGAGCGGCTGGGAAGAGCGCGCGACGGAGTCCTCGTCATGCATCCCGGCCCCATGAACCGCGGCGTCGAAATCTCCTCGGATGTCGCGGACGGACCCTTCTCGGTGATTCTCGAGCAGGTGACGAACGGGGTCGCGGTCAGGATGGCGGTCCTCTATCTCCTGGCCGGAGCCCACCTGGCGGAGCACCAGGGATGAGCGGCGTGAATCTCCTGATTCAGGGAGGCCGGCTCATCGATCCGAGCCAGGAGATGGACGAGACGGTCGATCTCCTCATCGAAGACGGTCGGGTCTCGAAGAGCGCAAAAGGAGTGAAGGCTCCGGCCGGCGTCGAGACCTTCGACGCGTCGGGGCTGGTGGTCGCCCCCGGACTGGTCGATCTTCACACCCATCTTCGAGAGCCCGGACAGGAGCACAAGGAGACGATCCGCACTGGAACCCGGGCGGCCGTCGCCGGCGGTTACACCAGCGTCTGCGCGATGGCCAACACCGCGCCTCCCAACGATGAGCGGGCGGTGACCGAGATGATTCTCGCGGAAGCGGCTCGCAACGGCGCGTGCCGCGTCTACGCGATCGGCGCGGTGAGCAAGGGGCTGGCCGGAGAAGCGCTGGCGGAGCTCGCGGATCTTCGGGCCGCCGGATGCGTCGCCTTCAGCGATGACGGAAAGCCGGTCAGCAACGCGCTCCTCATGCGGCGGGCTCTCGAGTACTCGAAGATGCTGGGCGTCCCGATCGTCGCGCACGAGCAGGATCTCGACCTCAGCGACGGCGGCGTCATGCACGAGGGATTCGTTTCCACGGTCCTCGGCATGCGCGGGATTCCGGCAGTTTCCGAGGAGGTGATGACGGCGCGTGATGTGATGCTGACGGCGATGACGGGGGCGCATCTGCACGTGGCGCACATCTCCACGGCCGGAGCGCTGGAATCCGTCCGTCGCGGCCGGCAGGACGGAGTCCGGATCACCTGCGAGGTCGCGCCGCATCACATCGCGCTCGCGGACGAGGAAGTGCGGAGCTTCTCGACCCAACTCAAGATGAATCCGCCGCTCCGCTCGGAAGAGCACCGGCGGGCCCTGATCGAAGGAATCGCCGACGGCACCATCGATGCGATCGCCACGGACCATGCCCCGCATCATCCCGATGAGAAGAATGTCGAGTTCGACCTCGCTCCCTTCGGAGTGATCGGCCTGGAGACCGCGTTTGCGGTCTGCCACGAAGTGCTGGTCGCCAAAGGGAAGAAGGTGGGCCTCGCGCGGCTCATCGACCTGATGTCCTGCGCACCGGCGCGGATCTTCGGCCTCCCGGGAGGAACGCTCCGGAAAGGATCGCCCGGCGACGTCGTCCTTCTCGATCCGGCGGGAGAAACGGTGGTGGCGCTGCCGTTCCAGTCGCGCGCGCAGAACTCTCCCTTTCTCGGCCGGACTCTGCGCGGGAAAGTCGCCGCGACGTTCGTGGGAGGGGAGCTTCGATGGCGCGCGGCGGGTTCCGCCGGCTCTTCCGCCGGGCCGAAGCGAAAAAGGAAAGCCGGGGAGAAGCGCGGCCGGTGAGCCCTCGAGCGAAACGCGTCGTGATCGTCGACGACTCGGTGGCCTTCTGCGACCTCTGGGAGAACGTTCTGGCGGAGCGCTACGGAGATCTGGCGCGCGTTGAAAGCTACCGGCATCCCTATGACGCTCTTCCCATCATCGACGGGTCGATCGATCTTCTGATCGTCGATCTGGAGATGCCGGGGATGGACGGGCAGAAATTCGTCGACTACGCGCGGGCCAGGGGCGTGCCGTCGAACCGGATTCTGGTGACCTCCTCCCACACGGCCGACGATCTCCACCAGAGGTTCCGGATCGGGGAGACGATCGCGGTCCTGAACAAGACCGAGCCGAAACAGCAGGAAGCGTTTCTGATGATTCTGGACTCGATCATCAAGAAGGGTTGAGTGTAGAGGAGCGAGGGGGGAGGGGGGGGAGTCAAAAGATGAACGCAGAACGCAGAACGCAGAACGAAGAATTTAGAAAGGGAACGAGAGTCAAAAGATGAATGCAGAATGCAGAATGTAGAATGCAGAATGTAGAAAGAGAACGAAGTCAAAAGATGAATGCAGAATGCAGAATGCAGAAAGAGAACGAGAGTCAAAAAAGCGGGCAGAATGTAGAAATAGGCATTGACTACATTTGATTTTGGGTCACACTTTTCAGCACTCAGCACTCAGCACTCAGCACTCAGCACTCAGCACTCAGCACTCAGCACTCAATGTCGGCATCCGAACAACCTGGCCACGCCCCGGTTCAGCTCAATGATCTGCTCGCGTTCGTCTCCGAGCGTCGGGCCTCGGATCTTCATCTGAAACCAATGCGTCCGCCGCTGCTGCGGATTCAGGGGAAGCTCGTCCCGCTCGGGACGGAGCCGCTCAGGCCGGCGGAGCTCGAGAGGATGCTGCTTCCGATTCTCACCCCGCCGCAGCGCGCGCGCTATGAGGAGACGCAGTCCGTCGACTTCGGCTATGGGGTTCCGGGCGTGGCGCGGTTCCGGGCGAATCTCTACATGCAGAGAGGAACGGTCGCCGCGGTCTTCCGTCGCGTGCCGATCCAGATCCTCGGGATCGACGAGCTCGAGCTGCCGCTCGCCGTCCGGGAGCTGGCCAGCGCCCCGGATGGTCTCGTGCTGGTGACCGGACCGACGGGCTCGGGCAAATCGACCACGCTGGCGGCGATGATCTCCGAGGTTTCCGCGAACGAGCCGCTCCACGTAGTGACCATCGAGGATCCCATCGAGTTCCTCTTCAACGACAGGGTCGGGGTGGTGACGCAGCGTGAGGTGGGAACCGACACGCCGTCTTTCCGCGAAGCGCTGAGAAACTCGATGCGGCAGGATCCGGACGTGATCATGGTCGGCGAGATGCGCGATCCGGAGACCATCGGAACGGTCATGACCGCCGCGGAGACCGGTCACCTCGTCTTCTCGACCCTCCACACCAACAGCGCGGCACAGACCATCGACCGGATCATCGACGCCTTTCCCCCCGAACAGCACAAGCAGATTCGCTCTCAGCTCGCCCTCGTCCTGCGGGGAATCATTTCGCTGAAGCTGATCCAGACCGCGGACGGATCGATGACGGCAGCGGTCGAGATCCTGAAGAACTCACCGAAGATCGCCAAGCTCATCGAGGACGGGCTGACCAAGGAGATCATCGAAGAGATGGAGGGGTCGGTCGCCTATCACCGGATGCAGTCGATGAATCAGAGCCTCCTGGCTCTCCTCGTTCATCAGCGGATCACCTATGCCGACGCGATGGCCCTGGCGAGCGACCCGGATGACTTGTCGTTGAAGCTCAGAAAAATGTTCCCGCATATCGAAGAAAGCGCCCGCCAGGGAGGTGCCGCAATGCCGAGTCAAGCCGATTTTTCCCAGATCCTCGAGTTGATGGAGCTGAAGAAGCTCTACGACGAGCAGCAGGAGCAGTTCCGTCATCAGATGCTCCGGAAGGACGAGGAGATCGAGGGGCTCCGCCACGACCTCGAGTTCGAGAGAAATCAGTCCCGGCAGCCGTCCGACGACGGAGGGACGGACGAGGAGCTGGGCCGTCTCCGCGCCGAGAACGAGCGTCTGCGCGCCGAGGCCCAGAGCAAAGTCGCGCAGCTCCAGGAGCGCATCCGCGAGCTGAATCAGAAGCTGATGGCGAAGTGAGAGAGGCGGTTGTTAGTTGTTAGTTGTTAGTTCGGAGTTCGGATGACGGGCCGGGGGAGGGTCATTCAGAGGCCGCACGGGAGAATGGGAGTCGCGGGAAGATTGGTCTCGCGGCCGAAGAATCTCAGAATGCGCACACCGTCATCGGGTTCTCATGAAGGTGCAGCCGCATCGCGCCACGCGTCTGAACGTGCATAAGAATCCGACAGCGATCATCGCGGCTGAGATTCTTCGGCCGCGGCACGATCTCGTATTCTGCCCGGCTGGCGCGTGCGGCCTCTGAATGACCCCGCCCCCTCATCCTGAACTCGGAACTGGGAACTCGGAACTGGGAACTGGGAACTACAACACAACTAACGATGTTCTCCCCCGCGCTATCCACCACCACCCTTCCCTTTCCGCTCTTCCGTCGCGGGAAGGTCCGGGACGTCTACGATCTCGGGGATTCCTTCCTCTTCGTCGCCACCGACCGGATCTCCGCGTTCGACGTGATCCTCTCGCCGGGGGTGCCGGACAAGGGGCGAATCCTCACGCGCATCTCCAACTTCTGGTTCCGCCGTTTCCCCGAGGTGGCGAATCACCTGCTGGAAACCGAGTTCGAGCGGATGCCGGCGGAGGTGCGGAGGTTCCCTGAGCTGGAAGGACGGACCGTCATCGTCGAGAAGTGCTCGGTGGTCCCGATCGAGTGCGTCGCTCGCGGCTACCTCGCGGGGTCCGGCCTGAAGGAGTACGAGTCGAACGGCACCGTCTGCGGGATTCGTCTCGAGAAGGGACTGGTGGCCGCGAGCCGTCTGAGAGAGCCGATCTTCACGCCGGCGACGAAGGCGGAGGAAGGTCACGACATCAACATCACGTTCGAGGAGATGGCCGCGACCACCGGCCCGACGCTGGCGCGGTCGCTGAAGGCGCTGGCTCTCGATCTTTACAGCCGCGCGGCGGCGTACGCGGAGACGCGCGGGATCATCATCGCGGACACCAAGTTCGAGTTCGGGCTCGACGGCGACCGCATCGTCTGGATCGACGAGGCGCTCACTTCCGACTCCTCCCGCTTCTGGCCGATCGAAGGGTATCGCCCCGGCTCGAGCCCTCCGTCATTCGACAAGCAGTACGTGAGGGACTGGCTCGAGTCGACGGGATGGGACAAGAAGTCCCCCGCGCCGGAACTCCCACCGGACGTCGTGAAGAACACGCGGCAAAAGTACGTGCAGGCATTCGAGCAGCTGACGGGGACGACGCTGGAGTAAAGCGGCTCGTAGCGGCGCACAGCGTGCGCCGATCATTCATCGTGGGGGGGCGGTGGTCATTCAGAGGCCGCACGCGCCAGCCGAGCAGAATGTGAAATGGTCCCGCGGCCGAAGAATCTCAGAATGCCATGATCGCTATCGTGTTCTTTTGCACGTCCAGGCTCGTTTATACGATGCAGCTGCACCGGCATAAGAACCCGATGACGGCTTGCGCATTCTGAGATTCTTCGGCCGCGAGGCCAATCATCGCGGTACTTCGTTCTCCCGTGCGGCCTCTGAATGACCCCCGCCCGCACCCGGTGGCGCCGCTTGCGAGTTTGTGTCCGAGGGTGCTCGGTGCCGCCCGTGAACGTGAACGTGCCCGGCTTTTGACTCACCGAATCGCGACGGACAGAGTTCACTTCTTCTCGTGCTCGACCTTCACGACCGTGCGGATTCCGCCGCGGACGAAGAAGTCTCCTTCCACGATCAGCTTCCGCGGATCGATGGCGGCGATCAGGTCGTCGGCGATCCGGTTGGTGACCGCCTCGTGAAAGGCCCCTTCGTTGCGGAAAGACCAGAGGTAGAGCTTCAGTGATTTCAGCTCGACGCAGGTGGCGGCCGGGACGTAGCGGATGCGGATGGTGGCGAAGTCCGGCTGGCCGGTCATCGGGCAGAGACAGGTGAACTCGGGCGCTTCGAACGCGATCTCGTAGTCGCGTTCGGGATTGGGGTTCGGAAAAGTCTCGAGTTTCGTGCTGGGCTGGCTGGGCATGGTGGATGTCCTCTCGCTACAGGACACTAGAGCTGCTCGACCACGTCGCCGAGGAGGAACGCGACGGTGTCACGATTTCTTCGCAGCGGGGTCGCGGCGTCCTCGAGGGCGTTCTCGTATTCCTTCATCCGCCGGTAGAAGTCGTGCAGCGAGGACTTGCTCTGCTCCACCGCGGCTGTGGTCAGGGGAGAGGCGAGCCCGAGGTTTTGAAGGTACGAGGGAGGGATGATGATCGAGCGACGGATCTCGTTGGTGACCGGATCCCATTCCCCGATCATCACGTTGCTCTCGTCGCTGTGCTCGCCGCAGGTGGCGCAGAGCACGATCTCGGTCTTGACCTTCCGTTCCCGCGTTCTGGAATTGTCGCCGGCGCGCTTCTTGCCCGGGCCGCCCGATTCGCGATCGTGATAATTCTGGCGAAGAAGGCCGATGAGCGATTCGCCCGGCTCCGCCGGAATGGCTTCGACCGCGCCGGGGACGAAAGGAACGATCTCGGCGACTTCGATGTCGGCGAGCCCCTTGAGCGCGACGCTTCCGAGGAGGCGAATTCCGAGGAACTCGATCCCGTCGAGGCCGGCGGAGAAACCGACGTAGTGGTCCCACGTGGCGGGAAAGCGGAAGAACTGCGTGCCGGTCGTGGCCAGCTCCGAAGCAAGCTCCTGGATCAGGCCGATCGAAGCGACGATCCCTTCATTGACCAGGTGGTGGTTCGCATCGATGTACGCGAAGAACTCCCTCTCGTGCTGCTCGCGGTTGACCACGTCGACGCCGCGAGCCAGCGGCGCGAAGAACTGCTGGACATGCTGCGAATCGTACCCATGAGAGATGAGAAACGACTGGATGTCCTCCAGCTCCTTGGTCGCTTTGCCGGTAGTCAGCCTGGAAAGCTCCACGACGCCCGGCCCGTAAAACTCCATGGTCCGCTCGTTCGAGTCGAGCTTCGGCTTCATCGGCAGGATCCGGTAGTAGCCGTAGTTGATGGCGATGCGGATCCCGCGATTGAACGCGAAGCCCTTCCGTTTCATCTCGGCGTAGAAACGCTGGATCTCGACCCCCGAGCGCACGAGGTTGAGCGCCCGCCGTGTCGTATAGAGAGCTCCGTCGCCGAGAAACTTCTCGAACTGCAGCCGGTGGCGCTCGGTGATCGACTCGATCTTCCGCTGGAACAGAAGCATCTGGCGGTATGAGCTGAGTTCCTGAGCCCGGCCGGCGCGCGCGAGATTTCCGAGGATCTCGGAGAACGAGGTGATGTCGTAGATCAGGCCGAAGCGGTGGACCATCGGGTCGACTACGCCGGGCCGTCCGAAGTCCAGCGGCCGGGTCGAGCGCGAATAGGACTCGGCGCGCCGGTCCGCGGGGCGCACATCACCGTCCTGCGACACGGTCATCCAGACGATCGCTCTGCGCAGCTGGTGAAGGATCGTGAACTCGGCGACGCGTCTCGCGATCGACTGCAGGTTTTCCCGCTCATCGCGATTGAACGAGTTCTCGATCGACGGGTGAGAGAAGATGAAGGTCTGGAAGCGCTTGTCCAGGAGAAGTCCCAGAGGAATCCGTTCGCCGGGGACGGCCCCGAAGAGGGCGATTCCGTTCCGGAAGCTGGTGTCCCGTTTCTGAAGGTCGGCCGTCAGCGTGAAGAGGCGGTCGATCGAGTCGCGAAAGGCCTGAAAGTCGCGGTGCAGATATCCGACCACGAACGAGCGGAGCTCCCGGAGATCGGGACTCACGAACTCCTCGGTCAGGATCAGGAGATTCTCCTGGAGCAGCCGGAAGAACTGCAGCCCGCGCTCTTCCTCGCCGTCGAGGATCGGCCGCGTGCGCTGAGCGAGGAGCGTCATCTGCTCGCGCAGCTCGGACGACCACTTTGCCCAGATGCGGTACTTGATCGTGTCGCCCTGGGTCCGCCCCAGTTGCGGGTCGAGCGCGCCGACCTTGCGGGGGATCGAGGAAAACTGCCGCGACAACTGGAGCGAGTGGGCCAGCCAGAAGACCGCGTGGTAGTCGGCCAGCAGGTTGGAGAGCATCGCGTTCTCAGCGAGCTTCGTCGCGTGCTGGACGTACGAGGTGAAGCTGTTGCGAACCTTGTCCCTCTGGTAGGCGCGGTCGAGGTTCCACGCGATCTCGTCTCCGATCCATCGTTCCAGCCGGGCCTCCAGATCCTTGATCACCGTGGAGTCCTGCACCGGAAAGCCGAGCATCGGCTGCTGGACTTCGTCGGCGAGAAAGATCTTGTAGGGACGGGGAAGGATCCAGTCCGGTTGCTGGAAGAGCTCGTCCACGGTCCGCCCCAGCTCGGTTGGAGGGAGAAACGCGAAGGCTTCCGGTCGTTGCTGGAGAAAGGAGACGAGTGCGCTCACGTTCGGCTCTGGAAAAGCCGGAGTATATCCCGGGCGCAAGGAGCTGAGTGCTGAGGGGCGAGTGCTGGGTGCTGAGTTGCGCTGCGGATTTTGCCGCCAGCGTGTCCGATCCGCGGGGTGGGGGTCATTCAGAGGCCGCACGGGAGACCGGAGGGGCTGGAAAATTGGTCTCGCGGCCGAAGAATCTCAGAATGCGCAAAGCCGTCATCGGATTCTTGTGCTTGAGCACTCGCATCGTACGAACGCGTCTGTGCGTGTAAAAGAACCCGACAGCGATCATCGCGGCTGAGATTCTTCGGCCGCGACGCCAATCCGCGATTCTGGGCGGTTGCTGCGTGCGGCCTCTGAATGACCCCGCCCGCCCCGGACCCGAAAATGAGCGTTGCCGTTGCCGTTGCCGTTGACGTCGTCGTCGCCGTCGCCGAGGGGGTGTCGGGAACCCTGTTGATCGGCAGCTTGCCTTGCGGTCTTGGGATGTGACCTCTCTACGGCATTCGCTGGCCGCTAGGGCTGGACCAAAGGAGTATGCCTGCCGCAGGGACACCTCACCAATTCTCGGGTACCGTTTCGGCGACGGCGACGGCGACGGCGACGGCAACGGCAACGGCAACGGTTACGTGTCATCTCCGCTCCACCGGCGCCAGCGACGTTCCCCCACTCTGAATGACCCCCGCGCCGCCCGTGCCTTCGCGGGCTCACGTCCCGTGAACGTGAACGAGCCCGTGCCCGTGAACGGCTTTTGACTCACCCACTCCGCCCCCCGCCCTCCTGCCTCTCTGCTAAGATCCGTTTCGATGCTTCAGACCACTCCCTCGTGTGAGCTCTGCAACGGCACGGGATGGATCGCCGGGGCAGGGACGTTCCGCGCGTCGCCCTGTTCCTGCCAGAAGGAGACCCGCAAGAGGCAGCGGCTCGCGGCCTCGCACGTCCCTCGGCGCTACGTTCACTGCACGCTCGAGAAGTTCCACGATCAGGGAAACGTGTCGATCCAGCGCGCGCGCCGCGATGCGGTGGATTTCGTCGACTGCTGGCCCGGATCCAATGAGGGAATCCTGCTGATGGGAGCCTGCGGGGTCGGCAAGACCCACCTCGCCGTGGCCGTGATCCAGGAACTGATCGAACAGGACAAGCCCGGCAAGCTCCTCTTCTCGAACTTTCAGGATCTGGTGCAGGAGATCCAGGCTTCGTTCGACTCGAGCGACTCTCCTCGAAAATCAGACATTCTTCAGCCGCTGCTCGAGGCGGACCTTCTCGTCCTCGACGAGCTCGGCTCGCAGAAGCCGACGCAGTGGGTCCAGGACATCCTCTACTACATCATCAACAGCCGCTATAACGACGTGCGGACGACGATTTTCACGACGAACTACTACGACGAGCCGACCAACCCGAAAGAAGAGCGTCTGGAGGAGCGGATCGGTCCGCGCCTGCGGAGCCGGCTCTACAGCATGACGCGGCCGGTCGTGATCACCGGAGCGAACGATTACCGGAAGACGGTCGAAGGACGCAGGATCTGATGCGGACGATCGGCGAGATTTTCCGCCGCGCGCTCGACAACGTCCTGGCCAACTGGCCGCTTCTTCTGATCCGGGTTGCCGAGGGGATCGCGATCCTGGTCGTGGTGATCGGTGCGCTCCTGCTGGCCCTGATGCCCCTCATCGCCGCCGGTTTCGGCGGGATGGCCATGGGAGAAATGCCCGCTTCCGGGGATCTCGAGCAGCTGATGGCGGGTTTCCCGATTCTCGCCATCCTCGGGTTCATCGCCGTGTTCTCGATCGCGATCCTGGTCGCGACGATCGTCCATTCGTTCGTCCAGGCGGGAGTGATCGGCTGCTACGCCGCGGCGGACCGGCGCGCGCCGGACGGAGATCCGGGAAGGCGGAGCTTTCAGATTTTCACGCCGGAGCTCTGGTGGAGTGAAGCGAAGCGATCCGGCTGGCGCATCTTCTGGATCTTCAACGTTCTCTGGGGACTTTATTCGGTCGTTCTTCTTCTGCCGTTGATTCCGATCGCGATCCTCCTCGCGGCCGGCCCGGATACCGAAGCCGTGCTGGCCATCGGTTGTCTGGGGGTCGCTCTCGTGCTCATGGTGGCGTTCTTCCTGGCGATCATCGTGTTTCTCTGGTCGCAGATGGCGATCGTGGTCTGTGTCGTCCGCGATCGAGGCATCATCGAGTCGATCAAGGAATCCGTCGGAACGACGATGAAAGCCCTCGGACCGATCCTCGCGATCGTCGTCACCTACTTCGCGCTCTCCATGGCGGTCGGAGGGGCGCTCACCGGCTTCGCGTTCGGGATCGATGCGGCCGGAGTGATCCCCGGAATGAGTTTCGCGCTCCTGCCGCTGAGAGTGCTGATCTCGCTGATTCAATCGGCGATCACCACGGCGTTCGGCTGCTGGCTGATCGCCGCTCTAGTGGCCACGATCCTTCCCCCGCGTGTTGCGGCCGTTCGGAGGTGAGTTCTCAGTTCCGAGTTCCGAGTTGAGCAGGCCACTGTACCGCCGGCCTCCGGCCGGTCGCCATAAACGCGCAGGCTGACGCGAGACCACAGTACCGCCGGCCTCCGGCCGGTGAGGCGCGCGAAGCGCGTTGGTTCTAAAGAAAGAGCAAAGCATCGCGCGTGAGCCCGCACGAGCAGCGCGACCGGCCAGAGGCCGGCGGTACATTGCGCGCTTCGCGCGCCACAGAGGCCGGCTCACAACTCGGAACTGGGAACTGGGAACTAAGCACTAAACTACCTTCGCCATGTCCGGGCCGCTCATCCCTGAATTCTTCTCCGCAGACTCCTCGAGCTTCAGGCCGTCGGCGATCCGCGCCTTCGCGCATCTGATCAACGATCCTCGGATCATCTCCTTCGCCGGAGGTCTGCCGAGTCCTGCCACGTTTCCCGCCGGGATGATCGCGGAGGTCGCGGCGGACGTTCTCCGCGAGAGGAAGGAAGTGGCGCTGCAGTACGGACCGACCGCGGGCCTTCCGCGCCTGCGCGGCGCGATCTCATCGATCGCTTCAGCCAGGGGGATTCGATGCACCGCCGAGTCGGTGCTCATCTCGACCGGATCGCAGCAGGCCCTTCATCTCGTGGCCACGGTTCTTCTCGATCCGGGCGACGTCGTCCTGGTCGAGCTGCCGGCGTACGTCGGCGGGCTCTCCGCATTCTATGGACGGAGCGCGCAGCTCGTCGGCGTCAGGCAGGACGAGGACGGCATCGACCCGGCGGATCTCCGGTCGAAGGCGGCGCAGGTGCGGCGTGAGGGGAAGCGGCTCAAGGCTCTCTATACGATTCCGAACTTTCAGAATCCGTCGGGGCGCCTTCTCTCTGCGGCGCGCCGGGCGGAAGTGCTCGCGATCGCTTGGGAAGAGCGATTTCTCATCATCGAGGACGATCCCTACGGGGAGCTCCGTTTCGACGAGAGCGCGGTCACGCGGCCGATCGCTGCTGACGATCCCGAGCTCGAGCATGTGATTTATCTCGGGTCGTTCTCCAAGGTGCTGGCTCCCGGCCTCCGCTGCGGGTTCGTCGTCGCGGCGGCTCCGATCCTTCAGCGCGTTCAGCTGGCGAAGGAGGCCGCCGACCTCTGCTCCGGGATGCTGGACCAGTGCATCGTCGACGAGATCTGCGAGAGAGATCTGCTCCGGGATCAGATCGCCCGGGTGCGCTCTTTTTATGAGGAACGGGCCGCGGCGCTGCTGACGGCCCTGGAGACCTCGTTCGCCGGTCGCGCGAAGTGGACGGACGTGCGCGGCGGCCTCTTTACATTCCTGACCCTCGACGACGAGTCGATCGACACCAGGGCACTGGTGCCTCGAGCCGTAGAGGCCGGCGTGATCTTCGTCCCCGGATCCGCCTTTTTCGTCGACGGCAGCGGAGCGAACGCCATGCGCCTGACTTTTGCAAAAGAGCCGGACGACCGCATGCGCGAAGGAATCGCCCGGCTCGCGCGGCTGATCTCCTGACGGCACTCTGATCTCTGCGATTTCACGCCGGGATTCGAGGCCTCAGGCATGAGCCGCCCGGGCCGCGGCGGCCCGCGATACTGCTGCGGAACAGGGAGTGTCGACGATGAGATCTCACGGGCGAGTGATTCTCGCTATTTTTCTGCCTCTGCTCGCCGCCTGTGCCTCCACCGCGCCGCCAGCGGATCCGGCGGGAGCTCCTCCGGTCGCGGCGCCGGCCGAGGAGCGCGCGATGAGGCCGATCGCCTCCGCGCCCGATCACATCGCCGGCCCCCGTATCCGGGTCGGACTGCAGACGGATGCGGATGAGGCGACGTTCCCGCGCCTGGATGGCGGGTACATCGTCGTGACCGACGCCGGATCATCGGCGATCCGGCGAGGAATCACGGTTCGCGCCCCCCGCGCCGGACAGCCGGTTCGCTGGGGAGTTCGCGTCGCGACCTTCCAGACCTCCGAGGCGGCCGAGACCGAGGCGACTCGGGTGCGAGGCATGGTCGACGCGCCGGTGAACGTGATCCAGGACGCGGCGGGCCGCTGGCGGGTGATGGTCGGCGACTTCGAGAGTAGCGCCGCCGGCGAGCCGGTGCGGGATGCGCTTCTTCTGAACAACTATCCGCCGCCGCTCTACATCGTCCGGCGCCCTGCGACGGACGCGGTCGAGCATCGGCTCAGTCTCGAGGACGATGAGGGAGCGCGGCATTCGATCGCTGGACGATCCATTCTGATTCATCCCGCCACCGCGGACCGGATGACCATCGCCGGCAAGGAGTACCGCGGCGGCGCGCGACTCTGGATCAACGACCGGGGGCTGATCAACGTGATCAATGAAGTCAGCCTCGAGAACTACGTCCGCGGCGTCGTGCCGGGAGAGCTGGGGCCGAGGACGTATGACGAGCTGGAAGCGCAGAAGGCTCAGGCGCTGGCGGCGCGGACATACGCGGTGCGGCGTTTCGGGGAGTTTGCTTCCGAGGGGTACGACATCTGTCCGACAGCGGCGTGCCAGGTTTACAGCGGGATATCGATCGAGGAGGCGTTGAGCGATCAGGCCATCGAAGCGACCGCGGGACTGGTGATCGCATGGGAGGAGGAGCCGATCGACGCGCTCTTCACCTCGACCTGCGGCGGCGAGACCTCGGATGTCTCCACCATGTTCCCGGGACGCGACGAGCCTTATCTGAAGAGCGTTGAATGCGTCGAGCTGGAGACCACCAATCTCTCGGGACAGCGCGACGGCAAGGCGATGACCGAGGCGGAAGCTGAAGCAGGGATCTTCGCGACGACCGCGAAGCTGCCCGTCGAGGGATTCTGGGGCTCGCAGGACGCCGTGAAAGCCGTGGCTGCCGCGAACCGGATGATCGGATTTTCCCCTTCGAGATCAGTCGCGGCTCCCGATTCGACGCGCCGCGGTGATCTGCTCGATTATCTCGCGCGGATGTGGGACCTCGGAGAGCTCGGACGCGCTCTCACGATGCCCGAGGATCGCGCTTACTTTTTCGAGGCCTCCGCCGATGCTCCCACGTCGCCGACGCAGGCGTTTCTCATCAAGTTCGGCGTTCTGCCCGCGCAGATCTTCCAGCAGCGTGAGCTGAACGAGACCATGCCGCGCGAGGAGTTCTATTCGCTGCTCTACTCATGGGTCCGTGAGGTCGGGGCGGCGAGCGAGACGACGGGACGCATCGCGTCCGTGAATGGGTCGACCATCGCGGTGAAGACGAGCGCCGGAACCCGCACGTTCGCCCTGGCCGCGAACACGCCGCTTTTCCGCCGCTTTCACGGCACCCACCGGGAGGAGAGGTCCGTGCCTGCGCTGGTGGGCGATCGGATCCGCATCATTCATGACCGCAGCGACAAGCCGCTGGCCGTCGTCGTGGAGGCGAATTACGACGGCGCCACCTTCGACCGGACGTCGGCGTTCGCGAACTGGACGAGGAGCTACCGCGCGGATCAACTCGTCACGTCGATTGCGAAGCGGGTTCCCATCACCGCGCTGCGCGATCTTCGCCCGCTGGAGATCGATGAGGCGGGACGAGTGAAGAGGATGGAGGTGCTTGCGGAAGGCGAGCGGATCTTCAATCTTGAAGGGATCCAGATCCGGTTCGCCCTCGACCTCCCCGACAACCTCTTCCTCATTCGCCGCGGCAGGGATGCCGATGGCGTCGCCCGCTTCACGTTCTTCGGCAAGGGGTGGGGGCACGGGACCGGGATGTGCCAGACGGGGGCGTTCGGCATGGCGGTGCGAGGTCGCACCGCCGAGCAGATCGTCGGGCACTACTACACTGGGACCCGCGTTGTGCCCCTGACCACATTGAGCGGCGTCCCGCAGTCGGCGAGCGAGCGGGAACGGGAGTAGGGGGTCAGTGCTCTCCTACGATTCCAGGGCGACGATGAGGACGCTGAGAGGAATGAGGATCTGGCGGTCCTTTTCGGGCGGTGCGCCTTTCGAGAGATCGAGAAGGTTCTCCTCGCGCCGCTCGATCGTTCCGATGAGCTTTCCTTCGAAGATCAGCCGGTAATTGCTGCGGAAGGCCTTGAGCGATTTGCCGGCGACCTTGCGCGCCATGGCTCGCGAGAGCGAGTCTTCCTCTGCCCACCCGAGGGGCCGGGACTGCTCATCGAGAATCCACCATCGCCGCCGCCCGAGGTGAGTCGCCCACCGCTTGCTGTAGTAAGCGAGGGGATTCCCCTGCGGATCGAGCGCCGCGTACCGCGTCATGGTCAGCGGCACGCGGTCCTGTTGACGTAAAAGGATCCGGACTTCCTGGAGTTGCTCGTCCGAGGCGAAGACCAGCTCGCGGCGCGGGGTCACCGCGAGAATGCCGAGAGAAAACGCCGCGGCGATCAAGGCGCCCGCCAGAGCGGAAAAGGGACGCTGCTGAAGAGCCAGCACCACCGCGACGCAGAGTCCCGTCGCCGCCACCATCGCCGCGAGCAGACCTCCGAGCCATCCCGCAAGCCGGTGAGGCGGCAGAAAATAGAAGAGCGGCTTTCCCTCGCCGTTCTCGATCACCCCCGTGGACTCCCAGTCCCCCAGATCGATTCGAAAGCGATGCTCTTTCGACGATACGTCAATCTCCGGGCTCTCCTCTTCCTTCGTCGACTTCCGATCCGGGTCGGTCGTTTCATCGGTGACCGGAGAGGGGGCGCGTGGGGGAGGGGAGAGCTCGGAGAGGTCGACCATCACCGTCGCCACTGCGTCGGGACGAGGCTCATCCTCGAACCGCCCGCGACTTCCTCCGATCTTGAGCTCGCTGCCGTTGACGAGGGGAGCGATCTGGATCCGCTTTCCCTGGACGTATGTTCCGTTGGCGCTCGAGAGATCGTAGATGACGAAGAACCCTTTTTCGAACGTGATCCGCGCGTGATGACGGGAAGCGCGAGGATCGTGAAGGGCGATCTCGTTGTCCGGGTCTCGTCCGATCCGCACGGGCGTGTCGGGTGAGATCTCCCAACTGGATTCGGCGCCGTCCAGGGTGCGAATGGTGAGCCTGGCCATCGGCCGGATAGTCTACTTCAGGGGGAACCGCCGAAACGGATCAGGATCGGGTCGTGACCCGCCACGCGGGAGGGTTGGAGTCGGCACCCCCCGGCAGCAGCCCCTGCGCCCCGAGGACTCTCGAAGTTCCTCCCGGCGCGCGATCCCAACCGAGTCACGAAGCGGCGCTGGCCACGTCGAATCCCACCAGTTTCGAGCAGACATCGTCGATCGTGGCCGGTTTGTTCACCCAGCCGATCACGCTTCCGGGGATCTCCTTGTCGGACGGGGGAGGGTAGCCGCTGAGGATGAGGATGGGGATCGGCTGCGACTGGGTCGCGCTGAGCCGGTCGATGAAGCCCCAGCCGTCGAGCACCGGCATCTGGACGTCGAGGATGATGAGATCGACCGGATCCTGCTCCATCCGATCGAGCGCCTCGGCGCCGTTCGCGGCGAGCCGCACTTCATAGCCGCGCTGATTCAGGCCGATCGCGTAGAGTCTGCGAAGATCGGCGTTGTCGTCGACGATGAGGATTCTCGACTTCACGATAGCTCCCGCCGAGCCCTTATGCATGGGCCCTGCCTTCAACGCAGGTACACGGCCGGGCTCGGTCTTCGAAAGAGCGGACATTTTTACCGACGCTCGAGCGGAGAGGTCTGCGCTGGCGCGCCCGGAAATGACGAGGCGAGTAAAATCATCCGGGGAGTGTCATTGAATGAGAGCAGGGTGGAACGAGTACTTCATGGGAATCGCGCATCAGGCCGCGACGCGGTCGACCTGTCTGCGAAAAAAAGTCGGAGCGGTCATTGTACGCGACCGTACGGTTCTCTCGACCGGATACAACGGCTCGATCCGTGGTCTCGAGCATTGCGATGACGTCGGCTGCATGATGGAGGACGGACACTGCGTGGCGACGGTCCATGCCGAAGCCAATGCGATCATCCAGGCTGCGAAGAACGGCGTCTCGATCCACGACGCGGAGCTTTATACGACGGCGTCGCCGTGCTGGAGCTGCTTCAAGCTGATCGCGAACAGCGGGATCCGCAGGATCTATTACGGAGAGTTCTATCGCGACGAGCGCTCGCGCGAAGTCGCACTCAGGATCGGAATCGATCTCGTCGACCTCGGGATCCCGGCTCCCCAGCCCGCGTCATCCTGACATGGTGATCGTCGCCTTTGATACGTCCATGTCCATCTTTTCGGTGGCGATCGTTCGTGAGGACGGCGTGGTGGCCTCGTATGCCGCGGAAGGAAAGGGATCGCGTAACGAGAAGCTGCTTCCATCGATCGACTGGATGCTGTCCGAAGCGGGAATCGAGAGAACCACGATCGACCGGCTGGTGGTCACACGCGGGCCCGGGTCATTCACCGGGGTGCGCATCGGCCTGGCCATGGCTCGCGGGATCGGTTTCTCCCTCGACCGCCCCGTCACCGCGCTCAGCTCGCACGAGGCCGCCCTCGGAGCGAGTGTCGGAAAGACCCTCGTTTTCTCCGACGCTCTCCGCGGCGAGCGGTACGTGACCGGCTTCGACGGGGGCATCGAGATTCTCCCCTCGGAGGTCGCGGACGCGGAACGTTTCGAGAGCCTGAGCCGGGACTATCCGCGTGCGGTCGACCTGGAGGAGCTGATTCAGCGCGAGAATCTGGCGGTGCTGGCGGCGCGCCGCGCGCTGTGGCTCGAGGAGCAGGGGCGGCTTCCGGCGGACGGCGACGCGACGCCGCTGTACGTCCGGCTTGCGGAAGCGGAGGTGCGTCTTCGCCAGCGTCAGGAGTGAGGAGCTCGGAATCTCGGAAGCGCGGGTGTCGGACGTCGATCAGATCGTCGCGCTGGAGCGGGCCTGCTTTCCCTCTCCGTGGCGGCGGGAGTTCTTCGAGAGCGAGCTTCGCGCGGAGGGACGCTTCAACCGCGTCATCCGGGTGGGGCGGCACGTCATCGCCTATTCATTCGCCATGTATTTTCTCGACGAGATGCACATCAACAAGATCGCTGTCGAGAAGCTCCACCGGCGGCGCGGCCTCGCGCGGATGCTGATGGAGGAGGCGATCGTCTTCGCCCGGGCTCATGACATCCGCACCGTCGCACTGGAAGTGAGAGCGTCCAACGAGCCGGCCCAGGCCTTCTACCGCTCCCTCGGGTTCGACGAGACCTATCGCCGCTCCCGTTACTACCCGGATGGCGAGACCGCCGTGGTCATGACGATAGTTGTTGGTTGACCGACCCTCACGCGTGCTCGGCGGCGAGCATCTTCTGGAATTGCTGGGCCATGACGGGATCGAACTGCGCTCCGCCGCCGCGGGCGATCCGCTCGATGGCCTCGTTCTCGGGGAGCGGGTTCTGGTACGAGTCGGCCGCGGTCATCGCGTCGAACGCTTCGCAGATGTGGAGGATGCGCGCGCCGACCGGAATCTGATCGCGCCCGATCCCGTGCGGATACCCCTTGCCGTCGACCCGCTCATGGTGGCAGAGCACCAGGTGCGCGACATCGGCTCCGAGACCGGAGTCGGCGACCAGGGCGGCGCCCACCACCGGATGTTCCTGAAGCAGCCGCATCTCCGCCTCGGTCAGGTCCTTCTTCCGATAGAGGGTCTGGTAGTCGAGGAGTCTCATCCCGACGTCGTGAACCAGGCCGGCGAGGCGGACGTTCTCCACTTCGTGCGGAGGGAGCCCCAGAAAATTCGCGAACTGCTCGGCCATGCTGGAGACCCGCTTGCTGTGCGCGATGAGCGGCGCAAAGCGCTGGAAATCCGGCTCGATCAGTTTCTCCGCGATGCGTTGGCACATCTGCCGGATCGAGTGATGAGACATTCCGTGCTCGGCGGCCTGCTGGATCTGACGAAGCGCGAGCTCCAGCATCGTTTTCGATTGTTCGTCGAGAACCCGGTCGAAGCCGGCGCTGAGGACGAGCCCCGAGACGTCGCCCGCCTTGACCGGCGCGCTGAGCACGTTCTGAAACGACTCGGGAGTCACCGGCGGCCCGGAAGCGCGCAGCGGCATCTGAACATTGCTTCGCGTGAGGACGTCGGACTCTCCGCGCTTGCGGACCCAGGTCGTGATCTTCGACTGGAACTGCTCGAGAACGTCGTCGGCGACCGGTCCGCGGGCCGCGATGATCTGTCCCCCCGCCAGTTGTCCGAATGAGGAGAACGCCGCGAGCGACGCGCCTGGGATGAGCAGAACGGAAGGGAGGATCGTCGACGCCGCTGCCATCTCGGCCTCGGTCATGGTCCGGACCCGCGACGCGCTGGTTCCGATCTGACGCGCCACCGCGGCCCGCGCCAGCTCGATGGTGCGGACCACCGCGGCCGGCGGTCCCTCGGTCTTGTCCGAGACCTGCATCGACTGCTGCCCGAAGAGCTGATGCTGGGCGAAGAGCTCCAGAATCTGATCGGTGATCTTCTGAGCCTTCTCGACGTCCGCGGCCTCGAACGGCTGTTTCGCGGCCTTGTCTCTCAGATCGAGGAACCCGATCAGCCGGCCTTTCGAGTAGATCGGCATGCCCAGCATCCGCTCGGTGCTGGCCTGAAAGAGAATCTCGGAGAATCGCGGCTCTTCGGCCAGCGCATTCACGAAGAACGCCCCCCGTCTCATGGTCAGGCGGTCTGGAAGCGGATCGTTCGCGGCGATCGCCTTTCGGAGGCCCTCATTGAAGCCGTACGAAGTGGCCACGGAGAATCCATCCCCGTCGAGCAGATAGAGCGCTGCCTTGGTCGGACGAATCGTTTCCATGCAACCGTAAAGGATTTCCTTCAGGCGGGGGCGGATCTGATCGAGCTCGGGCTGCATTCGCAGCGCGTACTCTACCGGATCGACCGCATTCCGTGCGAGCAAGCTGGCGTCAAAATGGGCCCGGGCGGATTCCGGCGATCCGGGGGGTCTTGGGGGCCGGATCGTTACAATGGCGGCAGGCATGAAATGGATGGTCCCGACCGACGCGTCGGCAGAGCGGCTGGTGGTCATGTCGCGGCTCGCTCTCGGCCTGCTGGCGCTGACCGTGGTTGAAACCGTGTCAACCCCGGGCGCCCTCGGAGAGCGGGCCTTCCGGCTGATCGTCGCGCTCTATTCCGCCTGGGCTCTTGCGGCCGCGATCGCCTCGGTCTTCTCTCCGATCCGGCCGCGGTGGTATCGGGTGGCCGCCCACCTGATCGACGTCGCTGCCGCGCTCGCGCTATTGCTGCTCATTCAGGACACAGCGACTCCCTTTCTGGCATTCGCGTTTTTCGCGATCGTCTCGGCTGGGCTTCGGTTCGGAGCGCTCGTCATCCTCGCCACCGCGGCCACATTCATCACCACGCTCCTGGCGATTGGAATTCAGACCGGGGCGTTCGGGTACACCGCGGCCTATGCGCCGCGGGGTCTCTTTGCAGTTGCCTTCATGATCATCCTGGCTCTCACGCTCGCTCATTCCAGAGCCAGGGATCAGAAGATGCGGCTCGATCTCGACCGGCTCGCGAAATGGCCTCGCTCCTCGCCGCTCGAACCGCGCGAGCTTCTTCGCGACACGCTCGCGAACGCGGCGGCGGTGGTGAGCGCGAAGGAAGCCGTGCTGGTCTGGGAGGAGACCGAGGAGCCGTGGCTTCATATCGCCTCCCTGCTTCCCGGGGACTTCCGCTGGCACCGCGAGGCGCCCGATCGGTTCAATCCTCTCATCCACCCCGACCTGAAACGCGCCGCATTCTTCAGCCGCGACTTCGATCCTGCGAATCCGGTGCTCCATTACCGCGCGGGGGAAGGAACGTCTCCATTTCGGGGGGAGGAGCCGATCCACCCCGATTTCGCCGAGCGGCTCTGCCGCGGAGGATTGATCTCGGTCTGCATGGAGGGTGAAGATTTTCAGGGGCGGCTCTTTCTCGCCGGCGTCGCGAACGCCGCGCCCGACACCTTGATCACCGCGCAGATCGTGGGAGACCTCGCGGCGGGGCGGCTCGATCACTACCGTTCGCTCGTGCGCGGGCAGGAGGCGGCAGTGAGCGAGGAGCGGGTCCGGCTGTCGCGCGATCTGCATGACGGGCTGCTTCAATCCCTGACCGGCGTTGCCCTGCACCTCCAGACCGCTCAGAAGATGGTTCACAACAATCCGGCAGAGGCCGCACGGAATCTCGAGGAGATCCAGGATGTGATCGCGGCGGACCAGCGAGGGCTCCGCTCGTTCATCCAGCAGCTACGCCCTTATTCCAGTCCCGCCACGGCCACTCTCCGGCTGACGGGCCGGCTGGAGGATCTGGCGAAGAGGTTTCAGAATCAGTTCGGGCTGAAGGTGCATATGCGCTCGGACTCACTGGCGCCGATGATCTCGGACGAGATGAGACAGGAGATCTTCAGCATCGTGAACGAGGCCCTGGCGAACGCTGCCAAGCACGCCGGCGCGAGCGACGTGGAGGTCGAAATCAGTACCGTCGGAGATGAGATCCGGATCGTCGTCAGCGATAATGGCAAGGGATTTCCATTCAAAGGGATTTACGATCTGGCCGAGCTGAGCAGGCTGAGGCGGGGACCGCTGACGCTGAAAGAGCGGATCGTATCGCTCGGAGGCAAACTGGTCATCGAATCGACCGACACGGGAGCGCATCTCGATATCAGGATTCCGCGCTCGATCCCGGGCGTGGCTGGAATGTGACGATGCCGAGCATCCGGATCATCATCGCCGATGATCATCCCATCGTTCTCGACGGGCTCGAGCAGCTTTTTCGCCTCGAGGAAGAATTCGAGATCGTTGGACGCTGCACCAACGGGCAGGAAGCCCTCGACGCCGTCCGCGAGAAAAAGCCCGATGTGCTGATTCTCGATCTCCGGATGCCCCTGAAGAGCGGACTGGCGGTCCTCCGTCAACTGCGCGAGGAGGAGATTCCGACGAGAGTCGTGGTGTTGACCGCGGCTCTCGATGAAGACGAGGTCCTCGAGGCGATCCGCCTCGGAGTGCGCGGAGTCGTGCTCAAGGAGATGGCTCCCCGGCTCCTGATTCAGTGCGTGAAGAAGGTTCACGAAGGGGGACAGTGGCTCGAGAAGGACTCGGTGGGGCGGGCTCTCGACAAGATTCTGCGGGGAGGGGGGCAGTCGAGCACGCTGACTCCGCGCGAGCTCGACGTCGTCCGGCTGGTCGCGGAAGGGCTGCGCAACAAGGAAATTGCGGAGAAGCTCCTGATCACCGAGGGGACGGTGAAGATCCACCTGCACCGGATCTACGAGAAGCTGCAGATTGGCGGGCGAGTCGAGCTGAGCGTTTACGCGAGAGATCGCGGCCTGGTCTAGTCGAGAAACCCGTTGCACTCATCAGGATTGGTGATTCTCGGCTGGATGCTTGCAAGGGGCGATGGCGAGTCCAGGAGCAGAAGGAGAGGCCATGGAAAAGCGGGAAAGACTCCTCGTCGTGGAAGATGATCCGGCCATGAGGCAGACCATCGAGCAGGCCGCCGAGCGGCTGCACCTCGATCCGATCCAGGCCACGGATGGCTGGGACGCGATCCGAAAGCTCGAGACGAATTCCTACGCCGCCGTGGTGCTCGACGAAAAAGCGGCGCAGAACAGCGCGTTCGGCGTGATTCGCTACATCACCGAGGAGTTCGGCCAGGACACCTTGAGCCGAGTTCTCTTTCTCGGAAACGAGAGCGATGAGCGGCTGCAGGCCCCGCAGCTCCGCGTGATGGCGAGGACCGACGACGTCGACGACATCGTCAGCGCGATCGAGCGCTGCGAATCGGAAGTCGTGAAGTAGGGCCGTCCGGCGGACCCTGCCGGCTTGCCGGCACCCTTAGCGACAGCATCGACACCGCGGGGAGGGCCGGGGGTCATTCAGAGTGGGGGAACGTCGCGAGCGCCGGTGGAGCGGAGATGACCCCTCGGCACGAGCGAAACTCGTAGCGGCGCGGGGGTCATTCAGAGGCCGCACGCGCCAGCCGCGCAGAATATGAGCTGGCGTCGCGGCCGA
>DATLEY010000108.1:0-23873 GCA_035525215.1 Thermoanaerobaculia bacterium | reverse complement strand
GGGTTCAGTCGCATCCTCTCATCGTTGACCATGATGAGCGCGCCGTCACGATCGACCACCGGCCGCTCCGCGGCGAGATAGAGAGGGACGATCGGGATGCTCTCCTTGTGAGCGTAGAGCCAGACATCGAGCTCGGTCCAGTTCGACAACGGGAAGACGCGGATCGACTCTCCCTTGCTGACCCGGCTGTTGAAGAGATTCCAGAGCTCGGGACGCTGATTCTTCGGATCCCACTGGTGAAAGCGGTCGCGAAAGGAGAAGACGCGCTCCTTGGCGCGGCTCTTTTCCTCGTCGCGTCGCGCGCCACCGAATGCCGCGTCGAATTTGTAATGATCGAGGGCCTGCCGGAGCGCCACCGTCTTCATGATGTGGGTGTAGCGCTGGGTTCCGTAGTCGAATGGATTGACGCAGTCCCGCTTTCCCTCGGGGTTCGTCCAGACCAGGAGGTCCGCTTCGTACTCGCGCGCGATGCGGTCCCGGAACTCGATCATCTCCCGGAACTTCCAAAGCGTGTCGATATGAAGGAGCGGGAAAGGGATTTTTCCGGGATGAAAGGCCTTGCGGGCGAGATGGAGCATGACGCCCGAGTCCTTTCCGATCGAGTAGAGCATGACCGGATTCGAGAACTCGGCGGCGACTTCCCGGATGATGAAGATGCTCTCCGCCTCGAGCTGCTGCAGATGGTTGAGGACGTACTGGTTCACGGCGTGGAATGCTCCGGGGTGGTGGAGATGAATCCGTGCTTCGAGAGGAGGGTCAGGATTCTCCCCGCGGCGCATTCGACGGTGTCTGCCACCGTATCAATGGTCAGCGCCGGGTTCTCCGGCGGCTCGTAGGGGGAGCTCACTCCCGTGAACTGGGGGATCTCGCCCGACCGCGCCCTCCGGTAGAGGCCCTTCGGATCGCGTGCTTCGCATACCTCGATCGGTGTGTCGATGAACACCTCGAGGAATCGCTTTTCTCCGACTTTCTCCCTCGCCAGCTGGCGCTCCTCACGGTGGGGAGAGATGAAGGCCGTGATGGTGATCAGCCCGGCGTCGACGAAGAGAGCGGCGACCTCGGCGATCCGGCGTACGTTTTCGCGCCGGTCTTCTTCGCCGAACCCGAGGTCGCTGTTCAAGCCGGCGCGGATATTGTCGCCGTCGAGGACGTAGGTCAGGCGTTTTTCCCGGGCCAGCCGCTCCTCGAGCGCGCGGGCGATCGTCGATTTCCCCGAGCCGGAGAGTCCGGTCAGCCAGACCAGCACGCCGCGCTGTCCCAGCAGCTTTTCGCGGTCGGAGCGGTCAATTCGGCCGTTATGGGGGGTGATGTTCGCCTGGGAAGGGAGGGTGGAATCGGTCATGGAAACGGGGCGGATTGTATCGCAGGGAGAGCGCCCGACCGGCGGCGAAGGCCGGCGGCAAATGTCGATATCCCCGCGATTGGTGTTTCGCCGGTCCCTCGGCCTTACGGCCGGGCTGACGCATCTGGCGCCCGGCCTTCGCCCGGCTGGGCGCGCATCACAAGTCGCGTTTCTCGCGACGATCCCAGCCCGCGAAGGCGGGCGGGAGATATGTCAGCCCCGAGCGTGAGCTCGGGGTAAACGAAGGCGTCCGGGTTTACCCCCGGTAGCCCGCGAAGGCGGCGGCAGAATTCGGCATGTGCGCGAACGATGTTCCGCCGGCCTTCGCCGGCTCCTGAAAGGATTCCTATCCGTCGCGTCCTTCCCTCGGCCTTACGGCCGGGGCTGACGCATCTGGCGCCCGGCCTTCGCCGGGCTGGGCGCGCATCACAAGTCGCGTTTCTCGCGACGATCCCAGCCCGCGAAGGCGGGCGAACGATATGTCAGCCCCGAGCGTGAGCTCGGGGTCAACGAAGACGTCCGGTTTTTCCCCCGGGAGTCAACGAAGACGTCCGGTTTTTCCCCCGGGAGCCCGCGAAGGCGGGCGGCCTGATATGTCAGCCCCGGCCGTAAGGCCGAGGGACCGCGACGGCGGGCGAGGATATGTCAGCCCCGAGCGTGAGCTCGGGGTCAACGAAGGTCCGGATTGACCCCCGGGAGCCCGCGAAGGCGGGCGGCAGAATGAGCGGGATCATCGCTGGGGAAAGATCCGCGGATCCATTTCGATTCCGGAGGCTTCGAGCAGCGATCGAAGCTCGTCCTCGAAGCTGACGCGGCGATGATGCTCTTCCTGTCGCTCGATGTATTGCCGGACAGAGGAAAGATGCGAATAGCTCACCGAGAACGAAGCATAGCCACCCTGCCAGTTGAAGTTTTGGAGCCCGGGAAGCTGCTGCCGAATCCAGCGACTGGAATTGGACTTCACTTTTCCGACCAGGTCGGCCGGCGAAATCGAGGTGTGAGGACGGGTCAGAAAATGGACGTGGTCCTCGACTCCACCAATGCAGATCGGGTCGCTCTGAAGGTTGTTCAGAATCCCGCCCATGTAGGCGTGGACGCGCGGGCGAATCTCCGAGGTGAGGAAGGGACGACGGTCGTACGTCCCGAATACGACGTGAAGAAAGATTCCGTTGTAGCTGCTCATAGCGGTCGTATCGACCGCGAAAGTTCCGTCGAGAAGTTTACTTCGGTTCGCGGTTCTTTTGGAGATCCGGTGCGAGGCGCCGCTGTTCCGCCGGCCTTCGCCGGCTCCCGGAGAATTTCTGCGGCGCATCTTTCCCCCGGCCTTACGGCCGGGGCTGACATATCGGGCTGCCCGCCTTCGCGGGCTTGAATCGCGCGAGAAGCGCGACATCGTGATGCGAGCGCCCCGCGAGCCCGGCGAAGGCCGGGCGGCAGATGCGTCAGCCCCGAGCGTGAGCTCGGGGTCAGCTCGAGCCGTGCTACCATGCCCCGTTCAATCATCCAAATAAGCGGAGTTTTCCCGTGAAATCGAGTACCACCCCCGGAATCAGTCCGAAACCGCAGACACCATCCAAAGCAGCGGGCGCGCTGCGCGAAAAGATCGACGCAAAAACGGCCGTCGTCGGGATCATCGGCCAGGGTTACGTCGGCCTTCCCCTCTCCCTCGTCGTCGCCGAGAAAGGGTTCTCCACTCTCGGGTTCGACGTCGATGCGCAGAAGATCGCCGCGCTCAACGCCGGCGAGTCGTTCATCCATTACGTCCGCGGCGAGCGCATCACCGCCGCGCGCAAGGCCAACAAATACGAAGCGACGCTCGACTTCTCCCGCCTCGGCGAATGCGATGTCGTCCTCATCTGCGTCCCGACGCCTCTCACGCCTCAGCGCGAGCCGGATCTCCGCTACGTCCGCGTCGCCACCGAGCAGATTCGCGACTCTCTCCGCTCCGGGCAGCTCGTCGTCCTGGAGTCCACCACGTACCCCGGCACGACCGACGAGCTGGTGAAATCGATCCTGGAAGGGGAGACCGGCCGCGATGGCGAGGAGGCGCCGAAGCTGGTCTGCGGCGAGGATTTCTTTCTGGCGTTCTCTCCGGAGCGCGAAGACCCGGGCCGCGAGAATTTCACGACCGCGACGATCCCGAAGGTCGTCGGCGGCGTCGATCCGCTCTCCGGCGATCTCGCCGATCTCTTCTACTCCGCCGTGATCTCGAAGACGGTCCGCGTCTCTTCCGCGCGCGCCGCCGAGGCGAGCAAGCTGACGGAAAATATCTTCCGGGCGGTGAACATCGCGCTCGCCAACGAGCTGAAGATGATCTACGACCGCCTCGGGATCGACGTCTGGGAAGTCCTCGACGCCGCCGAGACGAAGCCGTTCGGCTTCATGCGCTTCAACCCCGGCCCGGGATGGGGAGGGCACTGCATCCCTCTCGATCCGTTCTATCTGACCTGGAAGGCGCGCGAGGCGGGATCGACGACGCGCTTCATCGAGCTCGCGGGCGAGATCAACGTCCAGATGTCCGATCACGTCGTCGAGCGGATCATGATGGCCCTCAACGAGCGCGCCAAACCAGTCCACGGCTCCAGGATCCTCATCCTCGGATTGGCCTACAAGAAGAACATCGCCGACCCGCGCGAGAGCCCCGCCTTCGAGATCCTCGACAAGCTCCTCGACCTCGGAGCCTCCGTCAACTATCACGATCCCCACATCCCCGTCGCCCCATCGATGCGCCGCCACCCGGAGTTCGCCGGCCTGGAGTCGATGGAGCTGACGAAGGAGAACGTGAAGTCGCAGGACGCGGTCGTGATCATCACCGACCACGACGCGGTCGACTACGGGATGCTCGCCGACCATGCCCAGCTCATCGTCGACACGCGCGGAGTGATGCGGAAGATGAGGGATCGGGTGAATGGGAGATTGGTGCAGGCGTGAGGGGGGAGAACGCAGAGAGTCAAAGGCTGAACGCAGAACGCAGAACGCAGAACGATGAATTTAGAAAGAGAGTCAGAGTCAACGTCATCCTGAGCGTGAGCGAAGGATCTGGGCGGGTGGGACGGGAGAGACGCGGAAGCGATGCTGGGCGCGAGGACGAAGATTCGAGAGTCAGAATGCAATTTAGAATGTTGAAAGAGGACGGGGAGGCGCACCGGCAGGGCCTCTGTTGACGCTTCAGATCGGGCGAGTGATCGGTCGATTTCAGGCACCCCTGACGGGGTGCTTTTTGTTTGTGGGTGAGTTCATCCCTCCGGGGTCGCGCTAGGGCCGTTCGCAGGATGTGGGATTGTCTTCCGTTCATACGAACGTTAGTATGGTCATCATGACGAGCCGCCGCGTGACTGCGAATCTCCCCGCCGACCTTCTGGAGACGGCGATGGCCGTGACCGGAAAAGGGATTACGGAAACCCTGACCGAAGGGCTGGAAGCCGTGCGGCGCCGCCGTTTCTATGAGCGGGCCGCGCGGCTGCGCGGCAAGGTCCGGCTGGAGGTTGATCTGGAGGAGCTTCGTGGCCGGCGTCGTCGTTGACGCTTCCCGGTGGATCGACTTCTTCGCTGGACAAGGTGCGGAGGATGTCGACGAAGCGCTGGCTCAGGGCGCGGCGATCCTTCCCCCCATCGTGGTCGCGGAATTGATGAGCGGCGCGCGTACGGCGCGCGCACGGGCGGCCATCGGGGAACTGCTCCAGGACGCTCCCGTTCATGCGACGCCGCTCGAGCACTGGATCGAGGTTGGAAGCTTGAGACAGAGGCTCGCGCAGAAGGGCCTTCGCGTGACCATCCCCGACGCTCACGTCGCCCAATGCGCCCTCGAGCGTGACGCGCTGCTTCTCACGGGCGACGCGGTGTTCGAGCAGATCGCCAGGCACGTCCCACTCCGGCTGCCGGGATAGAACTCTTTGTTTCTGAGGGGATGTCTTTTCAAGCTGAGAGTCAAAAGCAGAAAGCAGAACGCAGAACGCAGAACGCAGAACGCAGAATTTAGAATGTTGCACGGGCACGTTCATGTTCACGGGAAGGGAAGCGAGCCCGCGAAGACGGGCGGCAGATGATGGCATCGGACATGAGCAATGTCTTTGCTCAACGCTCGACGCTTGCTATTGCCCCTCATCCCCGACCCTTCTCCCCGGATGCGATTTCATTCGAATCGCAATCCGGACGGGGAGAAGGGGGCCCGTCCGTCCCCGCGGTGTCATAGAAGGCCGCACATGAGGCCGATGCCGCGACACCATCTCGTATTCTGCCCGGCTGGCGCGTGCCGCCTCTGAATGACCCACCTCCCCGCGGGGGTGTCGGCGCACGCTGTGCGCCGCTACGAGTTTCGCGTTTCAACGTTTCGCCTTTCCCCTCTTCCCTCGCTCCTCTACCCTCTACCCTCCGCAGGCTCCTCTACCCTCTCCCTTTTTTCCGATATCCTCCGTTCATGTCCAGACGCGTTCTCGTGACCGGCGGAGCCGGGTTCATCGCTTCCCACATCGTCGACGCCTATGTCGAGCGAGGATTTGAAGTCACGGTCATCGATGACCTCTCGAGCGGCTCGCGGGAGAACGTGAATCGGAAAGCCGAGCTCGTCGCCGCCGACATCAACTCGAAGCAGGCGATCGAGATCATCCGCAAGGGAAAGTTCGATCTGATCAATCACCACGCCGCCCAGATCGATGTCCGCGTCTCGGTGAAGGATCCGGCGCTTGACGCGGAGACGAACGTAGTCGGGTCGCTTCGATTGGCGCAGGCGGCCGTCGAGAACGGCGTGAAGAAGGTGATCTTCGCCTCGTCGGGCGGCGCCGCGTACGGCGAGCCGATCACCGCGCCGCAGGACGAATCGCATCCCACCAACCCGATCTCCCCCTACGGCTGTGCCAAGCTCGCCTTCGACTACTACCTCGGGTTTTTTCGCGCGGTGCACGGCCTGAACACGGTCTCCCTCCGCTACGGAAACGTCTACGGTCCGCGCCAGCGGAAGGACGGTGAGGCGGGTGTGGTCGCGATCTTCGGCGGAAAATTGTTCGACGGCGAGCCGGCCGTGATCAACGGGACGGGCGAGCAGACCCGCGATTACATCTTCGTCGGCGACGTGGTGCGGGCGAACATGGCCGTCTCGGAGCAGGATCTGAGCGGAATCTTCAACGTCGGCACCGGCGTCGAGACTTCGGTGACCGAGCTCTGGGACGCGCTTCAGAAAGCAGCGGAGATCGAGGGCCAGGCTTCGCACGCGCCGGCAAAACCGGGAGAGCAGATGCGGAGCATTCTCGATGGAACGAAGCTCCGCCGCGCCGCAGGACTCCCCGACCCGGTCGCGCTCGACGAAGGACTTCCCATCACGATGGAGTGGCTGCGCGAGAAGCGGTGAGGCGGGGGGACGCCGATTCAGACAGGGTCATCTCCTCTCCAGCGCTCGACTTCGTTCTCCCGTGCGCGCTATTGCCCCTCATCCCCGACCCTTCTCCCCGAATCGCGCTCGTTCATCCTCGGAGCGTTGATTCGGGCTCGAGTCGCACTGCGGTCGCGCCGCGAGCCGTCTTCGCTGAAACCTCTGTCTCCCGGAGGGCTACTGCCCCTCATCCCCGACCCTTCTCCCCGAATTGCGTTCGCATCTTGATCAGGGACTCGGACGGGGAGAAGGGGGCCCGCCCGCCCTCCGCGGTGCGGTCAGGTCAACTAACAACTAACAACTAACAACTGACAACCAACAACTAACCAATCAGCGCGCGCATCTCGCGGACCGCGGTCTCGATGCCGACGAGGCTGGCGCGGGCGATGATGGAGTGGCCGATGTTCAGCTCTTCGATCTCGGCGATCCGGGCGACCCGGGCGACGTTGCGGTAGGTGAGGCCGTGGCCGGCTAAGACGCGGAGGCCGAGCTTCTTCGCGGCCTTGGCGGCGTTCTCGATCTTCTCGAGCTGCTCCTTCGAAGCGCGGAGGTCGCGCCACTGATCGGCGTACTTGCCGGTGTTGATCTCGATGGCCGGCGTGCCGATTCGGTGGCAGGCTCGCACCTGCTCGAGGTCGGGGTCGATGAAGATCGACACTTCGATCCCCGAGCCGCCCAGCTCACGCGAGACTCCCTCGACATTCCCGGAGTGGAGCATCACGTCGAGCCCTCCCTCCGTGGTCAACTCGTCGCGCCTCTCGGGGACGAGAGTGACCCGGTGAGGCTTGAGCTGCTGCGCCAGCCGCAGCATCTCCCTCGTCGCCGCCATCTCGACGTTCAGCTGGGTGGTCACGGTCTGACGGAGGATCTCGACATCGCGATCCTGAATGTGCCGCCGGTCCCCGCGAAGATGAACGGTGATCCCCTCCGCCCCGGCCAGCTCCGCCAGCACGGCCGCGGCCACCGGGTCCGGCTCGTCCGCTTTGCGGGCCTGCCGGATCGTCGCGATGTGGTCGATGTTCAATGCGAGGCGCATGAGGTGCGGCAATTGTAGTTCAGGTGCCCGAGGGTGCCCGGAATCGCTTTTCACGGCGCGCGGTTGTGGCGATTTCTCATGCTCTACCGCTTCGAAGACGTCCGCAAATCCTACGGCCCGCACGACATCCTGAAGGCGGCGACCTGGCAGCACAACCCCGGCGAGCGAGTCGGCCTGGTCGGCCGCAATGGCGCCGGCAAAACCACTCTCTTCCGCATCCTCCTCGGAGCGGAAGAACCGGACGGCGGGGTCGTCTATCGCGCGAACGGGCTGAAGGCCGGCCACCTCAGCCAGCATCTCGAAGCCTCCCGCGAAGCATCCCTCTTCGATTTCGTCCTCTCCGCCTTCCACGAAGTCCTCGGGATCGAACGGAAGATGCGCGATCTCGAGCATCGCCTCGCCGACCCCGCCGAGGATCACGAGGCGCTCCTCGAAAAATATGCCGCGCTCCAGCATGACTACGAGCACGCCGACGGCTACACGATTCACTCCGAGGTGGAGCGGGTGCTGACGGGCGTCGGATTCGGGAAGGAGGAGTGGGAGCGGCCGATCCATCAGTTCAGCGGAGGGCAGCAGAACCGCGCCATGCTGGCGCGTCTCCTCCTGACGAAAGTCGACGTCCTCCTCCTCGACGAGCCGACCAACCACCTCGACCTCAAGGGAATCGAGTTCCTCGAGGAGTTTCTCGCCTCGTTCAAGGGCGCCTATCTCGTCATCTCCCACGACCGGACCTTCCTCAACCGGACGGTCGACAAGATCGTGGAGCTCGCCCACGGCCAGCTCCTCGAGTACCACGGCAACTACGATCGCTTCATCCGCCAGCGCGCGGAGCGGATGGAGCAGATGCAGGTCGAGTTCACGCGGCAGCAGGAGATGATCGAGCGCACCCAGGACTTCATCCGCCGCAACATCGCGGGACAGAAGACCAAGCAGGCGCAGTCGCGGCGGAAGATGCTGGAAAAAGTCGAACGGGTCGACCGGCCACAGACCGACGAGACTTTCGCGAAGTTCCGACTCGATGCAGGACCCCGCTCCGGCGCGATCGCCCTCGTCGCCGAGAAGCTCGACGTCGGTTACGAACGGAAAACAACGGTGGTGACGAACGTCGACCTGAATATCCGACGGGGAGAGCGGTACGCGATCATGGGGCCGAACGGCTCGGGCAAGTCGACGCTCCTCAAGACGCTCGCCGGCCGCCTCGAGCCACTCGGCGGCGAGCTGCGCTACGGCCACGGAATCCAGACCGGCTACTACGATCAGACCCTCGGAGATCTCCGCCCGGACGCGCGCGTCCTCGACGAGATCTGGGACATCGATCACTCGCAATCCGAGGAGGATGCGAGGAGCTTTCTGGCGCGGTTCTCATTTTTCGATGAGGATGTGAACAAGAAGGTCTCGGCGCTCTCGGGTGGCGAGAAGGGGAGGCTGGCGCTCGCCAAGATCATGTACGTCGGCGGCAATCTGATGCTCCTCGATGAGCCGACCAATCACCTCGACGTCTACACGCGCGAAGCTCTGGAAGAAGCGCTGGAGAGCTTCACCGGCGCACTGATCGTCGTCTCCCACGACCGTTACTTCATCGACCGAGTGGTCGAGCATGTGATCCTGGTGGAGGATGGCGAAGCGACCGTGGAGCTCGGAAATTACAGCCAGATCGTGGAGCGGATGAAGGCACTGGAGGCGGGCGCGGCTCAGCGCGTCGCCGAGCCGGCGCCGAAAACGAAGGACGCGGCGATCAGCCGCGACGAGCAGAAACGGCGGGAGAAAGAGGAGCGGAAGCGGGAGGAGCGGCTGGCGGAGATTCAGAAGGAGATCGCCTCCGCGGAAAAGAGAATCGAGGCGAACGACCTGGAGCTCTGCCGGGAAGAAGTCTACTCCGACGGCGCGCGGGTGCGGGATCTGCAAGGGTCGAACGAGGAGCAGCGGCGGGCGTTGGAAGAGCTGTATCGGGCGTGGGAGTCGCTGGAGAATGTTGAATTGTGAATGTTGAATGTTGAAAGAGAGTCAAAAGACGAACGCAGAACTTAGAACGCAGAGTCAAAAGACGAACGCAGAACGCAGAACGCAGAACGATGAATTTAGAAAAAGAGTCAAAGGCGAAGCAGAACCATGAATTTCGAAGAAGGTGACTCGTGGGCGTAAGTGTGAGAAAAGGTAGCGTGATCGTCGACAAGTGCCGCCGTGCCCAGGCTTTTGACTCTCTTTCTAAATTCATCGTTCATCGTTCATCGTTCTGCGTTGGTCTTTGACTCTCAGGCTTTTGACTCTTTTCTAAATTCTAAATTCATCGTTCTGCGTTCTGCGTTCATCTTTTGACTCTGCGTTCTAAGTTCTGCGTTGGTTTTTGACTCTCCTGAAAATGGAAGCCGCCTTCATCGCCATCGGGACCGAGCTGCTCGGTCATTCCTATCTCGACACGAACTCGCTGAAGATCGCGGGCGTGCTCGAGAAGTACGGGGTGCGCCTCTGCCGCAAGTACGTGCTCCCCGATGACGAGGCGATCCTGATCGAGGAGATTCCCTCCGCGCTCTCCAAGCACGACGTCGTGGTCATGAGCGGGGGGCTGGGACCAACCGAGGATGATCTGACCAAGGATGTAATGTCGAAGATCCTGGGAATCGAGCTGGTCGAGGATCCGGCAGTTCTCGAGCACATCGAGTCGCTCTTCCGCGATCGCGGCATGGAGATGCCGGACGTGAACCGGAAGCAGGCGCTGATCTTCCCGAAACAGCGGACTCTCGGAAACGCGCGTGGCACCGCTCCCGCCTTCCATCTCAATGTGAAGTGGCACGGGAAGCCGAAGCACATCTGGATTTTCCCCGGCGTCCCTCACGAACTGGAGGGCTTCCTCGAGACCGAGCTCGAGCCCTGGCTGATGCACGCCTCGGCGCAGTCCCTTCATCGCCGAGTGGTGCGGATCATCGGGCTCACCGAGTCGGCCGTGGAGGAGAAGCTCCAGCCGTTCTATCGGAATCACCGCAGCGACGTGATCACGATCATGGCTTCGCGGGGGGAGATCCAGATTCATCTTCAGGCGCGAGGAGATGCGGACGACGCCTATCCGAAGCTCAACGCGATGGAGCAGGAGCTGCGCGCGATCTACGGGACGCGCGTCTTCGGGCTGGACACGGAGTCGATCGAGGCGGTGGTGGGGCGGCTGCTCGCATCGCGCGGCGAGACGGTGGCGACCGCGGAGTCGTGCACCGGCGGCCTGCTCGCATCGCGAATCACGGACGTCTCCGGCAGCTCAGCCTATTTTCTCGGAGGCGCGGTCGCCTATTCAGCGGGAGCGAAGCTTTTTCTGGTCGGGGTCGATCCGAAGCTGGTGCAGGACCACGGCGAAGTCTCCGAGGAAGTCGCGCGCGAGATGGCGCAGGGGGTCCGGCGACGCTTCGACACGACGTACGGGATGGGGATCACCGGGATCGCGGGACCGACCGGCGGCACGGCGAAGAAGCCGGTCGGCACGGTGCACATCGCGGTGGCCAGCCGCACCGACGTCCGCCACAAAAAGTACCTGTTCGTAGGAACGCGCGAGCTGGTGAAGCACTACTCGACGCAAATGGCGCTCAACGCGCTCCGGCTGATGATTCTGGAAGTCGAGGAGTAGGCGGCGCGCCGTGGAGCGCCGGGGGTCATTCAGAGGCCGCAGCGACGACCGCGCAGAATACGGGATGGTGCCGCGGCCGAAGAATCTCAGCCGCGATGATCGCTGTCGGGTTCTTATTCACGTTCAGACGCGTTCGTGCGATGCGGGTGCACCGGCACAAGAATCCGATGACGGCTTTGCGCATTCTGAGATTCTTCGGCCGCGAGACCAACCTTCCCGCCATTGCGGTCTCCCGTGCGCCTCTGAATGACACATGCCGCGCTCGTCTTGCGCGTTCCTGAATGACGGAGCGCGCCGGACCCGCTACCCCTTCCGCATCAGCATGATGTTCTGGATGACGTCGTTGTAGAGGACGACGATCATCAGGACCGCGAGGAAGGCGAACCCAAGGCGGAAGAGACGCTCTTTGGCGTTGATGGAGAGATCCTTTCCTGCCACGCCTTCGAAGAGAAGAATGAAGATGTGCCCTCCGTCGAGAACCGGGATCGGCAGGAGGTTCAGGACGCCGAGCTGCAGCGAGATCGTCGCCATCAGGAAGATCACCGCGGCGAAGCCGGTGCGAAGCATGTCGCCGGAGATGCGGGCGATCGAGATGGGACCGCTGAAGTCCTTCATGCTCCCTTCCGCCTTGAAGAGGCGTCCGAGGACGGCGAAGGTGTAGCGGATCATCTTCCAGTTCTGGGAGAGACTCTCGTTGACCGCGGCGCCGAGTGGCAGTTTCTGAATCTCCGTCGGCGGCTGGAATCCATAGGCCTCGTTCGCATCCTTCATCGCGCGGAGAGTCAGAGGGATCTCTCCGCCGTCGCGCTCGACGAGAAGGCGGACGGATTTCTCTCGCCGCTCGTCGAGCAGCGTCTGCAGCTCCGAGAGCTGCGACACCGATTGATCATCGACCGCGATGATCCGGTCTCCCTCTCTCAGCCCTGCCGCGGAGGCGGCGGTGTCGGGAAAAACGCGGCCGATCTCGGTGGACATCCAGGGACTGATCCCGGCCACGCCGGCGAGCCCGTACTCGGTCTCCACTCTTTCGGGCGTCATCAGCGTGCTGCGGGCCTGGCCTCCTCGGATGTAGTCGACAGGGACGCGCTTTCCCGGGCTCATGGTGATGGCGAGGCGGAGATCATCCCAGCTATCGGTCGAATCGCCGTCGATCGCGGTGATCCGGTCGCCGGTCTGGAGGCCTGCTGCTTCCGCCGGCTTACCCGGGAGCACCGTGCCGACGATCGGCTCGGAGTCGCGCAGCACTTCCCGGCCGTTCATGAGCAGCCCGGCAATGAAGACGATCGCGATCAGAATGTTGATGGCGGGGCCGGCGATGAGGATGAGGAACCGCTGCCACTTCGGGCGGGAGAGGAACTCATCCTCCCTCCCTTCTCGTTCTTCTCCCTCTTCGTTCTCCTCGGGGACATCCCCGGCCATCCTGACGTAACCCCCGAGTGGGATCAGGGAGACCCGGTAATCGGTGTCACCGCGCTGAAAGCCGAAGAGCCGCCTTCCGAATCCGAAGGAGAAAACGAGCACACGGACCCGGAAGAGCTTCGCCATGAAGAAGTGACCCGCCTCATGGGCGAAGATCAGAAATCCGAGGACGAGGATGAAGGCGACGATGTTGGTCGCAATATTCGAGGCCAAGTGATCTCCAGGAAGAGTGCTGAGGGTCGAGTGCTGAGTGAAAGAAGAGTGCTGAGTGCTGAGTGAAAGACCAGTGCTGAGTGCTGAGTGAAAGGCCAGTGCTGAGTGTCCGAGTCCTGAGTGCTGAGTGAAAGACTAGTGCTGAGTGCTGAGTGAAAGACCAGTGCTGAGTGCTGAGTTAAAGAAAACTGCTGAGTCCTGAGAGCTGAGTAAAGGATAAGTGCTGATGCCTCTTCTCGGTTCTGATTCGGTGTTTTGAACCGAACAAACTGCTGATTCATTCACATCGTGTGTTGGAACTTGATTTTTACGGCAAACCGAGGTCTTCGGGGACTCTACTCAGGACTCAGCACTCAGCACTCTTCTTCTACTCAGGACTAGCACTCGCCCACTGAGCACTCTTCTTCTACTCAGCACTCGGACCTCAGCACTCTTCTTCCACTCAGGACTCAGGACTCAGCACGCTTCTTCTACTCAGCACTCAGCACTCTTCTTCCACTCAGCACTCTTGCTTCATTGCGCGCCCAGCGATCCCATTCGAGGGCGTCCTCGACTGAGCCGATGGGGGCCTTTCGAGGGAGGTGGCGGGAGAGGACCTCGTCGACGATGCGGGCAATGCTGAGAAAGGGGATCTCGCCAGCCAGGAAGCGCTCCACCGCGATCTCATTCGCCGCGTTCAGGACCGCCGGGGCCGAGCCGCCCGCCCGGAGGGCGGCATAGGCGAGACCGACGGCGGGGAAGCGATCGGCGTCGACGGGGAGAAACTCGAGCTGCCGGATTTTTCCGAGGTCGAGGCGCGCGAAGCGGGCGGGCGAACGGTCGGGAAAGAGGATGGCGTACTGGATCGGGAACTTCATGTCGGTGGTCGACATCTGCGCGATGATCGAGCCGTCGACGAACTCCACCATCGAGTGAACGATCGACTGGGGGTGAATGAGGATGTCGATCCGGTCGGCCGGCAGGCCGAAGAGGTGATGGGCCTCGATGACCTCGAGCCCCTTGTTCATCATCGTCGCGGAGTCGATGGAGATCTTGCTTCCCATCTTCCAGGTGGGGTGCGCGAGGGCCGCATCGATCGTGATGTCCCCGAAGGTCTGAAGATCGCGGCGGAGGAACGGGCCTCCGGAGGCCGTGAGGATGATCCGCTCGACTTCGTGCTCGCGCCCGCAGCGCAGCGCCTGGTGAACGGCGTTGTGCTCGGAGTCGACGGGAAGGATCTCGCCGCCATGCTTCTTCGCCGCGGCGGTCATCACGTCGCCGGCGGCGACGAGGACTTCCTTGTTCGCGATGCCGACGCGCTTGCCGGCGCAGAGCGCGGCATGCACCGGCGGAATGCCCGCGGCGCCGACGATCGCCGCGATCACCATGCCGGCGTCGGGATGCGTCGCCACGGCGCGCGCTCCTTCTTCTCCCACCATGATCTCCGGCTTCGGGTCGCCCGCTCCGAGCAGACCCTTCAGCCTCTCCGCATCCTCGGGGGTCTGCAGCGAGACGAGTGCCGGGCGGTATGCGCGAATCTGCCCGGCGAGAAGCTCGACGTTGCGGCCTGCGGCGAGGGCGGCGACTTCGAGATCAGGGAACGCGTCGACGACCTCGAGCGTGTTGCGCCCGATCGAGCCGGTGCTTCCGAGTATGGAGATTCTGGTCATCGTTGAGGCCAGCCCTCGTTGAGAGCGAACCAGTAGGCGTAAAGGATCGGAGCCGTGAAGAGGATCGAGTCGATCCGGTCGAGGAAGCCTCCATGACCGGGGATCAGAACCCCCGAGTCCTTCACGTCCGCCGAGCGTTTCCAGAGGGATTCTGCCAGATCCCCGATGATTCCGCCCACGCAGAGCAGGCCGGCGGCGATCAGAGCGTGGTGAAGGGGGAACTCGGGGAAGAAGGTGGCGTGCACGATGCCGGCGGCGATGAGGGAAGTCACGAAGCCACCGACTCCACCCTCGATGGTTTTCTTGGGGCTCACCCGGGGAGAGAGGCGATGTCTGCCGAAGCGTTTGCCGACGTAATAGGCGCCGGAGTCGCTGGCCCATACGGCCACCAGCAGGAAGAAGATCAGCTTCGCTCCGATGTCGAGACTTCCATCCTCCCGGATGGCGTCGCGCGAGAAGTCGATACGGAGCCGGAGAAGCGCCCCTCCGAGCATCCCGACGTAGAGAGTCCCGAGGGCGCAGACGGCGCTGGCGGGGAGAGCTTCCTCGATCGGGGTTCTGGCGAAGACGTACAACGCGGGGATCACGAGCAGGATCGCGAAGACGCCGACCTCCACCGACACCCGGTCATCGAGAAAGGTCCAGAGAAGAACGAAGAGAAGAAGGATGGAGGCGATCTTCTGGACGGGATAGCCCTTGGTCTGTCCGAGGGCGAGGAACTCCCAGAGAGCGAGAGTCAGGGCGATGACGATGAGGGCGGTGTAGAGCCAGAGCGGACCCCAGCCGATGATCGCGATCACGAAAGGGAGCGCGACCAGGGCGGTGATCTCGCGGGCGAATCGGCGGGCGAACATAGAGGGGAGCAGTGTAGCAATGTGTGTCGGCGAAGGGGGGGAGGGGGGGAGAATCGAACGCAGAACGCAGAACGATGAAAGGGGCCCACGGGATCGAGAGGAGCGAGGGTGAGAAAGGACGGCGAAGCAGACAAGAACCGGACCGCGGAGCGGTCCCAGACAATAGCCGGGGTGTCGCGCGAAGCGCGACCCCCGGATCAGTGAAGCAGCACCAACATTTCACCGCACCCCGGCAGGGGTGCCAGCGTCTCACCAGAGATATTTCTCATCGAACGAAATACCAAATTCGTCCAACAAAGAGCGGTACTCCTCCTGAAAGGTCCGCTGACGGTGATGCTCTTCCTGACCCCGGATGTAAGCACGAATTGGCTCGATATGACTGTGGCAGACGCTGAAGCATCCGTACCCGTCCTGCCAGTGGAACTTTGGAGTTCCGGTCGTTTCCGAGATCCATTTCGTGGAGGATTTCTTGACCTCGCGTATCAGGTCTGCGGTTGTATGAATGGCCCGGAGGCTCGCCAGGAAATGAATGTGGTCTTCCACTCCACCCACTTCGAGCGGTACGGCCGAAAGACCTCGGATGCATCCGCCGATGTATTCATGAAGACGCGGCCGCCACGAGGCATGGATGAAGGGAAATCGGTCCTTCGTCGAGAAGACGACGTGAACGTAAAGGCTCACGTGCGAGGAAGGCATTGAGAGGATTGTAGAACTCTGGCACCCCTGCCGGGGTGCGGATTTTCTTTTTGGTTTTTTCTTTTCCGGGGGTCGCGCTGCGCGCGACGCCCCGGCTATTGTCTGGGACCGCTTCGCGGTCCTTTTCTGAAGGCTATTGCCTGGGACGCTTCGCCGTCCTTGTGACGACGCACCTGTCAGAGAGTTCCAGCTAGTCTTCGATGACTACTTTTTTCTCTTCTTCCGCTTCCACGAACTCGCTTCCTTCCTCGAGCACTCCGCCGTAGCGGCGCTCGCGCGCCTGGAAGTCGATGATGGCCTCGAAGAGGTCGCGGCGCCTGAAGTCGGGCCAGAGGACCTTGGTCACGTGAATCTCGGCGTACGCGATCTGCCAGAGAAGGAAGTTCGAGACGCGAAGCTCGCCGCTGGTCCGGATCAGGAGATCGGGGTCGGGAACGCGAGCGGTGTAGAGATGATTGGCGAAGAACTCTTCATCGACCACGGCGTCCGGGATCCCTTTTTCGCGGAGGATGCCGACGATGCGGTTCACGGTATCGACGATCTCGGCGCGACCGCCGTAGTTGAGCGCGATCTGAAAGAGGAGCCCCTTGTTCGAGGCGGTCTGTTCCTCCGCCCAGCGGAGCTCGCGCTGCACCGAGGGGTCGAGCCCGGAGATGCGCCCGACGGGCGCGAACCGGATGTCGTTCTCCTGAAGGGTGCCGATCTCTTTCCGGATGTACTCCTTGAGGAGCATCATCAGGGTGGCGACTTCGTATCGGGGGCGCTTCCAGTTCTCGACGGAGAAGGCGTAGAGGGTGATGACGCCGAGCTCGAGTCGGGCCGCTGCCTCCACGACCTCCCGGACCGACTCGATGCCCGCGCGGTGCCCTTCAACCCGGGGGAGATTGCGGGTTTTGGCCCATCGCCCGTTGCCATCCATGATCACCGCGACATGGCGGGGGAGGCGTTGCAGATCGATCCGGGCGAGCATCTGCTCTTCAGCGGAGCCCGGCTCGGCGAGTCTCGTCAAATCGATCATGATCGGAACCTGAATTTTAGCACGCGGAAAAGAGTGCTGAGGCGTGAGTGCTGAGTTCCGAGTCAGTCCCCGGTTCCAGCCAGCTCACAAGGAAGGATCGTCGTATCCGACTCGGGTGAGGATCAGCCCTTCGGCCGGCGCGGTCCAGCGCGCTTCGGCGAACGCGGGCTCGAGAGCGCGCTCAGCGGCCTCAGGCGCGATCTTTCCCCGCCCGATCTCGATGAGCTGCCCGGCGATGCGCCGCACCATGAACCGGAGAAAGCCGTCGGCCGTCACCTCGATCCAGATCGCCTCGCCGCGGCGCACGACCGAGATCTCTTCGATGGTCCGGACGGTCGACGAAACCTCGGGCTCGACGACCGTGTACGCTCGGAAGTCATGGGTGCCCACGAGCGACGACGCCGCACGGCTCATGATCGTCTCGTCGAGCGGGATGTGGACGTGGGCGTGAGTCGGCGCGAGAAAGACGTCGGCGACCGCGCCGTTCCAGATCTGATAGCGGTAGCTCTTGGAGCGCGCATCGAAACGGGCGTGAAACTCGGGGGAGACCTCGTGCGCGGCGACGATTCTGATGTCGGGAGGGAGGCGGTCGTTGACGCCCTTGATCAACCCGTCGAGCGGAATCGACGTCTCGAGATCGAAGTGAGCGCGCTGCCCCGCGGCATGGACCCCGGAGTCGGTCCGGCCGGCGCCGTGGACGCGAAGAGGAGCGCCGCAGACCTTCGAGAGCGTCTCTTCCAGGACCTGCTGCACGCCGACCGCGTTCGCCTGGGTCTGCCATCCCGCGTAGCGGGTGCCGAGGTATTGAATGGTGAGGAGAAGGCGCATTGGGGGGACTATAAACGGGTTGGGCCCGGGTCGTTTCGTGGCGGGAGAGTCAGAGTCAAAAACCGGGCACGGGCACGGGCGCGTTCACGGGGAGCGCAGCAGCGCGGTCATGGGGGCGGGGGTCATTCAGAGGCCGCACGGAGAAGGAGGTCGAGAGAGGATTGGTCTTGCGGCCGAAGAATCTCAGAATGCGCAAAGCGTCATCGGGTTCTTGTGCTGGTGCAGTCGCATCCTACGAATGCGTCTGGACGTGCATGAGAACCCGACAGCGATCATCGCGGCTGAGATTCTTCGGCCGCGACGCCATCTCATATTCTGCCCGGCTGGCGCGTGCGGCCTCTGAATGACCCCCGCGCCGCTACGAGTTTCGCTCGTGCCGAGGGGTCATCTCCGCTCCACCGGCGCTCGCGATGTTCCCCCACTCTGAATGACCCCCCCCGCACCCGAGGGGGTGCAGGTGAGATTCACCCTGCGCGGCTATTGCCCCATCCCCGACCGCCCTCCCCATGTCATTCTGGCTCGCGGCCGAAGAATCTCATGCAGTTGCGTGGGTTCGATTCGGTGCCCTACACCGTCGCCGCGTCTCGCGCGCCCCGGCCGCCCAGATCCTTCGCTCACGCTCAGGATGACGCCCGGCCTTTGACTCTCCCGTGAACGTCCCGTGCCCGAGCCCGTGCCCGGCTTTTGACTTTGACTCCCCCGACTCGGAATGGCGACCCGCCTTACCTCAGGTCCTGCACCACCAGGGCGGTCGTGCGGAAGCCGCTCATGTTGGAGAACTGGTCGAGCACTCCGACCGAGATCGTTCCGCGGCCCGGCTCCATCACCAGCTCCACGCTGTAGGTGAAGTGCTTTCCGGGGATGTTCGGCATCTCCGAGTTCGGGACATGGATCGGCGACTCCTGCCGCTGCACTTCGGACATGTCGCCATGCTGATTCGAGACGACCACGTACACCGAGAAGTTGCCGCCTTGCACCTCGCCGCGGGGGAGGAGCGTCAGCCTCTCCATCGGAATCATGATGTCGAGCGGCACCCGGAAGAGACCATTGTCCTGGCGGATGATCCTCCCGGTGCGAATCACGATGTTGAGATCGTTCAGGCTCGCGTCATGGAAGAGATTCGCGACGACCTTGTCGCTCATCTCGGTGTGAACCGACTTCTCGACGAAGGTCCGGCGCGAGCGGACCACGTACTGCTTGTTGACCGGCTTCACCTCGAGGTTTCGCTGACGGTCGACCCGCTCCGTGGCGGAGCGGTATCCGAGCGAGTAGTACGAAGAGATGTCGTTGGAGATCTTCTGGAACGCCGCCTTGAAGTTGTTCGTCCCGACCACCGCGAGTCCCCCCGTGATGTCGGCCATCAGGCGGAGCGAATCGGTGCTGTTGGTGAGCGCGGCCTGCTGAACCATCGGTGAGACCGGATCCCGATTCTCCGCTGAGCTCTCGCTGTATCCGGTGAGGCCGCTGGCGTGCAGCGTGTACAGCGTGATGTCGTTGGCGTTGGCGGCCTTGGCGATCCCCTCGATCAGCAGCGCGCTGTTGAAGCCCATCGACTCGAGGAAGGTCGAGCCGCCACCCTGCCAGCCGCTCTTCTCCCGCGCCATGTCGTCGATGAAAAGGAACATCTCTTTCCCCGGTGAGATGGGAAAGCCCTCGGTGGTGACCAGCATGATCTTCTTTCCCTCGACCCCTCCGAGGGTTCCCATGAAGCTGTTGATCGCGCCGGCGGTCTGACGGAGATCGTGCTCGATCGCCTGCGCGTAGGTCCTCGCGGTCAGAATCGCTTCCTGGATGCCGCGAGCTTCGCGGATCTGCGCCTGAACCTGGCGCCGTTCGCTGATGTACTGCACTCCGAGGCCGCTCTCGCCCGAGATCGAATCGAGCATCTGCTCGATCTGCACCGCGTCGCCCGTGAACGGGAGGCGGACCTTGAGGCTGCGATTCCAGGTCACGACCATGGCCTGATCGCCGGGGCGCAGCGTCTCGCTGACGAAATCCTTCATCGAGTTGAAGACGCGGTTGCGGTTGAACGGGGTGAGCGAGAGGTTGTCGATGAAGATGACGATCTTCCGGCTGAGCTCCTGAGGGGGCGCCGCCGGCTGCTCGGCGGTGACTGCTTCGTCAGTTCGGATCTCCGGCTGGCTGGTGGTGTCGCGACTCACGACTTCGTAGAAGTTCGAGATCCGCTGGGGACGTCCGTTCTCGTAGAGGACGAAGTCGTCCCGGGTGAGCCCGGTGATCGGATTTCCCTTCCGGTCCGTGACGACGACGTCCACATTGATGACGCGGACATCGACGGTCTCCATGATTCGCGGCGGCTCGGGCTGCTGTTCCTGAGCGGCGAGAGGGAGCGGAAGGACGAGGGCGGCTGCGAGGATGAGGGCGACGAGAGATTTCAAGAATGGGCCTCCGGGACCGGGAAGCGCTTGCGCGCGCTGGATGCTTCGATCAGACTGAGCCGGGCGGTCCGGCCTCGTTTGGACGGTTCACGAGCCGAAAAGGCACGCGAAGACGACCGGATTGCTTCGTGGAGTGAATACACTCCACAAGGCGGGACCGCAGCGGGCGAATCGCAGCGTTCCAAGCCGCATCCCGAGGAGAAAATTTCCGGATGAGTGCCGACTCAACCCTTCTCGATTCATTGGGTTCCGCCGAGTTACCGTTCTGCAAAATGGCAGGGGGCGGCAACGATTTCGCCGTCTTCGACGACCGGAAGGGAGCCATCGGCTCGGAAGAGCTCCTCGCCCGGGTGATCACGACCCGGCGTCTCTCGGTGGGGGGCGACGGGCTGATTCTCCTGAGGAGTTCCCGGCGCGCCGACATCCGGATGGACTATTACAACGCGGATGGCTCCTTCGCCGACTTCTGCGCAAACGGGACGCGTTGCGCTGCCCGCTTCGCGTTTCTGGAGCGGATGGCGCCGTCCAGCATGACGATCGAGACCGGCCACGCGATCATCGAAGCGTCGGTCGATGGCGAGAACGTCACGCTCTCCATCCCGCCGCCGGCGATGATCGAGGAATCGAGGCCGCTGCAGCTCGCAGGTGGGAAGCGAGTCGACGGTGCATACCTCGTGATCGGCGTCCCTCATTACGTGATCTTTTTCGAGGGAGATGATCTCTGGTCGCTCGACATCGAGCCGATGGGACGGGAGATCCGTCATCATCGCGAGCTCCCCGACGGGGCCAACGTCAACTTCGTTCGGATCGCGGGGAGCCGGCGGATCGAGGTTCGAACCTGGGAGCGGGGCGTCGAAGGGGAGACGCTTTCCTGCGGATCGGGCGTCGTGGCCTCGTCCATCGCGAGCGTTCTGGCCGGCCGCGTGGAGCCTCCCGTCGAAGTTCTCACCCGAAGCGGGATCGTGTTGCGCACCGATCTCGCGCGCGCGGGGAACGGTTCGGTGGAGCAGATCAGGCTGACCGGGGACGCGCGCGTGGTCTACCGCGGTAAGCTGACGACGGAGACGCTGCGCGGGTTCGATCCCGACTGGGTGCGGCAACCGACGGCGAAGCCGCCGCTCACGTAGAGAGTCAAAAGACGAACGCAGAACGCAGAACGCAGAACGATGAATTTAGAAGAGAGTCAAAAGACGAACGCAGAACGATGAACGTAGAACGATGAATTTAGAAGAGAGTCAGAAGCGGAACGCAGAACGCAGAACGCAGAACGATGAATTTAGAAGAGAGTCAAAAACGGAACGCAGAAAGCAGAGCGCCGGGACGATGAATTTAGAAGAAGGTGACGCATGGGCGTAAGTTTGAGAATTCATCGTTCATCGTTCATCGTTCTGCGTTCTGCGTTCGTCTTCTGACTCTGACGAGGGAAATCAGGCGTGAGGGGAATGATGATCGGGGCAGCGGCCGCCGCCGCGCTGACCGGCGCGATCGTCGCTGCGACGCTTCCCTACACGGCGGCGGTCGATTCAGCGCTTCCATTCTGGGCCGCGGTCCCTCCGCTCGCGGCGATCGTCGCCCGGCGCCGCGCCCGCAATCTGATCGTCTTCGGCACTCCGCTGATCCTCCTGGCGGCGCTCTTTCTTCCCGACGCCAGACTTCGATGGCTGACCATCGGTGTGATCTTCGGAGCGTCGCTGCTCCTCGCGGGGTATTCGGCGATCTCGAAACGGCACACGCTGAGCGCCGCGGCGATGCGGCGTGGAACGATCCGCTTCGAGGATGCGGCCTGGCTTCTCCTTCTCGCTCTTGCTCCGCGGCTGATTCCGTTTGGGTGGATGGAAACGGGAGCGCTGGCCCTCGTCCTGGCTGGCACGATTGCGATCCTGGGAATTGCAAGGGAAGAGGCCGATAGGGGAGAGGGTAGAGGAGCGAAGAACAGGGGAGAGGGTAGAGGAGCGAGGGAAGAGGGAGAGTCAAAAGCGATCTCGCCTCTGTGGCGCCGGCTTGTAGCCGGCAAAGCGCGCGTGAGCGCGCCGCTCCCTAGGGAAGAGGGTGAAGGAGCGAGCGAAGAGGGAACTGCTTCTGACTTTCCCTCTTCCCCCGCTCCTCTACCCTCTCCCCTGTGCAACGTTCCCCCCGATCTCCTGATGGTCGTCGCAGCGTTCGGACTCCTGACGCCGCTCGTTCCTCTGAATGCTTCGCTCTACCCGCTGGCGATCGCCGTCGCGCTCCTCGCCGCTACACGCCGCTTGCCCGCTCTCGCGATCATCGCGGTCGCCGCGGGGTGGATGGTGGGGCGGTGGGGCGCGGCGGGTGCGGCGGTGGTGGCCGCGGCCGGATGGGTGGGCGTGGGGCGGCTGGGCGTGCGGGGGGTGGTTGTGCCGCCGATCGCCTTCGGTGCCGCGCGGGCGGCGGCGGGGGCGATCGCGTTCGCGCCGGTGGCCTTTCGCGGATGGCTGACCGCATCCCTCGGAACGAGGCTGGCGGCAGCGGCTCTCCTCGCTCTCTCTGCATTCGCTCGCCCCCTTCCCGCGTTCCTCCTCGCTTCCACGGCGTTGATACTCGGCGTGCTCGGTTCTCGCGTCAGCCGGCTCTCGCTGGTGACCGCGCTCTTCTCTCTTGGATTGTTTTCCATCGCGGCATGGAACGGAATCGTGGCCGCGTCGTTTCCTGCCGCCATGCCTCCTACGCTCTGGGGCGTCATGGCCATCGGCGGAGCGGTTGCCCTTCTGATTCCGACTCCCGTCGCGACGTCGGCGGTTGCGGCGGCCACGGCGATCCTCATGTTCGCGATGATCGGCGGCGCTCCGGCCGCCGATCTTCAGCAGATCGAAGCCTCGCTCGCCGCAGGAGAGTCCATCGTCGTCCGCCCGCAGAGATCCGCCTCTTCGTTCGCCGTCGTCGTTTCGGGGGCGAATGTCGCGGACCTGGAGAAGGGGACTCTCGCCGGGAGTCTGCGGGTCGTCGATGCGTCAGGCCATGGATGGTCGCGGCGGATCACGATCGGAGATCTCGCCGACTGGGGCGCATTCCGCGAAGGATTCGCATTCCGGACACGGAACACGATGCCGAAAGTTTCTTCCTGGGAGCTGCAGGACGAAGGACGGACTGCCTGGCTCCGTGGAGAAGGAAGGGTCGAAGTTCATCTCGAGCGGCCCGCCGCGGCGGTCGAGATCCGCGCGGCCGAATCGCTCTCACCCGGCGCTCGGCTGCTGATCAGGCGTCTCGAGGTTTACCCTCCATGGTGATCGAGCCGATCCTCCTGATCTTCGCCGCGCTGATGGCCGCGGCTCCGTACGGAATGCTTCCGCGGGAGCGATGGAAGCGATACGCGGTCTGGGATGCCGCTGGATGGCTCGCGATCGGAATGATGGCCGCGATCGCGGCCACGCTCCAGCTGCCGATCGCCTCTTCGCTGGCGCTTGCTCTCATCTTCGCGCTGAAGCT
>DATLEY010000104.1:0-4732 GCA_035525215.1 Thermoanaerobaculia bacterium | reverse complement strand
GTGATTCGCGACGACGAACCCGCCCGCCGGGATCGAGCCCGAAACGCGGGTCCGGAGGCCGATGATCCGCGCGCTCGCTCGCGCCCAGCTCCGCACGATCGCTCGCCGCCCGGTCAGGCGGTAGCAGGCGTAGAGAGGGATTGTCATGGCCAGGAACGCCGTCGAACGGAACAGGGCTCGGATGGTGCGCACGTCGATGCTCAGTATCGGCGAAGCGGCGTCCGGGGTGGGACATCCGTCTCATTCGGCGACGGTGTGGAGGGGGGGTCATTCAGAGGCCGCACGGGAGAACGAAGTATCGCCAGGATTGGTCTCGCGGCCGAAGAATCTCAGAGTGCGCAAAGCCGTCATCGGATTCTTATGAAGGTGCAGCCGCATCGCTATAAGTCAGCCTGGACGTGCATAAGAACCCGACAGCGATCATCGCGGCTGAGATTCTTCGGCCGCGACGCCAGCTCATATTCTGCGCGGCTGGCGCGTGCGGCCTCTGAATGACACCGCCGGAGAGGGCGGGCCCCCTTCTCCCCGTCCGGATCGCGATCCGAATGAAATCGCATTCGGGGAGAAGGGTCGGGGATGAGGGGCGACGATGTGCCGCCCGCCTTCGCGGGCTCTGGCTTCCGCACGGCCCCTCGGACTGGGGGCTTACGCCCCCAGCTGTCATATCTGCCGCCCGCCTTCGCGGGCTTCCTTTCCGTGAACGTGAACGTGCCCGTGCCCGTGCCCGGTTTTTGACTCACCTCGCGATTCAAGGGAGTCATTTGCGCTTCACCGGCGCTCGCGACGTTCCCCCACTCTGAACGACCCCCACCCGGCCCACGCCCACCCGCCCCGCGGTGCGTTGGATTCGCCGTTCACCGCCGCCCACCCTCCGTTCACCGGGCTCGCCGGCGACAAATCGCTCTCGCTTCCGTAAGTTCGGCTCAGAACGAATGCGGAGCGTGAACATGACGACATGGAATGAAGAACCTCTCTCCCGCGGTCCGGTGGGGACGAAGCTGATCGCGGGGCTCACCATCATGGCGGCCGGGATTCTGATGACCGCCGACAACCTCGGCGTCCTCGACGCGGAACCGTGGTTTCGGTTCTGGCCGATCGCTCTCATCGGGATCGGACTTCTCAAGCTCGCCTCCAGGGACGCCCGGCTTCTCGGCGGGATCCTCACCGTCGTCGGAGTCTGGATTCTCACGTACAACCTCGGGATTTTTCCCTTCACCATCTTCGACCTCTGGCCGCTGGTGCTCATCGGCATCGGTGCCGCTCTGATCGCTCGCGCGGCCCTCGGCGATCGGGCGGATGGGGCGACAGCTCCGGATTCCGGGAGCGCCTTCGCGATCCTGGCCACCCGGAAGATCGCGCCGTCGGGACCTTACGCGGGAGGCAAGATTGCGGCGATCATGTCGACATTCGAAATCGATCTGAGCGGCGCCGAGATCGGGAACGAGCCGGCGGTGATCGAAGCGTTCTCGTTCTGGAGCGGGATCGAGATCACGGTGCCGAGCCACTGGGAAGTCGTCGGCGAAGTCGTCCCGATCATGGGAGGATTCGAGATGAAGAGCGAAAGAGGGCCCGCGGTCGAGCGCCGGCCACGGCTCGTCATTCGCGGACTCGCCCTGATGGCTGGAATCGAAGTGAAGACTGCCGGCCGGAACGCGTCATGACCGAGGATCAGAAGGAGTCGCGCGCAGCATCGCTCATCGGCGGCATCGTCCTCCTCACGATCGGCGGTCTATTTCTGGCCGAGGAGCTGGGAGTCGCGGATTTCAGCGACGTGGTGAGAAGCTACTGGCCGATGATCATCGTGGCCGTCGGCGTAGGGAAGCTCTTCCGCCGCGAGACGTTCGGCCGAGGGATCTGGCTGATCGCGCTCGGGACCTTGTTCCAGATCGTCCATCTGGGAGCGTTCGGTCTGAGATGGTCGACCGCATGGCCGTTCATCCTCATCTTCATCGGGGCCGGGATCGTCGGGCGCGCGGTGCTGGAAGGAATGCGCCGTGAAGGCGACGCCGGCGGAAGGAGCAATTCGTGAGCGGGCGCCATCAGGGGTTTCCCTGGGTCCGGCTCGCGTTCGGTCTCTGCCTGATGATCGCGGGGACGATTTACGCTCTCGATTACGCCGGCGTTCTCGATGCCAGCGACTACATCCGGTGGTGGCCAGCCGCATTCATCATCTTCGGCCTCGCGGAGCTCGCGTCGCGGCGATTCGGGGCAGCGCTCATCTGGCTGGTGATCGGAACGCTTCTCATCCTTCCCCGCCTCGGATTTTCCGAGGTCATGGAGCTGGGGGATCTGCTGGATCTCTGGCCGCTGATGATCGCGTTCGCCGGAGCAGCGCTCACCATCCAGGCCCTCCGTCCCGCTCCCAAGGATCGAGCGAAACGAGGAGGGACCTTCCACGCGTTCGCGATGATGGGGGGAAACGTCCAGAAGGTCGGCTCGGGAGATTTTCTCGGCGGCGACGCATTCGCGCTGATGGCAGGATGCGAGATCGATCTTCGCGAAGCGGACATCAAGGAAGAGGCGGTGATCGACGTCGCGGCATTCTGGGGAGGCATCGAGTTGCGCGTGCCCCGAAGCTGGGAGGTCGTCTGCAAGGTCACCCCGCTGGTGGGGTCATGGGAGGATAAGACCACGGCCCCGCCGGATTCTTCGAAGCGGCTCATCGTTCGCGGCACCGCGGTCATGGCGGGCGTCGAGGTCACCAATTGATGGAGGAGTCGCGACGGTCGGTGCGGCCGGGGGCGTACGCTCTGGCGGGTCCCGCACTCGCGGCCCTCGCAGTCGCCACGATCGTTCTCGCGCCGACGATGGGAGTCGCGCTCGCGCTGGGCTCTTCGATCCCGCCGGCGATTCTCTTCGCCTTCATCGGGATCGCCTCCCGCTATCCGGCGCGGGCGCTTCCAATCCGCTCGGCGCGGCCGCTGATCCTCCTCGCCACGCATGCAGGAGGAGCTGCCGTCGCCGCTTCGTTCTGGCTGCTCGCGTGGCGGAGCTGGCTGCGGGCTCTGCAGAGCTTCGGAGCCGGGAGCGTCGAGCCGCCTCCGGCCGCGGCCTCCTCGCTCTTCATCGCCGGGATGCTCCTCTATCTCGTCACGGTGATCGTCCACTACCTCGCGGAAGAGATCGAGGCATCGGCGGAGAGCCGCCAGGCCGCGCTCCGCTACCAGCTCCTCGCGCGCGAGGCGGAGCTGAAGGCATTCAAATCGCAGATCGATCCCCATTTCCTCTTCAACAGCCTCAATGCGATCAGCTCCCTCTGCGGCTCGAGCCCGGAGGGAGCGCGCGCGATGTCGCAGGGGCTGGCCGACTTCTTCCGCCGCAGCCTCCGCCTCGGAATGCGTGAGCGGATCACCCTCGGAGAAGAGATCGAGCTCGCCGCCTCGTACCTCGCGATCGAGAGCGCGCGGTTCGGCTCGAGGCTGACGGTCGAGATCGACGTGCAGCCGGAGGCGGCCGTCGTCGAAGTTCCTCCGCTCCTGCTCCAGCCGCTCGTGGAGAACGCCGTCCGGCACGGCATCGCATCTCTGGTCGAGGGAGGAACGGTCGCGGTGAAGGCCGCGATCTCGGATGACGCGCTCCTGGTCACGGTTGAAAATCCGGCAGATCCCGAGCGATCTTCCGCAAAGGGCGAGGGAATCGGACTGGCGAACGTCCGAGGCCGGCTGGCCGCGGTCTACGACGACGCGGCGAGCCTGCACGCCAGCGAGAGCGGCGGGAAGTTCCGCGTGGCGATCACTCTTCCGGCGAAGGGTGGAGGCGTAAAGCGATGAGCAGCCGGCCGATTCGAACGGTCATCGTCGATGACGAGCCGCTCGCCCGCGAGCTGGTCCGCGAGTTTCTTTCCGAGGATGAGGAGTTCGAGATCGTCGCGGAATGCGGGAACGGTTTCGATGCGGTGAAGGCGGTGAGCGAGCACAATCCTGACGTTCTTCTGCTCGACATCCAGATGCCGAAGCTGGACGGGTTCGAGGTTCTCGAACTACTCGATCAATCGCCGCTGGTCGTCTTCATTACCGCGCACGACGAGCATGCGGTGCGCGCGTTCGAGGTCCACGCGGTCGATTACCTCCTGAAGCCGTTCAGTGTGGAGCGCTTCCGCGAGGTGATGCGCCGCGTCCGCATCCGGCTCGACGAAGGGGTGGGCCGCGGACTTCCGGTCGCGAGGAGCGCGCTGCGCGGCGGGCCGGCGCAGCGGATCCTGGTTCGGCTGGAAGAAGGGAAGATCGAGGTGATTCCGACGGTCAAGCTCGACTACGCCGAGGCGCAGGATGATGCGATCGATCTGGTGACGGGCGGGCGACGGCTGCGGAAGCAGCAGACCCTCGGGGATCTGGAGTCGGAGCTCGACCCCTCCCGCTTCGTCCGGATCCACCGTTCCTATCTTCTGAACCTCGATCGGCTGGAGCGCGTCGAGCCGTACGCGAAGGACAGCCGGGTCGCGGTGCTGCGCGACGGGACGAAGCTGCCGATCAGCCGCGCGGGATACGCGCGATTGAGGGAGCTCTTGTAGGGGGAGAAGAGTCAAAAGCTGAACGCAGAACGCAGAACGCAGAACGAAGAATTTTGAAAGGGAACGGGTGGATTCACGGTCATCCTGAAGCGTGAGAGCTCGTCATCCTGAGTGTGAGCGAAGGATGTGGGTGGGTGGGACGGGAGATACGCGGAGCTGGCGTAGGGCGGGAGAGCGTTGGTTCGCTCGGGTCCTGGTCGCGAGTGGGTGAGTCAAAGACCG
>DATLEY010000096.1:0-54076 GCA_035525215.1 Thermoanaerobaculia bacterium | reverse complement strand
TCCCCGTCCGGATCGCGATCCGAATGAAATCGCATTCGGGGAGAAGGGTCGGGGATGAGGGGCAACGATGTGCCGCCCGCCTTCGCGGGCTCGATTTTTCGCACGGCCTCTCGGACCGGGGGCTCACCGCCCCCGGCTGTCGCATCTGACGCCCGCCTTCACGGGCTTCCTTCCCGTGAACGTGAACGTGCCCGTGAACGGTTTTTGACTCCCCCACTCGCGATTAAGGCAGGGTCATCTCCGCTCCACCGGCGCTCGCGACGTTCCCCCACTCTGAATGACACACCCGCACTCCCCGCGCTACTTGCTTTTCCCTCTACCCTCGCTCGTCTACCCTTCTCCCTGAACTCCGCTCTTCCTCCCTCTTCCCCAGCTCTATGTCGGATGCATCGCCTGGTAAGCGTTCACTCGCTCGAGAACGTGCCTCAACATCCCGTGAGCGAGCTCGTCCTCGGCGAGAAAGACGTGGCCGACATTCTCCCGGGTCAGCAGCGCGGCTTCGTCTTCGCTGTGAGTCCGCACCACCGTCTCGATGTGCGGATTCACGAGGCGGGCGGTCTGGATCATCTGCCGGACGTTGAAGGAATCGGGCGACGCGATCACCAGGATCCTCGCCCGTGCGATGTGAGCCTGGATGAGGACGGCCGGCTCCGCCGCATCCCCAGCCACCGCGTGGATTCCGCGCGCGCGGAGCTGCTCGACGAGCTCACGATTCTGCTCGGCGACCACGAACCCGATGCCATTCTGGATGAGCGCTTCACCGATCCGTCTTCCCACCCGGCCGTAGCCGACCAGAACGACGTGACCGGTCACCTCGTGCGAGGCGACGCTGGCCGGGAGCTCGGCGAGAGGATCGTCGCGATGCTCCAGGCTCCGCGCCCAGGCCGACCGCTTGCGAATCCACTTCTGTGCCGGCTCGATCGCCGTGAAAACCAGTGGATTGAGCGCGATCGAGATGATCGCTCCCGCCAGGATCAGACTCTGTCCTTCCACTGGAAGCACGCCCAGCGCGACGCCGAGGCCAGCCAGAATGAACGAGAACTCTCCGATCTGAGCGAGACTCGCAGAAACCGTCAGTGCCGTATTCAGCGGATAGCGGAACGCGAGGACCAGCAGGAATGCGGCCAGGGACTTTCCGATGACGATGACCAGAACGGTCAGCAGGAGATGCAGCGGGCGCTCGAGGAGCACCTCCGGATGAAAAAGCATTCCGACGGATACGAAAAAGAGGACCGCAAACGCATCTCGCAGAGGCAGCGACTCCTCGGCAGCGCGATAGCTCAGGTCCGACTCGCGCAGAACCATTCCGGCGATGAACGCTCCCAGCGCGAAGGAAACGCCGAAAATCGCCGAGGCCGCGTAGGCGATCCCGACCGCCGCCGCGATCACGCAGAGGGTGAAAAGCTCGTGGGAGCCGGTGCGGGCGACCTGCCACAGCAACCAGGGAAAGAGACGCCGCCCGACCACCAGCATCAGAAAGATGAAGAGGCCGATCTGCCCGAGCGTCATCAGAAGCGTCATCAAGATGCCCGGTCCTTCGGCGGCCAGGGTTCCCGGTCCGAAGATCCGCGCCATCGGAGGGAGAAGGACCAGGATCACGACCATCGCGATGTCCTCGACGATGAGCCAGCCCACGGCGATCTTTCCGTTCACCGACTCCACGACCCCCCGGCTCTCCAGTGCCCGAAGGAGAACGACCGTGCTGGCGACCGAAAGCGAGAGTCCGAAGACGATCGCCGGAAACATCCCCCACCCCCACAGGATCGCGAGCGCCGCTCCCAGAGCCGTCGCGACGATGATCTGCACGACCGCGCCGGGCAGCGCGATCTTGCGCACCCCGAGCAGGTCATCAAGCGAGAAATGAAGACCGACGCCGAACATCAGCAGCATGACGCCGATCTCGGCGAGCTGCCCGGCGAGCTCGACATCGGCCGTGAACCCCGGGGTGGCCGGCCCGAGAATGATTCCGGCCACGAGGTATCCGACCAGGGCGGGAAGCTTCAGCCGGACAGCGACGAAGCCGAGAAGCAGGGCCAGCCCGAGGCTGGCGGCGATCGTTGTGATGAGAGTAATACTGTGCGGCATCGGGGTGGATTGTATGACGATGCACCGGGAGTCGATGACTCCGGGCCTGGGCAATCGATCCTCGCGGCGCCCGGCTGTCGAGGTAAAGGTTCTGTTTCAGGGGCGGCGAGGATGAACCTCCGTGAAGGCTCGGTCGTAGAATCGTTGGGGCGCCCGCGTGGAGCTGATCAGAGAACCAGCGCTTGCCGCCTGCCGGCTGAAAGCCGGCGCCACACAGAACCACGGCACTCAACACTCAGCACTCAGAACTCAGCACCCAGCACTCAGCACTCTTCCAGGACTCCGCCATGATCGCTCGCTCTTCAATCGCATTCGCTCTCGCGCTCATCCTCGCCGCGGCTCTCCCGGTTGAAGCGGCGCGCCGCCGTCTGGTCGTCCGTCCCGCTGCCGGGGCGCCGCAACCTGAACTCGTCGTCGTTCAGGACGATTTCCGCTTCGGTCCTCTCGGTTGGGAAGCGGGGTTCGCGGACTACTCACCGGTGAACGGCGACATGGAGCTCGTCGCCGAGATCCGGCCGTTGCCGCCGGAGATCGCCCCCACGGGAACGGCGTTCTTCCTTCAAGGGCACAACCGGTCGGACGATCTCTTCATGTTTCTGAAGAAAAAGCTGACCGTCGCCGACGGAATCCGGCCGGGCCAACGGTACGAGGCGACCTTCCGGATCGTGTTCGACTCGAATGCCGGGAACGGCGACGCCTGCGCCGGCATCGGAGGGGCTCCGGGAGCCTCCCTCTACCTCAAGGCTGGAGTCAGCGGCGAGGAGCCCCGTGTCGTCCTCGATGATTCAGACCACTGGCGGATGACCGTGGACAAGGGAAACCAGTCGACCAGCGGACCGGCCGGGAGCGTGGTCGGAACGATCGAGAACGGGACCAGTCGATGCGACAGCGAAGCTCCCTTCGTCCGCCTGATCAAGATGCATCGTCACCCCTGGCTGGTGAGCGCGAGCCCTGTCGGCGAACTCTGGGTCCTCGTCGGTACCGACTCCGGGTTCGAGGGGCTGACGCGGATCTATTACGAGTCGATCGAGGTCACGCTGCGGCCGGTGCCGTAGGGGAGGGAGTGGGAACGAGAGTCGAGCTCCTAGGATCCCAGTCGCACCGTGATGACTTCACCGTTTCTGCTCACGCTCGAATTCTTGAAGTCGAGCGTGACCCCCGGCGCTCGCACCGAGACGGTCTCTCCCTCTTGCGTCACCACCGGCTCGGGCAGACCTGTCACGACCACGCGCCGGAAACCTTGAAACAGAGGATGCGGACCGACTCCTTCGGTCAGCGCTCTCGCGTTCAGGATTTCGAGGACACCAGCGCCATTCCCCGCGCGCAGAAATCGTGAGTGGAGCACGCGTGCCGGCTCCAGGCGCTCCACGTTGAGGGGGTCGAATCCCTGCGGCCATAGAGGCTCCCCCGAGCCGGCGTCGACCACGATGCGCCAGCCTGTGGCTTGTTCGAAAGCGTGGAGACGCCTCACCCGCTCCGCGATCAGATCGTCGACGTCCGCCACCGCCTCCCGCCGCAACCGCGCGATCAGATCTTCAGGGAGCGCGCACGCAGGTCCCGTCCCCGCGGCGATGAGAAGGGCCTCGTCGAGTGATGCCGCGCTCGATGAGTCGAGCTCTGCCTCCCACTTCGCGCTGAATCGATCGAGCAGGAGCGCGAGGGCCGGCCCGGTGGAGTAGGCGCGCCGGCGGATCTCCGCGGGGCCGAACGTCGTCGAGAGATCGAGATCCGTGCGACCGGCGGCCTTCATTTCGACCCAGGTCGCGAGTCCCTCATTGAGCTCCGTTCCCCGCTCATACGCGGCGAAAGGATCGTCCATCCGTTCGTAGCGTTCCTTTCGAAGCTGGAGTGCCGTCCGGCTCCAGCACCTCGATTCTTCCGACTCCCCGGCAGCCAGCGCCCACCGGAGCGCCGCTGTCTCCATCCGGCGCAACGCAAGCAGTTCCGCGTCGTCCGTGGGATAAACGAAGAGATCCGCTTCGTTGGCTCCCCACGATGGGTGGTTGGCGCGCTGATCGGCGTGAAAGGCCTCATGCACGGCGGTCGCCGCGAGATCCGTCACGGAATCGAGGGGGCGGCGAGAGTCGAGAAGAAGGGTCGCCGTCAGAACGCCGCCGATCTCGACCGCCGTGTTCGCGGTGATCGCCTCGTGCCGCCCCTCCATCACGTGCGCCGTGGAGGCTGCATCGGATGGACTGAAGCCGTCAGGCGGGGAGGGATGGCGAAATAGAAATGTGCGAGCGCCGTCTGAAATGGCGAGAGGAATCGAAAGCGGGTCGAATCCCGGCCAGAGCGTTCCTCTGCTCTCCACCAGCCGTCGCAGCTCGAGCTCGATGGCCACCGCCGGGCTCTCGCCCTCTGCCGGCGCATCGTCCTCCGCATGGTCATCAGGAATCGAAGCGCAGGCGCACAGCACGAAGAGAAAAGTGAACAGCAGCTTGCTCAAAAAGACGACTCCTGATCCCGCGTCTCGACGATCGACACGCCACTCAGCGCTGCGCTGTCGCCGGACTCTCGCCGAAGGCGGGCTGCTGGGAGTGTAGCGCTTCAGCGAGTTTTTCTGAGCTCTGGTTCTATGTTCCCAGTTCCCAGTTTCCAGTTTCCAGTTCCGAGTTCGTAGTTCGTAGTTCCGAGTTCGTAGTTCCGAAGTTCCGAGTTCCCAGTTCTCAGTTGCCAAGTACGCCAGGCCACTGTACCGCCGACTTCGCGTGAGCCTGCCGCTCTCGCTCAACTCGGAACTCGGAACTGGGAACTCAGGACTCAGGACTCAGCACCCAGCACTCAGCACTCAGCACTCAGCACCCAGCACTCAGCACTCAGCACTCTTCTAGCACTCAAAGAGGGTCCAGCGTGCAGGTCAGCGTCTTTCCCGCGATCCCGGCATAGACGTGCCCCTCGGTCTTCGAGAGCGACAGCTCGCTCCGGCGGTCCAGGCTTCCCGCGAGCTCGGCGACGAAGGCGCGGTCCAGTGCGAAGATGGCCAGTTCCTCACGGCGGTGGATTTTCTTTCCCTCGAGTAGATCGACGAGAAGGCGAGGGTCGCGATGCGTGTAGACGGCCACGCGGTCCGCGGTCTTGCTGGCCCGATGGAGGCGGTCCGGATCCGGCAGTCCCACCTCGATCCATGCGCGGATCCGTCCCGTCAGATCCCTCACCAGAATCGCGGGGAGATCCCCGGCCGAGACTCCCTGAGTCAACTCGATCCCTTCGGTGTACTCGAAGCAGTACGCGAGGAGACGAGCGACCATGTACTCGATCGTCTCCGAGGGGTGCTGGGCGAGCTTGAGATCGAGGGTCTCATAGACGCCGCGATCCACATCGGAGAGCTCCACGGTGAGGTTGAACATCGTTGCGGTCAGGGCCATAAAGGGAAGAGAGTTTTACAGGAAGGGCCGGACTTAGGGAACTCGGAACTGGGAACTGGGAACTCGAAACTAACTCAATCCACCCCGGCCGAAAACCGCGCCGCCGTGTCGCCTTCCGAATAAAGGAGAAGAGTGTCGTCATGGATGGCGAAGCTGTCGGTTGCTTCCAGCATCGCGGTGAACCGCCGCTCCTGCTCGTTTCGCTCCCGCTCGGCGCAAGCCCGCCTCGTCATTCTCAAGGGGCCTGTAATCCGAAGCATCGCGCCGTCCTGGACGTAGCTCCCGGAGAACGAGTTGCAGCCGGTCGAGCCGGACACCTGGGAGTCGGCCGCCGAAAAGGCGAGGTGGGGGCGCCCCTGAGCTGACGCGGGAAAGGCGGGCTGGCCACGCAACTCGACGAGAGTCCACTCCGATCCGTCGAGCGAGGCCGTGGATGCGGGTTCAGCCATGATCGAGTCGGCGGCCATCGGAGTCCCGCATCCGATGAGAGTGATGAAGGCCAGTGAGAAGAATGGAAAACCGGCTTGTGCGCGCATGCGAGATGAGCGAGCAACAGCTGAGCCAGTCGCGGAGGCCAAGGGGAGAGGGTGCGGGGGGAGAGGGAGAGTCAAAGGCCACGGAGGCTTTGTGGCGCCGGCTTTCAGCCGGCAAGCGCGCGTGAGCGCACCGCTCCGTCAGGGGATAGAGTGGACGAGTTAAGGGGTGAGGCGACTCAGATCCGCTGGATGGTCGCTGCCGTCTCGCTTCGTCGTGGCACATGCAGCGGCGCGGTTAAGCCTTGCGCGTCGGCTTCACTGCTGAAGTCGTGGTTTTCGCCAGCTTCAGAGTCCGGGCTTTGAGGCGCTGGGCAGTGCGGCTTCGTTTTTCGAGGTTCGCGCGGGCTTTTTCTCCATTGATTCTCGACATCATGATCTCCTTTGCTGAGTGCTGAGTGCTGAGTGCTGAGTGCTGAGTGCTGAGTGCTGAGTGCTGAGTGCTGAGTGCTGAGTGCTGAGTGCTGAGTGAAGACAAGCTACGAGCTGGGAACTGGGAACTGGGAACTGGGAACTCGGAACTGGCAACTAACAACTAACAACTAACAACTCAGCACCGCTGCTTGACGATCGCGGCAGCCTGCTGCTCGAGTGCTTCGCAGCAGGTGGTCCAGCTCGAGTCGAACCAGCCGTTCTCGCGGTTGTGAATCGTGACCGCGATGACCGGCTCGCCATGTTCGCCGCAGCGGAGCAGGGCGGTCTGTTCGAGGCGTCCGCTGAGGCGTTCGCGAAGGGCGAACTCCCGGTCGATGACCGTGATCTTCATAGGGCTCTGCATGCGCACCTCATCATTCAGCCGCCGCGGCGGCCATCCCACGGCTCGGCGGAAGCATGGTCTGCCAGGCCGCGACGGTTTCATTCGGGAGGACGAACTCGAAGGTCTGGCTGCCGGAGCGGAGTCGCATCACTTTGCCGCTTGTAACAGGGCTGCCGGTGGCCAGGTCGGTGTCGTACTCGATCTCGCGGACCCACTCCAGATCGAGCGAGGCCTGCATTTCGGAGTTCTCGTAGAAGAAGGTGGAATCCGTCACCGCGAGAGCGACCGCCATGTGACGGTTCCCGTCGACGAACTCACCCGTGCTGACCAGGCGCGACGATCCGCGGCGGCCGGCGTTCAAGTCGGCGAGTGGGCTCGGGCCGAACCGCCGGTAGAGCGTCCAGCCGAGAAAGCCGGCGGCCAGTGCCGCCGCGATCCACATCAGAGTCTGCATCGGTCTCTCCCTTCTTTGCGTCCGCTCTTCGCGATCAGTGGCGCGGCTTCGACTCGTTGACCTTCAGAGCCTGGCCCTTCACGTCGCGCCCGTCGAGGGCGGTGATCGCAGCGCGCGCATCGTCGTCATTGCTGAACTCGAGGAAACCGAATCCCTTCGACGCTCCGCTCGAGCGCTCGGTCGCCACGTTCGCCGAAACCAGCGTCCCGTAAGGAGTCGCCAGCTCGTTGAGCTCGGCATCGGTGACCTGTTTGGAGAGATTGCCTACATAGACTTTCATTGAAGCTCCTGCCGTTGGGCGTGGTCCTCGTCGTCACGCCTGGCTGCCGCGAGAGATCTCGCTACGGGCCGCGCTGCGCAAGAACCGGGATGCTAAGAGGGGTGAGTCCAGAAGATCTGACTTAGTTCAGATGGACTGAAGGGAGGGGGAAGGTTCCGCCACGTTCATCCACCTTACGCTCATTATGGTTATTTGTCACGACATCGCGGTTGCGTCCCCTGCGGGCTCATCGTGAGTCCACGTTGCCCGGCCTCGGGCCCCTCGCGTCTCAAACTCCTCGGAATGGAAACTCTCCGCGCCTGAAAACGAAAAACGAAGACCCTGGGGTCACATCTTCGCTTTTCGCTGAAGGTTCCAATCCGAGGAGGTTGCCCCGCGCAGCGGTGGTGGTGAACTGCCGCTCGATCTTCCCGGCCGGGCCGCGAGACGCCGCCCGCCGCCCAAGGCTGATCTCACCGCGGGGGGAGGACGACCCACTCGGGCTCTTCGAACTCCCCCAGGATCGTGATGTCGCAGGTTTTCGCCGCGGACCGGATGATCGCGTCGACTTCGGAGTCACTTTCCTGAATGGCGTCGCGCTCAGCCTTGGAATCCCATTCCGCGATGGCAAGGAGGACGTTCGGCTCTCCAATCTTCCTGTGCAGCCGGGTGCCGCGCGCCCCCGGCCAGCGCTGAATGATCTCGCTCGCGCGAATCCACGCCTCCGCGTAATTCTCTGCGGCGTATCCGGGTCTGATCCTCACTTCGAAGAGAAACTTCATCGTCCAGCCTCCGGTGAGATGGTCGCATGGAGCGTCGCGCGCTGTCGGTGGACGCCGGCGAACGGTGCCTAATCGTCAACCCTGAGTTTTGGATTCCAGACCACTTCCCACAGATGCCCGTCGGGATCCTGAAAGTAGCCGGAGTAACCGCCCCAGAACGTATCGTGAGGCTGCCTCACGATCGTGGCTCCGGCAAGCGCCGCCCTTCCCATCACGTTTTCAACCTCCGTGCGGGACGACACGTTGTGCCCGAGGGTGAATTCGGTCGGGCTCGGTGGAGTGAGGGGAAGGCCGGTGTCGCGGGCGAGACTGCGGCGAGGCCAGATCGCGAGCTTCAATCCCGACTGGAGATCGAAGAACGCGACTGCGCCGTAAGCGTGTTCGGTGCCGATGATTCCGGCCGTGGGGAGTCCCAGTCCGTCGCGGTAAAAGTGTAGCGACCGGTCCAGATCATCGACGCCGATCGTAATCACAGTGACGCGCGGCTTCATCGAATCCCCTCGTCCCAATTCATCGTCCCATCCTGCGACCGGCTCGATCCCTGGGGGCGGCGACGCGCGGAGGCGGTCGCCGGGATCCTCATGCCACGATTCGGCTTCCTTCGCAACTCCCAATGTGCGGAAGCCGAGTGAGGGTGGTCGATCTGGAAACGGGCCGCGTGATCCGGACCAGCAAGGCGGACGACGGGACGTGGGGAGTCGTCGCGGTCGCTCCGGCCGATTGATGATGCCGGCGCGCGAGCTTCAACGCGCCCGGGCGGCTTCAATGAAACCGATGTCGATCAACGTTCATCGGCCGCGCCGAAGGAATCCGCCCGGGCGCTTTCGTTCACAGTTCCCTTTACTCCTCCACCGTGATTCCCCCGCTGGTCACGCTTCCGCTGCCGGAGTAGCTTCCCGAGGACATCGCTCCGAAATCGCCATCGGACCCGTTATCGCTCAGTTCGAGAACGAATGTTGCGGTCTGCCGCTTGTTGATCGTGCAGTCGCCGCGGATCGTGGCGGTTTTTCCACTCCGCTCGACGCTCGTGATCCTGGTGCTCACCACCCGCATTCCCGAACCGTGGTCGTGCCAGGTGACAGATCCGTCGATGAGTCCCGCGGCCTGCGTAACGTCGACCGCAAAGTTGGTGTGACCTCCTGCCGTCGCGATCTTCCCGCCGCCCGAGATCGTGGCGCTCGGATCGCTCACCGTCTGGAGCGCCTCCGCGGATGCGGATTCGCCTTCGCCGTCTTCGACGGTCAGCACGACCCGATATGTCCCCGCGGATGCGTACGCGTGATCGATCGACGACGAGGTAGTGCTCGCCGTCGCTCCATCACCGAAGCTCCAGAGATACTGAACGATTCCGGGGCTCCCTCCGAGATCATCGCGATCGTGGGAAGCGCTCGCGTCGAAAGTCACTCCCTCGCCGGTGTCCGAGGGATTCGGTCCGGCGTTGAACGCAGCGACGGGTGGGAAGGCGGCGTTCCGCACCTCGATCTGCTCGATATTCGAGGGGGCACCCGCGAAGGGAGTCGAGCAGTCGCCGAAAAGCGCGGTCACGCGGTAAGCCCAGAGACCATCCTCCTTGCCTGTGACCTGGTAGCTGCGCGCGCTTCCGTCCACCTGGGCGAAGGTGGAGAAGGAAGAACCGGCGTGGATCCGGATGTCGTCGATCGTCCATCCCTGATGGGCCGGAGTGGAGATGAGCTGATCGCTGACGAGGCGGAAACGGATGCGTATGGCGTTGCCCGCCAGCGGAGTCAAATCAACCGTCCGCTGACCCGCGAAGAAGCCGGTGTACTGGGCGAGAGTCGTCCAGGTGGCACCGCCGTCCGCGCTCGCGTCCACGAATCCGTAATCGAAATCGAGCTCGATGTCCTCGAAAGATTCGAACGAGAGGGTAACGAGAGCCGGAGGCAGATGGATGTCGATCGCGCTGGTGAGTGAGGCGGTACTCTCGTCGACATAGATCGCGCCGTACCCGAGAGTCGCGGTTCCGGGGTGGGGCTTGGAAGTCCAGTTCACCGAGGCCCACCGGCTGTTTCCGCCGGAGAGCATGAGCTCCTCCGCGTCGTCGTGGTACATGAGTCCGGCCGCGACCGGCTGAGTTTCCTCGAGGCGGAAGCCGCAGGGGACGCTGGTCGACTCGGAGGGCCAGCTCCAGGAAAGAACGAAGCGGCCGTCGCGGTCCACTCCTCCTTCCTGATCGGGACTTTCGTCGTCGCCGATGGGGAGCATGACCGGCGCGGGAGGAATCGACCGGGTCGCGCGCAGGTAGAACGGCATGACGAGCGTTTCGCCGCCGTCGGAGCGCGAGGCGCGGACGTACCACTGCACCTCGAGCGGATCTCCGCTCGTCACGACGTTTCCATCGACCGAGGCGCTCACCTCGAACGACGCGGTGCCAGCCGGCGCTACCGAAACAGTGGAGGGAACGGAGACCGAGATGCCGGGAATGGCGAGGCCGCGGTTATCGACGACGGCGAGGTTATAGGTGCCGCCCTCGCCGGAGAGGTCCCGAATCTCGACGGGCACACGGCGCGTGACGATGCCGCGGCTGTCGATCGCCGGAACGACGCCGAAGGAGTGGCTTCCGAGGATCGAGGGCGCTGAGATTCCATCTCCGGCGACGCCCATGAGGGCTTTCGCGTTCACCGCTCCTTCCACGTCAATGAGACCGCTTCCTTGGTCCATCACTGATTCGGCGGTCGTGCCGTCGGCCTTCGCCGTGCCCGCTTGATCGCGGAGATGGGTCGAGGTGTTCTGGAGCGCAGTTCGAATCATGTCAGGAGACCAGGCCGGATGGGCCTGTTTGACCAGGGCGGCCGCTCCAGCGACGTGGGGTGAGGCCATGCTCGTTCCGCTGATCGAGGCGTAATTGCTCTGCTCGAGCGCTCCGAGAAGGCTCGGATAGGGCACGGCCGCGTTGATGTTCGTGCCGGGCGCCGAGACGTCCGGCTTGACCTGCCCGAATCCGGCCACGGGTCCGCGTGAGCTCGACGTATTCATGGTCGCGTTCGGAAAATAGGAGTTGAGCCGGATCGGGTGCTTCGAGAGCGTGCCGCTGGGAGGCGCCGATCCGGCTCCCATGAGAGCGACCAGCGCATCGAAGTCGGCCACCGGCAGAGTCGCGCCGGGGATCGTTCCTTTCACGGCCGTTCCCCCGGAAGTATTCGTTCGCTGGATGACGGCGACAGCGCCGGCGGTGGCCGCGCTGTTCACGATCTGGGCGAACGTCGCGGTGAGAGTTGTTCGTACGATGGCGATGCGGCCGGCCACCGAGGGGGGATACGAATCCGGCGTTTCCCCGCCGAGGACATAGACGTAGTACTGCGCGACCGATCCCGCGGGCGGAGGGGGTGTTCCCGACAGAGGATGAAGCTGGACTCCGCTGGCCGGCCCGCTCGCGAGTGGGAGCGATGAGGCGGGAGAGATGGCTCCCGGGAGAAGCCGGTTCACCGATGAGGGATCGAGGACGTCGAAGGACCAGGATGCTGAGGGATCGATGCTGTTCGCGACACAGGTCACGCGCCGGCCGACGCAGGGCGCACCGACGGTCGCCGGTCCGGGACCCGAATTGCCGCCGGCTGCGATCACGCTCGTTCCGAGCAGGACCGCATTGTCGGCGGCGACGGCCGTAACGCTGTTCGGAGTCCCTGAGCCTCCCAGACTCATATTGATGACGTGAGCGACCGGCTTCGCGAATCCATTGACGGTCCGAGGCGAGACCGAGTCCTCGATCCCCATCGCGATGACTGACTCGAAGCAGCCACCGATGGCGCCGGTGAGAAGCCCGACATTCGAAAGCGTGTCGCTGCAGACCTTGTAGGCCATGATGCGGGCCTGTGGTGCGACACCGTGCATCGGAATGTCGTCCGCGGTGAGGGGAAGCCCGTCCGGACCCGGGGCGAAGCCGCGATATCCGGCGGCGGTCGCCGCCACGTGCGTGCCATGGCCGACCGTGTCCTCGACCACGGCGTCCCCGAGCGGCAGGTTGTAGACGACCTTCGCATTGCGGCCGCTCGTTGGAGGCTCGACTCCGAGTCTCGGGGGAGTGAGGTCACCGCCGAACATCTCGTGTTGCCACTCGACCCCCGTATCGATGATCGAGACGTAGATCCCCTGGCCTTCCAGTCCTTCGCGCACGTCATCGAACTGAGTGACCTCGGGCACGGCACCGTAAACCTGCGGCGCGCGAATGTACGGAACGCTTCGGTCGAGGGTGGTCCAGAGAATGCGGTCGGGATGGACCTTCTTCACTTCCGGCATTGCCTCGATCGCCGCGACCGAGGCCGGATCCGCGATTAGATTGATTCCATTGAAGACCAGCGTATATCGGAAGGCGACGCGAACACCGGCGACCGTGGCGCCCCCCACTTCGAAGGGGACACCCGCCGCTCGCAGCTTGCCGAGGAGCTGATCCTGCGCGGAGGCGAGCGCGGCCCGGCGGGTCTCGATCTGCTCGGCGGACATCGGGGCTCCGGCCGCTCTTGCTTTGGCGGCCGCCACGGCCACCGGCTCCTCATTCAGTTCGACGATGAATGAGGCGGCCAGGGCGGAAACGGCGGGGACCAGTAAAAAAAAGATAAGCAACCCGATCAGCCGGGGTGAAAAAGAGCTCTTCATTCGCATTCTCCTGTCACGAATTCGTGAATAGCGGTCCCTTTTCTACGGGCCGAGATGTGGCTAACCACTGAATTTGCAAGGTGTTAAGGGTCATGGATTTTGGCCAGAACTGGCCTGGTGTTGTTGGTAGTAGCAACACTACTACCATATTTGATGAAAGGGAAGCCCCTTTCATCAACGCAAAGCGTGCTCAACCCAGATGAGAGATGAGCGCCTCGAAAACTCGCCGGATGGCGACCGAATCGAGGGGCGTCCCGCGCCCCATCCTGGCTGCAACGAGCCGGTCGCGCACCATCCCTTCGGCTGCTCCAACCAATGCCGATCGAAGGAGGCTCGGATCGAGCTCTTTCGGGAGCGATCCGTTTTCCTGACCGGCGGTGATTAAGGCCCCGAGGCGCTCCAGAAAGATGAGAAAACCCTTGGAGAGGGCGAGCTCGTCGCCGCGAACGCGGCGGCCTTCGAAGAGAAAAACGGCGGCGGTCTCGTGGTCGCGATCGAAAGCCTCGAGCACGAGGAGAAGGATGGTGACGACGGCGGCGCGCGCATCGGTCATCCCGAGTGTCTCGTCGGCGATGCGCTGGTTGAGAGGTTCCCACGCTTCCTCGAAAATCGCTTCGAGAAGGCCGGCCTTGCCGCCGAACCACCGGACCAGCTGCGACTCGGAGCTACCGGCCTGCCTCGCGATCGCGGCGGTTGAAGTCCCCTCGTAGCCATGGCGAGCGAAGAGCTCGCGGCCCGCGGCGAGAAGCCTAGCCCGTGAGGAGTGGGGATCGTGACTCACGCCAGAGAAGGTACCGCGCCAGGGGAGGTGAGGGAAGGGGGGGCGTCTGACTCATGGGCCATTCGACGGTCGGACTCATCCTGTTCCGCCTTGGCTCCTGGAAAAGTCAGCGCGAATCGGCTCCCTTTCCGGCGCCAGGGACCATCGCAGAATGAGCGGGATCGCGAATTGCCCGACGAGGCGGTAGAAGAAGACCGCATTCGCCCAGAGCGAGCGCTCGAGGTCCGAGTAGCGCGCGCTGATCGAGCCGAATCGCGTCGCGTAGAGCTCCTGGACCCATGCGATCAGAGCGAGCACGTGGGTTGGGAAGAGAATCGCGAGGCTGAGCAGATAGAGCCCGACGTTCCGACTCGAGAGCGGACGGCGATCGAACGCGAAGAGGACCGTGAGCAGAATGACATTGAAGGTGAGGTCGTACAGCGGGATGCCGGGACGTCCGCTGCCCGGCCGGACATCGGCGCGATAAACGATCACCTGCCTCCCGTCGTTCCGTAGATCGGTGCGATTCGGGTCCTCGAAAAGCCAGAGCAGGCGCTCCGCGGAGCCCGCGAGGAGACGGTTGTATGGCTGAGTCAAACCCACCCAGATGGCCAGGCCGAGAGCAAACCCCGCGACGCCCCTAAGCAGCGGCGGGAGTATCGCGCCGAGGCGCAATCTTCACACTCCAGAAAACGAAGATGCCGAATGCGACGAGAATGATGAGGACCTGCCAGACGGCGGAATGAAAGAGATCGAAGAGCTCTCGGTCGTAAAACCCGAAGAGGTAGAGAGAGCTGATCCGGACGAGATTGACCGTCTGGAGGATGACGAAGCCGCCCACAACGCCCAGAAGTCTTGCTCTCCATCGGGCGGGCGTGGCCAGAATCGCAGCGACGAGGATCAGCGCCGCCTCCACGCCGTTGCATCCGTGGCGGACGTCGACCGCGAACGTGGGAGAGGAGATGATCGTGCCGAAGCGGGTGACTTCGTGTCCAATCGCGTTGAGCAGTCCGGCGGACGCGGCCGCCAGGGATTCAGTGAACGGTTGCAGGATGTGGGTCTGCACGGCAGGGATCACCACGATCACGAAGCCGAGCAGCAGCAGGACGGCGAAATGGATGATGAAGCGCTTTCTCTGCATGGGGCAGCTCGCACAACGGGGGGGGAGAAGGAAAGATTTCTTCGCCTACTCCAGCTCCGGGTCTCTCGCGTCCCACCCAATCCTTCGCTCACGCTCAGGATGACGAGGTGGCGGTGTCATTCAGCGAAAGATCACCTGCACCGGCTGCTGGAGTGAGCCGACGCGCGAGACGAGCTTGCCGCTCTTCGCATCGAGCACGACGAGATTCTTCTTCCCGAATACCACCAGTCGGCTGCCATCCTCGGTGAGCACCGCATCGGTGACGCCTCCCTCGAGCTCGATTGACTGGCGGACCTCGTCGGTCTCGGCGTCGACCAGGGTGATCGCCGTATCGGCGATTCCGGCGATGAGCCCCGCTTCATGAAGCGGGATGACTTCCTGCAGGCCTGATCCCGCATCGAGCGTCCGGAGCCGCTGGCCCGTCGCGACGTCGACCACGGTGACGTCGCTGGTCTGCGTATCCACGAAGTAGACCTTCTTCTCCCCCGGGCCGAAGGCGAGCGGACCTCGCGCCGCTCCCTGGCTGATCGGCGTATAAATCGAGTAATAGAAAGTATCTGAGCCCGTCGACTTTGCGATCGACTGTCCGGCCTGATAGGACGCGACGCTGAGGGCCACTGCGGCGAGCGCCTGGCCGATCCGCTCTGCTTTGCTTCCTCCGAGAAACGTGGTGAGACGCCTCATCGAACCGGTATCGAATACGGTGATGCGGCAGCACTGGTCGGCGTCCATGTTGATCACGAAGGCACGGGTGCCGTCGGCCGTCGCGAGGACGGCCAGCGGATTCCGCGCCTGCTCGAGCGCCGGGGAAGCCTTGCCGCTTGCGAGGTCGACGACGGAAAACTCCTTCCAGCCGAGAACGTAGAGGCGGCTGTCATCCGCGGAAAGCCGCGCCATCTTGGGAGCCGCACCGATTGCGTATTCCGCAACCGTTTCCGTCCCTTTGATGACCGTGACCCGCCCTGACTTCCGGTCGGGGCTCTGGCTCAGCAGGAAGAGCTGTCCCTTCGAATCGCTTCCACCGAAGACTGCCTCAGGGCCGACGTCGATCTTCTTGATCACCGAAGCCGTCGCCGCATCGAGAATCGTGAGGCTGCCGCCCGCTTTCTTCGATCCCCCATCGACGACATAAATCGTGTCTCCCACGGCTACCGGCCGCCGCACCTCGGTTCCAGCGATGTCGATCGTCGCCTTCGGCTCGAGCGTGCCGAGGTCGATGAAGGTGAGGCGCGCCGGAAGCGGCGCCGGCTTTTTCTTGGGATAAGGGGGCGAATAGATGATGCCGGTTTTTCCCGCTTGATCGGTGGCGAACGCGGCGGCCGCGGCATCGAGGGACATGCGACCTGAGACCCTGCCATCCTCGAGATCGATCCGCACCAGCTCGGATTCCTTCCGCTCGTTCGTCTTGTTCGACTCGTAGCCGGTCGTCAGGACGAAAGCGTGCTTTCCATCAGGCGAAAAGGCCGACTCGGCCAGACCCCAGCCGAGCTCAGAGGAGCCGACGAGCTCTCCGTCGCGGACGATGGCGGCACTCGATCGAGTCTTCGGGCGGAACTCGCCGGTCCAAAAGCCGAGGTTTCCCTCTCCCTGATCGAGGACAAGCAGAGTCCGGCCATCCGAGGAGAGAAGGGCCCGGTCGGGAGTGAAGGGGAGGGAAACCGTCGAGTCGACCTTACCGGAGGTGAGATCGACCGAGGCGATGGCGCGGCCGGCTTCATCGACGACGAGCGCCGTTTGCGCCGCGGACAGAGGAAGAGCGAGAACCAGGAGAACTGCCAGGCGACAAAGCATTGGATTCCTCAAAATTGTGATTGTTGGAGCACCAATAGTAGATCACACAGTCGAGGGGTGAGGGTAGACGAGCGAGGGGATAGGGGAGAGGAAAACGCACCGGCGTTTTGGAACGACCGAATTGACGCTCCTGTGCCCTACGCCACCTCCGCGTTCTCGCGTCCACGCCAGATCATTCGCACGATGCGACTGCACCGGCGCAAGAACCCGATGACGGTTTGCGCATCCAGAGATTCTTCGGCCGCGAGACCAGTCCCGCCGCGACGCTATCCTCCCGTGCGGCCTCTGAATGACCCCCCCTTCCCACCGCGAGGGCGGAAGACGCCGAATGGCGTGGCGGGGCGTCTCAGAATTCGACATGACAGAATAGGGTTCTCGATCAGACCAGAAAGGGGAGGTTCAGAATGGCTTTTCATCTCATCTTCGCCGCACTGCTCTCGTTCGCCGCCACGGTGGCGGAGCCCGAGCCGGCGATCGGCGCATGGGAGCAGGTGCATGGGGACGGAACCGTCTCCACGCTCATCGTGACCGACAAGCATTTCTCAGTCGCGCACTACGATCGCGAGCCAGCGAAGTTCCTTTCCACTCGGGGAGGATCCTGGTCGGTCGGTGAGGATGGAGCACTTCGGCTGAATTGGGAGTTCAGCACGGATCAGCCCGAGATCATCGGCACCACGCATACTCCTTCGTTCCGTCTGGATGACGACACCATGTTCGTCGACGATCAGACCTGGAAACGAATCGATCACGGAGCTCCCGGCGCGCTCGACGGCGCGTGGCTGATGACCGGGCGCAAGCGCGACGGCGAAATCCAGACCCGGATGCCCGGAGCGCGCAGAACCATGAAGATTCTCTCCGGAACGCGGTTTCAATGGATCGCGTACAACGTGGAGACGCAAGAGTTCTCCGGCACCGGCGGAGGCACCTACACGACCGAAGACGGAAAGTATACGGAGAACATCGAGTTCTTCTCGCGGGACAACGCGACCGTGGGAAAGAGCCTGGAGTTCCGGTACGACCTGGTCGACGGTGTCTGGCACCATGACGGAAAGAGCAGCAAGGGAGACCCGATGTACGAGGTCTGGAGCCCGCGGTCGAAGGTCGGTATTTGAAGCGCCACACTGGCTAGAATGCCCGGTGGCACGGAGGTTCTCATGAGCGTGATTGAACGACCGGCATCGACAAAGTACCCGCCGGTTCGGAATTTCATCGGCGGCGAGTTCGTGGAACCGGAATCCGAGCTCCTCGAGATTACGAATCCGGCCAGCGGCGAAGTCATCTCGCAGGTGCCGCTCTCCGGTTCGGGAGATGTCGACCAGGCGGTCGATTCCGCCGGGGCAGCGCTCGAGAAGTGGTCGGCGACGCCCATCAAGGAGCGGGTCCAGATTTTCTTCCGCTACAAGGCTCTTCTCGAGCGTGACATCGATTCTCTCTCCGCGTTGATCACCGAGGAGAACGGGAAGGTGGCGAGCGAAGCGCGGGCCGAGGTGCTGAAGTCGGCGGAGCTCACCGAGTTCGCCTGCTCGCTGCCGCAGCTCACCGCAGGCGAGGTCATGGAAGTCAGCAAGGGCGTGGAGTGCCGCCTGGAACGCTATCCCGTGGGCGTGGTCGCCTCGATCGCGCCCTTCAATTTTCCGAACATGGTTCCGCACTGGACCATCCCCAACGCGCTGGCTCTCGGGAACTGCATGATCCTCAAGCCCTCCGAGCAGGTGCCCATCAGCGCAATGCGCATCGCCGAGCTCCTGCGCGAAGCGGGACTTCCCGATGGAGTCTTCAACGTCGTCAATGGTGGGGAGTCCGTGGTCAACGCGATCTGCGATCACCCCGGTATCGAGGCCGTGACCTTCGTCGGCTCGACGAAGGTCGCGAAGATCGTCTACCGCCGCGGAAGTTCGAATCTCAAGCGCGTCCTCGCCCTCGGGGGAGCCAAGAATCACCTCATCGTCATGCCCGACGCCCAGCCGGAGATGACCTCGACCAACGTGGTGGGCTCGATGTCGGGTTGCGCGGGACAGCGCTGCATGGCCGCCTCGGTGATGATGGCGGTCGGCAAGAGCGATCACATCATCGAGCAGATGGCGGCGGTGATCCGGCGGATGGTGCCGGGAACGGATTTCGGACCGGTGATCTCCCGCGCGGCCAGGGAACGGATCGAGGGGTACATCAACGAGGCCGAGAAGGGGGGCGCGAAGGTCCTGGTCGACGGACGGGGTCTGGTGGTCAAAGGGCGCGAGAACGGCTACTACGTCGGCCCGACGCTGATCGACCACGTCACTCCCGAGATGCGGATCGCGCAGGAAGAGGTCTTCGGCCCGGTCATGGTGATCATCCGCGCGGACGACGTCGACGAGGCGCTGGAGATCCAGCATCGCTCGCCGTACGGCAACGCGGCGTCGGTCTTCACCGAGAGCGGGGGAGTGGCCCGTTACGTGATGGAGCGGGCCAGCGCTGGAATGGTCGGCGTGAACGTCGGCGTGCCGGTCCCGCGGGAGCCCTTCGGATTCGGCGGATGGAATGAGTCGAAGTTCGGGGTGGGGGACATCACCGGGAACAGCTCGATCGAGTTCTGGACGAAGTCGAAGAAGATGACGACGAAGTGGAACCGCGAAGCCGGCGTGAACTGGATGTCGTAGGAGAGTGCTGAGTGCTGAGTGCTGAGTGCTGAGTGCTGAGTGCTGAGTGCTGAGTGCTGAGTGCTGAGTGCTGAGTCGTGAGTGCTGAGTGCTGAGTCGTGAGTGCTGAGTGCTGAGTGCGGCGGCAGTTCCCAGTTCCCAGTTTCCAGTTTCCAGTGGTCAGCTCGTAAGCGAGGTCACTGTACCGCGGGCCTCCGGCCGGTCGCGCTGCGCGTGCGGGGTCACGCGCGGTTTTCATCCTGTTCCAACAAAGAGAACCCGCGCGCCTCGCGGTGTAACGGGAGAACCAACGCTCTCGTGCCCTACTCCATCTCCGCGTTTCTCGCGTCCCGCCCGCCCAGATCCTTCGCTCACGCTCCGGATGACGACGGCAATCTCCGTTGAGCCTTTGACTCTCGTTCCCTTTCTCCATTCGTCATTCTGCATTCTGCATTCTGCATTCTGCTTCTGACTCTCAACATTCAACATTCACCATTCACCATTCACCTGTACCATCTCTCCCCGTGCCCTCGTACATCAAACCACGGCGGCTGCCTCGGAGCGACCGTACTCTTCTCGAGCGGTTGAATCGTTACTTTTTCTTCCACTGCTTCTGGAGCTTCCTCTTCCGCTCGGCCATGCGATCCCCGAGGACCTGCAGCTCGTCCTTGCCGAAGAGCTGCCGGGCCATCTTGAACATTTCTTTCTCTTCTTCCTTGACGTGGTGCTCGATGAGCTCCTTGAGCACCTTGGACTTCGCGCCGAAAACGGGGCTGGACGGGTCGGTCGCCTTGAGCTCTGGAAGGACCACCTTGACCAAATGGTGCTCCTCTTCGGCCTCGTAGAACATCTCCTCTCCCTCTTCCTCCTCCTCCATCTCGCTCTTCTCTTTGAACTCCGGATAGAAGATCTCTTCTTCGATCGCGGCGTGAATCTCGATTTCCATCTCGATCTTCGCGAGCAGCTGGAGCCGTTTTGCGGTGGATCGCTCCGTCGTTTTCTCGAGCTGCTCCAGAAGACCTCTTACCTTCTTGTGATCTTCTTTGAGAAGCGTGATCGCATCAGCCATGGCGTCTGTTCCGGGCGCTCAGGCCCGCTCCTTTCGATTCTTCAATTGTCTATTGAGCATCGGTCGTGCCATGAGTGAACGACAGCGAACGGGACGCGAGCGGGGTGAACGGAGGCTGCGACGCTTGGTTCCATCACGCTCGTCTTCGGGTTGGGCCGGCGGTGATGAAGCAGCCGGTCCGCCGTCATTCCGCCCGCCTTGCCGGCCGGCGCGCGCAAAATGTTGTGGAACGGATGATCTCAAAGGATACTTTGCGCATGCCAGCTCGTCGGGAAGTCCGGTTCTCCGTACCCGGGATGGGGACGAAGACCGAGGCCGATGAAAGGCTCATGGTCATCACCGCCAGATCGTTCATCGACCCAGACCGAAATCGAAAAGAAGGAGGCGATCCTCGATGAGCGAGCCGATCGCGACGACGCCACCACAGGAAGAGATCCGCCAGAGAGTCACGAGCATGGGCGCCCGCGAGGCAGCCGAGCTCCTGGACACGGCCGCGGGAGACCGCGACATCTCGGAGATTCTCCAGTCGATCAACCCTGCTGTCGCCCAGGACATCCTGGGGGAATTCGAAGATGACAGGCGGGCAGCCATCCTCGCGGCAGCCCCGCGCGCGCAGAGCGAGCAGTGGGCGCGGAACGAGACCTTCCCCGAGGATACGGTGGGGCGGGTGATGGAACCACCGATCGCGGTCTTCGAGCCCGATCAGACCGTGGCTCAGGCCGTCGAGCGGGTGAGGGAGCTGGTCAAGAAGCATTTCGTCACCTACGGGTTCGTCATCGACGCGGAGCGAAAACTGATCGGCATCATCACCATGCGCGATCTCCTTCTCTCGGAACGGGAGCAGAAGCTGGGCGACATCATGCTGCGGACTCCCTACTCGCTGTCGGCCAGCATGGATCTGATTGATGCGATGAAGGAAGTGGTCAATCGCCACTTTCCGGTTTATCCCGTGTGCGACGGAGAAGGAAAGCTGGTGGGGCAGGTCCGCGGCCAGACGATGTTCGAGGCACAGGCCATCGAGATCTCCGCGCAGGCCGGATCGATGGTCGGCGTCGACAAGGAAGAGCGGCTCTCCACCCCCTGGCCGCGAAGCCTCAAGTTCCGTCATCCCTGGCTGCAGCTCAATCTGGTCACCGCATTCCTCGCCGCGGCGGTGGTCGGCTACTTCCAGCGGACGATCGACGAGATCGTGATCCTCGCGGTCTTCCTTCCGGTCCTGGCCGGGCAGTCGGGCAACACCGGTTGCCAGGCGCTGGCCGTGGCTCTCCGCGGGATGACCCTGGGCGAGCTCAAGCCGGGGCGCGAGCGCGTCTTGGTCATGAAGGAAGGGTTGCTCGGCCTCCTCAACGGCACGCTGGTGGGCGTGACCGCTGGCGTCGGGATGTACATCGTGGCCACCACCCAGAAGAATCCCAACGCTCTCTGGCTCGCGGTGATCGTCTTCATCGCGATGATCGGCAGCTGCGTGATCAGCGGCGTTTCGGGGGCGCTCATTCCGCTCACCCTCCGCCGCGCCGGTGCCGATCCCGCGACGGCCTCAAGCATCTTCCTCACCACCGCCACGGACGTTGCAAGCATGGGGATCTTTCTGGGGCTGGCGACCATGCTGCTGCTTTGAGATCGTGCCGACGACCAGACTGATTCGAAGGAAGTGCTCACACCGCCATGCGCTATCTCTACGTCTTTCCTCATCCGGATGACGAATCGTTCGGCCCCGCCCTGGCCATCGCCAATCAGGAGAGAAAGGGGCACGAGATTCACCTCCTGACGCTCACGCGCGGCGGAGCCACCCGTCAGCGCGAGCGGCTGGGACTCACCATCGCGGAAATGGGAGAGGTGCGGCTGGCCGAGATGGAAATGGTTCGCGAAGTGCTCAGGCTCGCCTCGATGGAAGTCCTGGATTACCCGGACGGAGGACTGGACGAGATCGATCCACTCCTGCTCGAGGCGGCCATCGCCAGCAGGATCGCGGCGATCGATCCCGATGTGGTGGTGAGCTACCCGGTCCACGGGATCAGCGGCCATCCCGACCATCTGGTTGCCCATGCCGCGGTGAAGGGCGCCTTCGCGGCGACACGCGAGCGCTCCCGGAGACTTGCATTCTTCACGCTCCTTCCCGCTGATGGGCCGGAGAAAGTTCCGCTCCGGACCTCACGGCCGGAACAGGTCGACTGTGAGATCGACGTCGGCGAGGAGGACGTGGAGCGCGCGCGACGGGCACTGGACTGCTATGAGACCTATGCAGGAACGATCGAGGAGCACGATCCGCTCACCCGAGTCGGTCGCACGGTGTACTTCGAGATCTGGAAGGAGCGGCACTCGCCGCGATTGAGAGATCTAGGGAGTGACGAAAGAGAGTCAAAAGATGAACGCAGAACGCAGAACGCAGAACGATGAATTTAGAAAGAGAACGAGAGCAAAAGCAGAAAGCAGAATGTTGAAAGTTGGGGAAGACCGTGACGTGTCTGGTTGTCGGTGGACGGCCCGAATCAGCGCTCTCGCGCCCTACGCCGGCTCCGCGTCTCTGGCGTCCCGCACGCCCAGATCCTTCGCTCACGCTCAGGATGACGGCGTCTCTTTCAGGGCGAGTTCCATTTTGACTCTCGTTCTCTTTCTAAATTCTAAATTCTGCGTTCTGCGTTCTGCGTTCTGCTTTTGACTCTTCAACCTCCCATGACCTTCCGAGCCGTCCATCCTTCTGATCTTCCCCGGCTGGTGGAGATCAACAACGCGGTCGTACCGGCGATGAACGAGCTCGATCTCGAGGCGATGCGGCGTTTCGCGGAGACGGCCCTCTGGTTCAGGGTGGCGGAAGAGGATGGGACGATCGCCGCTTTCCTGATCGCCCTTCAGCACGATGCGGAGTACGACAGCGCGAACTTCCGCTGGTTTCAGTCGCATTACGGAGATTTCGTATACGTCGACCGGATTGCGGTCGATCCGTCCGCCCGGCGGCTGGGACTGGCCTCGCGCCTGTACGGCGAGCTGTTTGATTTCGCGCGATCCCGCGGAGCACCGCGGATCTGCGCCGAGGTAAATCTCCGGCCGCCGAATCCCGTATCGATCGAGTTTCATCGGAGGGCGGGATTTCTCGAAGTGGGAACGCTCGATCACGCCGACAGCGGGAAGCGGGTCGTCCTGCTGGTCAAGCCGCTCGAAGCCGGGAGCTAGTGTCCTGTAACGGACACTGGTGACAGTCCACTAGCGGGTCGCGGCGTCCAGGTCGGCAATCAGATCCGAGACGTCGTGATAGGCGAAGTCGTCCGGCTCGGCCACGAGCTTGTCGAGAGAACGAATCGTGAATCCGCTCTCGGCGAGGATCCGGTGGAGGCGGCGCGCCGGCAGCACGAGCTCGCGAGGGTGATTCGGGATGTGAGCCTCTTCGCTCTCGAAACGGAATCCCTGCCGCTCCAGCGCCACGCGGCGCTCCTTCAATTGCTCCTGAAGCTGCCGGACCTGCTGAACGACCTCGGGAGGAAGGGATTTCGATTCCTTCATCGAGGCGAGTCCCTGCCGCAGCTCGTCGATGAGGGGATTCAGCCGTTCTTCATCTTCCGTGGGGATCTCGCCCGCGATCGCCGTGATGTCACCGAAGGCGAACTCCGCGTCGCTGATGTTGGCCGGGCTGGGATCCGTCCGAATCGTTTCGATCGAATTTCCGAGGACGGTCGCGGCGAGGCGCAACTGAGTCTGATAGAACGGATCCGACATCGATTCAATGGCTTCGCGGAGCCGCTCGAATGTCGCTGCCAATGCGTCGCTCATACGGGAATTGTAATGAATGAGAGGGCGATGCCGAAGCGCTCATTCCGTCAACCCCCTGACCTCGGCCTCCGTGAGTGGGCGCCAGGCGCCTTCCGGGAGGGCCTCGATCCCGATCCCGCCGATGGCCACCCGGACCAGCGACGTCACCTCGTTCCCGACGGCTTCCACCATCCGGCGGATCTGGCGGTTGCGCCCCTCGGTGACCGTGATCTCGAAGGCGATGTCCTCACCGAGCCGTCGGACCAGGGCGGGGCGGGTCATTCCATCCGGGAGCTCGATGCCGCGCTTCAATGCGTCGAGGTCGTCATCGGTGACCGGGCGGGTTGCCGTGACGTGGTAGGTCTTCGGAACATGATGCTCCGGATTCATGATGCGCTCGGCGAGCGCCGAGTCGTTGGTCAAAATCAGCAGCCCGCGAGAATCGCGATCGAGGCGGCCCACGGGAAAGATGAATCCGTCGCGCTCAGGAAGAAGATCGAAGACGGTCGGACGCTTCTCGGGGTCGCTGTAGGTGGTGAGATACCCCGGCGGCTTGTGAAGCAGCAGGTAAACGCGCTCTTTCGGCATGAGCGGCTTGCCGTCGAATCGGACCCGATCGAGCTCCAGGTCCACCCATCGGTCTGGATCGAGAACGGTCTCCTCCCCCACGGAGACGCGACCGGCGGCGATCCATGACCGCGCCTCGCGGCGTGACCCGAGGCCTGCCTTGGAGATCACCCGCTCGAGTGTCTTCAACGGACGATCACCCGGAGGGAGTTTCTTCGCCATCACACCGTCAGTCCATCCCGCGGTCTGACTGCAGGGTCCTTCACGAGAACGAGGACGGCGGCGCCGGCGATGAAGAAGAGGAGGATCGAGCCCATGGCCATGCGCTGACTTCCCGTGTTCGAGAGGACGCCCGCGAAGACCAGAGGTCCAAGGATCGAAGCGAGCTTGCCGGAAAACGCGAAGAACCCGAAGAACTCGGCGTGACGTTCCTCGGGGGAGAGAAGTCCGAGGAGCGAGCGGCTGGCGGCCTGATTCGGTCCGACCATCGCTCCGAGGAGAATGGCGGCGACCCAGAACCAGCCGATCGTCGGAGCTGCGGCTCCGATGATCGTGGCGATCACCAGGACCACGAGCGTGATCATGATGGTCCGCTTGCCGCCGATCCTGTCGGTGACGGGGCCGAGAGCGAGCGATCCGACTCCGGAGACGACGTTGATGGCAATCCCGAAAACGATGAGCTGCTCGGTGGTCAGTCCGAAGGTCGCCGCGGCAAAGATCGAGGCGAACGAAAAAACGGTGACCAGCCCATCGTTATAGAGCATCCGCGCGACGATCAGGAGTCCGGCGTCGCGATGAGCCCGGAGGTGGCGGACCGTGTCGAAGACGCGCGTGAAGCCGACGCGGACCAGAGATCCGAAGGACGGGGGGGAGGCGACCGGGGCTTCGCGCACGAAGAAGAAGAGCGGAAGGGCGAAGAGCGCGAACCAGCCCGCCACGAGAAGGTTCGTGGATCGGACGTTGAGATCACCGTCGGAGGGAAGCCAGGAGCGCACCATCCCGAGCGCGAAGAGAAGACAGACCAGTCCGCCGAAGTATCCGAGCCCCTGGCCAAGGCCGGAGACTCTTCCGATCGTGTCACGGCGGGAGATCTCGGGAAGGAAGCCGTTGTAGAAGACGTAGCCAGCCTCGAAGCCGACGTTGGCGATGACGAAGAGGATGAGCGCGGGCATCACGTCGCCGCGGCCGGGATAGAACAGGAGCGCGGTCGGCACGATGCAGCCGATCGAGGCGAGCGCCAGGAACATCTTCTTCCGGCCCGAGAAGTCCGCCATGGCGCCCGCAATCGGCGAAATGATCGCGACGGCGAGGGCGGAGGCGTTGACGGCGTAGGACCAGAGAACCGCGCCGCGGGTCGGATCATCCGCGATGGCGCGGGTGAAGTAGGCGCTGTAGATGAAGGTGACGACGAGCGTCGTGAACGCAGAGTTCCCGAAGTCGAAGAAGGCCCATGAGAGGACCTCTCGCCGGCGTGCCTCGCTCGATCTCATGCGCCCGGAAGGTAGTGTACCGCGAGCTAGTGCAGCGCCGGTTTGGGGGCGTCGCGGAGAGATGGAGGGAGTTTGACGGCGCAGCAGACTCGCGAGAGGGCGGATCGGTCCCGTGCCATTTCGCGGTCCGAGGCGAAAGCAGCGCAAAGGGCCTCGAACAGGGGGGCCATGGAGGGATCCGACGGCCCGGCCAGCCGGTAATGAATCCATTTCCCGTCCCGGCGCGCTTCGACCAGCCCGGCGTTGCGAAGGTAGGCGAGGTGGCGGGAAATCTTCGGCTGGGGCTCACCCAGGATCTCCACGAAGTAACAGACGCAGATCTCACCTCCAGCCAGGAGGTTCAGAAGGCGGAGGCGGGTGCGGTCTCCGAGGGCTTGAAAAAGGGTTTCCAGCGAGGGCGGCATGATGGGGAAGTATCCCACAACACATTCGGCTTGACAAATATGAAGGGCGGGCCTATCTTGTCATCACATGCGCCCAAACAGATATGTGTGAGACGTCGAAAGGGAGGCACCATGGCAAACGAAGTCGGATACCTCAAGCCCCACATCTCGATCAATGTCCGGAACGTGGAGAAGAGCGTGGCGTTCTATCGGCAGATGCTCGGGATCGAGCCGGCCAAGCTCCGGACCGGATACGCGAAATTCGATCTCCAGCAGCCGCCTCTGAATCTCGCGCTCAACGAAGTCCCGATGCTCGGGGAGGCGGGCGCTCTTTCGCATCTCGGGTTCCAGGTCTCATCGACCGACGATGTCCTCGCGGTTCGCGAGCGATGGATCGAGAAGGGGCTGATCACCCGGGACGAGATGGGCACCGGGTGCTGCTGGGCGCAGCAGGACAAGACCTGGGTCCACGACCCGGATGGCAACGAATGGGAAGTCTTCGTGGTCCATCACGATCTCGAAGAGGACCAGTGGAACGCCGCGGCCGCCGGATGCTGCGCGACCCCGGAGGCGAAAGCGGATCAGGTCGATGAAAGCGCTCTGGCCGGCGCGGCCTGTTGCGCCCCGATGGAGGATCCGGTCGAGGCCGCGCGCTGCGGCTGCCGGGCCTGAGGCTGGCTCCTGACGAACTGATGCGAGGAAGACCAGGAGCCGGTTCTCCGTTCCCCACGGAGGCTCATCCATCGTCCACGGCAAGGAGAATTCTTGCGCACGACTTCCATCCGATTCGCGGCAGCTCTCCTCGCGCTCTGGCCCACTCTGGTCGGTGCCGGAGTCCTCCTGGAAATTTACGAGATCCAGGGCTCCGGAATGTTCTCGCCTTATGTGGGACAAGAGGTCGAAACGCGCGACAACGTCGTGACGTTCGTCTCGACGGATGGGTTCTTCATTCAGACCCCTACCTCCAGGGCCGATGCGAGTGAAGAAACGTCCAACGCAATTTTCGTCTACACGGGAAGCGTCCCCTCAATTTCAAAGGGCACCCTGGTCGACGTCAGCGGCCGCGTGGTGGAGTTCCAACGCGCCGGCGATGCAGCCAACGAGGCACTGACCGAAATCGTCGATCCGGTGATCACACCACTATCCTCGGGAGCGCCACTCCCTGCGCCGGTCACTTTTTCCCCGCGTGGAGATCGAGACCAGCCTGAGAACGCCATCGAGCGATTCGAAGGAATGCTCGTGTCGGTTCCCGCCGGAATCGCGACCAGCGGAGCGGATCGCTTCGGTGATTTTTACATGGTCACCGGCAACGACCGGCCGTTTCGCGAGCCGGGCATCGAGCCCGGCGCGAGCAACATCCCGCCCGGGATCCCCGTTTGGGACGGTAACCCCGAGGTATTCGAGGTGGCCGGAGCGAAAGCGGGGGACGAGGCGCGCACGATCGTGGCGGGGTCGGCGATCGGAGCGATCGAAGGCGTGCTCACCTTCGCGTTCGGTGAGTTCCAGGCATGGCCCGCATCTCCGTTCGCGATTGCGCCCATCGAATTCCCGAGGAGTGTTCGGTCCAGACGAGCAGGGGAGATGACGGTGGCCAGTCAGAACCTTCTGCAGCTCACCTCCAATGCGCCGCGCATCGAAAAGTTCTCGCGGCTGATCCGTGAGATTCTCCGCTCGCCTGATGTGCTGGCGGTCTCCGAGGCTCAGTCGCTCGCTGTACTTCAGAATCTGGCGGCGCGGATCACCGCCGACGATCCCTCGATCCGCTACTCCGCCCATCTGGTTCCAGGCAACGACAGTTATCACGTCGGATTTCTGGTTCGCGATACCTTTCCGGCGGCCAGTGTCGAGCAGTTCGGCAGGGATCTGACGGTTCCCGGCCGCCCCGATCAGAAGCTCTTCGACCGGCCGCCTCTTCTGCTGCGGGGAAGCTACATTGCGAACGGCGCTCCGTTCGAGCTCTCCATCCTCGCCGTTCACCTACGATCGCTCATCGACATCGAGACGAGTGATTTCGCGAGGACCAAGCGGCATCACGGTGCTGTCGAGCTTGCCGAGCTGATCGCTTCTCTCCCCGCGGACATCCGGCTGGTGGTGACGGGCGACTTCAACGCCTTCGAGTTCACTGACGGCTACGTCGACGTGCTCGCTCAGATCACCGGCGCTCCCTCCCTCGGAGCGTTGATTCCGGTCGAGCCCGTGGAGAACGCGAAGCGGCTCACCAATCAGACCGTGATCGCGACGGCGGCCGGCGGCGATCGCTACTCTTACGTCCATGGCGGAAACGCGCAGGTCCTCGACCATTCACTGACGACCGCCGCACTCGATGCCTGGGTTCGGGGGGTCGAGTTCGGACGGGCCAGCGCAGATGCGCCCGACGCGCTTTCCGGAGACTCCAGTACCGCAATCGCCGCGTCCGACCACGACGCGCCGGTGCTTTACATCATCACCGACGCCAACGGTAATGGCGTGCCGGATGATCGTGAGCAGTGTGATGCAGGGGATGGCGCCGCGGGGCGTCGCCGGCTCGTTCGGCTCTTCTGTCGCTGACGTCAGGGATCAGCTTTCCGTTCTGCGGGCTCCACACTAAACTGTGGCCATGCAACCAAGCCGCCGGGACACCTTGCGCATCCTCGGTTGCGCCGCGGCCGCCGCTTCTCTCGGCAGCCGGCGCGCTCTCGCGGCTCCCCCTCCAAACGTGATCTTCATCATGACGGATGATCAGCGCCAGGATGCCATGAGCGCCTACGGAAACCCCATCCTGCGAACGCCGAACATGGACCGGATCGGGGCCGAAGGCGTCCGTTTCAACCAGGCCTTCACCACGAACTCTATCTGCGCGCCCAGCCGCGCTTCGTTCCTCACCGGGCTCTACTCGTTCGAGCACGGCATCTTCACCAATGGTGACGGACCGCAGTTCTACAACGGCCCCGGACTTCGGCGCGATCAGCCGACTTTCGTCGATCATCTGCGCGAAGCGGGGTACCACACGGGGCTGGTCGGCAAGTGGCACTTGAAGTCGATGCCCGCCGGCTTTCAGGAGTGGGTCATCTTTCCATGGCAGGGTGAGTATCGAGACCCCGAGATGATCGCGAACGGCGTTCATCTCCGGTTTCGCGGGCATGCCGACGACGTTGTGGGCGACCAGGCGCTCGAGTTTCTGCGAAAGCGGCCGCGCGACCGTCCCTTCTGTCTCCTCTATCAGTTCAAGTCGCCGCATCGCACCTGGCTTCCGGCGGAGCGTTACGCCAATGCGCTCGAGGACGTGGAGATTCCGATCCCGAGGACGTTCGAAGATCGCCTGGTGGGCAAGCCGGAGGCGGTACGGCGCGCGGAGATGGCCTTGACCGAAATGCCGGACTACCGGGATCGGGTGCCGATGTCTCTTCCCCCGGAGGAGCGGAAACGGCGCAACCTCGAGATCATGGTCAAGGATTACTACCGTGTGTTGATGAGTGTCGATGACAACGTCGGCCGCGTGCTCGACTTCCTCGACGCGGAGAAGCTTGCGCGCGACACGATCGTGATTTACACCTCGGACAACGGATTTTTTCTCGGGGAGTTCGGCCTGTACGACAAGCGGCTCATGTACGAGCCATCGATCCGTATTCCGCTGGTGGTGCGTTACCCCGAGGGGTTCGAGGCCGGGCATGTCGACAAGGAGCACATGATCCTGAACGTCGATGTGCTTCCGACGCTCCTGCAGCTCAGCGGCGTTCCGGTGCCACTCGGAATTCACGGGCGGAGCTTCGCGCCGCTTCTTCGAGGACGTAAGGTGCCGTGGCGCGATGCTTTCCTGTACGAGTACTACGAGTATCCCGCCGGGCATTGCGTGAGAAAGAACCGGGGGATTCGAACGGATCGATGGAAGCTGATTCACTTCTTCGAGCAGCCTGAGGAATGGGAGCTCTACGATCTTCGCAACGATCCCGATGAAACGCGCAATCTGGCCTCCTCGACGGCTCACGCGGCGACGATGGCCATGCTCCGGCAACGGATGGAAGCATTGCGCGAAGAGCTGGGAGACGCCGATCCTCCCGGGCCGGTACCGCGGTCCGGTGGATGCCGCGACGGCCACGCCGTGGAAGAAGTCATTTAAAAACAAGCCGCCCCTTTCGGGGCGGCGGGATGATCGATCGTTCTCGAGTCAGCGTCTGAAGAGAACCAGATGAGCGCGGCGGTTCTGGCTCCAGGCATCCTCGTCGGAGCCTTGCATGAACGGCCGTTCTTCCCCGAGGCTGATCGTGCGGAGCCGGGAGGAATCGATTCCCAGGGCGGCGAGGTAGTCGAAAGCGACGCTGGCGCGGCGTTCGCCCAGAGCGAGGTTGTACTGCTGGGTTCCCCGCTCGTCGCAGTGGCCCTCGATCGTGAGCCCGAACCCGGGATTTTCGCGGAGCCATTGAGCCGAAGCGTCGAGGGCGCGGCGTGACTCGCTATCCAGCGCGGTCGAGTCGAATCCGAAGAACGCGTCCCGAATCCATCCCCGCGCGTGAGCGGTGCGGTTGAGAGCGTCCAGGTCCCCGGTGAGAATCGGGTCCTCGGGGGTTTCGGCGACGAAATCCCGTTGCGGGGCCGCGACTTCGCGGGGAGTCGTCTCCGCGACCGCGGCAGGCGCTGGCGGCGCTGCGACCGGCTTCACGCGCGAGCGGCAGCCGGCCGAGCCCGCGAACGTGGTGGCGATAAAAGCAAGCGTGACGAAGATGAAAGCGCGACGCATTTTGATGGGGCCTCCGGACTCGGGTGTGGTGTCGAGGCCGTCCGGGTTTCTCCGGGCAGGCCGCGCGGGGCCGAGCATGTCCTGAACGAGGGATGCGAGAAGGGGAACGGAGCGGGGTTTGGTCATGAGTCGCGATACCCTCTGATCGAGCGCGAGTTGCGCAATCTCTCTGGAAGGGTAATCCGTGACCAGGATGACTTCCGCCGCGGGCTGAGCTGCGCGGATCGCGGCCACCACATCTGCCGCAGCGGCCGAGCCGCCGGTCAGAACCGGGTCGACGAGAATGCCGCGATATCTGCGGGATCGCATGAGCGTCTCGGCCTCGATGCGGTCACGCGCGGAATCGACGACGAGCCCCCCGCGGCGCAGATAGTCCCTGAGAGAATCGGCGACGAGGTCATCGTCGTCGATCAGCAAAACGTCTGCGGGGTCCAGCTGCGCCGGGAGAGGGTCGGGGGGCTCAGTCATCGAGATCGAGAATAGAGGCGGCGATCGCTGAGGTCACTCGGCAAACGGACTTCGTTTTATCCCGATTTCGACTGAATCTGGTGTAGGTGTTTTACCGACGGCGACGCGCCGCTGAGCCGCGACTCGTTACAGGACACTAGTCCAGCAGGCGGTGCTCGATGGCGTATTGCACGACTTCGGCGTTGTTGCGCAGACCCATCTTCTGGAGGAGGCGCGCCCGATGCGTGCCGATGGTCTTGACGCTGACATTGAGCTCCGCTGCGATGGCCCGCGGCGGTTTCCCGCGCGCAATCATGCACAGCACCTGGAACTCGCGGTCGGAAAGGTGCTCATGCTTCTTCTTGGAGCTCCCATCCATCAGCTCGAAAGCGAGGCTCTCTGCCAGCTCGGGTGAGATGAAACGCTGGCCGGCGGCCAGCCGCCGGATCGCATTGACCAGGAATTCCCTCGCCGAGTCCTTCCCGACGTAGCCCATCGCTCCGGCCTGGAGCGCGCGGGTTGCGTACGAAACCTCGCGGTGCATGCTGAGAATGAGCACGGGCACGTCTGGATGGGACTGGCGGAGCTGCGCCAGAACGTCGAGTCCGGGGCGATCGGGGAGGTTCAGGTCGAGCACGATCACGTCCCACTCCCGCTCGCGGGCCCTGCTCAAGGCTTCCGCGCCGGTCCTCGCTTCGCCGCCCACCATGATGTCGGTGGTCTCGGAGACGATCTGCCTCAGTCCCTCCCGGACGATGTCGTGATCATCGGCGATCAGGACCGTGATCATTCATGGCCTCCCTCGACGGCCGGCTGAGCGACCGGAACGCGCAACGATACGATGGTTCCGCTTCCTTCCACGCCCTCGATGTGCGCAGTCCCTCCGAGCATGGCCGCTCTCTCACGGATTCCGAGGAGGCCGAGGGCGGCAGGCCCTTCGAGCTCCGCGCCGGTGACGCCGCGGCCATCGTCACGGACGTCGAGGAGGAGCTCTCCATGCCGATTGCGGATGCGGATCTCGACCCGTGACGCGTCGGAGTGACGGGCCACGTTGGTGAGCGCTTCCTGGATGATCCGGTAGAGCGCCGTCTCAGTGCGCGGATCGAGGCGGAGCGACTCTTCGGCGATGGAAAGCTCGCACTCGATTCCGGTGCGTTCCTCGAAGATCTGGGCATCCGACTCCAGAACGGCCCGCAGGCCCAGGTCGTCGAGAACCGGAGGGCGGAGCTCGGCAGCGATCCTCTGCACCGAGTCGACTGTGGCGTCCAGGGTCTGCCGGATGCGCTCCCGAAGCGTCGAGGTCGCAGGCTCGTCACCAGCGAGGCGGAGCAGCCCGCCCACATCCATCTTGAGCGCGGTCAGGGATTGTCCGAGGTCGTCATGGAGCTCACGCGCGATCCGGCGCCGCTGTTCCTCCTGAACGGTGAGAATGCGATCGGAGAGAGCCTTGAGATTCCTCTCGCTCTCGACCAACCGTCCCTCCGCTCGCGATCGGCGCTCAACCATTTCATGGAAGGCTTCGCTGAGCAGGGCGACCTCCCGTGGGCCTTCTGCCGGAAGCCGGCGGGTGCGGCCGGTCTGCGCTACTTCACCGGCGGCGGCCACGAGCATCCCGATCGGACGCTCGATACTTCGCGCGAAGGCCAGGGCTGAAGCCAGCGCGATCAGTACGATGACCAGCCCCGCCACCGCGCCTCGAAAAAAGAGATCGCGAACCGGCTGCATGACTTCATCCGTCGGAACTCCGACGTAAATCGACCATCCCGTTCCCGGGACGCTGGTGAATCCGTATTGTCTCGACACGCCATCAATCCCGATGGCCTCGGTTTGCCCGTCGCGCTCGCGCAGAACGATCTCGGTGACCTCCGTTCCGCGAACGGCGCGCCCGCTCCATGACTCCGGCGCCGCGCTGCGCGCCAGGATCACTCCCTCGGCGTTCATCAGGGTCATCACCGTGCCGGGAGCGAGACCGGTCTCGATTCCGGGATGGAGGACCAGCGCCAGGATGCTGCCATCTTCTTTTCCAACCCCTGGAACTTCCTCTGCCAGAACGGAGATCCAGCGCCCTTCGATGGGGCGGACCAGGGGTGATCCCATTGGAAGCGATCCGCTCTTCACCGTGGCGGTGATCCACTCGGCGGCGTCCGTGGAGACTCCGAGATCATCCGGCTGCGGGCTGGCGGAGCAAATCAGCTCGCCCGCGTGGTTGATCTGGAAGAGGTTCACGTAATGGGGGAAGAAGTCGACGATTGCGAACAGTGAGTCGCATTGCCGGGTCTGCGCTGTCCGGATCGCCTCGCGCTCGGCCATGCGATCCAGAAGAGTGGCGGATTCTCCATGCATCGTCGCGATCGTCGAGGCCGCCAGTCTTGCGACCCGGAGAGAGCTCTCCCGTGCTTCGATCTCCTGACTCCGCAATTGCGAGAAGAACATCCACCCCAGCAGCGCGAGCAGGGGAAGAGCGACTGCGACCGCGAGCAGGGCCAGCCTGGATCGGATCGAGCTCAGAGCCATGAATTGAATGCGTCATTCCTCATGCGTTTTCTCCGACCCCGGAGGCGGCGGCACCACGATTTGTGTCGGCGGGTTCTTTCGCAGATCCTCCAGAAGGACTTCGATCGCCTTGTCGAGCGAGGGATCAATGCCCTGGGCGACGAGCGTCGGATGGTCGACCACTCTGATATCAGGCTCGACTCCCACATTTTCGACGGCCCACATCCCCTCGGGGTCGAGGAAACGAAAGGAGGGCGCGGTGATCGTTCCTCCATCGATGAAGGTCGGGCCTCCGGAGATTCCGATCAGCCCTCCCCAGGTCGTCGTTCCAATCAGCGGTCCGAGGCCCCGCTTGCGGAAGTAATAAGGGAAGGCGTCGCCTCCGGAGGAGGAGTAGCCGTTCATGAGGACCGCCTTCGGCCCATCGTGCGCGAATCCAGGGGTGACCATGGGGCGGACGTTCCGTCGCGCCCAGTAGCTGAGCACCGGCCTCGAAACGAGCTCGATCATCCGGTCGGGGATGAATCCTCCACCGTTATAGCGGACGTCGATGATCAGTCCGTCCCTGGTGGCCTGGGGAAGGAATCCTTTGAAGAGCTCGCGGTTGCCCTCGCCGCCCGTGTTCGGAAGGTGAACGTAACCGATCCGCCCTCCGGATTTCTCCTCGACATAACGCCTGCGCGATTCGATCCAGTCGAGATAGCGAAGGTTCGTCTCCCGAGAGACGGGCCGGACCTGTTCCTCGCGTGAGCCGTCGAGAGAGGGGCGGGGTCCGACGCGGAGGGTGACGACGCGGTCGGCCTTGTTCTGCAGCAGCTCGTAGAAGTTCTTCACGCCAAGAGTGTTCTTGCCGTCGACTGCCAGAATGTAGTCGCCGGGATTCACGTCGACGCCCGGCTCGGTCAGCGGCGACCGAAACTGCTCATGCCAGTTCTCTCCCGGAAAGATCCCGGCGATGCGAAAGTATCCCGACGGGTCGGCGACGATGCGCGCTCCGAGAAGACCGCTCTCGATGCGCGGAGGCGCCCAGTTTCCGCCGCTGACTACGTAGACATGACCGGCATTGAGCTCGCCGCCGAGCTCTCCGAGGATGAAGTCGAGATCGGAGCGGTGTGAAACGAAGGGAACCAGGGCGCCGTAACGCTGACGCATCAGGTTCCAGTCGACTCCATGCATGTTGGGGTCGTAGAAGAAGTCGCGGAGAATGCGCCATCCATCCATGAAGATCTGGGGCCACTCCGCTTTCGGATCGATCTCCATCTCGAGATTGTCGAGGTCGAGCGTTCCCTCGCTCGTCTTCTGCCCCAGCGCCGCCTTGGCGATTCCGTAGCTCTGGCCGCTGCGGAAGATCAGCTTCTCCTGGTTCGCTGCGAGTTGCCATGACTGGATGCCCTCGAGGATCGTCTCCTCTTTTTTCTCGTCGAGGTCATAGAACCTGAGGTTGCCGCTGGGTCCGTCACCGGTCAGGTAAAAAACACCCTTGGCGTTCGCCGCCAGTGCGCGATAGTTCCCCGACTCGCCCGGTATGGCTCGGACCCGCTGCTCGAAGCCATCGAAGTCGATATCGATGCGCAGCGGCGCGGCCGGGGCCGGCGTCGCTGGCGTGGCCGGTGGAGGCGTGGCGGCAGCCGTCGCAGGCTCCGCTGGTTTTTCCTCGTCGCTCTCGGGGAGGAAGAGCGCCGGACCGTCCTTGGAGAGCATCCCGACGTAAACGCGGGTGGGATTCGTATAGACGTAGTTGAACTCGAAACCGCTGAAGGTGAGGTTGTAGTCGCGGTCCGAGAGGAAATAGATGTAGCGACCCTTCGGATCGAACACCGGCGAATAGTCGTTGGTCGTCCCCGACGTCAGTGCGCGCGAGGTCCCGTCGGCGATGGAATGGAGAAAGATCGCCGAGAGCCGCGACTCGACCGGCTTGGTGTAGGCGAGCCAGCGGGAGTCGGGGGACCAGGTGTACGTCGTGATGTCGGCGAAGGTTCCGCGGTCTACGCGGCGCAGGGCTCCGGTCGTCACGTCGGCCCAGTGCAGCTCGGAGTTCTTATCGGAGAAGGCGATCATCCTGCTGTCGGGAGACCAGACCGGCGTGAACCGCCATACGTCGTTGCCGCGTGTGACCTGCCGCTCCTCCCCCGTGCCGTCGGCCGGGCGTACCCAGACCTCGTACTCGCCCGATCGATCGCTCAGGTAGGCGACCCATCGTCCGTCCGGCGACCAGCTCGGGTCCATTTCCCGAATTCCGGGCGTCTGCGTGATATTGCGGATCTCTCCTTCTTCCGCGGGAACGGTGAAGACGTCGCCGTGTGCTTCGAAGAGCGCGCGGGCTCCGGTGGGCGAGATGCCCATCGTCTGGATGTCGCTCCTCACGTTCGCAAAGCGGGGAACGGTGTTGCGGAAGTCCCCGAACACGCGGATGGGAGCGTTGGTCGAACGACCCGTCGAAGGATCGAACACGTACAGCAGACCGCCCGCTTCGTAGACGACTCGGCGAGCGTCGGAGCTCGGCCAGAGAACGTCGGCGTCCTGATGGTCGGTCACCTTGCGGACCTCACCCGATCCCTCGTCCCATGCCCAGAGATTCAGACGCTGGCTCGGTTCGCGGTCCGAGGTGAAGAAGATCGTGTCGCCGACCCAGACCGGCTGGTTGTCCTGCGCGATATGCTCGACCACCGCTTGGCCCGTTCTCGCCGCCACGTTCCAGATCCAGATGTCCTGATTCCTTCCGCCCCGATATCGCTTCCATGTGCGAAACTCCCGCTCGATCGGCGTATACGCGATCCTCGACCCGTCAGGCGAATAGCTTCCTCCGCTTCCCTCGGGGATCCCGACAGGGGTCTCAATCCCTCCTTCGAAGGGGATGGTGTAATGGACCGGCATTCGATCGCCCCATGGAAGCCGGTGGGGAAGAAAGAGAATATGGCGGCCGTCGGGCGTCCAGTCGGTCACGCGATTGTCGACTCCGCCGCGTGGCGGGAGCGGACCCACGTCGTTGTAGTAGGTCAGCTGCCGCGGCGCTCCTCCCTCCGTCGGGATGACGTGGACCTGGCGGGACCCGCTGTAGTCGCCGGTGAACGCGATCCATCGTCCATCAGGAGAAAACTTCGGGAACTGCTCGAGTCCCTCGTGAGACGTAAGCCGCCTCGCGACGCCTCCATTCACGCTGCCAAGCCAGATGTCGCCGGCGTAGACGAAGGCGATCACATCGCCGTGGATGTCCGGCTGCCGCAACAGCCGGGTGGGACCCGCGCCCTGCGGATCCTGGGCGGCGATCGGGAGGGCGATGAGAAGGATGGAGACGAGAAATTGGAACATTCGCATCAGGAGTCCTTTCAAACCAGCTCCGACCCGCATTCGCGGCCGGCATCGAAGTCGCGGAGAGCGATCATTGAGGATTGGGTAGCGACAAGTCAAAGTTTTGGGAATCCAGGGATCAGGGTGGAGGAGCGGTGATCAGGGAAGAGGGTACAGGAGCGAGGGTGGAGGGAGAATCAAAGCGGGCGATGGCATTTGCGCCCCGATTGTTGACCACTTGACACGTTACCGCGCCTAGTACTGATCATCCTGCAGCGATCTGCCTTTTTCTCGACCCTCGCTCGTCTACCCTCTTCCCTGGTTCCTGCTTTTCCCTCGACCCTCGCTCCTCTACCCTCTTCCGCCTTTGCTTCTCCGCTCCTCTACCCTCTCCCCTCTGGTATATCGTTTCCCGGAATTTCGAGGACTTGAAGAGATGGCGAAACCGAAACGAATCGGGATCTTGACCGGCGGCGGGGATTGTCCCGGGCTGAATGCGGTGATCCGGGCAGTGGTCCGCGGAGGGATGAGCGATCATGGAATCGACGTCATCGGGATCGAGGAGGGCTTCGAGGGGCTGCTCGACGGCCGCTGCTATCCGCTGACCCGGGACCGTGTACGCGGCATCCTGCAGCGAGGCGGAACGATTCTGAAGACGACGAATCGGGGAAATCCGTTCACGTACGCGGACCCTGCGAACCCCGGGCAGACGGTGGACCGGTCGCATGAAGCGGCGGCGACGATCCGCCGGCTGGGGATCGATGCCCTGATCCTGGTCGGCGGCGACGGCACTCTGGGCATCGGCATGAGGTTCATGCAGATGGGAATTCCCATCGTCTGCGTCCCGAAAACTATCGACAACGATCTCGCGGCGACGGAGATCACATTCGGATTCATGACGGCGGTGGAGATCGCGACGGAAGCGGTGGACCGGCTCCACTCCACGGCGGAGAGTCACAACCGGGTGATGATTCTCGAAGTCATGGGACGGGACGCGGGGTGGATTGCCCTGTACGCCGGGATGGCGGGAGGTGCGGACATCATTCTCATTCCGGAGATTCCGTACCGGAAGGAAGCGATCATCGAGGCGGTCCGGGAGCGGATGCAGCGAGGGATGGCCTTCACGATCATCGTGGTGGCCGAGGGAGCGAAGCGCGAGGGGGGAGAAGGTGTCTATCGAGAGCGGGTGAGCAAGCGTTTCGGAGGCGTGGCTTATCAGGTTGCCGAGGACATTGCCGAGGAGGTGCCGCTGGAGATCCGGGTGACCGTGCTGGGGCACGTGCAGCGTGGAGGCTCGCCGATTCCGTTCGACCGGATCCTCGCCTCGCGGTTCGGCAAGGCGGCAATCGACCTGGTGGCTGCCGAGCAGTACGGAACCATGGTGGCGCTGATGAACGATCAGATCATTGCGGTGAACCTGGAGGAGGCCGTTTCCCGCCAGAAACTGGTTCCACCGAACGGAGAGATCGCGCGGACGGCGATCAGCCTGGGAATCTCGTTCGGGGATGGGCGGTAGGCGGATTGCAGACGCCGATTCTCTCAGGCCCGACCGGAAAACAATCAATAGAAAGTGGAGCCATCGATGAAGGGAACGCTGGTCAGTTATCGCGCCGAGCGCGGAGTCGCGATCTTCGAGCTGAATGATCCCCCCGCGAACACGTACACCTACGAGATGAACAAGGAGCTCGATGCCGCGATCCTCGAAGCGCGGATGGACGAGTCGGTGCACGTGATCGTTCTCCGCGGAGCGGGAGAGAAGTTCTTTTCAGCGGGCGCGAACATCGCGATGCTGAAAGAAGTAACTCCCGAGTTCAAGTATTACTTCTGCCTCCACGCGAACGAGACGCTGCTGAGGCTGGAGCAGACGCCGAAGCTGGTGATCGCGGCGCTCAACGGCCATTGCGTCGGTGGGGGTCTGGAGATCGCCATGGCGGCGGACATCCGGATCGCCCTTCAGGGGAGCGGGAAGATCGGATTGCCCGAGGTCTCTCTGGGCGTGCTGCCCGGGACGGGCGGAACGCAGCGTCTCTCGCGCCTGGTGGGCAAGTCGAAAGCGATCGAGCTCATGGTGGAAGGGAATCTCTTCAGCTTCGAGCATGCACTCGAGCTCGGAATCGTGAATCAAATCTGGCCCGCCGAAGAAAACGGGAGCAAGTGGTGGGACCGCGTGATGGAGTACGCCCGCAGCTTCTGCCCTCCCCATCGCGCTTCGCGCGCGGTGGGCCGGATCAAGCGCGCCGTGCAGACCGGCTGGGAGCTGCCGATCGAGTCCGGGCTGGCTCTGGAGCGCGAGCTTCAGCAGCAGCTCTTCCAGGGGGAAGACGCGAGGGAAGGGCTGGAGGCGTACGGGGCGAAGCGGAAGCCGGAATTCAGGGGAAAGTGAGGGGGCTGTCGAGAGTCAGAAGCCGAACGCAGAACGCAGAACGACGAACGTAGTAAGGGTAACGAAAGGCCCCGTCATCCCTCGCTCACGCTCGGAATGACGGGGCTCCCGTTCAGCATTCTTGATTCTGTATTCTGCATTCAGCTTTTGACTCTCGGTCTCTTTCTAAATTCTAAATTCTACGTTCTGCGTTCTGCGTTCAGCTTCTGACTCTCAACATTCAAAATTCAACATCCACCATTCCCCCCGGAGGTCCTCATGCGCACCCGCTCTCTCCATGGCACATCACTCCAGATCTCCGAGCTCGGTTTCGGAACCTGGACCGTCGCCACGGGGTGGTGGGGAACGTACACGGATGAGGAAGCGAGACGGATCATCCGGGCCGCGATCGATCGAGGCGTCAACTACATCGACACGGCCGACGCGTACGGCAACGGCCGCGGCGAGAGCCTCCTTGCGCCGATCCTGAAGGATCATCCGGACCTGATCGTAGGAACGAAGTTCGGCTACGACTTCTACAACAATCCGGAGCGGCCTCGGGGGCAGCGAGAGCTGCCGCAGGACTTCTCTCCCACGTTCGTTCGCAGCGCGCTCGAGCACTCGCTGAAGCGCCTGGGAACGGATCACGTCGCGATCTACCAGCCTCACAATCCACGCATCACGGACGTGTTGAACGACGAGCACTGGCGCCTGATGGAGGATCTGGTCGCGGAAGGAAAGATCCTTTCGTATGGCCCATCCCTTGGCCCGGCGATCGGCTGGCGCGATGAAGGGATCTACGGGGCTGGCCGGAGGAAAGCTCCGGTGACCCAGATGATCTACAACATGCTGGAGCAGGATCCGGGACGGGAGTTCATCCTCGCGGCGGAGACGGCTCAGGCGGGCGGCAGCTACGGCGGTGTGGAAGAAGCAGCGGCGGGAGTCACGGGAAAGAAGGTCTGCGAGCCCTCCAGGGCATTCGACCATGGCTTCAGAGCGTGGAAGACGCCCGCCCTGGCGGCGGAGGGGCCGCAGTTCCTGATCCGCGTCACGCACTCTTCCGGCATGCTCGAAGGGAAGTACACGATCGACACGAAGTTCGACGAGAGCGATCATCGCTCGCACCGGCCGCGCTCGTGGCTGGTCGAGGGTTTGCAGAAGGTGGATACGCTTCGCCCGCTCTGTGAGAAGCGGGGAGTCACGATCGGGCAGCTCGCTCTTCTCTGGCTCTACGCGCACCCGTCGGTACTCTCCGCGCTGCCGAACATCTACGACGAGGCGCAGCTCGACGAGTTCGCGGGGGCGTCGGCGCACCCCCCTCTGGATGATTCCGAAATGGACGAGGTCCAGCGGCTCTACATGGAGAACTTTCACGTGAATCCATACGTGGAAGAGCCGGTCGAAGCGCGCTGAACGACCAGGAAAGCAGACGAGGATTGCGATGACCGCGGAAGCCACCAAAACCGAGATTCAGAGCCGCCTCTTCATCGGCGGTGAGTTCGTCGACGCCGAGAACGGGGCGACCTTCGAAACGATCAACCCGGCCACCGAGGAGAAGATCGCGGATGTCGCGTCGGCCTCGCCCGCCGATGTCGACCGGGCCGTGGAGGCAGCGCGACGCGAGCTGGAGCCCGGATCGGAGTGGCAGAAAATGAAGCCCCGGGACCGGGGAAAGATTCTCTGGAAGATCGCGGATCTGCTGACGAGCCGAGCGGCAGAGATCGGCCGGATCGAGACCCTGGACAACGGAAAGCCGATCTTCGAGTCGCAGTTCGTGGATACGCCGGCAGCGGCAGAATGCCTCTACTACTATGCAGGCTGGTCCGGCAAAGTCGCGGGGGAGACGCTTCCCGTCTCCGACGGGGCGTTCACGTACACGCTCCGGGAGCCGGTCGGCGTCGTGGGGGCGATCACTCCCTGGAACTTTCCTCTCATGCTCGCGGTCTGGAAGATCGCCCCGGCTCTGGCTTGCGGAAACACGGTCGTGCTCAAGCCGGCGAGCAACACATCGCTCTCGATTCTGAAGTTCGCCGAATATGCGCGCGAGGCCGGCCTCCCGGCCGGCGTCCTGAACATCATTCCAGGAGGAGGGGCGGTCGTCGGCAATGCGATGGTCGACCATCCGGGCATCGACGCCATCGCCTTCACCGGGTCGACCGCGGTGGGACGCGCTCTCATGGCGCGGGCCGCGAACACTCTGAAAAAAGTCTCGCTGGAGCTCGGCGGCAAGTCACCGAACATCGTCTTCGGCGACGCCGATCTCGAAGCGGCGGCGAAGGGAGCCCTGAACGCGATCTTCTACGGCAAAGGAGAAGTCTGCGCCGCGGGCTCGCGGCTGCTGGTCGAGGATTCGGCTCACGAAGAGCTGATGGAGCGGATTCGCGATCGAGCGTCGAAGATGGTCGCGGCGGATCCACTCCATCCGAAGACCCGCCTCGGGGCCATCGCCTCCAGACAGCAGATGGAGACCGTCCTCTCGTACATTCAGAAAGGGAAGGAGGAAGGGGCGAAGCTGGTCGCTGGCGGGGAGCGCACCGACATCGGAACGGGTAAGGGCTATTTCATCAAGCCGACGATCTTCGACGACGTGACTCCCGACATGGCGATCGCGCGCGAGGAGATTTTCGGGCCGGTCCTGGCCACCATGCGCTTCAACGGCCTGGAGGATGCAGTGGAAAAGGGAAACCGCACGGTCTACGGACTGGCAGCCGCCGTATGGACGCGCGACGTCTCGCGCGCCCACCGGGTCGCTCGCGCCCTCAAGGCGGGGACGGTCTGGGTGAACACCTACAACCTTTATGATCCGGCCCTGCCGTTCGGCGGGTTCAAGGAGTCCGGGTTCGGCAGGGACCAGGGGCGCGATGCCCTCGAGAAGTACACCCAGACGAAATCGGTCTGGGTCCAGCTCTAACGCGGGCCCGCGAGCCCGCGCCGCGAGAGGGCCAGCAGGCAGCCGGTACGTCGTTTTGCGCGTCCTGAGCCTTGCTCTCGACCCCGCGGAAACCGCGAAAATCCCAACCACTTTCCACTTTCGAGCTTCCTTTTTGCATAGATTACGCAAGTGGACACATCCATGTGTCCGGATTGATGGAGGTTTGTGATGAAACTAGTAACAAGAATCCTGGTTCTGACTCTGGCGCTCGCACTACCGGTGTCAGCTCAGCAGAGGACCGCAACCGACGAGATCGCGAGAGCGGAGTTCGCGATCTCAGAAGCGGAGCGGGCCGGCGCCGCGGTCTATGCGAAGTCCCTTTACGACGAGGCGATGGCCCGACTGGCCTCGGCGCGGCAGAACGCGACGCATCAGGATCGCCAGGTCCGCGAAGCGGCGCGTCTCGACGCGCTCGAAGCGAATCTGGCGGCCGAAGCGTCCCTGGCAAAAGCGCGTTGGATCGCGACGGCTCGTGAGGCGAACGATCTGCGAGAAGAAATCCTTCGGTTCGGAGGCTCGGCCTCAGCGCCTGCCGCGATGATCGAGGAGCCGAACGCGCCGCTGAACCGCGGCACGAGCACGGAGGATCGCATTCAGTACTCCGCGCAGGTCATCGACACGGCGCGCGAAGCGGGCGTGGCCGGTTCGGATCCCGCAGCCATGAAACAGGCGGAGGAGTTCATTACCACGGCGCGCACGATCAACCGCTCCCAGAAGGAGAGCGATACCGCCGAGTATCTCGCCTACGCCGCCGAGATGGCTGCGCGGGAGGCCTACTACGAGATGCAGCGGCGGGAGATCGAGGGAATCGCTCCGGGGCTCAGACTCGAGCGGACCCGGCTCGCGGAAGTGGCGCAGCAGCGCGCCGCCGAAGAGGAGCGGGCGCGCCGGGAGCAGGCGGAGCGGGAAGCCGCGGCCCTTCGCGAACAGCTCGAAACCGAGAGGGCGGGAACGCGCGTCCGCCAGGCGGAGATCGACAACCTTCGCGTCGCTCTCGCCGAGAACGAACGGCGGCTGCAGCAGCAGTTCACGACCGATCGTGAAGCGCGGATCGCGGCGGAAGCGCGGCTCGATCAGCTGGCTCGTCAGTACGAGCAGGCGTTCATGAGCCGGAATGATCCGGCGGAGATGGAGCGGCTGCGCCGCCAGATCGCCGACCAGCAGCTCGCGCTGGGGGTACTGCAGGAGCGCGAGCGGACCAGCGAGCAGAAGATGCAGGAGGAAATCCTGCGGCTCCGCACCGAGCTCGATGCAGAGCGGCGGCGAGGCTCGACCAACCTCGAGGCGATCGACGAGAGAGAGGATCTGCTCGACCAGCGGCTGCGCGAGCTCGATCAGCTGCGCCAGGACCGTGAAACGGCGGAGCAGCGGCGGCAGCAGGCCGAGTCTGCGTTCCAGGACCGAATTGCCACGCTGGAGACTCAGGCGCGCGCGTCGCAGGAGCAGCGCGTCGTGCTCGAGCAGCAGGTCCAGGCGGAGCGCGCCCGCGCGGCTCAGGCCGAGGCCGAGCTGGCTCGGATCCGCGAAGAGACCGCCAGACGCGAGGAAGAACAGCGCCAGCGGATCCGTCAGATGGAGGAGACGCTCTCCGGGCTCGCCGAGACTCGCCGCGACGAGCGCGGCTTCATCGTCACCTTGCCGGGGATCTTCTTCGACGTCGGCAAGTCCCAGATCAAAGCGGGGTCCCGGAATACACTTCTGCGGATCGCCGAGCAGCTGCGCGCGAATCCGCAGCTGACGATCCTTGTGGAAGGGCACACGGACAGCACGGGAAGTGAGGAGCTGAACCAGCGTCTTTCCGAGGCGCGGGCCGCGGCCGTCCTCGATGTGCTCGTGCAGAACGGAGTTCCGCAAAATCAGATCAGCGCGGTGGGGAAGGGAGAAGGATCACCCATCGCCACCAACGACACGGTGGCGGGACGGCAGCAGAACCGGCGCGTGGAGCTGGTGCTCCGGTAGGTTCTTTTTCGTGGAGATGTCGGAAAGGCCGCCCGTGTGGGCGGCCTTTTTGTTGAGTGCTGAGTGCTGAGTGCTGAGTGCTGAGTGCTGAGTGTTGAGTGCTGAGTGCTGAGTGCTGAGTGTTGAGTGCTGAGTGCTGAGTGTTGAGTGCTGAGTGTTGAGTGCTGAGTGTTGAGTGCTGAGTGCTGAGTGCTGAGTGCTGAGTGTTGAGTGCTGAGTGTTGAAGAAGCGCCGTCATCCTGAGCGTGAGCGAAGGATCTGGGCGGCTGGGACGGGAGAGACGCGGGCATTGATCTAGGGCGCGAAAACTGGACCGACGGTTTGTTTTTCCTCAGAGCTGCAAAGCGAACCTGCGCCTTCGCGCCCTGCATCATCTCCGCGTCACGCGCGTCCCTACACTCCCAGATCCCTCGCTCACGCTCGGGATGACGGCGCCCTTCAGTCCGCGCGGGAACTTCAGCACTCAGGACTCAGCACTCAGGACTCAGCACTCAGGACTCAGCACTCAGGTCATCCCTTTCCTCATGAAGAAGATCGCGCCCATGATCGAGACGGCCATGGCCACTCCCAGAAAGACCCAGTTCATGGTCTGGAAGACCCTCCCGTAACGCCAGCCGTTGTAAGCCATCACCCCGCCGAGCCCGAGATAGAGGAGGGCCCGGAAAAAATACCAGGGGCGCGGCATGGGGCGATGGCGGATCGACTCGCTCCAGAGGAGCCAGAGCATCAGGGTGATCGCGGCAACCGGAAAGAGATAGCCGGCGGTGAGATCGAGGCTCATCCTCCGAGGAGCTCGTCCCAGGCCGCTTCGTCATAGCCGAAGACCGCTCTGCCGTTCCGGAGGACGACCGGCCGCTTCATCAGATTCGGGTCTTCGAGCATCAGGTCGATCGCCTCACGCTTGCTGAGCTTGCGTTCACCCAGTCCGCGCTCCTTGTAGGAAGGGCTGCGGCGGTTGAGGAAATCGTCGAGGCGTGAAGCGTCGACATGCTTTTCCAGAAAGGCCCGCGAAGGAGGATCCTTGGCGAGGTCATGGCGGGTCATATCGGCGTTCTTACCGTCCAGGTAAGCGATGGCCTTCCGGCAGCTCGTTCAAGTCGGCTTGAGCCAGATCTCGATGGGTTTCATCGGCGGGACTCCTCATCCAGCGTTCGGCAGTGATCTCGTCGATCATATCGTGGATGGTCGGCGTGCAGGTGCCGCCGCAGTGACCGGTCGTGGCGGTGGTCCGCGCCGCGATCGCCGCAATCGTCACACACCCCTCGCGGATGGCCTTCTCGATCGTCCGGAACTTGATGTTGTTACACCGGCAGATCGTCCGAAGGCCGCGAACGACGGGATTGAGGTCCTGGAGATCCTCGTCCATCGGGCGGAGGAACGCGGAGGAAAGGCGGGTTAGTCCCGGGAGGGAGGTGTTGAAGGAGAGTCAAAAGCAGAACGCAGAACGCAGAATGAAGAATGTTGAAAGGGCGGACGTCATCAAGAGCGTAAGCGAAGGATGACGTCCGCCTCTTCAAGGTTCTGCACTCAGCTTTTGACTCTCGGTCTCTTTCTAAATTCATCGTTCTGCGTTCTGCGTTCTGCGTTCAGCTTTTGGCTTCGGCTGTGCCCACCTGAGGAGGAGGGGATACCCCCCTCCCGCGGGAGGCTTCGGAAGCGCCCCACTATAATGACCCCCCATGCCCGTCCGGACGATCCCCGTGAGCCGCAAAGTCACGGTCTTTTTACTGCTGCTCACGACGGCGGGGATTGCGGGGCTGACGCTCTGGGCCTCCGGAAAGGCCTACACTAAAGTGGATTCGGAGCCATTCCGCGAGATCCGGGTCCTGAAGGACAAGCTCTCGCAGGGGCCCCTGAGAACCGAAACGATCGTGGCGCTGACGATGCCGATCGTGCTGAATGTGCTGCTTTTCATCCCCTGGGGTTTCTTCGCATTCGTTGCGTTGGATGTTCCGGACCGGCCCGCCTTCCTGTCGTATCTCTGGACGATTTTGGGGGCGGTGGCATTCAGTTCGCTCATAGAAGCATGGCAGTATTTTTTGCCGACTCGCGTGACGGACGTGAATGACATCATCTGGAATGCGGCGGGAGCGACGGTTGGCGCCTCATACGGGCACATCAGAAAGCGGGTCCGCGTGGCCTTCGAGTAGGAGTTGATTTTTGATTCTGATCGTGGAAGACGACCCTCAGGTGGCGCGGCTGATCGCGCTGGTGCTTCAACGGAATGGGTATGTGGGGGAGATTGTGTCGGATGGGCGCGTAGCGCTGGAGAGGGTTCGCGCGAATGCCCCGCAGATCATCTTCGCGGATCTGAGCATCAAGGGGATGGCAGGAGAAGCGCTCTGCTCCCTGCTGAAGGGGGAGGAGGAGACGAGCAAGATTCCGTTCATCCTCTTATCGGGAGACCGTGACATCGCGGAAAAAGCCCGGTCGTGCGGCGCCGACGACTATCTGGGCAAACCTTTTGAATTCGACGATTTGATCCAACTGGTCAGAAAACATGCCGAATGACATCGAGAACACGCAGGACACGCCTGTCGAGCACGATCCGGTCGAGCGACTGATCCACGTCCTTCATCGCGAGGGATTCAAGTCTCTCGACGAGAGCGACGACGCGGGTGAGCGCATTTACCGCCGCGGCGAGAAGGTCCTTTTCGCGTCAGGGGAGACGGTCTTTCACATCATCGACTTCCCCCGGCTCGACCAGAAGACACTCGAACAGGCGATCGAGACCATCGCCAACCTCTACCGCGCCCGCAGTACCGGAGACAAAGCTCTCTCGGTCTTTCAGGCTCGAACGGTTTATGTCTGCATCATCGCGCGGGATGAATCTCCTCACTACGAAAGCCTGAGCCGTCACATCACGATCGCCGGAGGAACAATCCTGATCCCGGTGGTCATGGTTTCGGACATCAACCAGGTCGTCTATCCAGTGGTCTCGGGTGAGCGCCGCGCCGGGACGATCCAGCCGCGAATCGAGTACCTCCAGTATCTCCTCGGGGAGCGCCGTGAGTCGGTTCAGATGCATCGTCAGACCGTCAGAACCTTCTGGTTTTCCGCCGCGATCGTCGGCGTGCTCCTGATCGGAGCGTTGCTCTCGATGGTCCTGGCGTAGGGAAACTCTCCGTGGCCGTTCCGCATCCGCAGGAGATTTTCGAAGCGCTTCGGAAGACCGTGATCGGTCAGGAGGAAGCGCTGCGCGAGGTCGCCGTCGCGCTGGTCAAGCACCTGGCCGGCCATCCTGCGCCGAACCTTCTCCTCATCGGCAACTCGGGCAGCGGGAAGACCACGCTGATGAAGGCCGTGGAGAGCTGGCTCACCACTTCGCCCGATCATTCCGCGAATCTGGTTCGGATCAACGCGAATGTCCTTGCCGAAGAGCATGGGGGGTACGGCCTCACCGTCTTGACGCGGCTGTGGCGGAATGCCCGCCGGACCCTCGGAAGAGAGGCCTCGGCCGCCGAAATGCGCCGCGCGGTGGAAAAAGGGATCGTCTTCATCGACGAAGTCGACAAGATCCGCGCGAGCGTCGGGTCGACTCCGAACGTGCGCGGAATCATCGCTCAGGAATCGCTCCTCACTCTGATGGAGAACGAGAACATCGAGTTTTTTCCACCCGAGCCCGACGCGGCTCCGCTGTCGATGAACACCTCGGGGGTACTCTTCGTCGCCGGCGGCGCCTTCGAAGAGCTCTATGACTCGGTCCTGCGTCGTGCGCTGACCGGCACGGAGTCGGCGCCACTGCGGTCGGTCGTGGTGGTCTCGAGCACGGGCGAGGTGAGGGAGGAGCTTCCTTTTCACCTCCGCGACCATCTCCGTTACGACGACCTTTTCGCGTACGGGATGACTCCACAGTTCGTGTCGCGATTCGAGTCGATCATCGTGCTCAACGATCTGGTCGAGGAGCATCTCGCGAGGATCTTCGTCGAGCCCGAGGGGTCGATCTTCCGACAGTCGCGGGACTACTTCCGGGGCTTCGGCGTCGATCTCCAGATCACCCGCGGCGCGATCCGCTCGATCTCGTGGGAGGCGAGTCGCCACAAGCGGCTCGGAGCGCGCGCCCTCAAGGAGATCTTCCGGAAGATCATCCGCGACCTCGAGTTCTCACCGGTTCCGGGTGAAGGAACCAAGGCACTGGTGATCGACGAGGAGCGGGTGCGAAAGGCCATCCGGCCGGCGTAGCCCCGAGCTCACGCTTTGCCGCGGGCTTCAGGCTCGTGAAGTCCGAAGGCCGACGACCAGGCCTGCGCGGAGATCTCTCTTCCGCAGGAATACCCCCTCCCCGCCGCGGACTTCTGCACGCCGATGGCTGAGAAATCATTCCTGGGCAAGCTCAAGCGCGGTCTTTTCATGACTCATACGGAGATCATCGAGAAGGCGAGGGAGGCGCTCAAACCGGAGTTCGGAGTCGACGCGTCGGTGCTCGATGCGCTCGAGGAGGGGCTCCTCGGCGCGGACGTCGGCGCCGAGCTCAGTATGGAGCTGATCGAAAGGCTCGAAGGGCGGATCAAGGAGAACCGGATCGTCACCATGGACCAGCTCTCCACCGCTCTTCGCGAGGAGACGCGCCGTCTGATTCCCTCATTCGATGCGGGGACGATCGATACCGGCGCCGCAAAACCGTTCGTCATTCTGGTGGTGGGCGTCAACGGCACCGGAAAGACGACGACGATCGCCAAGCTCGCGCAGCGGTGGAAGAAGGAAGGGAAGAGCATCATCCTCGGAGCTGCCGATACCTTCCGGGCGGCCGCGATCGAACAGCTGCAGACCTGGGCGGATCGCGTCGAGGTTCCTCTGGTCAAGCATCGGGCTGGCTCCGATCCCGCCGCCGTGGCGCATGACGCGATTCAAGCGGCGAAGTCGCGAAGTGCGGACGTGTTGATCATCGACACCGCGGGGCGCCTGCACAACAAGTCGCACCTCATGCAGGAGCTCTCGAAGATCCGGCGCGTGATCGAGCGCGAGCTTCCGGGCGCGCCGCACGAAACGCTGCTGGTCATCGACGGAACCACGGGGCAGAACGGCCTCAGTCAGGCAGAGGCGTTTCTCGAGGCGGCGAAAATCACCGGGATCGTCGTGACGAAGCTCGACGGAACGGCGAAGGGGGGGGTGATCCTTTCCATCATGCGCCGCCTCAGCATCCCGGTGAAATTCGTCGGCGTCGGCGAAGCCGCAGACGATCTGATTCCGTTCGATCCCGAGGGATACGTGGAGTCGTTGTTCGCGGAGTGACCGTGCAGTAGGCAGGAAGCGGGGGGACGGGGTCATTCAGAGGCCGCACGGGAAACCGGAGGGGCGGGAAGATTGGTCTCGCGGCCGAAGAATCTCAGAATGCGCAAATCGTCATCGGGTTCTTATGCCGGTGCAATCGCATCCTACAAACGCTTCTGGACGTGTATGAGAGCCCGACAGCGATCATCGCGGCTGAGATTCTTCGGCCGCGACGCCATCTCATATTCTGCTGGACTGGCGCGTGCGGCCTCTGAATGACCCCCACCCGCTCCCGGTAGCCGCTCCGGATTTCGCGCGCACCCGGGTCATCTCCGCTCCACCGGTGTTCGCGCCCCTCGTTCCCTCACTCTGATGACACTGCCTTCGTCATCCTGACGTGGGGCTTCCTTCCCGTGAACGTGCCCGTGCCCGTGAACGGTTTTTGACTCACCCACTCGCGATTAAGGCAGGGTCCACTCTGACCCCTCCGCCCGTCAGCGCCTTCCACTCACTCCGCGAAATATCCCGGCACCGCCCGCACTCTGGCTCCCGGCTCGTCGACTTCGACCGAGATGCTCCGCCATTCGTCCGGCCGGGTGGCGCTGGCTGCTCTCCAGGTCAGCAGATACTGATTCCTGAGCTCCTCGGCGATGGCGTCGTAGACGCCGCGGAGATCGGTGGCTTTGGTCACGAACCAGGCGCGGCCGCCGGTCTCACCAGCGAGCGTTTCGAGCTCGAGACGGCGGGGAGCCGCCTGCTGCATCCGGACATTCGGAGGCTCGATCGAGGCGATGTAGACGGAGACTCCCGATTCGCGGGCGACCCGGATCGCCTGAGAGAGAGAGTAGCGGCTCATCGAATCATTGCCGTCGGAGAGCACCACCAGAGCGCGCTTCCCTTCGAGTCCCTGAAGCTGGAGGAGCCCGAAGATCACTGCATCGTAGAAAGCAGTCTGCCCTCCGGCGCGCACTCCGTCGATGGCTGCGTAGAGCGTCTCCAGATTGCGCGTGGTCGCAGCCGCGAGACGAGGGGACGAGTCGAAGTCGACCAGGAACGACCTGCCGCCGTCGTCGATGGCCTGATGGATGAAGCGGCGCGCGGTCTCGTGAATGTCAGGCATGACGTCCTGCATGCTGGCCGAGGAGTCGATCGCGATGCCGATCGTCGCGGGAACCCGGTCGTGAAACTCGACGTCGACCAGGGTCTGCCGCTCGCCGTTCTCCAGGAGCGCGAATCGTGAAGGCCCGAGATCCCGGATCGGATTGCCGCGGCGGTCCTGCACGCTCGCATAGATCCGGATCTCCTGGACGTCGACGGTCTCTTCGAATCCTCCAGAGCCGGCGAGGATGGCATGCTCGGCGAAGCGACCGTCGGTCAGATAGGCGTTGGCCACGACCACCGAGGTGAGATCCCGCGGGATCGACGCGGTGAAGGGAGGCGCCGTGAGCGAAGCCGCCAGCTCATCATCGACGAAGATGTCGACGCGTTCCACCGCCGAGCCAACCGGGACGTTCACCGATGCGGTCACTCGCCCCGGATCGTTGGCCCGGGCCAGCCGAACGTAAAACTCATCGTTGCGCTCGTTGAGAACGAGCTTCTCTTCCGCCAGGATCCTTCCGGCCGCGTTGCGGCCGATCACGGTCAGCTCGCGACGACGGGGAAGGGCGCCGAGATCGAGACGGGCTGAAAAGGGAGGGGTGGAATCGACCGCGACTCCCTCGCCATCGAGCGAAAACGCGACCGAATCGATGGCCGGGTCCCTCACAAGGACCTCGGCGGTCACGGTGCCGCTCAGGGGATGACGGGCGGGGAGCACGACCTGGATCCGATCGCTCACCGAGCCGACCAGACGGCCGCCGACCGCTTCATTCCTGCCGGTCAGAAACGCCAGTGCCTCGGCGAGCTCCGATCCCGGCTCGGCCAGGGTTGCGGCATGCAGGAAGGCTTTCATGGCGTCGGCTTCGCGGCGGAGCTGGCGATAGATCTGGCCGATTCCGGTCCAGGCCTCGGCTTCATTCATCGGGCTGGCGGGGGAGGCGACGATCCGCTGAAGCTCCCCGAGTGCCTGCCGCAGATTTCCACGCGCTCCCACGGTGATCGCAGCGAGACCTTCGCCGCGCTGGGCGGTGGCGAGGTCACCCCGTTCTCGCGCGATGCGTGCTCCCTCGCGATATTCCGTCTCCGCGCGATCGATGACACCGAGAAGGCGGTAGGCGCCGCCGAGCTCGATACGGGCCACGGCGTCGTCGCCTCGCAGCTGCGCTGCCTCCGAGGAGATGAACCTGGCGGCCGCGTCGGCGGACTGCTGCACGATGCTCACGATACGCGCGGTCGTCAATTCCAATTCGACGCTTCGAGGAGAGCGCGTTTGGATCGTGACCCCCGTGGCCGTTCGAGAGCTCACCAGGGGGTTCCGGCCCCGGTCGCGATCCACCGGGACGATCTCCCACGACATCCAAAGCTCGCCTCCGGGTCCGTAGAGAGCGAGCGAAGGCTGCTTCAACTTCTCGCCCGGCAGATTCGCGTCGTCGAGCTGAGTCTCGAGCACGATCATCTCCGCAAGGCGCCGCTGGGCGGCGGGATGATTGAGAGCCTGGCGAACGCGCGTGCATTCCCGGCAGTTGCGTGACCCGAGGAGGGCGAAAACCATCCGGTTCCGGGCGCGGGCAGCGCTGAATGCCGCGGTCGCATCTCCGAGCCATTCCGCGAGACGGCTCCCTTCAACCGGCTCCATGATCTCTTGCGCGGCAGGCGGTTCCACGATGCTCGTCGGATCGATCTCGGGACCCACCTCGGTGCCATCGAGAGGGAGGACGATGCGCCCCCAGAGACCGCTCGACATTTCCTCGACGCCGATGGCGATGGCGCCCGCTTCACCCGAGAAATTAAGCGGGACATTCCATCGGATCAGCCGCGACTCGGGGCGGACGTAATCGTGATGCACCGCGACGAAACCGTCGGCATCGCGAATGGCCACTGTCACTCGAACGACCATTCCGCCGCCCGGCTGGATGTAGGGGTCGGCGGGCCGCAGGTCGGCCGTGGCCCGGATCGTTCCCGTCTGCACCGCGCCTCCTGCGTGGATGACCACGCTTCCTCGAATGGGGAGCTGGCCCGCGTCAGCGGAGGGCTGATTGAGCGCGTCGAGAACTCGCGCCTCGGCGACCGCGGAGGGGGCCGTGGAGCTCGCCCACTTCGGCGCTTTCACGGTCAGTTCGGGACGGCGCGATCGGACTTCGATCTTGCGCGGCTCTAGGTCGGGCTCGCGCGAGACCTGATAGGTGAGGCGAACTCTGTCCTGCATCCTGTCGAGGGCCTGTCCGACCATGGAGGGATTGATGATGACGTCGCCCCCAGTGGCTCCGGCGAACTGCCGCAGAAGGCCTTGCGGGTCGCTGAAGAACCTGGTGACGGGGCTCATGTCGACGATCGAGCTGCCGCGTCCCGCAGTCTGCCGTTCAACGCCTGAAGCCGAGCCCGGGCTGCTCGTCCCGCCGATCCCCAGCGTGATCCAGCCGAGACTGGCCAGCATGGTGGCCACTGCATCGGCGTTGCTGCCGGTCTCGAACGAGCGGATCTCATTCCTCAGCTCCATGGCCTCCCCAGAGCCGGTCGGATTGCGCGAGCCGATGGCCTCGAGGTAGAAAGTCGAGGGTTCGAGATCGAATCCTCCACCCACGTAGATGAGCATCCGGGGATCGCGGCGGGGTTGCTGGCTGATCCAGTTGAGAAAGGACCGCTGGTTGCGCTGAAGGATGTTCACTTCCTGCTGGATGGCGATTTTCGCGGCGTAGGCGACCTGGCCCTCGAGGCTGATGCCTTCCATCAGACGTGTCCGGCGCTCGCTCTCGTCGATGAAGAGGCTGCGAGTCCGGACGAGGTGATTTCCCGGCGCTCGGCGACCGGTCTTGCTGAGCGCTTCTCTGATCTCCTCGGGGTCGCGCAGGGAGTCGCCGTCGAGCGAGACGTCGAAGTCTCCATAGACCACGCTGACGGTGCCCATGGCGACCAACTGCTCGGCGCGCTTTTTCAGCTCCCGGACTCCGTTGGCGAGTCCCGCGTGATCGAGCGTCACTCCATCGAACCAGATCACGATCTGCCAGGGGGCCGCGGGCGCGTCGGGGCTCGGATCCTCCGGGACCAGATAGTTCAGTCCGATGACCGAGCGCTCCACGCCCTCTTCCACCACGTAAAAATCCTCGGCGCGCAGATCCGTCGGCGTGTTGCCGGAGCGGTCCCTCACATCGACGATTAGATCGATCGC
>DATLEY010000070.1:0-4831 GCA_035525215.1 Thermoanaerobaculia bacterium | reverse complement strand
TGCCCCTCGACATGCGCAGCTCCTGCGAGCGCTGTGGGGAGATCCTCTCCCCCCGCGGCGAGGCCTACATCTGCGCCAACGAATGCACGTTCTGCGGCAAATGCGCGAAATCCACGGGACACACATGTCCCAATTGTGCCGGCGAACTGGTCCGGAGACCCCGAGCCGAAGCGTAGACGGAATCACGGATCCCCGGGGTGCGGGCGGCCCGCCCGTAGCGGGGGGGAAAGGTTGATCCTTTCCCCCGTCCCCTCCCCGGGGCTGGCAGCCGCGGGGCCAGTGGGCAGGCTGCCCGCACCCCGTTAACCAAATCCGCCACGGCACGTATCTGATGATGCACGGCGGGCACACAGCCGCCTCGAGAGGAGAGATCCAATGAACAACATGGAGTTTCTGATCCCAATCACGTTCTTCGTCATGATCGGTTTCATCGTCTGGGCGATCGCTCGGACACGTCAGGCGAGACATGCCGCGGAGATGCAGGCACAGTTTCACCAGAAGATGCTCGACCGTTTCGCGTCCTCCAACGATTTCATCGCCTTCATCCAGTCCGCCGAAGGAGGTCGCTACATCGACAGCCTGACCCGGACGCCGGTCTCGAATCCGCTGACGAAGACCCTCAGCGCGGTCCGCACCGGAATCATCATCGCGTTTCTGGCGGGAGGATTCGTTGCGGTCGGTGCGATCATCGGCGCGAGCGACGGCCGCGACATGATGCTCTTCGGCGTCCTCGGTCTGTTCCTCGGAGCCGGCTTCCTCGTCTCGGCGTGGGCGTCGCATCGCCTGTCGCGATCGTGGGGGCTGGAACCGAACGGCAACGGCAGCCCCGCGGGAGTCTGAGCATCGATGTGGTCGATCAGCCTCATGCTCGACACGGGCGCGATCGTCGGTGGGACAGAGACAAGCCGGCCGCCCGCGGAGAAGGCCGGCGGAGCCTCTCTCTCCGAGCAGGAGTTCGAGCGACTCTATCAGCAGCATGCCCGGCCGCTCTGGGGGTACCTCGCGAAGATGACCGGCGATCCATCCCTCGCTGAGGACCTCGCCCAGAAGGCATTCCTCCGCTTCCTCGGAACCCCGCTGAAAACAGACGAACCGGCAGCACTCAAGGCGTTCCTCTACCGGATCGCGACGAACCTCGTGTACGACCACTGGAGAAAACGTCCGGAAGACGCCACTCTCGACCGCGAGAGCGCGAAGATCGCGAGTCGTGAAGAGGACCCTGCTCTGCGGCACGACATGCAGAAGCTCTTCCAGATACTCGAGCCGCGTCAGCGAGCTCTTCTCTGGCTCGCGCACGTCGAGAATCTGCCGCAGCGCCAGATTGCGGGGATTCTCGGCGTGCGCGAAGGAAGTGTGCGAGTCCTGCTCTTCAGGGCGCGAAGGAAATTCGCCTCCATTCTCCAGGAGAACGGGTACGGAGCAGCATCATGAGAAACCGCGAATGCAGACTCACCACCCGGCTCTCGATTGAGGCAGCCGCGGGCACCATCGACGCGGCGGGTCGTCAACACCTCGACTCCTGTCAGCTTTGCGGCGAGGCCCTTCTCGTCGGAGACGCGATGCGGCAGCTCGCGTCGATCACTGCGAAAGAGAGCCCGATGCCGCCCGCCGACGTGATCTGGGTCCGCTCCCGGCTTCTCGACAGGAAAAAGCTCGCCGCCGATGCGGCCCGGCCGATCGCGTTTTTCGAAAAACTGGCATACGGAGTCATCTCGGCGGGCTGGGTCGCATTTCTGATCCTCCAGTGGCCGCTCATTCAGACCTGGCTGACCGGCATCCAGATCGATCTCGCCGAGGGATTCCGGACGAGCCACTCCCTTCCGCTGAGCTTCTTCTGGACCTTCGCCGCCCTCTCGGTCATCACCGCGGTCGTCATGCTCCACCGCGTCGAGGAGGGGGCCAGGGGATAGCCCCTACCGCTACAGCTTCCCCGTCAGCACCGACTTCGCGATCGTCTGGAGCTGCATGTTCGAGGTCCCTTCGTAGATCTGGCCCACCTTGGAGTCGCGCCAGAACTTCTCGACCGGGTACTCGCGCGTGTATCCGTTCCCTCCGAAGAGCTGCACCGCGGTCGACGTGATTCGTTCGCAGACGTCCGAGGAGAAGAGCTTCGCCATCGCGGCTTCCTTGAGGAAGGGTTTCCCCGCGTCCTTGAGCCTCGCCGCGTTGTAGACGATCAGACGCGCCGCTTCGAGATCCGTCGCCGCCTGGGCAATCTGGAACTGCACCGCCTGGAACTCCGCGATCGGACGGTCGAACTGCTTCCGTTCCTTCGTGTAGGCGATCGCATGCTCGAGAGCACCGCGCGCTACGCCGATCATCTGGGCGCCGATCCCGATCCGCCCTTCGTTGAGCGTCTCGATCGCGATCTTGTATCCCTTCCCGACCTCACCCAGCACATTTTCCTTCGGCACCTGACAGTCGTCGAGCATCAGCTCGCATGTCGAAGATGCACGGATGCCGGTCTTGTCCTCCTTCTTCCCGACCGAAAAGCCCGGGAAATCGCGCTCGATCAGAAAGGCCGTGATCCCCTTGTATCCCGCCTCCGGATTCACGTTCGCGAAGACGATGAACACCTCCGCCTCCGCCGCGTTGGTGATCCACAGCTTCCTTCCGTTGAGGAGCCAGTGATCTCCCTTCTCTTCGGCACGCGTCGCGAGCGCGAACGCGTCGGAACCGGATCCGGCCTCCGACAGCGCGTACGCTCCGACGACTTCCCCCGCAAGCCTCGGAAGATACCTCGATTTCTGATCGTCGTTGCCCCATCGGAGGATCGCGTTGTTGACCAGTGTGTTCTGCACGTCCACCAGGACCCCGCAGGAGGCATCGACGTGGGAAAGCTCCTCGACCACGAGCACCGCCGTGAAGAAGCTCGAGCCCGCGCCGCCGTACTCCTCGGGAATCTCCACGCCCATGACTCCGAGCTCGAAAAAGCTTTTGATCAGCCCCGGGTCCATCGTTGCACGCTGATCCATGTCGTGGACGAGCGGACGGATCTGTTCGACAGCGAACTCACGCACCGCCTCCTGGAACATCTGTTCCTCTTCGGAGAGAACCGTCAGCGGCGTACCGGTGAGATTTTCCGTATCGACTGTCATCACTGCCTCCAGGCATGCCCGGAACCAAAGAAACTGGTGAGCATAAAAGATTGGAAGACCCTCGGGGGTTGAAGGCCTCGACGATTCTATCAGGTTAGTAGGGAGACGGGAGACGGGAGACGGGAGAGTTCATAGTTCATAGTTCATGGGTTCATGGGTTCATGGGAGGCGGGGGTCGCGAACCTGAGGGGGAGAGGCAGGGGCAGGGGCTGGTTCCGTGAACGTGCGCGCTCCCGTACGCGTGAACGGCTTCTAACGACACGTTTTACAAACTACTGCAACGAAAGGAGAAGACGAATCCGCGGAGGATGGAGAGCGTCCTCCTCTCCCCCCGGGAGAGGAAATGCCGATGCCGGCGCGAAGCTGGCCGGCATCGGCGAGGTGAGGGCGTTCTCCCAAGAAGCCGAAATCTCGGATATCGCGGCAACACGCAACTGAGGATCCGGTCGCAATCTGCATCACCGGCTCGACAAACGTCCAGCCCTCACCCCGTCGTCAGCCGCCGCTTCGCAGGCGGCTGACGACATCCCTCTCCCGGAGGGAGAGGAGGACTGGCTTAACATGAACGGTTTCTCAGTTAATGAACTCATGAACCTATGAACCCCTGAACCCACGAACCCCTGAACCCATGAACTCTCCCTACTCCCTACTCCCGTCTCTCTTCCCCCATCACGCGTTCCCTCTGCGCCCGGGCGAGGCGCTGCAGGAGATCAGCAGCCATCCCGCCGGGAGAGATCCTCAGCGTGAGCAGAAACGTCGCGATGGCGACCGCTCCGCCGACCCACAGAATCGGTCCGAGGTCGGGAAAGAAAGGCCAGAGCAGAAAGAGGAGCCCTCCGAGGGAGCCGACGAGAAGAAGAAGAACGGTCTGGATCTTCGGAGCGGTGATCTCCTTCCCTGCTTCGAGCGTGACGACCACTTCCCCCTCCAACCCTTCGGGATCCGGCTCCCATTCGAGGGCGCATTCAATTCCTCCCGCGGCCGCTACGCCTCGCCTCTGTGGCAGCACGAAGGTCATTCCCCCGGCACGCCGCTGCGAAACGCGTCCTCCATAGAGCTCGATCACCGCCTCGGCGGTCTCTTCGATGCCATCGAGAGGGATGCGTCCCTCCCGAAACTTCACCCTCTCGCTCATCAGCGCCGCGCCCTGAACGCGTCGATGCGCCTTTTGCCGAATCCCGTGGTGACCCGGTCGTAGAGCGCAATCGGCAGTATCCGCATCAGTCGCATGAGCATCACCATCGGGAAGGGAAAGTTGAGCTCCTTCCGGCGCTCCTCGATTCCGTCGGCGATGAGTGAGGCCGCCTCCCCTGCCTCCATGAGAAAGGGCATTCGAAAGCGATTCTTCTCGGTCATCGGTGTGGCGATGAAGCCGGGATTGACGATCATGACATCGACGTTGGTCGATCGGAGCTCGACCCGCGCCGCTTCGAGGAAAGCCCTCATCGCAGCCTTGCTCGCCGAGTAGACGGATCCTCCGGGCACTCCCCGGAAGCTCGAGATCGAGCCGATTCCGACGAAGTGTCCTTCGTTCCTCTCGACCATCGCGGGCATCACGGCACCGAAGAGATTGAAGGTGCCCTCGACGTTGGTCCGGAGCACCGCCACGGCGTCGGCGACGACGAACTTCTTCGCAGGTGTGGGGATCCCGATCCCCGCATTCGCGATCGCCAGATCGAGCGGTCCCCACTCGGCGGTGACTCGCGCCACCGCGTCACGGACGGCAGCCTCGT
>DATLEY010000069.1:0-35190 GCA_035525215.1 Thermoanaerobaculia bacterium | reverse complement strand
AGGAAGTCGGCAATGGCCTGGATCGATTCGGCGCGGCGATCGGTTGCCCAGTCGATGGCGATCAGTTCCTCCCCCACGACGCGCTTGACGTTTTCCGAGGCGGACCCGGTGGCCGCAAGGCGCATTTCCGCGTCGGGCACTCCCGCCAAGTCGATCGAGTTCACGTCCATGTGAGCGGCGAGCCAGGAGACCAGCTCCTTCTTGAATCCGGAGATGAGGTTGATCACGCCCGCGGGGACGTCCGAGGTCTCGAAGATCTCCCCCATGGTGATCGCGGCGAGCGGCTGAGTCTCCGAGGTGAGGGCGACGACCGTGTTCCCCGAGACGACGGCAGGGGCCAGGCGGCTCACCAGCCCGAGGAGCGATGGCGTCTCGGGAGAGATGATTCCGACGACGCCGGTGGGCTCGGTGAGGGTGAAGTTGAAATAAGGTCCCGAGACAGGATTGACGGTCCCGAGGATCTGGGAGAATTTGTCGGCCCATCCGGCGTAGTAGACCCAGCGGTCGATCGTCTGCTCGACTTCCTTCCGCGCCGCGTTCTTCGTGGCGCCTGCCCGACGCAACTCCTCTTCCATCTCGGCCGCGCGCGATTCGCACACTTCGGCGATGCGGTAGAGGATCTGCCCGCGGTTGTAGGCGGTCTTTCCGCTCCATCCGGGGAAAGCCTTCCGGGCGGCGGCGACGGCGTTGCGAAGATCCTTGCGGGATCCGCGGCAGGCGTTGGCGAGCAGGGTGTCTCCCTTCGAGGAATGCACGGGATAGAACCTCCCCGATTCAGTGCGAGGAAACTCGCCGTTGATGTACAGCTTGTAGGTCTTCCGGATATTCAGCCGGCTCATCGCGTCGGTCCCTGTCTGGAAATCTGAATCATCAGCTCGTCTTCACGTACGCGGAGAGACCGTGAGCCCCTCCCTCGCGTCCGAAACCCGACTCCTTGTAGCCGCCGAACGGAGACGCGGGGTCGAACTTGTTGTAGGTGTTCGCCCAGATCACGCCGGCGCGGAGCTGCTGAGCCATCTTCAGAATGCGCGACCCCTTCTCGGTCCACACCCCCGCGGAGAGACCGTAGGGGGTGTTGTTCGCCCGTTCGACCGCCTCTTCAGGCGTTCTGAAAGTCAGCACGGAGAGGACGGGTCCGAAGATCTCTTCCTGCGCAATGCGGCTGGACTGCGCCACGCCGGTGAAGAAGGTCGGCGGAAACCAGTAGCCGCGGGTCGGAAGAACGCAGGAGGACTGAAACATCTCCGCTCCCTCCGCCACGCCACAATCGACCAGCTCGCGGATCTTGTCGAGCTGCTGACGGGAGTTGATCGCGCCGACGTCGGTATTCTTGTCGAGAGGATCGCCGACGCGCAGGGTTCCGATGCGATGACGGAGCTTGCGGATCACCGTCTCGGCGACCGATTCCTGAAGGAAGAGACGGGAGCCGGCGCAGCAGACGTGTCCCTGATTGAAGTAAATCCCGTTGACGATTCCCTCGACGGCCTGATCGATGGGTGCGTCCTCGAAGACGATGTTCGCGGCCTTGCCACCCAGCTCGAGGGTCAGTTTCTTTCCCGTTCCGGCCGTCGCGCGCTGGATCTTCTTGCCGACTTCGGTCGATCCGGTGAAGGCGATCTTGTCGACGCCCGGATGGTTGACCAGCGCGGCGCCCGTGGCGCCGGCGCCGGTGATGATGTTGACCACGCCGTCGGGCAGCCCGGCTTCCTGAATGATCTCGGCGAGCATGAGAGCGGTGATGGGGGTCGTCTCCGCAGGCTTGAGGACGACGGTGTTGCCGGCGGCCAGGGCCGGCGCGATCTTCCACGCGGCCATCAGGAGCGGAAAGTTCCAGGGGATGATCTGACCGGCGACCCCGAGAGACTCGACTTTCAGCCCGGGAAAGGCGTAGCCGAGCTTGTCGGCCCATCCGGCGTAGTAGAAAAAGTGGGCCGCGGCGAGCGGGATGTCGATGTCCCGCGATTCCTTGATCGGCTTGCCGCCGTTCAGCGTCTCCGCCACCGCGAGGGCCCTTGATTTCTCCTGGATCAGCCGCGCGATGCGGAAGATGTACTTCGCTCTTTCCGCGGGCCGAGTTTTCCGCCAGACCTTGTCGTGAGCGCGACGAGCTTCTTTCACGGCTGCGTCGACATCCGCCTCCCCCGCCTCGGCGATCTCGGCGAGCTTCTCTTCCGTCGCCGGATTGATCGTGTCGAACCAGCGGCCTGATTTCGGTGCGACGAATTTTCCGCCGATGAAGAGGCCGTAGCGCGGGCGGAACCGGACGTGATCGATCGCCTCGCGCGAGGTGGAGTACTCCCACGCCACGCCGAACGGCGAAGCCGGCCCCGGCTTCAGCCGCTCGATCGCGCCGCGCGGATCATGGATGGTGTCTGTCATTGAGGCTCTCCGGAAATCAATCGAGAGTGAAGTAATCCGACGACTGATACGCGCCGGTGGCTTCCTTGCGAAGCTGCATGAGTATGTCGTTCAGAAGCGAGCTGGCTCCGAACCGGAAGAGATCGGGCGTCATCCAGTCCGGACCCATGGTCTCGTAGAGCATGACCAGGTAGGCCAGCGCGAGCTTCGAGTTCGAGATTCCGCCGGCTGGTTTCATCCCGATACGGATTCCGGTCGCGTGATGAAAGTCCCGGATCGCCTCCAGCATGACCAGAGTCACCGGCAGCGTCGCTCCGACGCCGATCTTGCCCGTCGACGTCTTGATGAAATCCGCGCCCGCGTACATCGCGATGGCCGACGCGCGGCGCACGGTGTCGTACGAGCCGAGCTCGCCGGTCTCCAGAATGACCTTGAGATGCGCCGGCCCGCAGGCTTCCTTCACGGCCACCACTTCATCGAAGACCATCTGATCGTCGCCGGAGAGAAGGGCGCCGCGGTTGATCACCATGTCGATCTCGTCGGCGCCCATGGCCACGGCGCGGCGCGTCTCGTCCACCTTGATCTCCAGAGGACTCTGGCCGCTCGGGAACGACGTGGCGACCGAGGCGGTCTTCACGCCGCTGCCGGCGAGGGCGCGCCGGACGGCCGGGACCATGTTCGGGTAGACGCAGACCGCGGCTACGGAGGGTATCGACGCGTCACTCGGATCGGGACGGATCGCCTTGCGGCAGAGAGCCGTCACCTTCCCGGTCGTGTCTTTTCCTTCCAGAGTCGTCAGATCGATCATCCGGATCGCGAGGCGCAACCCTTCGATCTTCGACTCCTTCTTCAGGGAACGTTTGGCCAGAGAAGCGGCCCGCTCTTCGACGCCGATCTGGTCGACGGGAACCACGGTATCGAGCGCCTCGGTCAGCGATCGCCGCGGCTCAGCCACGCTCCGGGAGGGATGTGTAAGCGTCATTTCACTCATGATCGGACTTTCTCGGCTCGATCTGCGTAGCGGCGCACGACAGAGATTCTCTGACTCGCGAAAATCGCTTCGCGGAAGCGCTCGAGGTTAGCACAAGGGGCGCCTCGGGGCGCCCCTCGTCGGGTGACTCAAAAGTCTCCGTGCCGGACTCCACGCGTCCGACTCGCGTCCGACTCCGCGGACCCCGATCGGTCGACACTGACGGACCGTCTGCGGCGTCCCTCGTCCTCTTGAGGCATCCACGTGGTTCCGTCGAAAACCCAGAGGTCGGAGTGATAGGTGCCGGCGTAACCGCCGAAGATCGTCAGCCGGTCCGTCGATGGATCCCAGACCATGCCGCCGTTCATGCGCGGAGTCGGCAACCGGGGTGGCGCGAGCTTGGTCCAGCGTGAGCCGTCCCATGTCCAGTGCTCGTTGATGAACCGCTCGAGCTCGTTCTTCCCGCCGACCATGTGGGTAATGCCCGTGGTCGGATCGGTCGCGATCAGCGCACCGTAGCGCGGCGGTGGAGAGTTGACGTTCTCCATCTTGACCCAGCGGGTTCCGTTGAAGTTCCACGTATCGCCGAAACGCACCAGGACTCCCTCGCGGGTTTGCCGTCCGATCCCACCATAGAGAATGGTCTTCTTCGAGATCGGGTCATAGAACATCGCGGCCAGGGAGCGGTAGCCTGGATGCGCCCCATCGGCCTTGGTCCAACGGACCCCGTCCCAGAGCCAGGTCTCATTGATGTAGTCGAATCCGCTGAAGCCGCCGTAGAGCACGGTCCTCCGGAGAGTTGAGTCGTAGGCGATCGAGCCGAGGGACCGGAGAGGCGGCCTGGTGCTCAGTGAGGTGAAGTCGGTCCACGCCTGACCATTCCATTCGAAGACGTCGCTGTCCTGACAGACGATGACAGTCCGTTTACGATCGCTGTCCCACACGCCGAGCGGATAAAAACAATCCCCTGGGATCCCCTCCACGATGACGGGCGCCCAGGTGCCGTTCATGAATCTCCAGAGGTCCGGCTCGGCGTTCAACCCTCCGAAGAGGAAAGAGGCGCGCGCCTCGGGATCGGCCACGAATACGGGCAGCGATCTTCCGTCGGGGCCGAAGGTGGCGATCTCGGCTCTCCAGCGTCCATCGCGATAGGACCATGTGGCGCTGCGGTCGAAGCCCGATGAGGTCCCCCCCTGCAGAATGGTCTGCCCGCGGGCCGCGTCGTAGGCCATGGCATGGCCGAAGAGGAGCCCAGGCGTGCCAGTGGTGGTGATCTCGGTCCAGTTCGTCCCGTCCCACTCCCACGTCTTCGCTGACGAAACGCCGGTGAAGCATGCGCCGCCGAAAAGAAGCACGTTTCCGTTGTGCTCCTGCCACACCATCGATGTGAGGCTGACGCACTCCGGGAGATCCTCGGTCACGATCGCTTCCCAGACGCCGTCGACCAGCCTGTACATCACGGTCGCCGAGTCGGCCTTCAGCCCGATCATCAGGAGCTCGTGACGCGCACCGTCCCAGACCAGCTCGGGATTTCTCACGTCCGGTCCGCTCTCGCTGATCCTGATCCACGTCGTTCCGTCGAACTCCCAGGTGTCGGTGAAGTTGTTGACGAGGTCGGAGCCACCGAAGAGCACGACACGATCGCGCAGCGGATCGTACGCCATGCCGTTGAGGCGGCGCGCCGAGGGTGCGTTTGGAGTCGCGATCTGGGACCAGGCTCCGTCGCGGTACTGCCACGTGTCGGCAAGGAGAGTGTTGCCCGTGGTCAGACCGCCGAAGAGAATCACCTGGTCATCGTTGGAGTCCCAGACCATTTCGAATGTCGCTCGTCCCGGAGGGGTGGGGGCGAAATCCTGAATCCACCGGCGGCCGGTCCAGAACCAGGTCTCGTCGAGGAAGGCCCGGACGTTACTGAGCTCTCCCTGAACGAAGGGAGGAGTGAGGCCGCCGAAGAGCATCGGGCGGCCCACCGTTTCGACGAACACCATCTCGCCATTCGAGCGGTACGAGGGACTGCCGCCCTCAGCGGGGGGAACGAGAAGAATGAGGAGCGCGCCGGCGATCATCCACCGGAGCGGACGCTGAATCAGGGTCATGGATTGGGGCCTCTCGGTACGATCTAAATTGCAGAGGAAACTGCGATTGAGACGCTCGACCGGGGCCAACGGTCACGCCATGGACGAAATTTCCTGATTCAAAGGATCAGCGGTCGCTGCCGAGAGTCCCGGGGCGGCTCCGATCGTGCCGCCGCTCGCGTCGCGTGACGAACACTTCCTCGAATCCGACCTGAATGATCGCGGTCATCGGAATGGCCATGATGGCGCCGAGGATCCCCAGCAGACTTCCGCCGATGAGAAAGGCGATCGCGACCGCAAGAGGCGAGACCGAGACCTTGGCGCCCATGATCCGGGGCACCAGCAGATGGTTTTCGAGCTGCTGGATCATCACCGCCATGACCAGAACGGCCCAGAAATGCTGAGGAGACTGCAGGAGGGCGAAAACCAGGGCGGGAATCGCGCTGAGGATCGGCCCGATGATGGGAATCATCTCCCCGATCGCCGCCACCAGAGCAAGCGGCAGAGCGTAGGGGATTCCGAGGAGCATCAGACCGATGAACGTGGCGACTCCGATGATCAGTGCCAGCAGTAGCTGCCCCGCCAGCCAGGAGCTCAGCCGCCGGCTCAGCCTGCGGACCATCCGCCGTTTTCTTCCTCGCTCCTCCGCGGGATAGAAGAGAAGGAAGACGTTTCTCAGCCGTTCCGCGTCGATCATCATGTAGACGATCAGCACGAGAACGATGATGATCGAAGCCACGACGCCGACCGCACCGCGGAAGTAAGTGAACAATTCGATCTCCGAGGTCTCGCCAGCCACCATCCTCCGCAGCTCCTCGACCGGCAGGTAAGGTGAGAGCGGCTGGATGATGTGACTTTCGAGAAGCACCGGAAGCTTGCGCGCGAGGTCCGCCCCTTCCACCACGATGCGCGGCAGTCCGAATATCGCAAACAACACCGCGAGAATCAGAAAGGGAATGTAGACCAGAACCACGGCCGTCCCCCGCCGGATCCTGACATTCAACGCGTGACGGATGAAGACTCGCACGCGATGGACGGCCGGTGAGATGCCGGCCGCTAGCACGGCCGCGATGAAGATCAGGATGACGACTCTCCGGACGTACCAGAGAAGAAGGAGAGTGAGCGCGACCGCGAAGACGATGACTACCTTCCTGAAGAAGATCTGGAGTTCGGCACGCTCGCCAAAATCGCCTTGAGCGGGAGGAGTCATCGCAGAACCCATTCCGGACAACGGACGATCGTCGAGCTCATGTCTGTCGAGTCTGCCTGCGAATGAAGGGCCAACTTCGTCCCCGCCATTCGCAGTTCTTCTCCCGCGCAATGCCCCGCGATACTCTTCGCCCGCATGGCGATCCGTGAAGCGTCCCGCAGCGACCTCGGTCCGATACGCCAGATTGCAACAGACGCGAACGAAACTCCCTACGAGCTCGCTGCCGTCATCGAGGAAAAGTGCTTCGAAGAAGGAGCCTTCGGATCCCCGGTGACGCTACTGGCGGAAGTGGACGGCGAGCCCGCCGGACTGGTCACGACGGACGATCGGGGAATCCGCATTCTCGCCGTCCGGAGATCGAGCCGAAGGATGGGGATCGGAACGGAGCTCCTGACGCGCGTCGAGGAGCGGGCGCGTGCGGCGGGACGTTCATCGGTCGAGGTTTACTCGGGAGCGGGCAATTATTTTCTGCCGGGAGTCCCCGCCGATGATTCCGGAACCCTGGCCTTCTTCGATCGACGCGGATATCTCCGAGGCGACGTCGCGGTGAATCTCGCCGCGAGGCTCGACTCCATGCCGTATGCGCACGATGGAGCACGGATCGAGAGGGCCACGGCTGCAACAGTCGATGAGATCGTGGCCTTCATCCGGAACCGATTCGGCGCCCTATGGTCGTTCGAGGCGGCGCGGGCGATGAAAAACGATCCCCCGACGCTCTTCGCGGCGCGAGCGCCGACGGGCGAGATCGCAGGGTTTTCTGCCCATGAGGCCAACAACCGCGGCCTTGGCTTTTTCGGCCCTGCGGGGGTCGAGCCGGCGGCGAGGAAGATCGGCCTCGGGCGTGAGCTCCTCCTCGCCTCACTCGGGGACCTCCGCCGGCTCGGTTACCGGGAAGCGGTCATCTCGTGGGCCGCGAGCGAAGCCTTCTACGCGCGCGTATGCGATGCGACGCCGTCGCTGCGAATGGTACGTTTCTCGAAACCATTGTGAGCGGGGCAGATTCTGCTATCGTCGCCACCAGAGGGGTTTTTCGAGAGCCGTTCATGAAATCACGCGCGAAAAAGAAAGAAGCGGCGCTCCGACCCGAGCCGCCGGCGCTCCGGCGTTCCCGGCCAGACCCCTTCCTTCCGAGAGCGATCGGCATCTCCGGCGGTCTCATCATGGCGACCGTCGCGTTCTGGTTTTTCAAGCGGCAGGCTCAGGAGGTCGTGGCGGGATCGGCCGATCGCTTCGACACGGCGCTGCTCGATCTCGCGACCAGCGCCAAGGGACCCCGGATGGACGCCGCGATGCGCGCGGCCACCGCACTCGGATCTCATACTGCGATCGGAACCGCGGCGGGACTCACCGCGCTCGTCATGATCCGGCGCCGCCGGCCGCATGACGCCTGGACCGTTCTGATCTCGACCGGAGGCGCCATGGTCCTCAATACGGCGCTCAAAGCGATCTTTCAGCGCCAGCGTCCCCAGGAGCTGAACCGGCTGATCAAGCTTCCGAAGTCGCACAGCTTCCCGAGCGGACACTCGCTCCTTTCGGCGGCCACGTATCCGATCGTGACTCATCATCTGGTCGAGCGGATGCCGCACCGTTTTCAAGCGGCGTCACTGATCGCGACGGCCGCGATCGTCGGGTCGGTCGGCTACTCGCGCGTCTACTTTGCGGTTCACTTTCCTTCGGATGTTCTCGCGGGCTTCGCCGCCGGCCTCGGATGGCTCGGTCTGACCTCGCTTTCCCACACGCTCGCCGATCGCAACGAATCGGTGAGGAGGGACGGTGCGGGCGTATCGGACTAGATGGCGAGTGAGGCTTCTGCGGCGCCGGCTTTCAGCCGGCAAGCGGGCGTGGCCCGCCGCTCTTTGAACATGAAACAAGGACCGGCGGTGCTGTGGACTCGCGTGAACCTGTGCGGTCATGGCGACCGGCGGGACGCCGGCGGTACAGTGGACTCGCGTGAGCCTGCACGGGCATGGCGACCGGCCGGAGGCCGGCGGTACAGTGGGAGCCGGCGGTACAGTGGGCTTGCCACAGACGAAATGATCCGCGGCGGCTTCCCGTTAACTTTCTGATGTAAGTACTTTTTGGTAAAGGATTTCCATGTCAGCGTCGTCCCCATTCGGAACCAACATCGCCTTCATCGAGGAGCTTTACGACAAGTTCCGGCAGAACCCTCAGTCGGTCAGCCCGAGCTGGCGTGAGTTCTTTCAGGATTACGAGCCCCAGCCGGAGATCGATGAGAACGGACATGAGGGAACGCCAGAACCGGACAACGACGGAGAGCCCGCCGCCAGCTGGTCGCCTCAACCGCTGAACAGGACCGCCACCTCAACCGCCCCCCAACCCAGCACCGCCGCCCCCACCCCTCCCTCCGCCCGCGCGGCCGCGCCACCCGCATCTCCCGCCGCGGCGAAAGCGCCCGCGCAGCCCGCCGCGCCTCAGCCCGAGCAGGCGAAGCCCGCGGCAGAGGCGGCGCCGACGCACACGGTCGTGCCGCTGCGCGGAGTCGCATCGAAGATCGTCCAGAACATGGAGGCCTCGCTCTCCGTCCCGACAGCGACCTCCGTCCGCTCCATCCCCGTCAAGGTTCTCGAGGAGAACCGCAAGGTGATCAATCATCACCTCACTCTCTCCGGACAGAACAAGGCTTCCTTCACTCACGTCATCGCCTGGGCCATCGTCAAGGCGCTCGGCGAGTTCCCCCGGATGAACTCCTCGTTCCAGCAGAACGGCGATCAGCCGTCGCGGGTCGACAACACGGAGATCAACTTCGGCCTCGCCATCGACGTGGAGAAGAAGGATGGCTCACGATCGCTGGTCGTGCCGAGCGTCAAGAAATCGGGAAGCCTCGATTTCGCTCAGTTCGTCCGCGCCTACAACGATCTGGTCAGAAAGGCGCGCAACAGCACTCTCGAGATCGCCGATTTCGAAGGGACCACCATCTCGCTGACGAACCCGGGGACCATCGGGACGATCGCATCAGTCCCCAGGCTCATGCAGCGTCAGGGAACGATCATCGCCACCGGACAGATCGACTATCCGCCCGAGTACGCGGCGACCGATCCCGAAATCCTCGCGGAGCTCGGTGTCTCCAAGGTCATGATGATGACCTCGACTTATGATCACAGGATCATCCAGGGCGCCGAATCCGGCGCCTTCCTCGCGAAGATCGAGACGCTTCTCCTCGGAGAAGAAAACTTCTACGACGACATCTTCCGGGATCTCCGCATCCCGTACGAGCCTCTTCGCTGGGGACGTGACCGCCGCCCTTCACTCTTTGGCGCGATCAACAATGAGGAGGGACTCCGCCGCCAGGCCGGCGTCCTTCAGCTGATCAACGCCTATCGGGTCCGCGGTCATCTGATCGCCGATCTCGACCCCCTCGACTACCGGGTCGGCGCGCATCCGGAGCTGAATCTGAACTACTACGGACTGACGATCTGGGATCTCGACCGTGAGTTCATCACCGGCGGGCTTTCCGGGAAGCCGACCGCGCGTCTCCGCGACATCCTCGAGATTCTCCGCGACACCTATTGCGGAAAGCTGGGACCGGAGTACATGCACATCCAGAGCCCCGTCGAGAAACGCTGGCTCCGGGATCAGATGGAGCCGACTCACAACGCGGCGCCGCTCGACGGAGCCCTCAAGCGCCGGATTCTGATGAAGCTGACCGACGCGGAGGTCTTCGAGAAGTTTCTTCACACCAAATACATCGGCCACAAGCGGTTCTCACTGGAGGGCGCCGAGTCGCTGATCCCGATGACGGATCACCTACTCAACCGCGCGGCGAAGCACGGCGTCACCAAGGTGGTGATGGGAATGGCTCACCGAGGGCGCCTCAACGTCCTCGCCAACATCCTCGGAAAATCCTACGAGAAGATCTTCAACGAGTTCGAAGGCGATCTCGATCCGGCCTCCGCGCAGGGGTCGGGAGACGTCAAGTATCACCTCGGATCCGAGGGACTTCACGAATCGCCGGACGGAACGAAGATCGAGCTGACACTCGCTTCGAACCCCAGTCACCTGGAGGCCGTCGACCCGATCGTCGAAGGAATGGCACGAGCCCACCAGCGGATCGTCGGCGACCTCGATCGCTCGAAGGTCATTCCGCTCCTCATCCACGGCGATGCAGCGTTCGCGGGACAGGGCGTGGTCGCCGAAACGCTCAACCTGTCTCAGCTTCCGGGATACACGACAGGCGGAACCGTCCACCTGGTCGTGAACAACCAGATCGGATTCACCACCGGCCCTGAAGAGGCTCGCTCGTCGGTCTACGCGACCGACGTCGCGAAGATGGTTCAGGCGCCGATCTTCCACGTCAACGGCGACGACCCCGAGGCCTGCGTCCGGGCGATCGAGATCGCATTCGAGTTCCGCCAGAAGTTCAAGAAGGATGTGGTCATCGACATGCTCTGTTACCGGCGGCAGGGACACAACGAAGGAGATGATCCATCGTTCACCCAGCCGCGGATGTACAAGCTCATTCGCGATCATCGTTCCACGCGGAAGCTCTACACCGAGGCGCTGCTGCGCAAGGGAGATCTCGATCCGAAGGAAGCGGAGAGCTGGCTGGAGAGCTTCCAGAACAAACTCCAGGAAGCATTCGACCGCACGCGGGAAGCCAGCGATCCTCCCCCGTCCGATCGCCATCCGCTCTGGACCGACGAGGAAGTCACCGGCATTCAGGGTCAGCCGTCGCCCGATACGGGCATCAGCCCGGAAGCGGTCGAGCTGATCTCGAACGCCCTGACCACGGTACCCGATGGATTCACGATTCATCCGAAGCTGAAGGCTCTTCTGGAGAAGAGGCGGGCCATGATTGCCGGCGAGTCCAGCGTCGACTGGGCCACGGCCGAGCTGATGGCCTTCGGCGGGGTCATGCTCGATGGCCACCGCGTGCGGCTGAGCGGCCAGGATAGCGGTCGTGGAACGTTCTCGCAGCGTCACGCGGTGCTCGTCGACTACGCGACGGGGCGCGAGTATCTTCCGCTCAACGACCTCAAGGAAGCGGCTCGGTTCGACTCGACCAAGCCCTCCCATCAACGGCTGACCGAGGATCCGAACATCGGGTTCGCCGTCTACGATTCGCTGCTCTCCGAGTACGGCGTCCTCGGATTCGAGTATGGCTACTCGGTGGCCGACCCTTCCTCGCTGGTCTTGTGGGAAGCGCAGTTCGGCGACTTCATGAATGGAGCGCAGATCATCATCGACCAGTTCCTGGCGAGCGCCGAGGAGAAGTGGAGCCAGCACAGCGGGCTCGTGCTTCTCCTTCCTCACGGCTACGAAGGACAGGGTCCGGAGCATTCGAGCGCGCGCCTCGAGCGGTTCCTGATCCTCTGCGCCGAGGGAAACATGCGCGTGGTCAATGCCACCACTCCCGCGCAGTACTTCCATGCGCTGCGGCGGCAGGTGCGCACCGATCCACGGAAACCGCTGGTGGTCATGACGCCGAAATCGCTCCTCCGCCATCCCCAGGCCGTCTCTTCGGTCGACGAGATGACGGGCGGCCGGTTCGAGCCGGTTCTCGACGACCCGCGCTTCTCCAATGGAGCGGATCGCAGCGGCGTCCGGCGCGTGGTCCTCACGACCGGGAAGCTCTACTACGATCTCAGCGCGGCGCGCGGCGACAATCCGGACGTCGCGATCGTCCGGCTCGAGCAGCTCTATCCCTGGCCCAAGCCGATGCTGACCGAGGTCCTGGGGAGCTATTCGAATGCGACGGAGATCGTCTGGGCGCAGGAAGAGCCGCGCAACATGGGCGGCTGGCACTTCGTCGACGAGCGGCTCTCTCCGATGATCCAGGTTCCGCTCCGTTATGTCGGCCGGCCTTTCGCCGCCGCGCCGGCAACCGGATCCCACCATCGTCACGAAGCACAGCAGAAGGCGATCGTCGCGTCGACGCTCGGCAGCGATTCGCCGGGAAACACCCCGTCCGAAACCACTACGGAGTAAATACAGGAACCATGGCAGGAATCGATTTCGACAAACTCCCCGATGACGCGCGCGTCTGGATCTTCGGCGCATCCGCGCCTCTCGATCCCGCGGTGGAAACGCGAGTCCGCGATGCGATGGCCAGCTTCTTCCAGGGATGGCAATCGCACGGACAGGAGCTGGCCGGCGCCGCCGACGTGAAGGAGAGACGATTCCTTTTCATCGGCGTCCCCGACCGCACCATCGCTTCCGGCTGCTCGATCGACAAGCTCTTTCAGAAGGTGCGCGCGATCGGCAGCGAGGCCGGCGTCGATTTCCTCGATTCGGCGCTGATCTTCTTTCGGCTGGGAGACGAGGTTCGCTCGGTGACCAGGTCCGAGTTCCGCCGCCTCGTCGACGCCGGCGAGATCGACGCGTCGACGACCGTCTACGACCTGACACCGGAATCGCTCGCCGAAGTGCGCGCCGGGCGATGGTCCGCGCCGGCGGCACGCTCATGGCACGGCGCCGCTTTCGGTCTGGCTCCGGCCGGGGAGAGCGCCTGATGGGCTTTCAGAACCTCGCCCGCTTTTTCAAGGAACAGCTCACCGCATCCTCACCCGAAGAGCAGACGCTCGATCACGATCACCGTCTCCGGCTGGCGACTGCTTCGGTGCTGCTGGAGACGGCGTACGCGGACGACTCCTTTTCATTGAAGGAGCGCGAAGGACTGGTCGCCTATCTCAGCGAACGGTTCGCGCTGACCGACGACGATGCGAGTGACCTGGTCGAGACGGCCGAAGAACATCGCCAAAGCACCATCGACCACTTCGCGATGACCAACGTCCTCCGGCAGAACATGCCACTCCCCGACCGGGTCGAGATCGTCAAGGAGATGTGGCGACTCGTCTACCGCGACGGCCAGCTCCATAACCACGAGAACTATCTCGTCCGGAAGCTCGCCAACCTTCTCGGCCTCGAGCATCACGTCATGATCGACGCGAAGCTCGAAGTGCAGAAGGAGAAGAGTGCTGAGTCCTGAGTCCTGAGTGCTGAGTCCTGAGTGCTGAGTCCTGAGTGCTGGGTGCTGGGTGCTGGGTGCTGAGTCCTGGGTGCTGAGTCCTGAGCGACAGCGGCCGTGTCATCCTGAGCGTGAGCGAAGGATCTGGGCGTGCGGGACGCGAGAAACGCGGAGCTCGAGTCGGCACGAGAGCGTTGCTTCGCTGGATCTCAAATGCCGAAGGCGTGCAGGGCGGGCTTGTCATTCAGAGGCCGCACGGGAGACCGAAGTACCGCGACGATTGGTCTCGCGGCCGAAGAATCTCAGAATGCGCAAAGCCGTCATCGGGTTCTTGTGCCGGTGCAGTCGCATCCTACGAACGCGTCTGGACGTGTATGAGAACCCGACTGCGATCATCGCGGCTGAGATTCTTCGGCCGCGACGCCACCTCATATTCTGCGCGGCTGGCGCGTGCGGCCTCTGAATGACTCCCGCGCCGCGAAGAGCTTCGTGCTCGACGGTCATCTCCGCTCCACCGTCGCTCGCGACCTTCCCCCACTCTGAATGACCGACACCCCCGCGGGCGTGTCCGACCCGCCCCCCCACGCCCCCGTCCCCCGACCCTACTTCTCTTCCAGGAATGGATATCCGAAGTGGACAGGCGGGACGAAGTTCTCCTTGACGGTTCTCATGGAGACCCATCGGATCAGGTTCAGATAGGACCCCGCCTTGTCGTTCGTCCCTGAGGCTCTGGAGCCGCCGAAAGGCTGCTGCCCCACGACGGCGCCGGTCGGCTTGTCATTGATGTAGAAGTTTCCAGCGGCATGCCGGAGTCTGGCGGAGAGGTCCGCGATGACCCCGCGGTCGCGAGCGAAGATCGCGCCGGTGAGGGCGTAAGGCGACGCGGTATCGAGCGATTCGAGAGCGGCATCCATCGCCGCATCTTCATAGACGTGGATCGTCAGAACCGGTCCGAAGATCTCCTCGCACATGAGTCGAAAATCGGGCTTCTTCGTCAGGACGACGGTCGGCTCCACGAAATAGCCTCTGGAGTCGTCGCACTTCCCGCCGAAGATGATCTCCGCGTCGTCCGAAGACTTCGCGAAATCGAGGTATCCCTTGATCGAGCGGAACGAGTTTGCGTCGATCACCGCCGAGAAGAAGTTCCTGAAGTCGGTGGGTGGACCGGTGCGGATCTCTGAGAGCTGCTCGCCAATTCCCTTCTTCACGTCGTCCCAGAGCGACCGAGGAATGTAGGCTCTCGAAGCGGCCGAGCATTTCTGCCCCTGATACTCGAACGCACCCCGCACGAGGGCAGTCACGAGGCTCGGGACGTCTGCCGTGGGGTGGGCGAAAATGAAATCCTTTCCGCCCGTCTCTCCCACGATCCGCGGGTAGCTGTGATAGCGGTGTATGTTCGCGCCGATCTTCTTCCACATGGACTGGAAGACGCCGGTGGATCCGGTGAAGTGAATTCCCGCGAGCAGCGGGCTGTCGAGAACCGGATCGCCCACCTGGGATGCCTTCCCGGGGATGAAGTTGATCACCCCGGGGGGAAGCCCCGCTTCCTCGAGCATCCGCAGAATGTAGTAGGCCGACAGCACCGCCGAGGAGGCGGGCTTCCAGAGGACCACGTTGCCCATCATCGCAGCGGAGGTCGGGAGGTTGCCCGCGATCGAAGTGAAGTTGAACGGTGTGACTGCGAAGACGAACCCTTCCAGCGCGCGGTACTCGACGTAGTTCCACGTGAGCGGCGAGCTCTCGGGCTGCTGCTCGTAGATGAACTGCATGTAGTGAGGGTTGAAGCGGAGGAAATCGATCAGCTCACAGGCGGAGTCGATCTCAGCCTGGTGGACCGTCTTCGCCTGATTGAGCATGGTCGCGGCGTTGATCGTGTCGCGCCACGGCCCGGCCAGCAGCTCAGCCGCCTTGAGGAACACGGCGGCCCGATCCTCCCATCGCATCTCCGACCATGTCCGCCAGGCTTTCTGCGACTCCTCGATCGCCAGCGCGACTTCGGGAGCGCCTGCCTGGTGGTAGGTGGCGAGGACGTGGGAGTGGTCGAAAGGACAGACGGCTTCCGCAGTCGAGCCGGTCTTGATCTCTTTCCCGCCGATGATCAGCGGGATCTCGATCTTCTCCGACATCATCCGATCGAGACGCTTCTTGAGCGAAGCCTTTTCCGGCGAGCCCGGCGCATACGACTTCACTGGCTCGTTCACCGGACTCGGCACACGAACGATTCCATTGGGCATGAGGAGCTCCTTCGGAGGATGGCGACGGCCGCGGGGTTCTACGTGCGACCGTCCGGGATGCTATCACGCGTCATCGAGTGGAATCCCGCATTGGTCTCCTCGGCAAGCCGAGCCGGACGCCGGCAATCGCGGCGGCCGCGACGAGAAACGAGAACATCACCGCGCGAAAATCGAGGACCTCCAGGCCGCCGAAGTCCATCGCCGTGGCAGCGAGCCCGGCGACCAGCGCGGCCATTACGGCCACGACTCCCTCGATCCGCCAGTCTTTCGAGCGCCGCCGGATCCGGCTGGCGACGACGGCCGCGAGCAGTCCCGACACGAGCCACGAAAGCAATCCGGTCATCATCGCGATTGTGGCAGGCCGGCATGCCGCCGTCGACCCGAGTCTGTTCCCGCCTCTCGGTCACCGCCCGGGGCGTGCACCGGTCTGCTCCTCTGCTTCATGCCGGCGCCGCCGCGTGACGAACCGCTCAACCCACGACTCTACGCTTGTTTCCTCGCGCTCGTCGTCGATCGTTTCCTTTTCGTTCTGCACACCGTCCGCCGCCATCCCCCCGCTTCGCTCCACCATGCGCTCGACGACCGTCTCCCAGTTCAGGCGCTGCGCAGTCTCTCCACCCATTTTCATGGCCAGAAAATCGAACCAGCCCGCCGCCCGCGAATGAACCTCGACCATAAACGTCAGCCGATCGTTCTTTTTCGACGAGCTGAACTGAACGATTCCGGCCAGCGGATGTCCCTCGATCGTTCCGAAGGTGATTCGCGTCGGAGTCGATTCCTCGACTCGGATCTGAATGTGCCCGCGGATGGGGAGGGCTGCGCTGATCGTTTCCCCTTCCTCCAGCCTGGCCCCGCCATCTCCCTCCACTCCGAAATCGATCGGCAGAATCTCCTTGTAATTCTCCCGGAAGTCGTTCATCAGCTCCTGCGGCGTCCTGTCCGATCCCTCGATGTCGGCCCAGAACCTCTTTCGCTCCAGCGCCCCCACACCCTCGGATGGCGTCACCTCGGGGATCTTCGTGGCGAGCTGCCGGAGTCCTTCGTCCAGCGGGAGAGGGGACAGGCCGAAGATCGTGGTCAGCGCATTGGCCTCTCCTTCCGGAACGAGGTTCTCCTCGAGAAGCATCGCGAGCCGGGATTCCGTGAGCGGAAAATCGACGCCGAGAATGCTCGCTGATTTCGCGGCGAGCCCCGCGGCGAAGAGAGGGATGGGAAGAGCGAAAATTTTCCGGTCGACGATTTCGCTGATCTTCTCCACCAGGTCGCTGGTCGTGACCGTCTCGTCTCCTGCGAGCTGGAGAGTCTGTCCTGGGAGGTCGGAACGCGTCACCGAGTCGGCAATGGCGCGGCCGAGATCCTCGTACCAGATCGGCTGAAAAGGCTGGTCGCCGTGACCGACGACCGGAATGGCCGGAAGAGATCGCGCCATCTTGAGGACTCGGGAGATGACGTCGTCGCCCGGGCCATAGACGTTGCCCGGCCGGAGGATGATCCAGGGTCCGCCATACGCCCGGACCTTTTCCTCGGCCTGCAGCTTCGAGCGGTGATAGTCGGATTCGCCCCGATCTGCGCCGAGTGAGGAAATATAGATGAAACGCGGCGCGCCGCTTCGCTCTGCCTCGGCGAGCATGTTTGCCGTTCCCTCGACATTGACTTTCGCGTAGGTGACGTCGGGAGGATCTTCGTCCACGATTCCCGTGATGTGGACGACCGCGTCACACTGATCCGCCGCTCCCTTCAGCGTCTCCGGATTGGCGACGTCGGCCGGAAACGGATCGACTCCCTCGGGCCACGCTTCGGCTTCCTCGTTCGCACCCCGGCTCAGCAGCCGCACTTCGATTCCCCGCTTGATGAGCTCGGGAATCAAACCTGCCCCGATGACTCCGCTCCCTCCGGTGACCAGAACACGCATGCGCAGGATCCTCCTGAATCGGAGAGAGCATTCGTGATGCCATCAAAACTTCAGGGGCGGGCGAGATAGGCATCCACGGCTCCGAAGCCGCACATGCCGTGGACGCCGCCTCCAGGCGGCGTCGACGCCGAGCAGAGGAAAATACGAGGATCCGGGGTGGTGTATGGATTCCAACGGATGAACGGCCTCATCAGAAACTGGGCGAGATCGTTCGCTCCTCCGCCGATGTCCCCTCCGATCATGTTCGGATTATGGCGTTCGACGTCACCAGTGGTCATCGTCTTCCTGCCGAGTATGAGGTCGCGGAAGCCCGGTGCGAACCGCTCGATCTGATTTTCGACGCGATCCGTCATGTCTTCGGTGGATCCGTGCGGCACGTGGCAGTAAGCCCAGCCGGTCTGTTTCCCCTCCGGGGCCCGAGTCGGATCGAAAAGGCTCTGCTGGGCGAAGAGGATGAAAGGACGCTCGGCATGGCGTCCCTCCCAGACAGCCAGCTCCGATTCAGCGATCTCCTCGTATGTACCGCCGAGATGGATGGTCGCCGCGACCCGGCATTCAGGGGCGGTCCAGGGAACGGGTCCCGACAGCGCCCAGTCGATCTTGAAAATGCCGGGACCGTACCGGAACGACCCGAGCTGCTCGCGATAACCTCGCGGAAAGCGCTCCCCGGCAATCGCCAGAAGCTGTCTCGGTGTCACGTCGAAGAAAAGAGGGCCTTCACCGGGCAATTGATCGATCGACCTGACTTCGCTCGACAGCTCCAGTGAAACGCCATGCTCTGAAAGCAGCTCGAGCAATCGGTTCGTGATCGCGACCGAGCCCCCACGCGCGCAAGGCCATCCTGCCGCATGCGCCGAGAGAGCGAGGACCAGGCCGAACGAGGCGGTGCCTGGAAAGTGGAGCGGTACGACCGCGTGGGCGGCACATCCGGCGAAGATCGCGCGCGTTTTCGGATTCTGAAAACGCGAGGCGAACGCCCGCACCGACCGCAATCCCAGAAAACCGAATCGTGCCGCCAGTCCAGGATGGCGCGGAAGACGGATGGGGCGAAGAAGATCTTCGAACAGCTCGGATGAATGCTCGACCAGCGGCCGGAAGACGTCGATCCATGCGCTTCGGTCCGCGCCCAATCCTGCCGCGGTCTCGTCGACCGACCGCCGCAGGACGGCCGCGGACCCGTCATCGAAGGGATGCGCCAGCTCGATCGGCGCCCATATCCATTCGAGCCCGCGCTTTTCGAGCTCGAGCTCCCGGAACGCGGGAGAGACCAGCGCGGTCGGATGAATGGCCGAGCAGATGTCGTGGAGGAATCCGGGAAGGGTGACTTCCTCGGTGCGCGTCCCTCCGCCCGGGGTCGCCCTGGCCTCGAATATCCGAACCGGCAGCCCTGCGCGCGCCAGTTTCGCGGCCGCGAAGAGGCCGTTCGGGCCGCTCCCGATGACGATGGATTCAGTTTGATCCGGCATTCGTCGCAATCCGGTCTGCAGGGGCCGTGCAAGGGATGATGCCCCATCCACAAACCGAGTCGAAGTTTAAGGGTTTCAGGCTCCTCCCGAGCGAGCCGCCGGGAATCGCCAATTCGGGAACCAACGCCCGGGATTTCCGTAATATCACGAGACGACTCGATGAAGATCCGTACTCAACTCATTCTCGCGTTCCTTCTTCTCTCGGTCCTCCCGCTGACCGGCATCGTTCTCTATTCCTACTTCTCCTCCGAGCAGGCAGTCCGCGAAGCCCAGCAGAACGAAGCGGAGCAGATGGCGAGGCAGATGGATCGCCGCGTCACCGAGGTGAGGGAGGAGGTAGGCAGCCGGGTGGCCCGACTCGGAGACCTCCCTTTTGCCGCGATCAGCGCGCATGGTGAGTTGGGACACCCGGTGGCCGGACACATCCTCTCGGAGATGGGCGACGTCGCTCCCTTCGTCGAATCGATCGAGTTTCTGCCGGCGAATCCCGAGATCATCGAGGAGACGGAGCCGAACCCGCCGAGCGAGCCCTCTCCCGTCGCTCCCGCGCCCCCCGTGCCCGCAGCGCCCGCCGTGGCGGCAGCGAGCGCTCCGCCGCTGCCACCACCGTTCCCCTCCGTGGTGATCAATATCGACCAGATCATGCAGGAGGTCAGCCGGAGCCTGGAGGCGAGCCGGCAGAGCATGAGCGAGCAGGATCAGGAGCAGATCGCTCAGCGCGTCGCGGAAGCGACGGAAGTCGCGGAAAGAATCGCCGAAGCCCAGGGAGATGCCGCGAAGAAATGGTCGCGTGATTTCGAAATCCAGATGGAGGCGTGGTCCGACCTGATGGAAGCCGAGGGAGAGTTGCGCGAAACGGAAGCAGAGTTGCGCGCGACTCCCGACGAGAACCGGCGTGCCCGCCTGATGGCTCGCGTGCGTCAACGCTCGGCGGAGTTGGAGGCCAAACGGAGTGCGATGACCTCGACGCCGGGAACCAGGTTCGCGCCCGTTCCGAGAGTCTCGCCGACGCCTGCCGTCCCGATGACGCCGCGGACGAGTGAGGCGGGAGGATCGCAGACCACGAAAGTCGTGGTCACCCGCCCCGCCGGGACCAGAACGTTGACGACCGAGACGAAAACGACGACCACGACTTCCGCTCCGGCGGTTGCGCAGCCGAAGAGCGAGACCAGCATTCTCTTTGGCGGCGATCTTCACCTTCCGGTAACGCGGTCCGGTGAAGTGATCGGCGAGATCCGGCCTCGGATTCGCGCCGGAATGCTGTTGGAAAGCCTGATCGGGCTCGGGGAGCGCAGCGAAGGCGAGATCGCTTTCGCCATCGATCACGACGGAAAACTCTACACTCAGGACCCGGAGGCGAAGCAGACGATCGAATCTCTCGGCCTCACGGGAGAGGAGGCTCGCCGCTCCTCGCGACGTGTCATGAAGAACTGGGTCGTGGCGACCTCGCGAGACGATGAAAGTGGCCTGACCCTCGGGATCGCCCGTCCGATCCGCGAACCCCTGGAAGAAATCCGGCGCGCAGCCGGAAGGAATTTCGCGTACGGGCTCGGGCTGATCGGGATCGCGCTGATCGGGATCATTCCGATTGCGAACCACATGACGCGCGACGTGCAGATGGTGACCGAGGGGGCTGAGCGGATCGCGCAGGGGGACCTCGATACGGAGGTGCCAGTCCGGTCGAAAAACGAGTTCGGCTCGCTGGCTCTCGCATTCAACCGGATGGCGGGCGACCTCCGGGACCATCAGGCGAGGCGGATCGAAGAAGAGCGGTCGCGCAAAGAGCAGGAGATCGAACGGCGGCTCTTCGCGGCGGAATTCGACCGGAAGAGCAGCGAGCTCGAAGAGGCTAGACGTTTCCAGCTCTCTCTGCTCCCGAAGGAGCTGCCCTCATCACCGGACTTTTCAGTCGCCGTGCACATGAGGACCGCGACCGAGGTGGGAGGCGACTACTATGACTTTCACCTCTCGCCGGAAGGGGGACTCTCCATCGCGGTCGGCGACGCGACAGGACACGGGGCGCGAGCCGGCACGATGGTCACCATCGTCAAGAGCCTCTTTTCGACGTTCCGGGCTGGACTGGCGCCGAGTCAGTTCCTGATCCAGGCCGGAGAGGCCATTCGTCGAATGGACCTCGAGCGGATGACGATGGCGCTCACCCTCGCGACCATTCATGGCAGGACGCTCACCATCTCCGCCGCAGGAATGCCGCCGGTCCTGGTGTATCGCGCTCGAAAGGCGACGGTGGAAGAGATTGCGCCGGAAGGGATGCCGCTCGGGAACTTCGGCGGTGAGTATCAGGACATCAGCGCGGAGCTCGACTCGGGCGACACGCTGCTACTGATGAGCGACGGGTTTCCCGAGCTCCTCGACCTGAATGGAGAGCCTCTCGGCTATCCGGCGGTGGAGGCGGCGTTCGGAGCCGTCGGCTCGAAGAGCCCCGAGGAGATCATCGCGGCGCTCTCTCGAGCCGCCGACGATCGGACCAGCGGCCAGCCGCCCAATGACGACATCACGTTCGTCGTGATCAGGATGGCGTGAGGGAGTTGTTAGTTGTTGGTTGTTAGTTGCTAGTTGTTAGTTGCTAGTTGTTCCCAGTTCCCAGTTCCGAGTTGTCAGAGTACCGCCGGCCTCCGGCCGGTCGCCATAAACGGGCAGGCTCATGCGAGACCAGAGTACCGCCGGCCTCCGGCCGGTGAGGCGCGCGAAGCGCGGTGGCTCGTCCGGAGGTCTTGTCATGAAGGGCTGGGCGGCGAGACGCCGCCCGCCACTCTGCCACCTACCAGGCTGCGGCCCCCGGAACTAACAACTAACAACTAACAACTCCCTAGACTTTCGCCAGCTCTTTCTCGACGCGCTCGCCGATGGGAAGGTAGCTCCGCTCGGTCTCCCCGATGTAAATCTGACGGGGGCGGCTGATCCGCATCGAGGGATCCTCGACCATCTCTTTCCAGTGAGCGATCCAGCCGGGGAGTCTGCCCAGCGCGAACATCACCGTGAACATCTCGGTGGGGATGCCCATGGCCCTGTAGATGATGCCGCTGTAGAAGTCGACGTTCGGATAGAGCTTTCGCTCGACGAAGTAGGGGTCGCTCAGCGCGACGTTCTCGAGCTCCTTCGCGATGTCGAGAAGCGGATCGCGCCGTCCGAGCTCGCCGAGAACCTCGTCCGCCGCTTCCTTCAGGATCTTCGCTCGCGGATCGAAATTCTTGTAGACGCGATGGCCGAAGCCCATCAGCTTGAAGCCGGAGTTCTTGTCCTTCGCCATCTCCACGTACTTCGCGAAGTCGCCGCCGTCATCGAGGATCTGCTGAAGCATTTCGATGACCTGCTGATTGGCGCCTCCGTGGAGCGGGCCCCAGAGGGCGCAGACGCCTGCCGAGATGGTGGCGAAGAGATTGGCCTCGGAGCTCCCCACCATCCGCACGGTCGAGGTCGAGCAGTTCTGCTCGTGGTCGGCGTGGAGGATGAGCAGCAGGTTCAGCGCCTTGTTCAGGACCGGCGGGACGTTGTAGGGCTCGGCCGGAACCGCGAACATCATGTGCAGAAAGTTTTCGGTGTAGCTGAGGTGGTTCTGCGGGTAGATGAAAGGCTGCCCTACCGACTTCTTGTAGGAGAAAGAGGCGATGGTGCGCGCTTTCGAGAGAAGACGGATCATGTTCAGATCGTTGTCGCCGTCCTCCGGGTAGTACGCCGAGAGTGAAGCCATCATCGCGGAGAGGATCGCCATCGGATGCGCCGACGGCGGGAACCCCTCGAAGAACTTCTTCATGTCCTCGTGGATCAGGCTGTGGCGCGTGAGCATTCGGCTGAACCCGGCGAGCTCTTCGCGCGTTGGAAGATGTCCGAAGATGAGGAGGTAGCTCACCTCCACGAAGCTGGCGTGCTCGGCGAGCTGTTCGATCGGATAGCCGCGATACCTCAGGATTCCGCGGTCCCCGTCGATGTAGGTGATGGCGCTCTTCACAGAACCGGTGTTGCCGTAACCGGGGTCGAGAGTGATCGCGCCACTCTTGGCGCGAAGCTGCGTGATGTCGATCCCGACTTCGTCTTCGGTCCCGACGACGACGGGGAGCTCCAGCTCTTTTCCGTCGAGGGTCAGTTTGGCGGTGCTCATCGACTCCTCCTGGGGGATGACGGCCTTGCGGCGATCGTGCCGCAGGCGTCCGCGTCTTTTTATCGCAACATGCAGCGGAACGCACGGGATTTCGAGGAAAGAGGGTCGACGAGCGAGGGGAGAGGGAAACGCGGATCCGGGTGTACGGTGATCCGGCGTTCAGAGTGGCGGGCGGCGTCCCGCCGCCCAGCCCTTCATTACAACAACAGCAGCGGGCTGACCGCCTGCTTACCGGCCGGAGGCCGGCGGTACAGTGGATGCGGCCGTTCCCTGAATGTCCCTCGCTCCTCTACCCTCCTCCCTGACGTCTACCCTCTCCCCTGACCAGCTTGCCGTTGCCGCGCGCGGTTCCCTACACTCTCCACCATGCCTCGACCCCGGATTGCCGCCGGTGGCGGCCTTGCCGCCCTCCGCTATGTCTTCGATCGAGGCCGCGAGGTCGGTTTCCTTGATCTTTATCGAAGGTTGCGCTCGAAAAACGCCTGCAAGACCTGCGCGCTCGGCATGGGGGGGCAGCTCGGCGGGATGGTCAATGAGACCGGCCACTTCCCGGAGATCTGCAAGAAATCCGTCCAGGCTCAAAGCGGCGACATGGGAGGCGCGATCTCCGAGGAGCTCCTCGCCGCGACGCCGGTTTCGGCGCTGAAGAAGATGACCCCGCGCGAGCTCGAGAGGCTGGGGCGGGTCGCCTTTCCTCTCTGCTACGACGCGGCTTCAGACCGGTTCCACCGGATCTCATGGGGCGATGCATACGACCGTGCCGCTGCCGCGCTTCGCGACGCAGGGCCCGACCGCCTCTTCTTCTACTCGTCCGGCCGTTCGGGAAATGAAGCGGCCTTTCTGATGCAGGTTGTGGCCCGCGCCTTCGGCACGGCCAACATCAACAACTGCTCCTACTACTGCCATCAGGCCTCAGGCGTCGCTCTCGGAAAGGTCTATGGAACCGGAACCGCGTCGATCGTGCTCGAGGATCTCGGGAAGGCGGACTTCGCGCTGGTGGCGGGGGCGAATCCCGCCAGCAATCATCCACGCCTCATCACCCAGCTCGTCAGACTGCGCACTCGCGGCGGAAAGGTCATCACGATCAACCCGGTCCGCGAGCTCGGCATGGTGCGGTTCCGGGTGCCGTCACTCTGGAAGTCGATGATCTTCGGCTCGAAGATCACGGATCTCTACCTTCAGCCTCACATCGGGAGCGACGTCGCCGTCTACAAGGCCATTCTCAAGGGTCTTGTCGAACGCGACGCGATCGATCACGACTTCATCGCGCGGTTCGCCGCCGGGTGGGAAGAAGTGCGCGCGGATGTCGAGGCGTCATCGTGGGATTCGCTTCTCGAGTCGTGCGGACTCCAGAGAGCGGAGATCGACGCTGCGGTGGCGATCATCGCCGACTCGAAGCGAGGCATCTTCCTCTGGGCGATGGGGCTGACTCAGCATGCCCACGGCGTCGACAACATCCTCGCGCTCTCGAACATCGCGCTCGCCCGCGGATGGCTCGGCCGCCCGGGCGTCGGCCTCCTCCCGATCCGCGGCCACTCCAACGTTCAGGGAGTCGGCTCCATGGGAGTCTCGCCGGAGATGAAGAAGGGTTTTGCCCGCCGGATGGAGGAGGCCTACGGAATCCGGCAGTACAAGGGAGGTCTCGACACTTACGGCTGCATGGTCGAGGCGGCGGAAGGAAAAATCGACGCCTGCTTCCTTCTCGGCGGAAATCTCCTCGGAGCCAACCCGGACCGCGACTGGTCGGAGCGGGCCCTGCGCTCGATCCCGGTGACGATCTCCGTGACCACGAAGCTCAACGAGGGGCACGTCCATGGGATCGGGCAGGAGATGATCATTCTTCCGGCGCTCGCCCGCGATGAAGAGGGGCAGGGAACGACCCAGGAGTCGATGTTCAACTACATCCGTCTGAGCGAAGGGGGCGTGCCGTCGGTTCGAGGCGAGATGCGATCGGAGGTCGAGATCCTGGCGTCGATTGCGGAGAGGATTCTCCCCGCGGGGCGCTTCGACTGGCGCGCGTTCCGTTCGCACGCTCAGCTCCGCCGCGATATCGCCCGGGTGGTACCCGGCTTCCAGGCGATGGCTAAAATCGATGATGACGGCCGGGAGTTCCAGATCGAGGGACGGACTTTCCATGAGCCGAGCTTCGAGACGCCGGACGGGAAAGCGCATTTCGCGGTGACGCCGCTCCCGCCGCCGTTCGTCGCCGATGGTGAGCTTCGGCTGATGACGCTCCGGTCGGAGGGACAGTTCAACACCGTCGTGTACGAGGACGAGGATCTCTACCGCGGAGTCGATCGGAGGGATGCGGTGATGATCGCGGAGGCGGATGGGCGGCGAATGGGACTGGCCGAGGGGGAGCGGGTGGTGGTGCGCACGGCGGCGGGGGAGATGGAAGCGTCGGTTGCCTACATCGAGATCCGTCCGGGGAACGTGGCGATGTATTACCCCGAGGCGAACCGGCTCGTACCGCGCATGCTGGACGCGAAGTCGAAGACTCCGGCGTTCAAGAGCGTGGCGGCGCGGATCGAGCGGCTGGCGGTGTGAGCGCGGGCTCTGGGTCAGAGCTAGGACGTAATGTACCGCCGGCGTCCCGCCGGTCGCCACGAACGTGCGGGCTCACGCGAGGCCATGTACCGCCGGCGTCCCGCCGGTCGCCACGAACGCGCGGGCTCACGCGAGGCCAATGTACCGCCGGCGTCCCGCCGGTCGCCACGAACGCGCAGGCTCACGCGAGGCCAATGTACCGCCGGCGTCCCGCCGGTCGCCACGAACGCGCAGGCTCACGCGAGGTCTGCTTTGTTTGGTCGGGAAGCCAGCGCGCTTCGCGCGCATTACCGGCCGGAGGCCGGCGGTACTCTGGCGCGCTTCGCGCGCCCTTACCGGCCGGAGGCCGGCGGTACGAGCGCTATTTGGCGGCGACCTTTTTCCGGATCGCGTCGAAGAGCAGCTTTCCGTCATCGCCCGGAATGATCACGACTCCGTCCACCATGAACGTCGGAGTCCCCTGGATTCCGAGGCCGCGCGCGACGCCCACGCCATTCAGGATCTCGTCCAGAATCGTGCGCGACTCGATGTCCGAGGCGAAGCGCGCCGGGTCGAGTCCGTGATCCTTCACGAACCCGCGCGCGAAGTCCTCGAGCATGAAGACATTCAGCGACGACTGGTTCTCGTAGACTTCGTTCTTGTAGGTCCAGAAAGCGTCCGGGTTCTGCTTCCAGATCGCGCGCCCCATCACCGCGGCCGGATAGGCCCAGGGATGGCTTCCCATCAGCGGAAAATCGACGCGCGCGAAACGCACCGCGCTGCCGAACTCCTTGGAGATCTTTTCGCCATAGTCCATCGAGCGCTTGCACGAAGGACATTGGAAATCGGAGAACTCGTAAACCACGACCTTCGCGGCGACAGCCCCCTTCGCGGGAGCGCGCTCCACGATCGGCTTCAGTTTCTCGAGGCGATCCCTCCACGCCTCGAATCCGAGCGGGCGAGGCTCAGCAGGAAGATAGATCGTTCCTTCAGGGTCGACGACACCGCTGGTTCGAATCACTCCGCTCTCGGTCTTCTCGAGAAGCGTGACCGCGTGAAATCCGTCCGCTCGAGGCTTGGACTCGACTTTTGGCTCGACGGTGTCCTGCAGGCGGTTCCAGGCGAAGGCGCGGATCTTCTCCGCCGGCGTTCCTTCCATGCCGGCCAGAATCCAGGGGGATCCGAGAAAGTACCCTTTTGCCTGCGTGGCGACGGCCAGTGCGTGGGCGTTGCACCAGGGATTTGCGCTCTCGACCTTGACGATCGTGGCCCGAATTCCTTTGCCCAGGGTTGCCGTAAGGGGTTCCGTGCTCACTTTCGTGGGAGCGGGGCAGGCGGGGAGTGTCGCGGCGATGAGCTTTTCGACCTCGTCCTTGGTCAGACCCGGCGTCGCCGCGAACGTCGTCGAGGCAAGCCCAGCCAGCACAAACAGCCCAATTACCAACGTTTTCATCTAAAGAGTCCTCTCTGAAGGGATCGCTGGCGGGTGCAACGGGAGGAAATCGGGCAGGATTCCCTTCCTGCCCGTTCGATTGGGATGGAAGCAGCGATTTCGTTTGTTAGAATGAAATGCCCGAACGGGCGCGGCGAAAGAATTCAAGGTCCGGCTACCCGGACACGACCTCCTCGGCAAGCGCGTCAGTCCTTGACGTGCATCCTGGGAGAGGAAGCCCCGGCCTTCGCGAGCCGGTGCGGCAGCCGCGCTCCTTCGGGTTTTTTTTGCCCGCGCGTCGACCGGGGTCGCCCTCCTCACAAAACCGTCCCTTCTTCCGAGCGCCGGACCGGCCGATCCCTTTACCATCCCCTCATGTCGCGCCGCCGCGTTCCGCAGACCGTCGTCCTTCTCGGCTTCGCGTCGATGCTCAACGATGCGTCGAGCGACATCATCTACCCTCTCCTCCCGATCTTTCTCACCACGTATGTCGGTGCGACTCCGCTGATCATCGGCGTGATCGAGGGAGCTTCCGACGCCCTCGCTTCGGTCCTGAAGCTGATCGCTGGTACGTGGTCCGATCGCGCCTCCCACCGGAAGGGCTTCGTCGTCGGTGGCTATGCTCTGGCGGGGGCCTCCCGCATTCTCATCGCGGCCGCTTCGCACTGGAGTCTGGTCCTCGGGGCGCGGCTGGCCGATCGCACAGGCAAAGGAATCCGCTCCGCTCCGCGTGACGCCTTGATCGCCGATGTGACTCCGATGGAGGATCGTGGTCGCGCCTTCGGCCTTCAGCGGGCCATGGATCACACCGGCGCCGTTGCCGGACCGCTGATTGCCTTCGGTCTTCTGGCGGCCGGCTTTTCGCTTCGCGCGATCTTCGTCTTCGCGATCCTTCCGACGATCCTCGGGGTTCTTCTTCTCATGGTCTCGCTCCGGGAGCCGGAGCGGAAGCGCGCGGCGGCTGCGCCGGTTGGCCACGAGCCGCTTCCTTCGTCATTCAGGAAGAGAATGATCCCGATCGCGCTCTTCTATCTCGCGAACTCCAGCGACATGTTCCTGATCCTCCACGCGCACGAGGTCGGTCTTTCCATCGAAGCGATCCTGTTGTTGTGGGCCGCGAACCACGGAGTTCAGGCAGCCCTCGGAACGCATGCCGGGGCGCTCTCGGATCGCTTCGGACGGCGCCGGATGCTCGTCGCGGGCTGGCTGCTCTACGCGCTGCTCTACGCGATCTTTCCTTTCGTGCGGGGGGTCATCCCTTTCCTCGTCGTGTTTGTCCTCTACGCGCTTCCATTCGCCATGACCGAGGGGGCGGAGAAGGCATGGATCGCGGAGCCGCTGGATGGAGGCTCGCGCGGACGGGGTTTCGGCCTCTATTTCATGACTGCCGGATTCTCCACTCTGGCGGGAGGCGCACTGTTCGGACTCCTCTACCAGGCGGTTGCCCCGATGGCCGCGTTCATGACGGGCGCCGCGCTGGCCGCTGCGGCAGCGATGGCCTTGGTAGCCACGCGCGGGCCGCGGCCCGCCGCGTCCTGACTCTCTGCGGCCCGGCTCGCCGTGACGCGCGAGATCGGCTGTGTACAATGCGCCGGGCCAGCCTGGTGCCGATCCAGATCGCTGGTCCCAGTATCGAAAAGGAGTTGTTCTCATGGCTGGAATTCAAAAGGTGGGAGTTCTCGGCTGCGGCCTGATGGGCTCCGGAATCGCGCAGATCGCTGCTCAATCGGGCTACCAGACGGTCGTCCGCGAGGTCGAGCAGAAATACGTCGACAAGGGCTTCGGCTCGATCGAGAAAAGCCTCGGAAAATTTGTGGAGAAGGGAAAGATGAAGGGGGAGGAGAAGGATGCCGCGATGGGGCGTCTCGAGGGAACCACCTCCCTGGAGGATCTGGCGGACTGCGACATCGTGATCGAAGCGATCATCGAGAATGTCGAGATCAAGCGGGAGACCTACGGCGCCCTCGACCGGATCGTGAAGAAGGATGCAATCTTCGCCTCGAACACGTCATCGCTGACCATCACCGAGCTCTCGATGGCGACGGCGCGTCCCTCCCAGTTCGTCGGCCTCCATTTCTTCAATCCGGTCCCGCTCATGAAGCTCGTGGAGGTGGTTCGGACGATTCTGACGAGCGATGAATCGTTCGACCGCGCCTTCGAGTTCGCGCGGAAGCTCGGCAAGGAGCCGATCGCCTGCCGCGACAACTCCGGGTTCATCGTGAACAGGCTGCTGGTCCCGTATCTCCTCGACGCGATCCGCGGCTACGAAGAGGGGATCGGGTCGATCGAGGACATCGACAAGGGAATGCAGCTCGGCTGCGGCTACCCGATGGGGCCGATGACGCTCCTCGACTTCGTCGGCCTCGACACGACGTACTACATCGCCGAGATCATGTTTGCGGAGTATCGAGAGAAGCGGTTCGCCCCGCCCCCTCTGCTCAAGAAGATGGTGCTGGCCGGGCGCCATGGAAAGAAGAGCGGCGGCGGCTTCTACGATTACTCGACCGGATCGCCCGTTGCGATGGACAGGAAGGGGTGAGGCGATGGCTTACGACGATCTCAGTTCACTCCGGACCGAAAACCGCGACGGCATCCTCTGGGTGACGATCGACCGCCCGAAAGTCCTCAATGCGCTCAACGCCCAGACGGTCGCCGAGATCGATCGGGTTTTCCTCGAGGCGCGCGAGGACGAGGCCGTCAAGGCGGTCATCGTGACCGGCGGTGGCGAGAAAGCGTTCGTTGCCGGTGCCGACATCGGCGAGCTCGCGAAACAGACTCCGCTCTCAGGCAAGGAAACCTCGGAGCGCGGCCAGGCCATCCTTTCGCGCATCGAGCGCTTCCCGAAGGTCGTCATCGCCGCCATCAACGGCTTCGCGCTCGGCGGAGGGTGTGAGCTCGCGCTGGCCTGTCATCTCCGCATCGCGTCGGAGAACGCTCAGATCGGGCTTCCCGAAGTCACTCTCGGGATCATTCCGGGTTACGGCGGGACGCAGAGAATGGCCCGGCTTCTTGGCAAGGGAAAGGCGCTCGAGCTCATTCTGACGGGAGACCGGATTCCTGCGGCGGAGGCGGAGCGCATCGGCCTGGTCAATAAGGTGGTTCCCGCGGATCAGCTTCAGGCCGCCGCCGAGGAAATGGCGCGCAGGATCATTTCGCGCGGGCCGGTGGCGATCCGCTCGGCGATCGAAGCCGTGAATCTGGGCATGGAGATGTCATTCGAGGAAGGACAGTTCCTCGAAGCGACGCTTTTCGGCCTTCTCTGCGCCACCGCGGATACGAAGGAAGGGCTGAATGCTTTTCTCGAGAAGCGCCCGGCGAAGTTCGAAGGGAAGTGAAGGGAAGCCGCTCGGAACGCGGCGTGTTGCGATCGATAGGATGGAGGGACCATGCCCGAGACGCCTGACTCGCTGATTCACGATTGGAACTCCGGGGCGCAGCCGGTTGCCGGGAAGCGCCGCATCGAGCTCAACGACGAGACTCTCCGCGACGGCCTCCAGTCGCCCTCCGTGAACGACCCGAGCATCGAGCAGAAGATCGAGATCCTGAATCTCATGTGCGAGATCGGGGTGCACGCCGCCGACATCGGTCTTCCCGGGGCGGGTCCGCACGTCCAGAAAACCGTGGAGCGGCTGGCGACCGAGATCCGGGACAACAAGCTGCCGATCTCGCCGAACTGCGCGGCGCGCACTCACGAGAATGACATCCGCCCGATCGCCGAGATCTCGCAGCGCGTCGGCATCCCGATCGAGGCCTGCACGTTCATTGGGTCGTCGCCGATCCGGCAGTTCGCTGAGGAGTGGACGGTGGACTGGCTCGTCGAGCAGTCGGTGAAAGGGGTCTCCTTCGCGGTGAAGGAAGGCCTCCCGGTGATGTACGTGACCGAGGATACGACGAGGGCGCGTCCTGAAGACATCGAGAGGCTTTACGGAGCCGCGATCGACGCTGGTGCGATGCGAATCTGCGTCTGCGACACGGTGGGCCACGCGACGCCCTGGGGCGTGAAGAATCTGATCCATTTCGTTCGCGAGCTGGTCGATCGAAAGAATCCCGCGGTGAAAGTGGACTGGCACGGTCACTCCGATCGAGGACTGGGGGTCATCAACTCGATCGCGGCCCTCGAAGCGGGGGCGGATCGCGTCCATGGCTGCGCAATCGGAATCGGGGAGCGCGTCGGCAACACGCCAATGGACCTCCTGATGGTCAACCTCAAGCTGATGGGATGGATCGACAACGATCTCCACGCGTTGCCGCGATACGTCGCGGCAGTCTCGGAGGCGACGGGTGTTCCGGTCTCGGACCAGTATCCGGTGTTCGGACGCGACGCATTCCGGACCGGGACGGGTGTGCATGCCGCGGCGATCATCAAAGCGAAGAAGAAGGGTGCGGACTGGCTCGCGGATCGTGTTTACTCCGGAGTTCCGGCCGAGATGTTCGGCCTCGAGCAGATCATCGAGGTCGGGCCGATGTGCGGTCTGTCGAACGTCGTTTACTGGCTCGCGGCCAACGGTTATCCGCAGGAGGAGACCCTGGCCAAGACGCTCTTCGCGGCGGCCAAGTCGTCGACCCGCGTGCTCACCGACGACGAGCTTCACGCGCAGGTCGGCCGGTGGCGGGAAGAAAGCGGGGGAGGCGGGACGCGAGCCGTCTCGGCGTCCTGAGTTGCCCGCTGGCCATCCCGGGAATCTTTATTCGGCGTCCATTCTTGATCCATGAAGTTGGCGTCTCTCGCCCGAGTGACGAAATCGGCAGACGTGACAGACTCAAAATCTGTTTCCCATACGGGAGTGCGGGTTCGATTCCCGCCTCGGGCACCAAATTGTCATCCCTTTTTCTGATCCAGGCGCCGGTTTGCGCGCCCGTTCTGTCCGGCACGAATCCCGAATACCGCCAGATAGGGTTTGGAGGTTGAGAATCGCGGCCTCAGCACCGATGTCGGTATCCGAAAAAGCGGAAGCGACGACCCTGGGGCGCAAAACCCCGACGGCCGAGATGCCGCGCCCCGCGGTCGTCTACCGGTGGACGGTCGGACTGTCGGCGATCATTGGCCTCGCGGTTTTTTTCTGGAGCCGCCCCCCGCTGAACCTGGCCTACCTCGGTCTCTTTCTCGTTGCCGGCGTCGTCGGCGATGCCTTCTTCAGAATCCGGGCCGCTCCCGGCGCCTACTACTCATTTTCCTCGACCTTCACCATCGTCTATTTTCTCTTCGGCGGCGCCCTGGCGGCGGCGCTCCTCGAAGCGCTCATGCGGATCGCCGGATGGATCGTTTCGCGCTTCCGCAAAAACACCAGGCAGACTCCGCTCTACGGCCTCTACAACATGGGGGTCTATGTACTCGCGGCTTTCGCTGGAGCGCTGGCCGTCGAGCTCATCTTCCGGCGTCCACTCCCTCTCGGTCCCGTTTACGATCCCGAGTCCCATCGGAGCATCATCGTCTACGCGTCGGCCTACCTCGTCGCCCTGATCGGAATCTCGACGGTTGGAGTCTGGACCCGCGCGGGAGCTTCGGAGCTTCGCACGCGGGCCTGGCGGAGAATCGTGCTCTGGTCCACGATCAGCGTCGCGAGCTCCGTTGTTTTCGCGATCATTCTCTGGGAGCTGGTCAAGGAGATGCCGCTCACCGCGGCTTTCCTCTTCGTCACGATTCTGATGGCGGGAATCGCGACCATGCTGCGGCTGAACGTCGAGCTGAGGAGCGGCAACGACGAGCTTCGCGCCATCAACCGAATAGGCCAGCTGCTTTCGTCGACGCTGGATGTCGGCCAGATCGTCAGGATGCTGGCGCGCGAGACGCGCACCGTGCTTCCGTGGGATGGCTTCTTCATCGCCCGGGTCATGCCGGATGACGACAAGGTCCAGATCAATTTCATGACCGGAGAGGGAGCGGAGATCGCGACGCGCACCATCCCGCGCGGAGCCGGGCTCACGGGGCGGGCGATCGAGACTGGCGAGGCCGTCCTGTATGAGAGATCGGAAGGGGAGACTCCGCTTTCGCCGGACGACACGCTGCGCGGCCGCCGCCGCCCCCGGTCGCTGATCGTGGCGCCGATGATCTTCGGCGAGCAGACCCTCGGAGCGCTCTCCGTGCAGAGTTTCCAGGCCGACGTCTACGGAGGGAGTCAGAAAGAGCTGCTGAAGACCATCGCTGCGCAGGCGGCGATCGCACTGAGAAATGCCGAGCTCCTGCAAAGCGAGCAGAAGGCGATCGCCGAGCGCGATGAGTTCCTCTCGCTGACGACCCACGAGATCAAGAACCCCCTCACGTCGATCCGTGGGTACCTCGAGCTGGCCGAGGATGCCCTTCAATCATCGTCCATCGAGGAAGCGCGCTCTTCTCTCGAGGTGGTGAAGAGTGAAGCGAGCAAGATTCAGCGTTTCGCCGAGGATCTTCTGGAGGTCTCGCGGATGGGAGTCGGCAAGTTCACCATAAAATTCGAAGAGACTGATCTTTCCGCGATCGTCTCTCAAGTGGTCCAGCGCTATGCCGACACATCGGAGCAGGAGATCGATCTGAAGCTCACGGAGGCTCCCAGGTTTCTCGGTGACCCGACGCGACTGGGACAGGCCGTCGAGAACCTCGTGTCGAACGCGGTGAAATACTCGCCGGAGACAAGCCGCATCGAGGTCGCTCTCGAGGCCGGGGAGGATGCGGTCATCGTTCGCGTCAGGGATCACGGCCGGGGAATCCCCACGAACAAACTGCCGCTGATCTTCGAGCGGTTTTATCGTGTGGAGGAGTCAGGCGGCACGGTCAAGGGGACCGGTCTCGGGCTTTTCATCACGAGGGAGATCGTCCGCGCGCATGGAGGAAACATCCGCGTTGACTCACGGGAGGGGGAGGGGACGGAGTTCATCGTCGAACTTCCGCTGGCGGGTAGCGAAAAGAAGGAACCGCAGTAGCGTGGTTTGAAGGAGCGGCGATCCCGGGGCGCCGGCGTTCAGCCGGCTGGATGTCACTCGCCTACCGCACCCCGTCCATTTTCTTCATGACCATCGAGACACTTCTGGATCAGATCGAGAAATTTCTCCAGATCGAACGGCTTGAGGATGGTGTTACATACCGAATCCTCGGGGATTCTCGAGATACCCCTCTGTCCCGCCGCGGTGAAGACGATGATGTGGGGGCGGTCCTTCGGGATCTGATTCGTCCGCTCGATGAACTCGTATCCGTTCACTTTCGGCATCATCAGATCGAGCAGCACGAGGCTGAAGGAGTCGGCCTCGACCATCTGGAGACCCACTTCGCCGTCTTCAGCGAGCGCGACCTGAAAATCGAGCCGCTTGAGCACGGCCTGGAGGAGGACGCGGATGGCGAGATCATCGTCGACGACCAGAATTCGCCGGCCGTGGCCCTGAATCTTGTGCGGAGCCACACTCATCTCACGCCCCTAACTTCCTGATGATGAGTCATTATTACGCGTCGAGTCTATCGAGGAGTGAATAATTATTCAAGGTATGTCCAGCGCCATGGGTCCGCCAACGGCTGGGGATAGCCGGGCGTCGATGGTCTTCCATTTTCGGCCGTGGGTCCGGAGAGCGGGGATGTCGATCCTCGTGATTACGGCGGTCATGACCATTCTGGTGATCGTGGCCCGTCAGACCCCCGGTGGGCGGTGGGGATGGGCCTCCGAGCCGGCGGTGCAGCTCTATCTCCTGGCGCTCTGGGGCGGGAGCCTGAAGATCGTGCTGACGACTCTCCGGCCAGCTGCAGAGCTCGCTGAGGAAGAGCTGACGCTGCGCCCCGTGCATCAGCTCCGAGGGACGACTGTGCGATGGAGTCAGATCTCGGGGACCGAGCAGATGACGGGAGGCGACCGGCTGATCGTCTACTTCGATCGGGGACGGGGCCTCCGGTTCGTCGCGCTGAACCTCAATCTGATCCGCGGCCGGCGCGATTTCGAGCGGGCGCTCGAGAGCCGCCTCCGCAGCGCCGGGTTCGGCGAAAAGACCATCGACCGCTCCCGCTAC
>DATLEY010000042.1:0-4771 GCA_035525215.1 Thermoanaerobaculia bacterium | reverse complement strand
GCGGAGCTCGCACGCCCGTTCGGCGCATGGTTCCTTCTCGGAGCGATGGTGGTCCTGACCGTTCTGCTCACCCAGACGATCCCCGGAGGTGCCGCGGTCCCGCTGGTTCTGGTTCCGCTGGCAGCCGCAGCCGCCATCAGTATCGACGCTGATCCGCGGGCCTTTGCCATGGCCGTCGCGCTCGCCACCTCGACTTCGATGCTGACTCCGTTCGCGCACCCTGTGAGTACGATGGTCATGGGGCTCGGCGGATACACGTTCCGCGACTACTTCCGTACCGGTCTGCCGCTGGTGCTCCTCAGCGCCACCCTGATCATCGTCCTTGTCCCGCTGATCTGGGGCCTCTGACGAAACGCTGCGGCGAGACGGGCTCTCGATCGAAGGAAATTGCTGGGCGGCCGGAGAAGAGACTCTACGGCCGTCCCGGAGTGCTCAATGAATCAGAGGCTGCGCTTCTTCGACCTGATGTTGCGACGGCTGCCTTTCGGCTTTCCTCCGCGGTCGCCACCGCGGTCGCCGCCCCCGCCCCCGCCACCTCGATCACCGCCGTAGCCTCCGCCGCCACCGCCGTAACCTCCGCCACCGCCGTAGCCTCCGCCACCACCGAACCCGCCACCACCGCCGGTCCGGCGCGCGCGCTCTTCCGCTTCGTTGACCCGGAGCGCGCGACCGCTCAGTTCGTGCCCGTCGAAGCGCTCGATCGCCTTGGCAGCGTCGTCATCCGATTCGAACGTGACGAATGCGAAGCCCCGCGGCCTGCCGCTGTCCCGGTCCACCGGGAGGAACACCTCCTTGAGTGGTCCGACCTGCGCAAACAGCTCCTCGACCTCATCCTGCGACGTCCGGAAGTCGAGGTTACCTACGAAAACTTTGGAACCCATTGAATCTCCAATCTGCTGCTGTCAGCATCGCACCTGGAATTGAGTGTAACGTGCGATATGAAAGAGGTGCCCTCTCATCCGCCGTCCGAACGGAGTCCATTCTGATCGCGAACCGCCGCTTACGCAAGAAACGAATCACATACGACATGGCAGCAACCCGGTAGTCGTCGCGGCCTTTTCCTGCGAATATTGAACCATGGAGCTGGATCACCCGCCCGGATCGATCTCATCTGATCGTATAATCCTCGGACTCAGCGATGCCCTTATCGATTTTTCAGTCTGATCAGAAGGAAGTCCTCAAGCGACTGGTCGCGAAGGATTTCGCCAATACCGAGGAGAGGGATCAGTGTCTGCAGCGTCTCGCTCAGTTCGACTCTCTCAAGCCGCGGGACGTCGTGTGGATGCTGTTTCGACCCGATCGGGCCTACCGGGAGACCGCGGTGCCTCTGATCCGGAAGATGGCGAGTCCCGAAACGGTGGACCTCTTCATCGTGGAGTGCAAAGGGAAACCTGAAGCGGCGATACGCGCGGCATCGGGTGTTCTCTTTACACTCGGCATCCCGGGAACCGAACAGCGTCTGGCTCAGCTCGTTTCCGCGCAGGATGCGACCATGGCGGAAGCAGCCACACGAATCGTTCTCGAAGCTCCCCTGACGAAGACGATCGAACCTGTGCTGTGGGAGATCGCGGCGAATGGAAAGACGGATCTGCGCGCGAGCGCGATCAACCGTCTGGGCTCGGGCGAAGTCGACGAGAAATCTCTGCAGCGCTGGCAGAAGCTCGCGCGGGATTCGGACCGCACCATCCGCGACAAGACTCTCGAGGTTCTCGCCAGGAAGGCGCCCGCGGCTTCGGTCGATCTTCTCGTCGAGCAGCTCCCACTGGCGACCTATGCGACTCAGCAACTGCTCGTCGAAGCTCTCACCGGCGCCGCGGCAGGACAGGGGCCCGACTTCGCGAACCGGATCCTGCCGCTGATGGCTTCCGGCGAGGCCGCAACACGCTCGGCCGTGCTGAAGATCCTGCTCGGAATGAGCGACCGCGCGGAGCTGATCAAGCGTTACATCACCTTCTCGCGATCTCTGGCGGGCTGGGCGCGCGACCGCGCGCTCGAGTCGATGAAGGCTTTCGGAGACGATCTTCTCGAACCGACCATCGAGCTGCTGGCCGATCCCGACGACGAGATCCGGGCCGCGGCGATGATCGTGGCGGGCTCGTTCGACGATCGCCGTATCGTGCCGGCGACGATCGAGCTCCTCGGAGACGATGACTGGTGGATACGGATCTCAGCGATCGAGACGCTCGGAAGGCTCGGGGATCCGCGCGCCGTCGAGGCAATCATCTCCGTTCTCGACGATCCCGATGTGCGGTGGTCCGCGGTCGAAGCTCTCGGCAGGATCGGCGACAACCGGGCACTTCCTGCTCTCGGAAAGTTGCTGGCCGATCCCGCTCCGGACGTGCGCATCGAGGTTCTCCAGGCACTGCGGAACTTCCGGCATCCCCAGGTTCTCGACGCCGTCCGGAAGGTAGCCTCGACGGACCCGAATCGCGCGGTTCGCGGTCGCGCGCTGGACATCGCGGAGGAGATATCCACGCGTGATCAGAAGCCGCTGGAGGACGGCGACAAACTGCGCACCGCCGCACTCGGAGCACGGATCGGCCAGGACGAGCCGAAGCTGCACCAGTTCCTCGTCTCCACGCGCAATGGAGGCGCCTCCGACTTTCACCTCGCGGTCGGCCAGCCACCGATCATCCGGCTGGCAGCCGAGCTCGTGCGGGCACAGGACGAAAGGCTCACCGCCGCGGAAACCGAATCGATGATCCACGAGATCCTCACCGACGCACAGTGGGATCGCCTGCAACAGGAGCAGCAGCTCGACTTCTGCTATTTCATCCCTCAGGCAGGCCGCTATCGGGCGAACGTCTTCATCGACCAGAGCGGATACAACGCCGTGTTCCGCGTCATTCCGGAGAAGCCTCCGACGATCGCCGAGATCGGCCTTCCACCGAAACTGGCAGAGATCGCCGACTACCACCAGGGGCTGATTCTGATCTGCGGCCCGACCGGCTCGGGAAAATCGACGACCCTCGCGGCGCTCGTGAATCTCTTCAACGAGACACGGCACGATCACGTGCTCACCCTCGAGGACCCGGTGGAGTTCGTCCACCCCTTCAAGAACTGTCTGGTCAACCAGCGCGAAGTGGGGACGCATACTCAGTCATTCGCGCGAGCTCTTCGTGCGGCGCTGCGCGAAGATCCGGATGTCGTCGTCATCGGAGAGATGCGCGACAACGACACGATATCTCTTGCCCTCACGGCAGCCGAGACGGGACATATCGTTCTCGGGACGATCAACTCCACGAGTGCTCCCAAGGCGATCGATCGCATCATCTCGAGCTTCCCCGCCGATGAGCAGGCGCAGATCCGCACCTCGCTTTCGGAATCGTTGAAATACGTGACGGCCCAGCGACTGCTGCCGTCGAAGGATGGGCGGCATCGCGTCGCCTGTTTCGAGATTCTCAAGGGTGACAGTTCCATCTCGAACATGATCCGCGACGAAAAGACGTTCCAGATCCACTCGGCGATGCAGATCGGTCGCTCGAAGGGAATGCAGACTTTCGACGAAGGGCTCCGCGACCTCGTCCGGCGGGACAAGATCACTCCGGAGACTGCATATCTCGCGTCCGAAAAGAAGGAGGATTTCGAGCCTCTCGTCTCCAGCGAATTTCTGGAATCGATGGCGATGATCTGAGCTCCCACTCCCGCGGGAGCGGAGCGCAGAGAGCGAAAGAACGTACGATGGCGATGTCCAGTCAGAAGATTGACCGGTTTCTCAAGCTGATGAATGATCGGGGTGCCTCCGATTTTCACCTCACGGTGGGACGCCCACCGATGCTGCGCATGTCCGGCTCGATGGAGCCGATTCGCTACCGCGCGATCAGCCAGACCGATTTCGAAGAGATGATCAGGCCGGTAACCTCCGACCGTCTCTGGGAGGAATATGTCGCGACCGGCGACATCGACTACTCCTACGAGATCCCCGGGGTCGCCCGTTACCGGGTCAACGTTTTCAGGCAGCAGCGGGGTTCGGGCGCCGTCTTCCGCATCATTCCTTCGACGATCATGACGATCGAGCAGCTCGGCCTGCCGCAGCAGGTCCGGCGGATCGCGAAGCTGCGGAGCGGGCTCGTCCTGGTCACCGGTCCGACAGGGTCGGGGAAGTCGACCACGCTCGCCGCGATCATCGATCTCATCAACGAAACGCGCAACCTTCACATCATCACGATCGAGGATCCGATCGAGTTCATGCATCCTCAGAAGAACTGCCTCATCCACCAGCGCGAGATCGGAACCCACGCGCGCGGCTTCGCCGAAGCGCTCAAGGCGTCGGCGCGCGAAGATCCCGACCTGATTCTGGTCGGCGAGATGCGTGATCTCGAGACGATTTCCATGGCGCTGTCGGCCGCCGAGAAGGGCACCCTCGTCTTCGGAACCCTGCACACCAACAACGCGGCGAAGACGATGGAGAGGATCATCAGCGTCTTTCCCTCCGGAGAGCAGGAAGGGATCCGCAACGTCCTCGGCGACACCATACGCGCGGTCGTCGCGCAGCAGCTCCTCCCCAAACTCGGCGGTGGCCGCGTCGCGGCGCTCGAGATTCTCTTCGGCTCGCCCGGCCTCGGCAACATGATCCGTGAGGGCAAGACGGGCCAGATCACCTCGCTGATCCAGACCGGAGTGCGGGAAGGCATGATCCACATGGACGGCTCGATCCGAAAGCTCTACGACGAGAAAAAAATCAGCGCCCGCGCTGCCTACGACAAGGCCATCGACAAGGAAGAATTCCGAGAAATCCTCGAATCCGAGGCCACCGCAACCCCCTGATCCC
>DATLEY010000033.1:0-4433 GCA_035525215.1 Thermoanaerobaculia bacterium | reverse complement strand
GGAGGTGCCGGGCTCGCCTCCGAGCACCGGCGGCGGTGAGCACAGACGGGAGAAACCGTCGACTCCGCCCGTGGCGGAGCCCGCGGTTTTCGAGCCGGATCCGTTCGAGCCGGACGACGCGGATGGTCCGGGAAGTACCAGGAAACATCCGAAACTCGACGATCCCCCGTGGGAGTATCACCGCGAGCAGCCGCTCCTGCGGAAGATACCGGAGTCCAGCGAAGGATCGCTCCCGACCGGCTTTCCCATAGGGATCGCGGACCGTGTGGAGCTGGTGGTGGAACGCTCCGAGAGCGGTCAATCGAGCGTGCACGACGTGGTGGAAGGAACGAAACTGTATTTCGAGGCTCCCTGGAGCTCGGTGGGGATTCTGGCGTCTCTCACTGCGATCGTGATGATGATTGGTGGGTTCGGAGCATCGATCGCGTTCATAGGCCGCGGCGATTTTCTCGCAATGGGTCTCACGGTGCTGCTCACGATGGGGTTCGTGCTCGCCGTGGTGCAACTCACTCCACGCCAGGACATCGACCTCTATGAGGATGAAGCTCTCAGCCGTCTGGTGCTGGCGTTGCGGCAGGAGAGCCGCGGAACGTTTCCGGCGTTGCGTTACAGTGCACGCGAGACCGATGGCGAGATATTCGCCTGCTTCCGCAAGCATTTTCTCAGCAACATCGGGGTCCGGAGGTGGAGTATTCTCGATCCCGGGCAGTCCCGAGAGCTGGCTGCAGTCGTCGAAGAACGCTCCGCCAGAGCGATCCTGCGCAAGTTCGTGGGCGCGATCTCCCCGAGGCTGGTGACGGACTTCTTCATCAGGCAGGGAGGCGAGGTCGCTGGCCGGATCGTGAGAAATGCCGGCGCCATCTATCGAAGCGTCACGACCGTCGAGTCACCGGCGATCCTCGACCGGCGGGCGGTGCTCTGTTTCGCCGTTCTGCTCGAGACCGTGGAGCCGAAGTAGCCAAAGAGCTCCTACTCCGGGATTCTTCCGATCTCGACACCTCGATAGTAGTGCTTGACGATCTCTTCGACACTGGAGCCGCGGAAGGCCATCCCGTAGGCGCCGACCTGGCACATCCCCGTGCCGTGCCCCCATCCTTTCCCGTAAAAGGTGAATCGTTTCGCCCCGTCCGGGTCGGTGGATCGCACGAGCGAAAAGAGATTGTCGGGAACGTTGAGCGACCAGCGGACCGGCAACCCCCGGAGGGTGATCTCCCTGCCGGCCTCGGTGCGCACGATCAGCTCCGCGATCCGGTTTGCCGCGTCCACGTTCACGATCTCGAGATCCGCCACCGATTCGATCGGCTGACGCCGGCGGATCGATTCGGCGAGCTCACCGGCGGTGTAGCTTCGTATCCAGCTCGAGTAACTCGACGTACGATCGAAGGCTGCGCCGTCGTAGTTCGCTTCGACGATCAGTGCTGCGACCCGCCCCGCGCGGGTCTGAACCACGCGCGCCCGATCCCCGATCATCACCGGTACGGTCGCCTGCTCGCGGGCACGGCCCGAGATCTCTCGATAGACCGGGATCCCGCCAGGCAACGTGTACTGCCGGCTCGCGCCTTCGATCCTGAGTGAGATCCTGCGCCCTTCCAGCGTCTCGATCCTCCCTCTGACCTCGAAGCTCGCTCTCTGTGCGTGCAGCCACCCTCGCAGAATCGCGTGAAATTCGTCTCGTGGCATCATCCGCCCGAGGGACGCTTCATCGAGCGGCTGGGCAGGTCCGATCTGGTACTTGTTGATGAAAGCTGCGGCGAGAAACGGGATCGTCTGGCGGTCACCGTGAGGAAAGAAGTAGTGGCGGTCTTCCGGAAGCAGTACCGGTCTCTGGAGCGCGGCGAAGTCGAGCGCCTCGCCAAGAAGAGCCAGCAGGCTACCGCGACCAGTCGAGGTGGCGGAGATCCGCGAAGGAGTCACTCCAGCCACGCGAGCCGCTTCTCGCACCGCGCGTTCGGCCGCGGCGCTGGTCCAGCGCTCGTCCTCTTCGATGCCGGTCGTCGCGCGGAACAGAGCAGCCTCCAGTTCGATCGGCTGCAGCACGGGCGATTCCCGGCGGCCGTGGATGTGAGCGAGCTCGAGCTCGACGCAGCGCGCATGGCGAAGCCAGGGATCGTCCCGTCCGGGGAACATTGTCGAGACATCCGAGGTCTCTCCACCGCAGGTCGAAGTGTAGAGAGCATCGATCGGCTGCCCTTGCCACAGCAGGACCTGTCCGGTGGTCTCCTGGACCGCCTGGTTGCTCAGAGGCTCTTCCGCTCGCAGCCCTTCATAGACCTGGCAAGCGGGGGTGGGGCAGATGTCGTAGCCCTCCCGTTCGAAATCACCCATGCGCCGGACCGCATAGGTTCGCGCCGCCAGCGCCTGTGCCTTCTGCGCTTCCAGTTCGTCGTAGACTCGCGGCCCCAGCTCCTTCGGCACGACTCCCTGAACGTAATGTTCGAGATTGAGGACGTTGATCGCGTTGAGCAGGCCGCGGTCATTGATGAATACGGATGCGCCGCCCCGGTACCGGTGATCGAGGATCGGCACACCGCCATCCGCCGCAAACACCAGAAGGTTCCGCGTCCGGAAAACGCGCGACTGGTCCTCGTCGTCCTCGAAGCGCAGTTCATGTTCGAAGCCTTCTTCCGAAGGGAGTCGGGTCACGAACAGATCGCTGGGGTAGCCTCTTGCAAGAAGCGCCTCTCGCAGGCCGGAGGCCTCCTGGCTCGTGGCGAAGTCACCGGCCAGTACGAGGAGGAGTCCGCTCCCGGCGGCCGTGATGATACGGCTCGATACGTCTTCCGCCGCGAGTCGCTGCTGGAGCGCTTCGGCGCTCGCACGATCGGAAAAGGCCGCCACCTGGACCCCGTGCCGGATGATCGCATCGGCAAGCGGGCCGGACAGCGTGAATCCCCGGTGCGTGAACAGAGGTGAGCCTGGGTCGGGCAGCAGAACGTAGCCACCCTCGATCCTGGGGAAGGTCATCGCCGGCAGGTCACTGCCGAGCCCTACCCGGATGCGGGGCGGAGCGGGAAGGGGGGTCTCCCCACTCCACGCCTGCAGCGCCTCGGGTGCTGCAGGAGGACCCGTCGGCGGCACTGGCGGCGGTGCGACCGTGGTGCAGGCCGTGACAGACAGGATCGCGATTGCGACAAGGATCGGTTTCATCATTCGTTTCACTCCGTTTGAGGTTCGAGGCAGTGCGATCAGGCTGAGGCTGGTGGTGAACCCCTGGCGGAACCATCCCGCGCCGTGCTGGTTTGGTCAGTCCGTGCTCCAGCCGCCTCGCGTCAGTCGCCGGATGTTGCAAAAGGGGGACCCGGGTCGCGATCCGCCGAGGGAATCCCTTCGGCAGCGGCCGATTCGTTGACGACCGTGGAGAGCGATGCGAGGAACCACGCGCCGACGACCACAGAGACCAGCGACTGGAGGAGCGAGAGAATGATCTGGGCCGGCATGAAGAGTATCGGAAGCTCGGAGAAGGTCGACCCGAGATCGACGATGATCTGGAATCCGAAGGCGAATGCGCCGAGGGCGAGCGAGATCAGGATCAGGAGGCCAGTGAGGAGCCCGATGCGAAGCGGATCTCCCAGAATGGTGCCGAACGAGCTGCGGATGGCCGCCATGACGCCGGCTCGACGACGGACCTGCTGGAGAACCGCAATCTGCGTCCAGACGTGGACGAAGATGCTTCCGATGATGAGCGCCATCAGCCCGAAGACCGCGCCAGCGCAACCGATGATCGCCATCGTCTCGGGAGAATCCATCAGCAGGACGAGTGGAACGATGAGCAGAAGCGGAAGGGTCAGGAGCAGCAGAAAGAGCCCCCAGGTGATGTTGTAGATCAGGAAGATGCGCCACCAGGTGGCCGCGCCGTGCCGAAGCCAGCGATCCGGTTTGAAGCGGTCGAGATCCTTTCTCGTCCACTGTTCGCGCGGTGCGGCAAAGTCGGCCTCGAGATAGATCCCGGCGACTCCGCCTGTAGTGAATGCGTGGATCGCGACCGCGAAGGCAATCGCAATCGTGATGATCGCGATGATCGCGAGGAGAAGAAAAACGTTGGAAATCGCCCAATCGATGATCGCCGATGACGTCTCGAAGTCCGTGAGGCTGGCGGAGACTCCCGCGATCACGAAGAGCGCGACCACGGGGATGATGGCGGCGACGGCCACGACGGTCATGGCCACGCTCGAGGCGATTCGGATCAGGAGGAGTGGCCAGTTCGCGAGGGTGCTGTCGAAAGCCCGCTGGATCAGACGGGAAAGCTTCATATCGTACGGCGTGCGCTGCGACGAAAGTCGTCGCCTTTCATTGTGATCGGCTCGGTCATCTCGTGAAGGCGGCTTCTCAGGCGCTTGCCGATTCTGTTCTCCAATGCTTCCTCGTTCGAATGCTGATCCAGGTAGTTGGTCGTGAAGATCGTGATCCTGTCCTCGTTGTAGCGGGAGTTGATC
>DATLEY010000032.1:0-4761 GCA_035525215.1 Thermoanaerobaculia bacterium | reverse complement strand
GCCCCGTCCACAGAAGAGCTCGATCCCGATGAAAAGTCGGACCACGGGCTTCAGCGCTGGCAGCAGGGCTACTCGCTGAACGAGGTCCTCCGCGAATGGGGACACCTGCAGATGTGCGTCGCCTCGGAGCTCGAACGATATGCCGTCGATCACCCCTCACTCGACCCCAGCGTGATGCCGACTGCACGGCGGATATGGGCGATGCTATGCGCCGAGGGCGTCACCTCGAGCGCAACCCAGTACGGCCGTCTTCAGCAGACGGAGTCGACCGGCCACGTCAAGGCGCTCGAGCTTGCTCTGAGTGCGCTTCAGACGATGGAGAACGCGCGCGCCGAGGCGTGGCGGACGGCGGCGCATGATCTGCGCGGCAGCGTTACGGTCGTCAAGGGCGCGGCCTCGCTCAACGCGAGCGGCGCCGGCCTTCCCGAGGACACGCGGGCGGAGGTGGCGGAAATGCTCAACAAGGGGGTTTCGTCGCTTCATGTGATGCTCACCGATCTGCTCAGTCTGGCGCGGCTCGAGGCAGGACAGGAACAACGCTCCGTCACGTCGTTCGACGCTGCCGTACTGATCCGGGATTTTGGCGCCGCGTCGCAGACTTCCGCGACGGATCGAGGGCTCTATCTCAAAATGGACGGCCCGAGCACGCTCCCCGTCGAAGGCGACAGTGCAAAGATTCTTCGAATCCTGCAGAACCTCCTTCTCAACGCTGTCAAGTACACCGAGGAAGGTGGAGTTTCGTTGAGCTGGGGCGTCGACACGTCGAGAGACACCGATCGATGGACGTTTTCCGTCCAGGACACGGGACCGGGAATCGATGAGGCAGGAGTCGCCACCATCGGGAAGGATCTCCAGGACGCGACTGAGGTTTCCGACGACGCTCGAGACGCGAGCACCGACCGGCGCCGCGACATGGAGGGCGCACCGACGGTCGCCTCCGAGTCTGACGAATCACCGGAAAACTCACAGCAACACGGAGAGGGTGTCGGGCTGTCAATCGTGAAGCGTCTTTGCGAGCTTCTGGATGCGAGCCTGGAACTGGCGACGAAGCCAGGCCAGGGCACGACCTTCCGCGTCATCCTGCCGCGCTGCTACCCGGAAGAGAATGACGAGAGCTGAGCCGGCGGTCCTGTCGGAAAGCTGATATGAGGATGTAAGGATTTGAGGATGTAAGGATTGAGGTTTGCGTGATGCTGGCAATCACCGACACCGGAACGGGGATGCCCGAGGAGGTGAGGGCGCGCATATTCGAGCCGTTTTTCACCACCAGGGACGTTGGTGAGGGGAGAGTCCTTTAGCGAGCTTCATCGGTGACCTCCCGTCCGGTCTGGTTGTGATCGATCTTGTAAAGTCACAGCAGACGTGGGAAGTCAGGTATTCCGGAGTCATGCGCGCGGCCCCCGGGATTGGAACCATGAAACTGACCGGACCGCCACGAGCTTGCGCGATACGACGTTTGACCGGGAGGGCGAGCCTCCGGCGAGCCGCGAGATGGCGGGATTGGAGGGCTGACGCCAACCCCACGCCGGATGAGTGAGGGTTTCAGGTTCGGTTTCGAGAATCGCGGCTCGCCGGAGGCTCGTCCTCCCGGTCAAAGTTTGCATTGCGCCGGGAGACGGGTCCTTGGTTTCCCGACCGGCGTGCCGACTTCGGCGTGCCCTAGGAGAACTTCCGGAGGGCGACCAGCCCGATGGCGGCGATCAGGGCGACGAGGGTCGCCATGCCGACAAACCCGAGGGTCGGAATCTGTGCCACCTCCGGACGCGCTGGCGCCGCCGCGCACCCGGTGATGATCGAGTCCGTCAGTGTCACGTCGTCTGTGGCCAGGGCTCGACCTTCCCAGGTTGTGCCGGTCATCGTGGCCGAGGTTCCCGCGAGGACGGTTCCTGCGAACGTCGAATCCGTCACCGTCGCGGCTTCGGCGGTCCACCAATACACGTTGCACGCCTGGGCGGTGCCGCCCATGACCACATTGAAGCCCGGGCCGGTGCCGGTAAGGGCGCCCAACCCGCCGGTCCCGACCCTGAAGACCCAGACGTCGTTGGCGCCTCCGTCGAGCGTGATCGTGACGCCCGCGCCGATCGTGGTCCCTGCGGCGGAGCAGTAGACACCGGGCGCGAGCGTGGTGGTGATGATCGGGATGTCCCCGTCGCAAACCGGGTTGAGGGTCGGGAGCGCGGCGTAGGCGTTGTCGAAGTCATTGACGACCGCCCCGGCGACCGGCGCGTCAATGGTCCCGTTGATCGTACACGGCCCGGTGTTGGTGATCGCGTTGCCGGTGGTGCCGACGTTTCCGTCGATGGTGGAAGTGGTACAGGTTACCGTTCCGGCAGTCGGGACGCCGTTCGTACCCAGGACCGTGTAGTCACCCGCCGTACCCAGTGACGGCGCCACCGCCTGGGCCTGTGCCGTGGCGGCGAATGCAAGCGAAACCAGGGTGGCCAGTGCGAAGCTGGCAAGGAGTCTCGTGTGCGTGCGGTTCATGTTGATTCCTTTTCTTCCTGCGCCAGGAGTCTTGTACCGACCCCCTGGGAAGTCGTCCATCATAAGGTTAGCGTGCTTCATTAAGCACGCCTTTTCCTGTTTCATTCTCATCATAACTCATATCGCACGTTACAGGGAAGGGGATTAGAAGGGGAAAAAGAGGGGGTCAGGTCTTCGGTAGCGCCGCTTCATGACGCCTGGACTGGCTGACGAAGAAGAGCTGGTCGACTTCCTACTCCAGCGGAACGTCGTCCATCGGCAGAAAGTGTGGCACGACCACGCTGAGGCGTCTGGTCGATGCCGGCGGCGCGGTGAGCTTGGCCCACAGCTCGATCTTCTCACCTTTCTTCACCTCCCCGAGTCCTCCGCTGCAGGAGCATTTATTGTCAGGGTCGCGCATCACCCCGTGCTTCTGCCGTTGTTCCGAATCAAGAAGATAGACGCCGCCGATGGTATTGAAGTCCGGAACCTCGTAATTGGCGTCCGCGAAGTCGTAGCCGAAGCTGATTGGCTCATCGCTGTCGTTGATGATCGCGAAGCGAAGATCGACGATGTCGCCACTTCCGCGTGAGAGCCTGCGAACGACGACGCTCTGACCCGGGATCTCGCCCGCGGCCGAAGCAAGAGCTCCCTCCGCGCGCGGAGCCGCCGGTGCAGCGATGCCGATCGGTACCTCGTCGATCGGCAGAAACTTCGGAATCATCACCGACACCCGTTCGACGCCGACTGGCGGAGCGGGATACTTCGCCCAGAGAAGCGAGCGGCCTCCCGGGGGGATCGAATCGATCTTCCGGCTGCAGACGCAGCGGCTGTCGGCATCCCGCGTCACCGTGTGCTTCTCGCGGTTGGCTGCGTCGATCAGATGGACGCCTCCGATTCCGCTGAAGTCCGGCACACTGTGTGCGGGGTCGGTGAACGTGTATCCGAAGTCGAGGTTCGCATCTCCCTCGTTGATCAGCGAGAACTGAAGCGTGAGAACGTCGTCGCTGCCGCGGTCGAGACTGTGGATCTCGGCGCGGACACCAGCGATCTCCGACTCGCCACGCGCGATGATGGTGGCGGGACCGCTCATGGCGGCGGGTGGCGGCATTTCGGTCGGCGTGTCAGCCCCGGTGGCCGCGGCGGGTCGATCCGCGGCAGATTGGGCTTGCTCGTTTCCGCAGCTCGGGAGTAGCAGGAGCATGCAAATGACAACCAGACGATTTCCATTCATGATGACTCCTCCCGTTGGGCTGAGTACTAATCTACATCCAGGAGCCGCTGGAGGAGAAGAGATATTTGGGGCGGTGGCCGCGCGACGCGAGGAGAAGTGGGGGAAGGGAAACTGGGGGCTTCGATTTCAGGTCAGATCTAATCCATGTGGAGCTTTGCATTGGAATATGGGTGGAAAGATCGACGGTCTCGGGAACCCGGGCGAACAACGAAAGTCCTGACCCCCGATCACCCCCGCGATCAGAACGTTCCGGCCGGGCCCACTCCGCGCCGGTCGGGTTACCATAGAGATCATGGTCCAGAGCGATGATACGCCGGGTCGGGATCCCGAAGCACCTGATCGAGATCCCGATCCGACCGCCCTGCGTCCGGACACGCCGCACCCCTCCTCGGGCAGAAAGTCTCGTTTCACCCCCGGAACCGTTCTCGAGGAGCGGTACCGGATCGTCGCTCCTCTCGGCAAGGGAGGGATGGGCGAGGTCTACAGGGCCGAGGACCTGAAGCTCGGCCAGCAGGTCGCGCTGAAGTTTCTTCCGCGAACGCTCGAGCGGAGTCCCGGGCAGCTCTCCCGCCTGTACGAGGAGGTGCGCATCGGACGGCAGGTCTCCCACCCGAACGTCTGCCGGCTCTATGACATCGGAGAGTGGGAGGGGAACCACTTCATCGCGATGGAGTACATCGACGGCGAGGATCTGGCGTCTCTGATTCGTCGCATCGGCAGGCTGCCCCATGACAAGGCGGTCGATCTCTCCCGCGACATCTGCGCCGGGCTGGCCGCCGCGCACGGGCTCGACGTGATCCATCGCGACCTGAAGCCGGCAAACGTCATGATCGACGGTCGAGGGAAAGCCAGGATTACCGACTTCGGTCTGGCGGCTCTCGTGAAGGATCTGGAGGGCACGAGCGACATCGTCGGCACGCCGGCGTACATGGCACCCGAGCAGCTCACCGGCGGCGCCGTCACGAAGAAGACCGATCTCTACGCGCTCGGGTTGATCCTGTACGAGATGTTCACCGGAAAGCGACTCTTCGACGGGAGTAACGCCGCGGAGATCGCCTCGCAGC
>DATLEY010000026.1:0-22490 GCA_035525215.1 Thermoanaerobaculia bacterium | reverse complement strand
TCGGCCGATCCGCGAATTGTTTCACCGGATCGGCCATTCGAGCTCGCCGAGAAACCGCTCATCCTCCCGCCAGAGCTCGCGCACCGACACGTGCAATTCGAGATAAATCCGCGCTCCCAGGATCTTTTCGAGCTCCAGGCGCGCCTCCGTTCCGACTTTCTTGATCATCGAGCCCCCCTTGCCGATCACGATCTTCTTCTGGGAGTCCCGCTCCACGAAAATCGTCGCCCAGATCCGGATCAGTCCCGTCTGTTCGTCTTCCTCCCACTTCTCCACCGTGACCGCAGTCGTGTACGGAAGCTCGTCGGAGGTGTGATGGAGCAGCTTTTCCCGCACGATCTCGGCGGCGAAAAACCGCTCGGGTTGCGTCGTGTGGTCCTCGGTCGGATAGACCGGCGGGCCTGGTTCGAGCCTCCGAAACAGCAGCTCGACCAACGCCGGCACGCCATCTCCCGTTTCGGCCGATATTGGAATCAGCTCCTCAAAAAGCCCCGTCTGGTGGTAGCGCTGAAGAAGCGGCAGGAGCTTCTCTTTCGGAAGACGGTCGATCTTGTTCAGGGCCAGGATCCGGGGCACCTCGAGGTCGGCGAGCAGATCGAGCACGAATTGATCGCCGTGTCCGAATTTTTCGGTGGCATCGACGATCGTCACGACGACGTCAGCCTCCTGGAAGGCCGAGCGGACGTGGTCCATCATCCGGACATTCATCCGATGCATCGGTTTGTGGACTCCCGGCGTATCGAGGAACGCGATCTGCCCGCGGGGCTCATTCAGAATTCCCACGATCCGGTTGCGGGTGGTCTGCGGCTTGTCGGAGACGATCGACACCTTGTGCCCGAGGATCCGGTTCAGGAGGGTTGATTTCCCGGCGTTCGGACGCCCGACCAGTGCGATGACACCCGAGCGAGGAGTGGTGTCAGCCTCGGGAACGCTCGTATCGTCCATTGCCACGCCCTCCCGTAGCATCCGCGTCCTCGTCGACCAGGTAGTCGGGATCGCGGGAGATCCGCACCCGGTAAATGCGCTTTCGGTCCGCTCGTTCGACCTTGAACACAAGGCCGTCCCGGCGGATCTCCTCCCCTCCCGTGGGGACCCGCCCCATGCTGGTGAAGATCAGGCCTCCCACCGTCTCATACCCCTCCCCGGTCACATCGATGTCGAAGATGTCCTCGAGTTTCTCGACCCGCAACAGACCGTTCACGAGGTACTCCCCTGCGCCGATCTCCACCACGGACTCCTCTGCGACTTCCTCATGCTCATCCGCGATCTCTCCGACGATCTCCTCCAGAAGATCTTCGATGGTGATGAGCCCGGCCGTGCCTCCGAACTCGTCGTGAATCATCGCGATCTGCTCATGCTCGAGCTGGAACTCGCGGAGAAGCTCGGAAACGAGCTTCGATTCCGGCACGAAATAGGCCGGCCGCGCGAGATCTCGGATCGGTTTCTCCGGGTCGCGCATGAACGCATCGAGCAGGTCTTTGACGTGAACGATGCCGACGATGTTGTCGATGGTCTGATCGAAGATCGGAATCCGCGAGTACTTAGATTCCGAGAAGAGGTTGGCCAGGTCGCCCAGGGAGTGACGGACCTCGAAGGCGAGAATATCGACGCGCGGGGTCATCACCTCCCGCGCCAGGCGATCGCCGAATTCGACGATGGACTGAACCAACCGCCCTTCTCCCCCCTCGAAGATCCCTTCTTCTTCTCCCACGTCGATGTAGGCCTGCACTTCCTCTTCGGTCGCCTCTTCCTCATCCTCTTCCTCCTCGCGGCGCTCGCTCAGATGGGAGTAGAGACGAGCGAGCGGAGCGAGAATCGGCCAGAAGAAGAAATAGGTCACATGGGAGAGCGGAAGGATGGCACGGAGGATCTTCTCGGCCGAGTCGTCCGGGACGAAGGCCAGGACGAACTTCCAGATCACGACGATGACACCCCAGACGATCATGGCCCAGAGCACCGCGCGTGGCGCACCCTGCTGCCAGAGGGCGGCGGCGGTCGCACCGAGCGCCGCCACGAGTCCGAGCTGCAGGACGGCGCCGCTGATCAGCGAAAACTCGACGGAGTCGAACCGCGACCAGCGCCCGGCCCGAGTCGAGTCCGGATGCTCGCTCCAGCTCCGCAGCCGCACCGGTCCGAGCTGAAAGACGAAATGCCGCGCCGCGTCGAAAATCAGATAGAACAAGCCGCAGATTGCTGCGAGCAGAGACCATTCAAAAGGAGACAGACTACTTCCCATGGCTCAACAGGTCGCGAGACGCGCGGCGCGGTGCGGCCGGCGCCGGTCTCCTCCGGAACGATTGGTATCGGTTGATCGCTTCATGCTAATCGAAAAAAAGTGCCAGGCACGCGACCACCACCATCCCCTTCATCAACAACTCCGAGCGGCGGTGGAGCGTCCCGAACTCGGCATCGCCCGAGGCCGGCTTCTGATCATTTTCCAGAATCTGACGGCGGCGGCCGATCGCGGGCTCCAGCACCCCGATCTCGTAAAGCAACGCGACCGCCAGAACGACCAGACAGAGCCACCTTGCGACCACGATTGCAGAAAACATCGAAAATGGAGTGTCCAGCACCGAAGACTCCCAAGCCACCGTCCGCCAGATCCCTCCTGCGATGGCCACGAGCAGCGCGGCCGCCCTCATCCGGGAAAAACGGCGGAGAATCCCCCCGAAGATCGCCCCGGCCCGGGACCGTTCCAACTCCCGGAACAACGCCGGCGCCGCAAGTCCGCCGAGCGCGAGGCTTCCTCCGATCCAGACGGCCAGACCGAAATGATAGAGGAAGCCGGCGAACCGGAATGTCACGGTCTCCATCGGGGCGCCGGAAGTATACCGGACCGGGATGATCTCCTCCCCGGACTCCGTTCTCAAGCACAATGGGCTGGCTCGGAGTGGTTCTAGTGGCGGCGGTCCTGATCGACGCCCCGGCGGAGACCCTGATTCTGGAATCGGGGCGGCGGATTCCCATTTCGGGGCCGCTGAAGGTCGAAGAGGGGCGCGTGCTCTTCCGGAATCCCGCGGGCGTGCTTCACTCGATCGCCCTCGAAGAGGTCGACCTTCACGCCACCGCCACTGCTCCTCCAGGCCGAATCACCGAGCTGCGCCCCTCCCCGGAAGGAGAGGAGAAGCTGACTCCTCTGCGGACGCGCAGCCTCGTGGTCACCCCGGAGCGGCGGGAGGAGCTTCTGGAGGCCCTCTCGCGCAACCGGGAGGGAAAGCCGGCTCCCCTGCGTGATTCCGCGGAGTTTCTGGAAGACGAGCTGGAACGCTCGCGCGACCGGCGCGAAGAAGTGGGAACCGCGGAGGCCGAGTGGAGGGCCGAAGCCGCTGCCTTGCGCGAGTCTCTCCGTGTTCGTCAGGAGATGCTCCAGGTTCTTCTGGCCCGCGCGCAGAGACTGGAAGACGAGATCCGCTTTTTTTACGGGACCGCGCTCCAGGAACAGCTCGGCATGCATGTGCTTCAGCTGGAACGAACGCGCGCCGAGATCGACGCTGCCCGCGTCGCGGTCAGGAGCGCTCAACGAGCGTTCGCCGCTCTGCAGGAGCGCGCCAGAAGAGCGGGCGCGCTTCCGGGATGGCTTCGCCCGTGAAAAAGACGAACGCAGAACACGGGGGAGAGAGTCAAAAGATGAACGCAGAACGCAGAACGATGAATTTAGAATTTAGAAAAGAGTCAAAAGCGCTGGATCGGGCCGAACGATCGACGCGAGAAACTTCGAAAACACTTGCCCTTCATCGAGTCTCAGCGTTCCGTGTTTGTCTCTGACTCTCTTTCTAAATTCATCGTTCTGCGTTCTGCGTTCGTTTTTGACTCACTTCTAAATTCATCGTTCTGCGTTCTGCGTTCTGCGTTCGTCTTTTGACTCACTTCTAAATTCATCGTTCTGCGTTCTGCGTTCTGCGTTCGTCTTTTGACTTTCGTCACTTGCCAAAGCTCTCGCTGATCACGCGATCGCGGCCGACGTCCGCCCGCTCCAGCGCCGAAAGCGCTCGATCGAGGAATGGATCGAATCCAGTCAACATGATCAGAGATCCATTCAGCGCGGCGCGGTTGCCCTCGATCAGATCTTCGACTTTGCCTCTCAGATAGCGGATCGAGCCCGACTCCCCGAGGTTCCTGAAGTCCGCGCCGTAAACAGGACCGGCGCCGGCGGGCTCGTATAGAACCGTGATCGGCCGGGGATCATCCACCGCTTTCAGATGAAGGACGATGCTCCGCACGGGCGCGATCCCGGTGTCCCCCGCGATCAAGACGACCGGCCGCTGATCCCCCTCGGGGATGATGAACTCGCCGAATGGGCCATCGACAGTGAGCCGTTCGCCCACCTTCAGCTCCTGAACCGCCCCCGAGCCGGCCCCGCCCCCGAGACGGACGCAGAGCTGCACGGCCTGAGGCCGCTGCGGCGCCGACGCGATGCAATAGGCGCGGCTGACCCCTTCGCCGAACTGCACCGAAACGTACTGACCCGGCGCAAAGGCGAACTCCCGGTCGAAGGCGATCGTGACCTGAACGATCCCCGGACCGAGGGGCTCGGTGGCGGTGATGTGGGCGCGGTAAGACTCTTTGACGGCATCGTTCATACGATTTCCTTCAGTCGACGTCGGAATGGGTCCGATGGCTCCGACCCTGAGACCAAAAGACGAACGCAGAACGATGAACGATAAATGAATTTGGAAAAAGGCAGACGCGGAACCATGAAAGGTTTCGCGTCAACTTTTGACTTCTGTCCAAGATTCACTCGTCCTTCAACTCGCTTGTGACTCTCTTCTAAATTCATCGTTCATCGTTCTGCGTTCTGCGTTCGTCTTTCTAATCCCATCCCCCACTCCTGAGAATCCTGGAGACTTTCTTCAAGAGCCGTTCCTTCCGCAGACCACGCAGATAATCGAGATAGAGTTTCCCGTCGAGATGATCGATCTCATGATTCAGAGCCCGCGCCATGAGCCCCTCTCCGGTCATCTCCTTCCACTTTCCGGTGGCGTCCTGGTAACGGACGGTGGTGATCTCGGGCCTGCTGACCATCTCCACGAAATCGGGGATCGAGAGGCAACCCTCCTCGTCGAGAATCTCTCCCTTTTTTTCGACGAGCTCGGGGTTGATGAAGACGTGCAGATCTCCGGCGGTTTCTCCCACGGAGAGATCGATGATCATGAGGCGCCTGGAGACTCCGACCTGGTTGGCCGCCAGCCCGACGCCAGGTGCCGCGTACATCGTTTCGACCATTTCGTCGATCAATTTTCGGATCTCGTCGTCGATCTTCGTTACCGGCTCGGTCGGCTTTCTGAGGACCGGGTCGCCGTATTTGACGATCGGCAGAACCGCCATTCACACACCCCGTTTTTTCATTCGTTCAATCATCGCTTCGACTGTGTGGCTGGCGCGGCGCTGGTAGAACTGATCCAGCACCGTGCGGACGCGCGGATAGCGCTCGATGATCGCATCGAGCTTTTCCTTGTCGAGCCGCAGCAGCTCGCTCTGCGTCGAGGCCGTGATCGTCGCGGTTCTCGGTTTTCCGGTCAAGACGCTGACTTCGCCGAAGAACTCCCCTTCTCCGAGGGTGGCGAGAAGAACGCTCTCCCCGCGCGGTCCGCGCGTGTAGACCTTCATGAGGCCCTCGGCGACCACGTACAGCGACGAGCCCGCCTCCCCTTCCGTGATCACGATGTCGCCCTCGGCGTGCTCCTCGTGAACCATATCGCGGACTACCGCGTCACGCTCTTCCGCCGTGAGATGCTCGAACAGAGGACTGGCCTTCATGGCCGGGGGAGGCGGAGGCTTGGGCGGCGCCGCGGCCTTGTTCAGCTTCTCCGCTTTCTTCCGTACCGCGATCGCCTGGACGATCAGGTCATTCTCTTCGTAAAACTTTGCCGTTTCCTCGTAGCGTTGCGACGCTTCCTTCCGATCGCCCGAGCCGGCGAGCGCCTCGGCGAGCTGCAGCCGGATGCGCGGGTTGTTGGGATATTTCTCGAGGTCGGCGCGGAGGAGAGGGATCGCCCGGGCGTAGTCCTTGCGCGCGAGCAAGGTCGCCGGCGTCTCCTTACCCTCGCTCATGGGCGGCAAGAATACCGGATCGGAATCAATACTTCAGCTTTTCGAGCTCGTGGCGGGCCGTGGCGGCCGGCGTGGAGTAAGGGTACCGCTGCACCAGATCGAGAAACGTGGTCCGGGCCATCGCCAGATCCCCGAGACGGGCGTAGGCCAGTCCCATCTTGAGCATGGCGTCCGGAGCCTTGTTCTGCTCGCCGTAGTCGGCGATCAGCCGTCGATAGATGGCGATCGACTCGGTGTAATTTGCCTGGACGAAATGAGTCTCACCGATCCAGTAGAGAGCGTTGTCCGCGAGATCGCCCGACGGATCGCCGTCGATGATCGAGGTGAAGGCCGCGCGCGCATCGTCGATCCGGCCGCGGCCGAAAAGCGTGATGGCCTCCCGATAGCGGTCGCCGATCGCGGCCGGTGCTGGAGGCGTTACCCGGACGGGCCTGGTCGTCGCGGTTCCCGGCGCTGTGGTGACGCGGGGCTGCGGCTCCGCGGCGGGAAGTGGGGCCGGCGCCGGCGACGCGCCCGCTTCCAGACGCTGGATACGCGAGTTCATCACTTCCAGCCGATCGAGAAGCTCGCTCAGCAGGACCTGCATCTCGGCGAGCCGCAGATCTGTTGCCGTCGAGCTCATCGGCGCGGGAGCGGGAACGACCTCGAGTGACTCGTCATCGGGAACCGAGCCACAGGCAGCGAGCAGCGCGACCAGGAACAGCAGCGGCAGCAGCAGCGGCTTCACGCGCTCAGATCCTCCAGCTTGTCCCGGGCGTCTCCGGCCCACTCACTGTCCGGATACTCCGCGATGACCCTCTCGTAATAGAGCCGGGCCTCGGCCTGACGCCCGAGTTTCTCTAGGGTGCGGCCCAGATCGTAGAACACCTCGTCACGATCCACGAAGTTCGGATAGGTCTCGACGAGGTAGTTCAGGCGCCCGAGAGCGGCCAGGGCGTTGCCGCGGCGGAGATAAAAACGGGCCACGAGATGGTCGTGCGTGGCCAGGCGGTCAAGCGCTTCCTGAAGCCCCTTCTCCGCCTGCGCCCTCAATGGGCTGTTCGGATAAGCGACCATCATCTCGTTGAACTTGTCGATCGCTTCGTGAGTCTTGGTCTGATCGCGGTCGGGCGGCTCCATCTGTTTATGGGCGACCATCGCAATCTGCAGCATCGCGTAATCCGCCTGCTCGCTGGCGGGGTAACGGTTCACGAAATCGCGGTATTTGTACTGGGCCTCCACCAGGTTCACGGGATCGCCGTGCTGGAAATAGGTATCCGCGATTCGGAGAAGACTCCGGCGGCCCAGCGGGTCGTTCGGATTGCTCTCGTAGACGTGGCCGTAGTAGCGCCGGGCCCGGCTCCACTTTTTCGCCGCATACTGCGCCTCGGCCCGGTCGAATATCTCCTCTTTGCTCAGATTCGCCAGCTCGGGATCGACCCGGACTACCGGCTCCTGGCTCCTCGAGGAGGAGCATCCAGTCACAATCATCGCCGCAACGAAAGCGGCGAGCGCCATTCTTCGAATATTCACCATCGTTCCTCTCATCGCTTGGATGTTGCCGCTTCACGGAGCTGGCGGATTGCATCGGCCGGATCGGGACGCCCGAAGACCGCTGAACCCGCAACCAGAATCTCCGCCCCGGCGGCGGCCACTGTCCGCGCCGTCGTCAAATCCACTCCTCCGTCGACTTCGATGACCACCGGGAGGTTTCGCTCGACGATCATGGCGCGGAGTCGTTTCAGCTTCTCAACGACGCCGGGGATGAATTTCTGCCCGCCAAAACCTGGATTCACGGTCATGACCAGCAGATAGTCGCAATAGTCGAGGGCGCCCGCGACGGATTCAGCCGAAGTCGCCGGGTTCAAGGCGATTCCAGCCCTGGCCCCACCGGCGCGAATCTGGTCGAGAGCGCGGTGAGCGTGGGGATCGGCCTCGACATGAATGGAGATCATGTCGGCGCCCGCCTCGAGGAAGGCGTCGATGTAACGCTGCGGCTCCTCGATCATCAGGTGGCAGTCGAGAGGGAGCCGGGTCGCCTTTCTCAGCGAGCGGACCACCGGCGGCCCCAGAGTGATATTCGGGACGAAGTGGCCGTCCATGACGTCCACATGAACGAGGTCGGCCCCGCCCCGTTCAATCGTATCCAGAGCTTCCGCGAGCCGCGCGAAATCGGCGGAAAGAATCGAGGGAGCGATCCGGATGCTCATGGTGTTTCAACCTCCCCTTCGCCGAGCCGGCTGACCACGAGAGCGATGGGCTCCCTGCTCGAGACCGGCGAGCCCGCAACGGGCGACTGCCGGATGATGCGGCCATCCGGGAGACCAGGATATGGCTCGTAGCGAATCTGGGCGACGCGCAGACCCCGGATCTCCAGTGCGGTTCGCACGGCGTTCACATCCATTTCAATCAGATCCGGCATGACATACCGAGCTGGCGATGCTTCGAGCGCCTCCAGGATCGAAATCGGCGTCTCCGGACTCACCACGCTCCCGACGGGAGGGTCGGTCGCCACGATCCCATTTTTTCCGGGCGACCAGAAGCGCGCCACGGATCCGAGCCTGAGATTGAGGCGGCTGAGCTGAAGCAGTGCGGTGCGAGGGGTCTGGCCCGCCACCTCGGGAACTCGAAGGACCAAAGGACCGAGACTCGCGCCGACGATGATGAGCGTACCCCGCTTGACCAGAGTGCCCGGCCGCCGATTCTGCCAGACCACCGAGCCGGGAGGGACCTTGTCCGAATGCCGCTCGTTGGAAGGGTCGAGCTCGAGCGTCAAACCGTAATCGGAGCTGATCGCGCGGGCCTCCGCCAGCGTGAGACCGACGAGGTCGGGAGTCCCGATCGAGCGTCCGCGGACGAAGAACGTGAACCAGAAGTAGGAGCTGAGGCCGAAGCAGAGCGCCAGAAACCCCAGGAAAACAGTCGTATTCAGACAGCCGCGCGCTCTCATCTACCCTCGGGTCGATCGGATCTCAGCCTGTCGGCCTCGAACTCCGACTGATCGTATTTTCGCTGGCTGCTCCTCACGACGTAAAGGGGAATCAGCGCCAGACGCCATACGTCCTCGACCCGTTCGGCGAATTCGAACTCAAGTCCCTGCTTGGCTTCCTCCGGAACCTCGGTCAGATCCTTCCGGTTCCCGACAGGCAGGATCACCGTCCGGATGTGCGCCCTCTGCGCCGCCAGAATCTTTTCCTTGATGCCTCCGACAGAGAGAACCTTTCCCCGAAGCGTGATCTCGCCGGACATCGCCACGTCGTGGCGTACCGGTTTCTCGCCCATCACCGAGGCGATGGTGGTCGCGATGGCGACCCCTGCCGAAGGGCCGTCCTTCGGGATCGCTCCCGCGGGAAAGTGAATGTGAATGTCGCTGTCGGTGAAGATCTTCTCGTCGATTTCCAGCTCACGTGCCTTCGCGCGAACGTAGGAGTACGCCGCGGAAACGCTTTCCCGCATCACATCCCCGAGCTGACCGGTGACCACGGTCTTTCCCGAACCCGGCATGCGGGTCGCCTCGATGAACATGATCTCGCCGCCGGAGGAGGTCCAGGCAAGTCCGGTGGCAACGCCGATCTCCGGCTGCCGCTCGGCAAACTCGTGCTCGAAGAGCGGGAGACCGAGATGCTCCTCCAGATCGTCCTTCGAGACGCTCAGGTCCGCCTCTTCTTCACTCGCGACTTTCCTGGCGATCTTCCTGACCACGGCCGCCAGCTTCCGTTCCAGATTCCGCACGCCCGCCTCGGCCGTGTAGTCGCGAATGATCGTCAGCACCGCCTCGTCGTCCATCACCACCTCGTGGTCCGCGAGCCCGTGGGCGTCGAGGACCTCGGGGATCAGGTGACGCTTGGCGATCTCCAGCTTTTCGTTCTCGGTGTAGCCGGAAAGCCGGATGACCTCCATCCGGTCACGAAGCGGCCCGGGAATCATCTCCAGCATGTTCGCCGTCGCGATGAAGAGCGTCCTGGAGAGGTCGAAGGGGATCTCCAGATAGCGATCGACGAAGCTCTGGTTCTGTTTCGGATCGAGAACCTCGAGAAGCGCCGCGGACGGATCACCGCGGAAGTCCTTTCCGATCTTGTCGATCTCGTCGATCATGATCAACGGATTTCTCACGCCGACCTGGGTGTAGCTCTGGATGACCCGGCCGGGCATGGCACCGACGTAGGTTTTCCGGTGTCCACGGATCTCCGATTCATCGGTGACCCCCCCGACGCTCATGCGGACGAACTTCCGGCCGATGGCGTCGGCGATGGCCTGTCCCAGAGACGTCTTGCCGACTCCTGGAGGGCCGGCGAAACAGAGGATCGATCCCCGCAGCTCGCCCTTCAGCTTCAGGACCGCCAGGAACTCGAGAACGCGGTCCTTGATCTTCTCCAGCCCGTGGTGCTTTTCGTTGAGGATTTCCTCGGCTCTCGCCAGATCGAGTCTGTCCTCCGTCTCCTCGTTCCACGGAAGGGCGAGAACGGTGTCGAGGTGGCCCTTGAGCACCGCGTAGTCAGTCGACGCGGGCGAGAGAATCGCGAGGCGATTCACTTCGCGGCGCAGCTGTTCCTTCCACTCCTCCGCGATTTTGAGAGCTTCGACGCGCGTGCGGTAGTTCTCGGCTTCGCGTTCCGCAGGGTTGGACTCTCCGAGCTCGTCCTGGATCACACGGAGCTGCTCCCTCAGATAAGTCTCACGCTCCCGCCGGTTGATCGAGGACTGGGCCTGGCGTTGAAGCTCGATGGTGACGGTCGCTTTTCCAAGGTCGCGCTGAAGGGCCTCGATCAGCAGCTGGAGCCGCTCGCCGGGATGTACGGTCTCCAGCAGATGCTGCTTCTCCTCGAGAGGAAGATTGATGTACGTGGCCATCAGATCGGCGAAGAGGTCGGGACCTTCCTGCAGATTCATCCGGAGAGCGTTGATCACCTCTCCCGAATAGCGCGAATCGCTCTCGACGAGCTTCTCGAAGAGCGCCATGGCTTTGTTCATCGAGTCCGTGAGCCGGCCGGTCTTGCTCGCGGGCACCGGAGGGATCTCGCGGACCTTCGCCTCGTAATGAGGATCGAACTGCACCATCTGGACGATCTCGATCCGCTGCCTTCCCTGCAGGAAGAGTTGGTACCGGTCCTGAGAGAGGGGAAGACGCTGAACGATCGCCGCGAGCACGCCGACTTTCGAGAGATCGGTCGGCCGTGGATTCTCTTTATCGCCCGAGATCTGGCACACTGCGGCGACGAGATTCTGGTCTTCCGGAAGGGATCGCAGCAGCCGCACGTTGCGCTCGATGCCGACCTGTAGGGAGAGAACACCCGCGGGAAACAGGACGGAGGATACCAGCGGGATCACCGGCAGCCGGCTCGGAACGTCCACGTCGAGCCATTCGCTCAGATTACTGTCTTTCGCTTTGATCTTCGGAGGCATGCCTGCAGAGTTTACCCGGAAGACGTGACGAATGCGCCCGGCACAGATATTGTAGAAATCGCTGTCAAATTCGGCTCGCCCGGCGCGGCGCCAAGGTAATGCAAGATCGATGAAACAGAACGGTCCCGAAGAAGCGGTCGTCGATCTGCTCGACTCCGAGGTCGTCGCCGATCAGGCTTCGAAGAAGGTCGATCTCCACGTCCACAGCCGATTCTCCGTCTTCAAATACTTCCGGCGCGCCAACACCCGAGACTGCTACAACCCTCCCGAGGACGTCTACCGGATGGCCAAGGAACGGGGAATGTCGTACGTGACTCTTTCGGATCACGACTCGATCGATGGCGCGCTCTACCTTCTGAACCGAAACCCCGACCTGGAAGACTTCTTCATCTCCGAGGAAGTCGAGACCTACTTCCCCGAGACCGGCCAGCGCGTACATATCGGGGTGTACGACCTGAACGAGGAACAGCACCGGGAGATCCAACGCCTTCGCCCGAACATCCGCGAGCTGGTCCCCTACATGAAGTCCCAGAACCTGATCTTCGCCGTGAACCACCTCTTCCAGAACTATCGGATGAAGAACGTGGCGTCACGCTACATCGGCGAGATGATCGAGATGTTCGACGTCTACGAAGTGATGAATGGAGCGATGGCCTCGGTTCACAACAGGATGGTTCAGCAGCTGGTGCGGACCGTCCTGGGAACCGGACGGACCATCGCCATGGTGGGCGGCTCCGACGCACACACGCTGAAGCACGTGGCGAAGGTCTACACCGTCTCGCAGGCGAACTCGAAGGAAGAGTTCCTCGAGAACGTCCGCAACGGCCGCTGTTTCGCCTGGGGCGAGGAGATGCGCTTCCGCGATCTGGTGAGCGACATTTATCTGCTGATCCTGGCCTATTACCGCGAGACAGGAAACGATCTGCTTTCCGCCGACTACACCAGCACGGACAAGACCTTCCAGATCATGGGACGGCTGGCTGGCATACCGACGTCGATCTCGGGGCTTCCCGCCGCGATCACCTCGCTGAATTACATCAAGCAGATCGTGGTCAGCAAAGGAATCGAGTACCGCTTCTCCCGGCTGGTCGAGCAGATCGGCCTGCGCCACGACCGGAGGGAGTGAGAACACCGCGAGGTGATGGCGCGTCCCGCGTTCGCTCAGCCTCAGGTGGCTTCTCTCAGAACGCGAGGGAGAGGCCGCCCACCAGGCGCTGGTGGTAGCCGTCGATCTCGTCGCCATCCGCGAGAACCGAGGAGTTCATCGAGCGGGCGAGATCGAGCCCCAGAAGAAGGCGGAGACCCAGCGGAAGGCCGAGCGACTGCGCGAGCCGAAGATTGATCCGCTCGCTTTCCTGCATGGCCACGGCCGAATCGACGTCGGGCTGCTCGATGAAACGCCACGCCACGTGAAGCGCCGTTCCCGAAGGAATGTACAGCGACTGCACCGAACCGGCGAGGTAGTGCTTCGCTCCCCCCTCCTGGTGCCGGGCGGAAGCCTGTCCCGCCCGTGTCGCAACGTCCACAGCCAGCGAACGGGTCAAATGCTTCTGCACGGTGAGCGAAGCGGATTGGTAGACGTCGCCCGGCTCGAGGTAGAACGCATCCCAGAACTCTTCGAACTGATCGTCGAACACCAGGCGCATCACCGCGTCGATCTCGGAGACGCTGGCCGTTGCCAGAAGCCGGGACTGATCGCTGCTCCCGCCGGTCAGAGAGACTCCGTAGCGGTAACGGGGAGCGAAGCGCCATGGCTGATCGAGGAATGCCAGAGTCGGATACACCTGCGGCTGATCCTGGTCGTCGATCTTGTACGCGCCGCTGAAGACGATCGCAACCGACGGAGAGACGCGGACCAGCAGGCCCGTTTCCGGCTCCCACGCTTCTCCAAATTCAGTGATCCGGCTGTTGAGTCCATACTGCAGCTCGAACGAGCGAGCCAGGTCCCAGGTACCGCGGGTCGTGACATCGGCCGTGCGGAATGGGACACCCAGCGAGTTGCCCACCACTGATTCCTGGCCGACGCGAATTCCGATTCCCAGCTCTCCGCGCTCCCCTTTGAGAATGCGACTCTGCGCCGCGACTTCCATCAGCTCCGACCCGAGCTGCGCCGGACCGAACATGTTCTCGTGAGTCATGTATCGAAGCTGGACGTTTGCTCCAAGCCGCTCCCACTGCAGATTGTGCGCTTCGAAGTCGGCGCTGCGGACCGGACCGGCCGGGCTCTGGAGCATCCAGCTGTTCCGGTTGGAGTCGATACGGTAGCGCGCCGAGTCCGTCGAACGGATCTCCATCGAGACGCCCGCCGACTCCGCGAACGAATCCGTCGACGAGAAGAACGCCGGCTCCTGATCCATCGTCCGAAGCGTCCCGGAGACATCAAGCATCCATCCACTTCCGATCGCGCCGCGAACTCCGAGCCCAGTGCGCGAGAATCCCGCCGCCTCTCCGCCATGAGAGACGCCGGTCATCGAGACCATCTCGCCGCTGAAACGCGGTAAGTCCACTGCCTGCGCCGCCAGGTCCATCGATTCGTCGACGATGCCGAGCTCCCTGAGAATGTCGGAGGGAATCGCGCGGCGGACCTGCCAGACGGCGTCGCGCTGCGCAGCGGTCAGATCGCGTGCCGCTCCCAGGCGAAGCGCCAGCTCACGCCCGCCGTTGCGCGAAGGAGTGACCGTGGCCACGGCCGGCGCAAACCCTTCCTTCACCGCGATGATGCGATAGACGCCCGAAGGAAGCGGCGGCAGCCGGAACTTCCCCTTCTCGCCGCTGAACGTTTGAATGATGTAGGAGCTGGAAAGATTGAAGGCGACGACCAGCGCGTCTTCGACCGGACGGGCCGATTCAGTCACATCCCCGAGAACGTGGATCACATCGCTGAGGCGAACTTCCGCGGCTTCCGCTGCCCCGCAGGGAAGCAGGATGGCAAGGACCGCCAGCGCTGTGACTTTTCTCATGGGCCTCCTGATCGTGCCCGCTTCAGCGGGCCGCGAGGTTACGCGGTGTCACAGGATGAAACCACCCTCTGCTCCAAGATGCTTCCCGCCACCGGAATGTTCCACCGCAGGCTGTTACAACGTGGCGACAACTCAACGCGCCTCGCCCACCCGGTGAACTCTCAATAGATTCGTTTGCGCCCGCTTGTACAAGGGCGACCCCATCAGGATCACGATGCGATCCCCCCCCTGCACCAGCTTCTTGCCGAGGAGGAATTGCTCCACCCGCTCAACGATCTGCTCATGGTAGTCCCCTATGTCCCGAAGTACAAATGGGAGCACTCCCCAGAGCAGATTCATGCGGCGCGCCACCCAGGTCGACTGGGTCAGCGCCACGATTGGCGAGCCCGGCCTGAATTTCGACATCAGCCTCGCCGTAAATCCGGATTGTGTGAACACAACGACGAATTTCGCGTTGATTTCCTTGGCAGCGTACCGGGCCGCCCCCGCCAGCGAATCGGTAAATTCATCCGTTTCGTAACTCTGGTGGAGGGGATCCCGCCCATGCTGAAGCGCCAGCTCCGGGTGAGCTTCCGCGGCCGCGATGATGCGCCCCATCATCCGCACCACTTCGATGGGATGAGCTCCCGAAGCGGTCTCGGCCGAGAGCATGACCGCGTCCGACCCGTCAAAAATGGCGTTCGCCACGTCGGACGCTTCCGCGCGGGTCGGCCGAGCGTTGACGGTCATCGACTCCAGCATCTGCGTCGCCGTGATGGCCAGCCGCCCCCTCTGACTCGCCCAGTCCAGAATCCTCTTCTGAGCGATGGGGACGCTCTCGGGGGAAAGCTCCACACCGAGGTCGCCGCGAGCGACCATCACCCCGTCGCTGACCTCGAGGATCGATTCGAGCGAGTCGACCGCCTGCCCCTTTTCGATCTTCGCGATGAGATCCATCTCGTTTCCACCCAGCGATTCGACCAGCTCGCGGATCTCGACCATATCCTCCTTCCGGCGGATGAACGACGCCGCGATGTAATCGGCCTCGTTCTCCACCGCGAATCGGATGTCCTTCCTGTCCTTCTCGGTGATCGCGGGGATGGTCAGTTCCGAGTCTGGAAAATTCATCCCTTTCTTCGACTCGATCAGCCCGCCGTGGACCACCCGGCAACGGACGCGGGGTCCATCGATGGAAACGACCACCGTTTCGACCAGGCCGTCATTGATCAGAATCCGGTCCCCAGGCTTGACCTCCCTGGGCAGCGGCTCGAACGGGGTCGAAATGACCTCATGGTTGCCGACGAGCGGCTCGGTGGTCAGGATGAACTCATGACCCTGCTGAACCATAGCGGGCTCAGCCATCTCCCCGATCCTGATCTTCGGCCCCTGGATGTCGGCCACGACCGGAATGTAGCGGTCCATCTCCGTGGCCAGTTTCCGGATCGTCTGGATCGCAGTCCTGTGCTCGTCATGGCTGCCGTGAGAGAAGTTGAGCCGGAACGCATCGACGCCCGCCTCGAGCAGAGCGCGGATCATCGCTTCACTTCGCGAGGCGGGTCCCAGGGTGGCAAGAATCTTCGCGTAGCGCATTCAGGGGTTCGCCGGCTTCGGAAGGCGGAATCACTCTCCACCGGGCTCGTGTTGAACGACGTAAGTATAATCGTTCCTCGGAGATCAATTTATGCGCTCGTTGCGAACCGCAGTCGTCATCCTGATTTTTGGCGTCACTCCCCTTCTCGCCCAGTACGTGGTCGTCCTCAAGGACGGTCGGAGGTACGAGTCTCGTCAGAAATGGACCGTCGTCGATGGGAAGGCGATCATCGAGCTGACGAACGGCAGCCGGATCCAGATCGACCCTTCGCTGATCGACGCTCACCAGAGCGAGGTTGCCACGAAGTCGGGCCTGGGTGACGCCAAGGTTCTGGCCGTCGGCTCCCCCAATCAGGCACCCGTGAAGAAGGATGACAAACCCTCGCTCGGCTCGCTCGCCACGATCCGGAAGACCGCTCCGGCAGCCGCGCCGGGCACCGGGACGCAACAGCCTGCCACACCCGCCCCCCCCACCGGGAGGCTCGATTCCTCACTCGCCAGGAAGTTCACCGCCGCATTCGAGAACGTCGGACTCTACGACGCGCGCCTCAGCCCTTCCGGGAATGACGCGATTCGTATCGACGTCACCGCCGATAACGAAGACCAGGTCTTCAAGGCGATCTCGGCGACGTCATTCATCTACGCGAACGTCCCTTCCGCCCTCACCAAGGTCGAGCTCTACATGCAGACGAACAACGGCGGCTCGGCCGGCCGCTTCGTCATGAGCAAGACCGACGCGGCCGCCCTCGCGAACAAGCAGATTCAGTGGTACGACTATTACGTTCGCAACGTGATTTTTTGAGAGGGACCTTTCGGGCCTCAAGGCGAGCCGTCCGGTTCATCCTTGAACACGACGGCCTCCGCATCCTCGTCGTAGACGATCAGGTATCTGAAGGCGCGGCGCTCCGGACTCACCACTTCTCTCTCTGACTCGCCGACCACGAACGCCTCGGGCAGCGCCTCCAGGTTCAGATCGTCGGGATGACCGGCGTAGCGCACTGAGACCACGCGCGTCGGTCCCGGACTCACCCGAAGCGCCGCCCTCCCCAGCACGTGGCCGAAGTCGAAGGCCGCAGCGCTTGCCGGGACGCTACCCGCGACCATGATCCCCGACTTCTTCTCCAACCTGGGTAGCGACGCGTCGAACCGGATCACCTCGCGCGCCGGAATCACGGACCTCCTCTCCCCGAACGGCTCGCCGCTTTTCGGCTCGGGATAGTTCCACCGGCCGAAGGGAGGTCGCCCCAGGACGCGGGGAGTCGAAGCGCCCGGCGCCTCGAACCCGCTCTGGAGCAGGCCCGGAATCCACCGATCGTAGAGGCGCCAGCTCTCATCGGTGACCAGCCAGTTCCGCTTCATCGGAGCGAGATCCACAGAAGCGAGCACCCCGCCGACCCCGCGCGCGCTCCGGACCCCGATGACGACCCTGTTCCCCTCTGGCCTGGCCTGCACGGTCACGTCATACGTCTCGATGGTCCGCCCCTCGGAGTGGGAGCCGCCGATCTCCGCCCCGTTGAACCAGAGGGTGTAGCCGGGGTCGGCCACGACCCGGAGATGAAGAAACGTGCTGTTCGGCGGGAAATCGAAGTCTCGGACGAGAAAAAACGACTCCGGCGTGTCCTCGGCGATCCTGTGATCGCTCCAGAGCCAGCTCGCCCCCCCCGTCGTTCTCCCGAGCTTTCCCGAATAGAAGCGGGCCAGCCCGAAAAGGATCGCGGCGGAAAGGAAGAAGAGGAGCGTGATCCTCCCCCATCGTTTGATCAGGCCGGGCGCGGGCGGATTCGAAAAACTCAGAGACTTCATGGGGAGCTCGCCGGCAATTATAGAATCCGCCTTCCATGGAAGCCGTAATCGTGATTCCCTCCCGCTGGGGCTCCACCCGTTTTCCGGGCAAGCCTCTCGCTCAGATTGCCGGAAAAACGCTGATCGCTCACGTCATTGCTCGCGCGAAGAAAGCACGTCGCGCCGCGGCAGTCTGGGTTGCGACCGATGACCCTCGCATCGCGGACGAGGCGGTCGCGAATGGAGCTCGCGCGGTCATGCCCGCAGGCGATCATCAGAGCGGCACTGACCGGATCGCTGCGGCGATCGCGCAGATCGAGGAATCCGAGGGGAAATCCTTCTCTCAGGTCATCAATGTTCAGGGAGACGAGCCTCTGCTCGATGCGGACCTGGTCGACCGGATGATCGCCGTACTGCAGAGCGAGACCATCGATATCGCGACCCTTTCCTGCCCGCTTCTTTCGGAAGCCGAGCATCGAGATCCGAATGTGGTGAAGGTCGTGGTGGATCAGCGCGGAAACGCCCTTTATTTCTCTCGCGCGCCAATTCCCGCGGGGGAGTGGAGCGCAGGACGCCGGCACATCGGCGTCTACGGATTTCAGACCACGTCTCTCCGCCGCTTTGCCTCGCTGCCGCCCTCGTCTCTGGAGGTCAACGAGTGCCTCGAACAGTTGCGGGCTCTGGAGAACGGATTTACAATCCGGGTACTGGAAACCGATGCGCCGCATCCGGGTGTCGACCGCCCGGAAGACGTGCAGAAGATCGAGCGGGAACTTGCCGGCCACGACTGATCGCGACAGGGGAATCGAGTGAGCCTCGGGCTCACACGCCGAGCCATCTCCCCTCCCCTCCCGAAGAATCTCCAGCGCCTGACAAAGACGAGCTCGGCCTCCGCGGATTCCTCCATTTCTCCTCTGACGATCGATGCCCAGGCGCAAACTGTTCGCCGCCACGCTGAAACAAACAGGCCGGCGGTGACCGTTGCTCGCAAGTGGGCGCGTCTCGAATTCCATCCACGGGCAAGGAGCCGATCATGAGCACCAAGTACATCTTCGTCACCGGCGGCGTCGTTTCATCCCTCGGAAAGGGAATCGCCGCCTCCTCCATGGGAGCGCTCCTCGAGGCCCGCGGTTACAAGGTCACCCTCCAGAAGTTCGACCCCTACGTGAACGTCGATCCCGGCACGATGTCGCCCTTCCAGCATGGAGAGGTTTTCGTGACCGATGATGGCGCCGAGACGGATCTCGACCTCGGTCATTACGAGCGTTTCACGACGATTCGAACCAGCCGGAAAAACAACTTCACTACCGGACGGATCTACCAGAAAGTGATCGAGAAAGAGCGCCGCGGCGATTACCTCGGAAAGACCGTTCAGGTGATTCCGCACATCACCGACGAGATCAAGAGCTGCATCAGGCAGGTCTCCGAGGGCGTCGACGTGGTCATCGTCGAGATCGGTGGAACGGTCGGCGACATCGAATCGCTTCCCTTCCTCGAAGCCATCCGCCAGTTCCGCCAGGAAGCTGGGCGCGGCAACGCGATCAACGTCCACGTGACGCTCGTTCCCTTCATTCGCGCGAGCAATGAGCTGAAGACCAAACCGACCCAGCACTCTGTGAAGGAGCTTCGGGAGATCGGGATTCAGCCCGACATCCTCCTCTGTCGGTCCGAGCGGCCGATTCCGGACGACATGAAGCGGAAGATCGCCCTCTTTTGTAATGTCGAAGAGGAAGCGGTGATCCCGGCCTACGACGTCGACGCGATCTATCAGGTCCCTCTGGCCCTGGCTCGCGAAGGACTGGATGGCATCCTCCTCGACAAGCTCCACCTCCCTCACGAGGAGGTCTGCGACCTTTCGAAATGGGAAGAGATCGTCCGGAAGCTTCGGCACCCCGAGGGAGAAGTCAGGGTCGGCTTCGTCGGCAAATACGTGGACTTCGGCGATTCATACAAGTCACTCAATGAAGCCCTGGTCCATGGCGGCATCGCGAACAACGTCAAGGTCAAGATCATCTACATCGACTCGGAGTCGCTCGAGCAGGAGGGGTATCACGGTGAGCTCGCAAACGTGGATGGGATCCTGGTGGGGCCGGGATTCGGCGAGCGCGGCGTCGAGGGCATGCTCCGGGCCATCCGTTACGCCCGCCAGAAGCAGGTTCCGTTCTTCGGGATCTGTCTCGGCATGCAGTGCGCGGTGATCGAGTTCGCGCGCGACGTCGCCGGGATGTACGGTGCGAACTCGACGGAGTTCGACGACAACGCGCCGTACAAGGTCATCTACAAGCTGCGCGATCTGATCGGCGTCGACGCCCTCGGCGGAACGATGCGCCTCGGAAAATATCCCTGCCGCCTCACCGCGGGCTCCCATGCGCAGCGAGCCTATCAGTCCGACATGATCGACGAGCGTCACCGTCATCGCTACGAAGTGAACCCCGAGCATGTCCCGCAGCTCGTCCAGCATGGAATGCGCGTGACCGGCGCTTCTCCCGACGGAAAGTTCGTCGAGATGATCGAAATCGAGAACCATCCCTGGTTTCTCGGTTGCCAGTTCCACCCGGAGTACAAGTCGAGGCCGACGGCGCCGCATCCTCTTTTCCGATCGTTCATTCAGGCCTGCCGCGAGTTCCAGACCGGCCGGCGTGAGAGCGTGCAGACCGCGGCGCCCGTGCAGGCGGCAGCGGACGAAGTCGGCTCCCTTTCATGACCACGCGATCGATCCGGATCTCCTCCGAAGTCTCCTTCGGAGGAGACGCGGCGCCTCTTTTCATCGCCGGCCCGTGCGTCATCGAGTCGCGGGATCACGCGCTGATGATGGCGGAGAAGATGCGCGAGCTTCGCGACGAGCTCGGAATCCAGCTCGTCTTCAAGTCTTCCTACGACAAGGCCAACCGCACTTCGATCTCCTCGTTCCGTGGACCGGGAATTGAAGAAGGTTTGTCGATTCTCAGGGCGGTGAAGGAAAGGACGGGACTTCCGCTCCTTTCAGACATTCACGAGCCGTCGCAGGCCGTGATCGCGGCGGAAGTGCTCGACATCCTCCAGATTCCGGCATTCCTCTGCCGGCAGACGGACATGATCGCGGCGGCCGCGGAGACCGGGAAAGCAGTCGGCGTGAAAAAGGGGCAGTTCCTTTCCCCGGAAGAGACGAAGAACATCCTCGACAAGGGCGCGGAAGCAGGGAACGACAAGGTGTTTCTGATGGAGCGGGGAACGACCTTCGGCTATCAGAATCTGGTCGTCGACATGCGCTCGTTCGGAATCATGCGCGAGTTCGGCGCGCCGGTGGTCTACGACATCACCCACTCGATGCAGCGCCCCGGCGGCGAAGGGAAATCGACGGGGGGAACGCGGCGTTTCGCGCGCCCGCTGGCTCGGGCGGCCGCCGCGGCGGGAGTCGATGGCTTCTTCATGGAAGTCCACGACGATCCGTCCCGCGCCCTTTCGGACAAGAGCACGCAGCTCGACTACGCCACCGCGAAGCAGACCATCCGGGAGATCCTCGCTGTGATCAGCGCCGTGAGGGAGCTCGGCGGTGGGGAGAGCATGTAGGGAGTTCCGAGTTGCCAGTTCCCAGTTCCCAGTTCTGAGTTCTGAGTTGCCAGTTCCCAGTTGTTAGTTGTGAGTTGTGAGTTTCCGTAGGGCCTGGTGACTGTACCGCCGGCCTCCGGCCGGTCGCCTTGCCCGTCGTCCTATCTGGACAAGAGTACCGCCGGCCTCCGGCCGGTGAGGCGCGCGAAGCGCGCTGGTTCTCCATAAAAACCAGGACATCGCGCGTGAGCCCGCGCGCGCATGGCGATCGGCCGGAGGCCGGCGGCACTCTGGGCTCCCTCAACTGGGAACTCGGAACTGGGACCGCGAGTCGCAACTCCCCCCGCTCGTCAAGGTGTCAGGGGCCGCTCTCCCAGAACTCCTGGATGTGCTCGTAGACCTGCCGCGGAAAGCGGAGGTCGCGATAGACATTGCACTCCCGCGCATCTCCTTCCGGACAGATCTGAAATTCCTGGCTGCGCTGCCACTCCGCGATTCTTTCCGGACGCGGCGGGTTGTAGTCGCGCGTCTCGACCTGCCGCCAGAGAGCTTTCGATTCCGTGGCATCGATCGCCGGATCGCTCTCCAGCAATTCGCAGAGCGTTTTCTCGTCGAGAAAGTGGCGCCCCACCATCGCGAAGACCAGCCGTCCGTAATGGCCAATCGACTCTCCCCGTTCCAGAACTTCGATCAGGTGGCGCATCATCGGATTGCGCCGGAGGATCGTCGTTCCATCTGCAGGGTCGCTCTCGAAGTCTCTTTCAGGCGTTCCGCGACGCGCCAGGTTCCCTTCCGTCGTCGCCGGTACGCCGAGCTCGAGCTGTCGTGCTTCCATGTCCGCCTCCTCAATCATGATAGGCGGTAATGCAGCGTAAATGCCAGTGTTGGGAGTTCCCAGTTCCGAGTTGAGAGTTCCGAGTTGAGAGTTCTCAGTTTGAGAGGATGCCACTGTACCGCCGGCCTTCGGCCGGTCGCCATGCATCAGCAGGCACGCGAATCCACAGTACCGTCGGCCTCCGGCCGGTCGCCATGCATGAGCAGGCTCACGCGGATCCACAGTACCGCCGGCCTCCGGCCGGTCGCCATGCATCAGCAGGCACGCGAATCCACAGTAGTAACGCCGGCCTCCGGCCGGTCGCCATGCATGAGCAGGCTCACGCGGATCCACAGTACCGCCGGCCTCCGGCCGGTCGCCATGCATGAGCAGGCTCACGCGGA
>DATLEY010000024.1:0-5360 GCA_035525215.1 Thermoanaerobaculia bacterium | reverse complement strand
CGAGAAAGGCTCATGGCCCCTCATCCCCGGCCCTTCTCCCCGAACAGCGCTCTCTTCTAAATGTGGAGTCCCGACGGGGAGAAGGGAGCCGCCGCCCTTCGTCTTCGATCTGTCCGGTCAGTGCCTCGCCCTTCGTCCTCGATGTCTCCGGTTAACGCCGCCTCGCGTTCGTCTTCGATGTCTCCGGTTAACGTCATCGCTGGAAGTCCGAGAAAAGCTCATGGCCCCTCATCCCCGACCCTTCTCCCCGAATAGCGATCCTCATCTAAATGTGAGTGCCGACGGGGAGAAGGGAGCCGCCGCCCGCGCCTCGATCTGGCCGGTCAGTGCCCCGAATTCCGAGAAAGGCTCTTGGCCCCTCATCCCCGGCCCTTCTCCCCGATTCTCTTTCATCGTTCATCGTTCATCGTTCTGCGTTCATCCTTTGACTCTCCTCCTGCGGAAATCTCCCCAAATCCCCAAAACCCCCGCTTTTCCACACCTCCCCTCCCACCCCCGCCCGGCCGCCCCCTCCCGAAAAAAATCCTGTCGATTTCCTTCGCCCTTCCTGCGTAAAAACCGACCCCAGAAACCGGCGGAAAAGCGCGTGAAATGGCCGCGAAATCCCGCGGGTTTCCTGTGCAAAAGCGGTCTGCTTCCTGTCGAAATCTCTGCGGATATCCTGTCAGCATCCGGCGGAAAAGACGCGGAGAAGCTGCGGAGTGTAAATGACTCAAAGTACTGCATTTACCTGCATATAGTGGAACTTGGCAGCCCCAGCCACAAGATCTTGTGGTCTTCTCTTGACACGCCCTTCACACAGGAGTAAAACCATCGAAGTCCACCCCACAACAGACGGAGTCTTCATGGGAGGGTTGATGAAGAGTTCGAAAGAGCAGCCGCGTCTCGCAGTCAGATCCCCGTTGCGTGCCGTATCGCTTCATATTCGGGACTACCAGGTGACGGTCAAGGTCCGCGGACCCGTGACTTCGCCCAAGCCGATGCTGATGCGGTAGGCGGGATCCAGAGCCGCTGACCCCGGGTTTGCACCAGTAGAGAACCAGCCGAGGAGAGAGACCGAAATGAAGATCGTCGACAGCGGATTCCGGTGGCCCCCAGGGGTGGAGACCGCCGGCTTGCAACAAGTGCCCGAACTGCGGCACTCGAGTGAGCCCCGCTGACATCGACCGTCTTTTTTTTTGTCTCGAGAGCATTTCTGAGAGGAGAGGGCATCATGACCACCATGGACGTAAACCCCACCCTGCCGGTGCGCCGGCCGCGCAAGGCAGCCAAATCGGGAGGAATCGAGTTCCCCCGTTATTTCACGCGCGAAGGCGTCGACGTGTTCGACACCGTGGAGTGGGATTACCGCAGCGCGGTGATCGCGAATGAAAAGGGTGAGGTCGTCTTCGAGCAGACCGACGTCGAGGTCCCGAAGTTCTGGTCGCAGATGGCGACCAATGTCGTCGTCTCCAAGTACTTCCGCGGACATATGGACACGCCCGAGCGCGAGTCCTCGGTCCGCCAGCTGATCGGCCGTGTCGTTCGGACCATGACGGGATGGGGACGGGAGGGGGGGTACTTCGCCACCGAGCATGATGGCGATGCATTCCGTGATGAGCTGACCCACATCCTCCTCTACCAGATGGCCGCCTTCAACTCGCCGGTCTGGTTCAATGTCGGCGTCGAGCCGCAGCCGCAGTGCTCCGCCTGCTTCATCAACGCCGTCCACGACACCATGGACTCGATCCTCGGACTCGCGAAGACCGAGGGGATGCTCTTCAAGTACGGCTCGGGGACGGGCTCGAATCTCTCCGCGATCCGCTCCTCGAGGGAGCTCCTCGCGGGGGGCGGCACCGCCTCCGGCCCCGTCTCCTTCATGAAGGGATACGACTCCTTCGCCGGCGTCATCAAGTCCGGCGGCAAGACCCGCCGCGCCGCCAAGATGGTCATCCTCAATGCCGACCATCCAGACATCGAAGACTTCGTGAACTCGAAGTCGGAAGAAGAGAAGAAGGCCTGGGCGTTGATCGAGGCCGGCTACAACCCGGCATTCAACGCGGTCGGCGGTGCCTATGACTCTGTGCAGTTCCAGAACGCCAATCACTCCGTCCGCGTGACCGACGAGTTCATGCGCGCCTGGGAGAAGAGGGCGGACTGGACGACCTGGTCCGTCACCGAGCCGAAGCGCCCGATGGGCACCGTAAAGGCGGGCGATCTGATGCGGAAGATCGCCGAGTCGGCCTGGCTCTGCGGCGATCCCGGCATGCAGTTCGACACCACCGTCAACGACTGGCATCCCTGCCCGAACACCGCGCGCATCAACGCCTCGAATCCCTGCTCGGAGTACATGTTCCTCGACGACTCCGCCTGCAACCTCGCTTCCCTCAACCTCATGAAGTTCTACACCGAGGAAAAGGGATTCGACACGGAGTCGTATCGGGCGGCGCTGCGGACCGTGATCACCGCGCAGGAGATCGTCGTCGATCCGTCGTCCTACCCGACGCCGGCCATCGCCAAAAACTCCCACGAGTACCGCCCTCTCGGAATCGGCTACGCGAACCTCGGAGCGCTCCTCATGGCCCGCGGTCTCCCGTACGACAGCGACGAGGGACGCGACTACGCGGCGGCGATCACCTCGATCATGTCGGGGGAGAGCTACGCGCAGTCGGCGCGGATCGCGGCGAAGGTCGGTCCGTTCGAAGGGTACAAGCGGAACGAGGAGCCGTTCCTCCGCGTCATCGACAAGCATCGCCGCGCGGCCTACACCATCGATCCGCGCACCGTTCCCGCCGACGTCCTCTCCGCGGCGAAGAAGGTCTGGGACGAGGCTTACGCTCTCGGTGAGCAGCATGGATTCCGGAACGCCCAGATCTCGGTGCTCGCTCCGACCGGCACGATCGCTTTCATGATGGATTGCGACACCACGGGCGTGGAGCCGGACATCGCGCTCGTGAAGTACAAGAAGCTGGTCGGCGGCGGGATGCTGAAGATCGTGAACCACACCGTTCCCATCGCCCTCAAGCGCCTCGGCTACGACCAGAAGCAGATCAACGAGATCGTCCACTACATCGACGAGAACGACACGATCGAGGGCGCGCCGCACCTGCTCGACTCGCATCTGCCGGTCTTCGACTGCGCCTTCAAGCCGGCCAACGGCACGCGGTCGATCCAGTGGAAGGGACATCTCAAGATGATGGGGGCGGTGCAGCCCTTCATCTCCGGCGCGATCTCCAAGACGATCAACATGCCGCACGAGGCGAGCGTCGAGGACATCGAGACCGCCTACACCGAGGCGTGGAAGCTGGGGCTCAAAGCAGTCGCCGTCTACCGTGACGGCTGCAAGCGCAGCCAGCCGCTCTCGACCAAGCGAGATGATTCGAAGGTAGAAGTCAAAACCGAGGTCAAGATCGTTCCCAAGCCGGTGCGTCGCAAGCTCCCGGACGAGCGCGAGTCGATCACGCACAAGTTCTCGATCGGTGGCCACGAGGGCTACATCACCGTCGGCAAGTACGAGGATGGCACGCCCGGCGAGATCTTCGTCGTGATGGCCAAGCAGGGCGCGACGCTGTCGGGTCTGATGGACGGCTTCGCGACGATGACGAGCCTCGCGCTCCAGCACGGCGTCCCGCTCCAGCTCCTGGTCGACAAGTTCACCCACACCCGCTTCGAGCCCTCCGGATTCACGAGCAACCAGGAAATCCCGATGGCGAAGTCGATCATGGACTACATCTTCAAGTGGCTCGCTACCAAGTTCCTCGACCGCGAGCAGCAGCTCAAAGCCGGCGTCATCCTGAGAGACGAGCCCGCCGACCTCGAGGCCGACTCCGACGAGCCGACTCCCCTGGCCAGCACCCACGCCAACGTCGTCCAGCTCACCAAAGACGACCGGACATTCGTCGACACCGTGAAGGAGCCCACCAAGCCGGATCCGGTGAACCGGGCAGGGGAGGGCGTGACACGCCTCTCGCCCCTCGCCTCTCGCCCCTCCTCCGGCACCCCATCCATCGGGTTTGCCCCGAAGACCTCGTCGAGCCAGAGCACGTTCCACAACCAATCCGACGCCCCGAGCTGCCCCGACTGCGGCTCGATCATGGTCCGCAACGCAGCCTGCTACAAATGCCTGAACTGCGGAGCAACCAACGGCTGCTCGTAAACTGCGGCGATAAGAGAATCAACGAAGGGCGGTTGAGAGACCGCCCTTGTCTTTGTGGACTGGGTGGGCTTTGTGGACAAAAGAGTGGACAGAAGAGTGGACGATCCTCCACAACTCCGTCCACTCAGTTGTCCACTCCTTCGTCCACTGTTTTGTCCACCCCGTCCACTCCGTCCACCCCGTCCACTGTTTACCGCCACCCGCGGTTCGCCTTCCTCACCCGATACAGCCTCTCGGTAAATCCACCCTCCTCCTCGAAAGCTTTCGCCAGCGCCGCCACCTGACGATCCAGCAGCGTACACGCCACGGCGATCAGCACCAGAACTCCGTTCGCCACAATCTCCGCGTACGAAGTAGTGGTCCCCACCCGCACCTCCCGCGCCCACTGCGCGACTCCATCGGCGTCCTCCGGTCGGCGCCGAATCAGCTCATCCCGCCGCCAGTCGCTGCGTTGCCACGCCGGCAGTTCTCGCTGGCGCAGGAAGTCCTCGTAGTCCAGACGCAGCTCTTCGAGACTCGCGCGCGCGACGTTCGTCAGCTTCAACTCCATCTTCTTCGACGTTCCCGAAGCCTGGCTTCCCTCGGCGATGTTCTGCACGCCCGAGCGAGCAGCCTGAACCATCTGGTCGTGTGTCCGGCTCCGCTTGCCGATGTATCGATCGCAGAAGCGCACCGTCACGTCATAAACGAGCTGCGCGACCTGAAAGCTCTTCAGCTTTCGATACCCGCCATGCCTGGGAATGAGAGGCTCTCGCATTCTCCGAGGCTCCCTCGGAATGGACTTCAGGTCAAGTCAAAAGATGGAATGTGGACGAAGAGACTTGATTCAGGTATCTGGTGGACTCTCTGGACGAAAGTGGACAGAAGAGTGGACAAAAGAGTGGACAGAAGAAAAGAGTGGACAAAAGAGTGGACAGAGGAGTGGACGATCCTCCACAACTCCGTCCACTCAGTTGTCCACTCTTTCGTCCACTCCCTTGTCCACCCCGTCCACCCCGTCCACCCCGTCCACCGCGGCCGGCCCATCTACTCGGCGCTGGCCTGCGCGAGCAGCTCCAGCGCGTTCCGGCGATTGGGAGAATCGCTCAGTACCAGCTTCGTCTCGGCGACAGCTTCCTCCCGGTCCCCGAGATCGAGCAGCATTTCCGCGAGGAGCTCGCGCGCCGGAACGATCGGTCCCGGTGTGACCGGGTGCTTCTCGGTCGAGGACTCGAGATCGGCGGCG
>DATLEY010000023.1:0-25924 GCA_035525215.1 Thermoanaerobaculia bacterium | reverse complement strand
ATGGAAGGGCCATCGCTCAAAGGATAAAAGGTACGCCGGGGATAACAGGCTGATCCTGACCAAGAGTTCACATCGACGTCAGGGTTTGGCACCTCGATGTCGGCTCATCGCATCCTGGGGCTGGAGCAGGTCCCAAGGGTTCGGCTGTTCGCCGATTAAAGCGGTACGTGAGCTGGGTTTAGAACGTCGCGAGACAGTTCGGTCCCTATCTGTTGTGGGCGGAGGAAATTTGAGGGGAGGTATCCCTAGTACGAGAGGACCGGGATGCACCGACCTCTAGTGTACCAGTTGTCCCGCCAGGGGCACCGCTGGGTAGCTAGGTCGGGAAAGGATAACCGCTGAAAGCATATAAGCGGGAAGCCAACCCCGAGATTAGATTCCCCTGAAGACCCGTGGTAGATGACCACGTTGATAGGCGAGAGGTGTAAGGGCTGCAAGGCCTTCAGCTGACTCGTACTAATCGGTCGTTTGGCTTGACCATATTGCCTTGAATTGATGCGATCGCGCTGAAAGCCCCTCGCACTCACTCCCCACCCATATTCGATTCGTCACCAGAGTTTCCGGTGACCTTACCGAGGAGGAAACACCCGTTCCCATTCCGAACACGGCAGTTAAGCTCCTCTGGGCCGATGATACTGCGCGGGCAACTGTGTGGGAAAGTAGGTCGTCGCCGGGATTTATGAAAGGCCGCTGCGCAAGCAGCGGCCTTTCGCTTTTTGCGCCTCCTGCTCACCGGACGGCTTCACTCCCGAACGAACAATACCGACAGGAACCCCTCTCCGTCCTCCGCCGGCTCGCGCAACGGCTCACCCTGCCGAATCGAGTCGTACAGACCTTTCCCCGCACGGGGATACATCCGCTCCTGCTGCAGCCGGAACTCCGGCTCGAACAGTTCGTGAATCCGGCGCGGAGTCAACAGGTGCGGCTCGCACGCCGTCGGGGGATGGTTGACCTCGACGAGCAGCAGAAACAGTCCGCCCGTTCGCGTGACGCGCTTGATCTCGTTTGCAGTCCGGTCGACGTCGTCGACGTGATCGAGTGAATTGAACGAGCAGACGATGTCGCAGGCACCGTCGGGGAGCGGGATCGTCTCCGCGGGAGACGCGATGTACTCCATCCGATGCCGATCCGCGCCCATGGCGAGATACTGTTCCGCGAGCGGATCGAGGCCGATGCGGCGGGCGGCCATGCCCGCCCACTCGAGACTTCCCCGCGGTCCACATCCGATGTCGAGAACGACCTTGCCGGCGTAAGAGGACGCGTCGAGGCCGAAGTGCGTCGTGTAGAAGTGGGCATAGTGCCCGTGCCCGAGAACTCCCTCGGCCCGTTTCCGGAGCTTCCAGTAGAGTAGCTCGTGCCACTCTTTCCATCGCTTGGGCGCGACCCGCGCCGGGATCGCCGACAGCAGCTGCAGCACCTTCTGCGCCGCCCTTCGCTTCCCCATGGATGGACCACCTCGCTCGTCGGATCGCGCCAGGCCGATGACGCTGCCAGGCTGGGACCGGAGCCGCATTGGATCGAAACCGAGAGATGATACTCCGCGAGGGAGCACCCGGGAAGCAGAGGCCATTCCGGCCGCGGGACTCCGGGGGACGCACGGCGGGAACAGCAGCTCCGTCACGACGGCATTATTTCCCTCGCCGACGGGGACGAGCCTGACGCTCGCGTTTCCGAAGTGGTTCATCTCCGGCTCCCTCTCGCTCCCGGCGCAGATCGACGCTCTGATCGTCGGTATGGGCAGTGCGACTACGACTATGTTTCGACGGTCGCCGAGCTGGAATGGCGGGAGCACGACCGTCGAGCGCCATGCTGCAGTAGGGACCGGCTGCGCCGGTCCGTTTCTCGATGGTCGAGGATGATCCAAGAGTCCATACCGGGCGAGGTCGCCGGGATTGCTTGCGGGTCCGGTTGTTGGTTACTCTTGCTTCAACGCTTGAACGACCGCCCTCAAGGATGACCTTCCGGCTCCTGGCCCTTCTGGAGCAGGATCCCAATCTGTCGCAACGTCAGATCGCTACTTTTCTCGGCATCCGTCTGGGCAAAGTCGACGATTGCCTCAGGGCGCTCCGGCAGAAAGGCTTCGTGAAGGCTAGGAACTTCAGGCGGAGCTGCAACAAGCTCGACTATCGATATATCCTCAGTCCCAAAGGCGTCCAGCAGAAGATCGCGGCGGCAACCCGGTTTCTGCACCGGAAGGACGAACACGAACGGCTCGTGCGCGAGATCGAAGAGCTCCGGGCGGAAGTGGCCTCCCTCCGAACGCCATCCGAGACTCATGAGCCGAAGGGGAGAGTATGAGCGACTTCAGGAGGCCTTTCGTATGAAAGCAGTGATTCTCGCCGGAGGGTTGGGAACTCGGATTTCCGAGGAAACCGCACTTCGACCAAAGCCGATGATCGAGATCGGTGGGCGGCCGATCCTCTGGCACATCATGAAGCTCTATTCGGCTCACGGGGTCAACGACTTCGTGATTTGTTGCGGCTATAAGGGTTATTTGATCAAGGAGTACTTCGCCAACTATTTCCTGCACATGTCTGATGTTACGTTCGACATGAAGGAGAACGGAATGCAGGTTCACCAGCGCCTCGCGGAGCCGTGGACCGTGACGCTGATCGACACCGGCGAGACGACGATGACTGGCGGCCGGTTGAAGAGAGTCCGCCAGTATCTGGGGGAGGAAGACTTCTGCTTCACCTACGGCGACGGTTTGGGGGATGTCAACATCACGGCCCTTGTGCAATTCCACCGGAGCCGAGGTCGTCTCGCAACCGTTACGGCGACGCAACCTCCGGGACGATTCGGAGCTCTCAGCCTCCGCGATGAAACCGTCATCAGCTTTCAGGAGAAGCCTCTGGGCGACGGTGCCTGGATCAATGGCGGGTTCTTCGTGCTGTCACCTCGGACGATCGACTACATCGACGGCGACCAGACCGTATGGGAGCGTGAGCCGATGGAGGCGCTGGCCAGGGAGGGGCAGTTCTGTGCCTATCTGCACGGTGGTTTCTGGCAGGCTATGGACACGCTTCGCGACAAGATGCTCCTCGAGGAATTGTGGGCGAGTGGCAAGGCGCCCTGGAATGTGTGGGACAAGCATGAAGGCAGATGAGCTGCGCGGCGAGATTCTCGAAAAGGTCCGGCAATTTCACCGGGCTCGGACCGACGAGGTTCGGCCCTTTGAAGCGGGAAGAGATCTCGTCCATTATGCAGGCCGCGTTCATGACGATGAAGAACTGACTGCGCTGACGGAATCCTCGCTCGACTGTTGGCTCACCGCAGGACGCTTCAACGAGGAGTTCGAGTCGTCGCTCGGCGAGTTTCTGGGGGTCGAGAACGTTCTGACGGTCAATTCCGGCTCGTCAGCCAATCTCGTGGCGCTTTCGACGCTCACGAGCCCGAGCCTGGGTGATCGGCGGATCCAGCCCGGCGACGAAGTCATCACCGTCGCGGCAGGTTTTCCGACGACGGTCAATCCCATCGTCCAGAACCGGGCCGTGCCTGTCTTCGTCGACGTGGAGCTGGGGACCTATGCGCCGCGAATCGAGCGGATCGAGGAGGCCATCGGGCCGAAGACCAGGGCGATCATGTTCGCTCACACCATGGGCGTCCCGTGCGAGCTGAGCGAGCTGCGCGACCTCTGTCGGAAGAGGAACCTCTGGCTCGTCGAAGACAATTGTGACGCCTTGGGGAGCCGGTACGATGGGGACCTGACGGGCACGTTCGGAGACCTTGCAACCGTCAGCTTCTACCCCGCGCACCACATCACGATGGGTGAGGGGGGGGCCGTCTTCACGAATCACGATGATCTCGCACGCATCGCCCGTAGTTTCAGGGACTGGGGACGCGACTGCTATTGCGCGGCGGGGGAGAGCAACACATGCGGCCTGAGGTTTGGGCAGCAGTTCGGGACGCTTCCGTTCGGCTACGACCATAAGTACGTCTACAGCCACATCGGATACAACCTGAAGATCACCGACATGCAGGCGGCGGTCGGCGTTGCGCAACTTCGCAAGCTGCCGTACTTCATCGAAGCGAGAAAGGCGAATCACGCATTCCTTCATGAAAGCCTTCGTCAGTACGAGGGGGATCTGATCCTTCATTCGGCTCCCGCTCGCTCCGATCCCTCCTGGTTTGGCTACGTCATTACCGTTCGTCCGGAATCCCGAGTCTCGCGGCGGGACCTGGTCGGCGCTCTCGAAGCGCGTCGAGTGGAAACACGCAACCTTTTCTGTGGAAATCTGCTTCGGCACCCGGCTTATCAGTCAATCGAGCATCGGATCGTCGGTGACCTGTGCAATACCGATCTGATCACCACGCAGACCTTCTTCGTTGGCGTGTTTCCGGGAATCACGACGGACATGCTCCGTCACGTCCTTTCAGTGTTCGGAGAGGTTCTGGGCTAGGACCGTATGGCGCAGCCAATCCGTTTCAGAGCGACCGTCTCCGAAGTGATGCGACACGATCCCGACGTGGTGACGCTCCGCCTTCTGTCCGAGAAACGGCTTCCGCGATTCCAGCCGGGCCAGTTCATTCATCTCGCCCTCGACGAGTTCGATCCGGCCGGCTTCTGGCCCGAGAGCCGCGTGTTTTCCGCCGCGAATGCAGTCTCGGACCGGAAGACCGTCGAGTTGACCATCAGCCGGCAAGGAAAGTTCACGTCGAGGATCCTCGACGAGGTCGCCGTCGGGAGGTCTCTCTGGGCGAAGGGGCCCTATGGCGATTTCGTCATCGACGGGCGACATGGTTGCTCCCGGATTGCGCTCGTCGCGGGCGGTACCGGCATCACGCCGTTTTGCGCGTTCATGGACAGGGCGCTTTCGGAAGGGCGGGTTTTCGCCGAGAGTGTGACGTTGTACTACGGTGCGAGGACCCCGGATCTGTTGATCTATGCTCCCCTGGTCCGCCGGTGCGTGACGGAGGTTCCGGGGTTCCGCGCCCGCCTCTATGCGGAAGCTGGGAATTCATCAGACGAAGCGGTTCATCACGGCCGGCTGGACGCCGGGGAAATCGTCCGCGATTGCGGGATCGAGGATGTGGCGTTTTATGTCAGCGGCCCGAAGCAGATGATCGATTCGTTTCGAGCCCGACTCACCGAGGAGTTCAAGGTCGACGTCCATCGGGTTCTGATCGACGCGTGGGGGTGAACGGAGTGCTCTCGCCAGGCGAACTGCGCCGCACTTATGCCGGAAAAACCGTGCTCGTCACGGGGCACACGGGATTCAAAGGTTCATGGCTCGCGGAATGGCTCCTTCTCATGGAGGCAGACGTCGTCGGCGTCGCTCTCGAGCCGAGCACGACACCGTCGCTCTTCGTGGAGCTGAAGCTCGATCGACGGCTCCGACACCACGTGCAGGATATTCGTGACGCCGCCGTCGTCGACCTCATCGTCGAGGTTCGTCCCGATTTCGTTTTTCATCTCGCAGCGCAGCCGCTCGTTCGCCAGTCATACCGGGCGCCCGTCGAGACATTCGCCACGAACGTCATGGGGACCGTTCACGTTCTGGAGGCGCTCAGGCGTCTCGACAGAGAGCAAGACTTCACCTGTGCCTCTGTGTTCGTGACGACGGACAAGTGCTACAGCAACCAGGAGTGGCTCTACGGGTATCGGGAGAATGACCCTCTTGGAGGGCATGACCCCTACAGTGCCAGTAAGGCGGCTGCGGAGTTGGCCGTCTCATCGTACCGGCAGTCTTTCATGAGCGCGGGGCACACGCGCCCACGGGTCGGCATCGCTTCGGCGCGGGCGGGCAACGTCATCGGCGGCGGGGATTGGGCCGAAGACAGGATCATCCCGGATTGCATGCGCAGCCTCGCGGAGAACCGGCCGATCTCAGTCCGCAACCCCGAGGCGACCCGGCCGTGGCAACACGTGCTGGAGCCCCTTGGCGGTTACCTGCTCCTGGGCGCGATGCAGGCGAGGGCAATCCAGGCCGGCGCCTCGGATCGTCTGGCGGGTCTCTCGACCGCTTTCAACTTCGGACCCCATCTGCAATCGAATCGAAGCGTGGAGGCAATGGTGGAGGAAGTCCTCCGTTATTGGCCCGGGCGCTGGGAGCGAGTTGCAGGTACGGACGTGCACGAGGCTGGAAAGCTGAATCTCGTCTGGGACAGGGCGTTCCATACGCTGGGCTGGCATCCTGTCTGGTCGTTCGAGCGAACGGTGGAGAAGACCGTACGGTGGTACCGGGCGTATCGGGAGCGAGCGGCACCCGCTCTCACGCTCGTTAACGAGGACATCGATGCCTATGAGGATGCATGGGCTGGTTCGGAGAACTCGCCGTGACCCCACGCAACGCCGAAGAGGGGGTCGTGCTCGTCACCGGGGCGACCGGATTCTTGGGGCGGCACATCGTTCGAGCACTCGAGAGCAGCGGCACTACGGTCGTCGCGCTGGTCCGGCGGGAGTCCGATGCGGACAGATTGACGCGGGTGATGACGCATCCCGTACTTTGGACCGCGGCTGACGCTGAGAAGCGGTTCGCCGAGACTCGTGTGGAGGCAGTGATCCACACCGCGACGTCATACGGCCGTCGAGGAGAGACCCGCGAGGAGATCTGGGCGACGAACGTTCAGCTTCCACTCTCGCTGCTGGATTGCGCGAGCCGGCATGGGACGACCCGTTTCGTCAACATCGACACGGCACTCCCCGACGGGCTGAACGCCTATGTGGATTCGAAACGGTTGTTTCTTGCCGAAGCGCGGAGTCGCCGGGTGGGGACGGCCCTCGTCAACGTCCGGATGCAGCATATCTACGGGCCGGGTGACGAGCCGTCGAGGTTCATACCGCACCTGATCCGATCTTTCCTTCGAGGTGTACCGGAAGTGCCGCTCACGGCCGGCGAGCAGCGGCGGGATTTCATTCATGTTGATGACGCGGCACGAGGGGTGTTGACGCTCCTTGACGCGGTCGGGTCGCTGCCAGCCATTCCGCAGGCGATCGATCTCGGGAGTGGCGAGGCGCTGCCGTTGGCAGACATCGTCCGCATGCTCCGGCAGCTCTGCGGCGCGACGACGGATCTCCGGTTCGGAGCGCTGGCGTATCGTGACGGTGAACCGATGGAGTGTCGGGCGGATCTCGGTTTCATGACTGGTCTGGGTTGGCAGCCTCGAGTCGGCCTCGAGCAGGGACTCCGCGAAACCGTAGAGTCTGAGAGGAGTCTTGCAGGAAATGGCTAAATGGCTGATCACGGGAGGGTGCGGGTTTCTTGGAAGCAACGTTGCGGACGAGGTCCTCGGTCGTGGAGATGAGGCGATCATCCTCGACAACCTCAGCCGAAGAGGCTCGCACGAGAACAGAGAATGGCTTCGCGAGCGTCATGGCCGTGAGTGGCGATTCGTCGAGACAGACATTCGGGATGCGCAGACCGTGGCCCGGCTGATCGACGAGGCGAAGCCCGACGTGATCGCGCATCTGGCCGGCCAGGTCGCCATGACCACGAGCGTCGCCAACCCTCGTCTGGACTTCGAGACGAATGCGCTCGGCAGTCTCAACGTACTCGAAGGAGTGCGGCTCCATTCGCCGGAGACTGTGGTGCTCTATTCTTCAACGAACAAGGTCTACGGCGACCTGGACTGGATCCGCTATCAGGAAACCGAGACGCGTTACGTGGCGCCTGATTATCCCGAGGGGTTCGACGAGACCCTTCCGCTCGATTTTGCTTCGCCGTATGGCTGTTCCAAAGGCTGCGCCGACCAGTACATGCGCGATTACGCTCGGATGTATGGCTTGACGACGGTCGTATTCCGCCACTCATCCATGTACGGTGGAAGGCAGTTCGCCACCTTCGATCAGGGATGGGTGGGGTGGTTTTGCAGCGAGGCATTGCGCCAGGCCAGGGGTGATGCCGGGGTGACGACGCTCGCCGGCAACGGAAAGCAGGTGCGGGATGTCCTTCATGCTGACGACATGAGAGAGCTTTATGTATCCGCGGCTGCTCGTGCACCCCGTTCCGAGGGGACCACGTTGAACGTCGGAGGGGGCTCGACGAATAGTCTCTCGCTGTTGGAGCTGTTGGCCATGTGTGGGGAGCTCGTCGGAAGGCGGCCGGCGGTGAAGCATCTCGAACCACGAGCCAGCGATCAGAAGTACTTCGTCGCTGATGTCTCAGCGGTGAAGAGGCTGTTCAACTGGAGTCCAAAGGTCTCGGCGCGAACGGGCGTGCAGCGGATGATCGAGTGGATCGATGGCGCCCATTGAAATCCTCATTCCGACGTTCAACCGGGCCGGGCCTCTCCGGCGAAACCTGCGCTGGCTGGCGCATCTCATCCACGGAGAAGCTCTCGAGGGTGTGTTTCGACTCCTGGTCTCGGACGCCGTAGCACCTGAAGCCGAAGCCGCAGAGCATGAGAAATGGTTGGGCGAGGCGTGAGCTTTCGAGCCGCAGCGATTCGAAGTGTTGCGTGGAACGCGGGCGGAAACGTCTCGAGACAACTTCTTCAGGTGGGGACGCTGTTGGTGATGGCGCGGCTGCTCTCCCCGAGCGAGTTCGGTCTCTACGCCATCGTGATGATCTTCGTATCGTTCTTCCAGGTGTTGGGGTCTCTCGGAACTGCCCAGGTGGTGGTGCATCTGGATGAGCTGGGTCAGACTGTTCTCGCCACCGTCTTCTGGCTGAGTATTGCCACTAACGCCGTCATAGCCGTTCTTCTGTTCGTGGGAGCCTGGCCGCTGGCGTGGTTCTTTGAACAGGAGAGTCTTCGGCCGGTCCTTCAATTGATGTCCGCTGCGTTCATCATCGGCGGGTTGATCTTCGTTCAGAAGGCGCTACTCGAGCGGGAGATGCAGTTTCGGCGGTTGGCGACGATTGAAACTCTCTCCTTCGGTATCGGTGCGGCCGCCGGGATAGTCGCCGCTCTGCGCGGCGCTGGAGTGTTCAGTCTCGTTGTCATGACGCTGGTAAACGACACCGTCCTCGCTCTCGGCCTATGGGCGACATCGCGGTGGCGACCGACGTTCGAGTTTTCCGCGAAAGAGCTATCGAGGATCCTGGCCTACACCTCCTCGTTGACGGGGTTCAACATCATCAATCTTTTCGCACGTCAGGCTGACACGTTTCTCATTGGAAAGTTCTTGGGGAGCACGATGCTCGGCGTCTATGACATCGGCTATCGAATCATGTTGTACCCCCTGGATAGCGTGTCACGCGTCGCGGTCAGGGTCGCGTTCCCGATCTTCTCGAGGCTCAAGGCAGAAAACATTCGTTTCAAGAACGGCTACGTGAAGACGATCCGCCTCATCTCGATGATCAGCTTTCCGGTGATGGCGGGGCTCTGGGCTGTGTCAGACAGTCTCATCATCGTCACATTGGGTGACCAGTGGGTGCGTCTGCCTCCGCTGTTGAGAATCCTTGCCCCCGTGGGTGCGATTCAATCGATTGTTACGACCCTCGGAGTGATCTATACGGCAAAGGGATCCACCGGCAAGATGCTCAGGATCGGGTCAGTCAACGCGATCGTTAGCGTGGCGTCGTTTCTTATAGGGCTGCCTTTCGGGATTGAAGGAGTGGCCCGCTCGTATGCTGTGGCAAACGTGGTGATGCTGTATCCGAATCTCAGGTATGCATGGACGCAGATCGGCCTTGGGGTGGGGGAGGGGATGCGATCGCTCTGGTCCGCTACCTGGGCTTCGGTTGTAATGGCCGCCTCTGTATATTGGCTCGGAATTGAACTGGTGGGGTGGGGGTGGAGACCCGAGGTCGCTTTGCTTTGTCAGGTGGTCACGGGGGTAGTTGTTTATGGCGCAATCGCGCTGGCGACCTTTCGGGACCTGATTGTTTCGGTTGCGTCGGGATTGCGTGAGAGATGATGGATAAGGCGCACCCAGTTGCATCGTTGGAGGGTGGCCGACGACTTACAGTGCTGGCCCTGGGCTCGCAGGTGGCTCTTGGCCCGCATCGGTCCCACAGGGCAGACTCCATTTTGTCCGCGTTGGTTCATAGAAGACACCGTGTGCTGTCGGAGGAAACACCACCTCAGCGGCACGAGCAGGAGGGCACGCTTGCGCGGGTCGTCCGCTGGTGCCGCAAGCTCACGTACCGATTCACAGGCATCTTATCGGCCGATCTAGTCTGTGTTATGCCGCTGGGCGGCCTCTGGCCGTGGGAATCCATCGCGCTTCGCATTCAGCGGAAGCCAGTGATTGTGGATTATTACGTCTCGCTTTACGACACGCTGGTGAACGATCGACGCACTGTCGCCCCGGGCTCATTCATTGCCTGGTTCCTGATGATGAATGATCGCCGGCTCATTCTGACAGCGACCTCGTTGATCTTTCTGAACCGATCGGAACGAGACTTCTATCTGAAAGTCGCGGGAGTGCCTCAGCGGAGCGCGCGAATTGAGCTTCTGCCACTAAGTACCTCAGCCAAGATGCGTGCACGCCTCCCATTCGCCAGGCGAGAACACGCCGTCCTCACTCTATGTTGGTGGGGCACGTTCATACCCCTTCATGGACTAGAGAAGATCCTGGAAGCCATGAGCCTTTTGAAGAGGCAGGCGGCGCCGGTTCGATTGTTCGTTTTCGGGACCTCTGCGGAGGCGAGCCTTCCATTCGAGCATCTTGCATCGGAGAAAGACCTGCTTGACCTCGTTAGTTTCGACAACACGAAACGCTTCGTGGACGGCTCATTGGAAAACTTCCTGGCCCGCCATTGCGATGTAGGGTTCGGTACGTTCGGAGATAGCGACAAGGCGAGAACCGTACTGGTGAATAAGGTAGTGGAGGCATCTGCAATGGGGATTCCGGTCGTTAGTCAGCGAACCGAAGCAATGAGAGAAATTTTCAGGGAGACAATCGATTGCTTCTATGTGGAGGCGACCGCAGACTCGTTGGCAGACTGCATCATGAACCTGGTTCGCACCCCACATCGGATTCTCGAAGTGGGAGAACGCGCCCACGGAATTTATGAGCGCCATTTCAATGACGAATCGTTCCGGCAGCGTTTCGGCGATCTCGTCACCGAAGCGGCTGGGGGCTGAATCCTTGTCGACTCGCGTTCTATTGCGTATGCGAAGGCGTTCCCGGGGGCTCGATACTGCGCGTAACGAAGCTGAGGAATGACCCGCGCGTCGCCGCCGTATAGATGCCGACGCTCGTCGGACCGATCATTTCGCCGAGCATGAGCTGGTCGACGCGCCACCCAGAATCCGACCAGCAGCGTGGGAGCGATCTGGACGGCCCGCTCGAGGGCCAGCCACCGCGCCGCACCGGCGATCGCACCGGAAAACCAGCGGCGGCCCGGGGTCGGAATCGTCATGCGCGCGTGGCGAGCTTCACGCGCTCGATCCGATCCGCTCCAGCCAGCAGTCGCGCGTATTGAAGAAAATAGCCGGCGGCGCGCAGGTGGTAGTACAGGGTCATCACGCCCGCGACCTGGATCGCTTCGAGGATTGTCTTCTTCTTACGCCAGATCTCGTTGTAAACGAGTGCTCCGCCGACGAAGGCAGCGAAACATGCGGCGCTGAGGATAAGGCTCCATTTCGTGATCAGCCCGCCCAGGGCGAACGCATACCCACCGGCGAGGCAAACGAGCTCGATCCGCGGCGCCAGCTGGTACTTGTAGCCGACCTTCGCCGTCGATTTCCCGCTTCGGTAGGCCTGTCGGTAGAACGACTGGCGCGTGTAGTGGTGCACATGCTCCACCCGTGCATCGTGTGCGACCCGGACTTCGTAGCCTTCCGCTTTCAGTCGCAGGAAAAGGCCTTCTTCGTCTCCCCGGCCCGAAACGCTGATGTCGCTCGCCGGACGAGCCCGGTCCTCGTCGAGCTTCCCAGCAATCAGGGCTCGGCGGACACACATGTTTCCGGCGATGATCCGCGACGCCTGAACCTCGCCATGAACTCGGTGGCTTCCCCGTGCCGCGAGATCGTAGACATTCTTAGGTGGCATGTCCTCGACGATGCCCGTGACCGCGCCGACGCGGTCGGAAACGAAAGCATCGACCAGACCTTCGATCCAACGGGGATCGGCAATGCAGTCGTCGTCTTCGAACGCGAGCAGATCTCCGTGGCTCGCGGCGATTCCGCGATTGCGGCTGGGATTCGCGCCCAGCTGTGGAGAGTTCGTGAGAACCTTGAGCCGGAGGCGGGGATGCTCGGCGGCGAGGGCAATCAGCGTTGCCTGGGTGTCGTCCGTCGAGGCGTCGTCGATCACGATCACTTCGAAATCGTCGTACGTCTGGCCTGCGAGCGCGTCGATGCAGCGCCGTAACATGCTCGCGCGGTTGCGGGTCGGGACGATGACACTGACCACCGGCCGCGAGCTCATGCCGCCGATGATAGCACCGCGATCTGCGCACGATCCCGAGCGATTCTGTTGCGAACGCAGTGAGCGAATCTGGTCTCGCGGCTCGGGTCTGAGATCACCCGAAGCGTAGTAAAGGCAGCGCGTCCGGAGTCGCATGCGCAGCGAGTCACGATCTCTCGGAGTGAGCTGCTTCAGCTGCGTCGCGGCGAGATTCCTGAGCGCGCCAGCCGACGGCGCCGCCGCGGGTCTGCCGAGAACGGCTATGGTACGCTGCCACGGAATGACCGCCGCAAGGCCCGCCGCGGGTTCGGCTGCGACGTCGCTACCGGCGATCGCGTCGAAGGGCGTTTCCGTCGTCGTCGCAGCGTTTCGCGAGGAGCAGACGATCGCGGAGACGGTCCGCTCGCTGCGGCGGCTCGGTCTGGACGTCATCGTGGTTGACGACGGATCCGAGGACGAAACGGGGCGCATCGCGCGGCAGGAGGGTGCGACGGTGCTGACGCACATCGTGAATCGCGGGCAGGGGGCGGCGCTCCAGACCGGCGTCCGATTCGCGCTCGCGCGCGGTGCGGCGTACATCGTGACGTTCGACGCAGACGGCCAGCATCAGTCCGAGGACGTGGCGGGAATCCTCGCGCCTTTGCTCCGCGGCGAGTCCGACGTGACACTCGGCTCGCGGTTTCTGCGCCCCAACGAAGTCCCCTGGTTCCGGAGGGTCGTCCTGAAGACAGGGATCGTTTTCACCCGGCTCGCGTCCGGCATTCGGGTGACTGATACGCACAACGGCCTGCGGGGGTTCACCCGCCGCGCCGCGGCTACGATCGACATCCGGCTCGACCGGATGGCGCACGCGAGTGAGATCCTGGATCAGATTGCGCGCAGCGGTCTCCGCTGGGTCGAGGTGCCGGTCGAGATTTCGTACACCGACTATTCGCGATCGAAGGGACAGAGCTCGCTCGGCGGGCTCCGCGTAGTCTGGGACTTTTTGATGGGACGGTGGCTCCGATGACGCCATTTCAGATCGTCGCCATTTCCGCACTCGCGATCGTCGCGGCGTTCACGATCCGCGCGGTCGCCCGGAAGCGGATCACGCCTGCGGCGGGGGCGTTCTGGCTGTTCGTGTGGATCAGCGGAGCGATCGCGATCGGCTGGCCCGCCGTGACGGTGGCCGTCGCACGCGCGCTCGGAATCGCACGCGGCGCGGATCTCGTTTCCTACCTGTCTATTCTCGCGATGCTGGTCGGGTTCTTTCTGCTGAACGTCCGCGTCCGGCGAATCGAGGCACAGATCACACAGATCGTGCGCGAGCTCGCATTGCGCAACCCGGACGACCGAGCGGGAGCCGATGGGTGAGAGCGGACGTTTCGGTCGTGATGCCAGTATGGCGCCCGGAACCGGATCAGTTCCGTGAGGCCGTCGCCAGTGTTCTCCGGCAGACGCTGTCGACCTTCGAGCTGATCATCGTCGAGGATCCCTCCGAACGGCCCGGCGCGGCCATCGTGCGCGACTTCGCGGATTCCCGGATCCGGTACGTGCAGAATCCGGCTCGAACGTCGATCGTTCAGCAACACAATCACGCGGTTTCGCTCGCGGCGGCCCCGCTCGTCGCGCGATTCGATGCGGACGACGTCTGCGATCCTTCGCGGCTGGAGCTGCAGAAGAAGTTCCTGGACGAGCATCCGGACATCGGTGTCGTCGGATCGCAGCTGCTCGTGATCGACTCCGCCGGCCGCGAGCTCGGCGAGCGACGCTATCCAACCGATCCGGCCGAGATCCGCGCGAGCTTCCGCCGGTTCAACCCGATCGCGAATCCCGCCGTCATGTTCCGGAAATCGGTCGTCGAGGAGTTCGGTGGATGGAGCGACGGCGTAAACGGCGTCGCGAGAGATTACGAGTGGTACAGCCGTCTCGCGCATCGTGGCGTGCGGTTTGCGAACCTCGACGAGCGGTTGTTGCGGTACAGGCTCCATTCATCGTCCATGAAGCGAGCGAAGCTCAGGGAGACGATCCGCACGACGTCCGACGTCAAGCGTGACTACTGGCTCAGCGAGATGACCATCACGGACCGCGCCGTGATGGTCGCCGAACGGCTCCTCGGTAGCCTTCCGCCGTCGCTCGTCCTCGCACTGTTCCGGTACGCCCGCGTTTCTCGCCCGCGTCGGCGAAACGCGGCGGAAGGCCATGGAGTCGGCACCGGCGCGAAGCATGAATGACCTGCTGAGCCGTCGGATTCTCACGTTCGGTTCAACGTCGGCGCACGGAATCAAGGCCGCGGTCGCGGGTCGGTGCTGGATGGCTCATTCTCGCCGTCGGCGCCGCGTGAAGGAACGTCCCCGTTGCGACGGCGGAGGACCCAGACGCGAGGCGCCTCGGGAGGCGCGAACTGCCGATGGACCTCGAGAAGTCGCTGCAGTCCGCTGAGATAGCGGCAACCCCACTCCCCCTCGTAGACGACGACGAAGTCGATTGGAAGACGCTCGAGCATGCGTTCGGTCTGCTGCGGCGGCTCGTTGCAGTCCATCCAGTGGTATCGGCCCCGAGTCATCATCCCCATGTGTTGCGCGCGAACAGTAAGGATCGTGGGTGCCGGCGATTGTGAATCGACCCACTGAACGAACGATTCCGGGATCGGTGCGGGACGTCGTTTCGCATTCGCCAACGCCTCCAGGGCACCCGTGATGATGCTGAGGGCGATCAGGGTCGCGACGGCCAGCCGGATGGTCCCGGAAGGCTGCGTCAGGAGATAGACGGCCGCCACGGCGACAGCGAAGACGAACGGAAGCCCGTGGCGCCAGCCGAAAAGCCAGGGAAGAAAGAACTGCGCGTGCCGGTGGACCAGAATTCCATGGTTCAGGATCGCTGCGGCGACTGCCACGATGGCGAGTACGTGCTGCGGTCGCACGGCAACCCTCGGGGGCGGCGTATCGCGAGCCAGCCGAACGGCGGCGTAGATGAGTGCCAGCGGCACAACCACAACCGTCGCACCGAAGGCGCTGAAGTACGAGAACGCGCTTTTCGGGTCGAACGCGATCCAGAGTCCCGGCAGGCGATCCACCAGGTATTCAGTGAGAGAAGGGCTGCTGACCCAGGTGACGAACCTCCCGACATCCGTCGTCTGCGAGGGGTGCGTGCGCAGGAAGACTACCCAGGGGACGACTGCCCCTGCGACACCGAGAACCGCCGCGAAGGCGATTTTCCGTGTCGCACGGGACCGCGCGCTCGCAACGGTGAGAACCACCAGCAGGGCCGCGACGATGACCAGCATCTGGCTCCGCGCCAGGAACGCGAGGCCGGCGAGGAGTCCCGCCGCGAACCCTGTGATCGGTTGTTCTTTTCGGGCCGCGTCGTCGACCGCGAGGAGAGCGCCGAACGCAAGGGTGAACGCGAGTGCTTCGGTATACGGGTCGGTCGTCGCCATGAAGAAGATCGGGTTCGTTGCGAACGCGGCGACGACCAGATGTCCCGCATCGAGCGGAACGGGGCCGGGGAGGAGCGGGAGGGCGTCAGGATCCATCGATCGCCAGAGGCGCCAGCAGAGTTCGTACAGCAGAACGAGGCTGATGAAATAGAGCAGGGGCGGGAGGAACGTTGCGGCGGCGGCAAGACCCACGAACCGGCCAGCAACGCCGAGGAGAAACGGCCACAGGGGATAGATGCGTGCCTGCGCAGGGAGCGGATCGAGGCCCTGGTGGTAGAGGGAGACGCTGGTCAGCAGGCCATCGCCATTTGCTACATGGCGCGCGATCTGGAAGTAGTAGCTCGCGTCGAGGCGATAGGGACCGTCCGCGGGTGCCGTGACGACCTTCAGCGGAAGCAGTGCGAGGAGGATGGCGCCGAGAATCGCCCAGCGACGGGCGTCGGATCTCAGCACGCTCTCTGTCTCCGAAAAGTACGCGCGGCGCTTCGGGCGGCGAGGCCCGTACTGCGATCGAGCATGGTCTTTATGGTAACCGGACACCGGCGAATCTGATGCTGCGGTGACGCCCGCCTCACGCATCCCATCTCTTGACCGGGCCGATGCGAACGGCGGGCTTCTTGCGCGGAGCGGACGGCTTCGGTACTCTCGCCCCGCTTCGTCGAAGGAGAGAGCCGCCATCAGAGCCAGACGCCACGGGGCCGATCTCCGGCCTCACCTGTACGAGATCTTCGTCCTCGCGAACCTCGTGCTCGCGCACCTCTTTCTGCGGGGAAACGCGCCTGTCAGCCTCCTCGGACTCCTCCCGAACGTGATGCCGGCGTTGGTCCTGGACCTGGTCATTCTCCTGTTCGCCGGCGTCGCCGTGCGCATCGGCGTGAACGTGCTCAGGGGACGCGCTCTCGCGTACGTGCGTCACGTCTCGCGCTGGACGTGGTGGCTCGAGAGCGCGCGGCTCGTGTTGATGGGTGCTTTCGCGATGCACATCTACACGACGCTCAAGATTTTTCTGCCGTTCGCCGGAGGGGAGAACGCCGATGAGCGCCTCTGGGACATCGATTATGCGCTGCTGTTCGGCCACTCGCCGACCGTTCTCTTTCTGGAGCTTTTCGGGAATCCGAATGTTCTCCGCGCCATCGACTGGAGCTATGAAAACGTCTTCCGGACGACCATGTTCACGGCCATGGGCGCCGCTCTCTCCTCTCCGTCACAGCGACTTCGCGTAGCGCTCGTGGGCGCGAAGTCGGCAATGTGGATCACCGGCGCGTGGCTTTACTACACGTTTCCTTCGCTGGGACCGGCATACCGTTTCTCCGAGCTGTGGGATCCGATCTCGGCCTACATGCCGCGGACGCGTGAGCTGCTCGACGCTCTGTTTTCGAATTTCCTCATCGTGATCGGCCGTCGCCCCGGTGCGGTCAACATGATGCTCGGGATTGGTGCCTTCCCGTCGCTCCACGTCGCGCTGCACACGCTGGTTGTGCTATGGGGAAGGCGCTTTTCGCCGGGACTCGGGGTCATGGGCCTCGCGGCGGCGATCATCATCTTCGTCGGATCGATCGTCACTGGCTGGCACTACCTCGTCGACTCGCTCGCGGGCCTGGTTCTCGGGGGCGTCTTCTACGCGCTGTTCTTTGCGGTGTATCACCTGAAGCACTGGCTGGGCCTGTTCAGGGCCGTACGGCGTGGACGGGGCGAACGGCAGCTTCGTTGGCCGATCAAAATGCTGGAGCGGGCGTTCGCCGTCCGCTGAATGAGACTTCGACACCAGCTCAACGCGGTTTCGCGGGAGCCGCGCTTTCCTCCTCGTAAAGTTGAACGTGCGGCTCGCCGTCCGCCCGGATCCATCCGCGGTACATCCCCTCGGTGTTGAACGGCATCGCGAAGTTGCCCTTCGCGTCGAGCGCGATCAGTCCTGCCTCTCCTTCAACGTCCTTCAGCGTGGCGATTACGCGCGCGGCCGCTTCTTCGACGGAGAGTCCGGCGTAACTCATGAGTGCGGCGACGTCGTACGCGACAACCCAGCGAATGAAGAACTCTCCATGTCCCGTGCCCGATACGGCGCAGGTCTTGTTGTCGGCCCATGTCCCTGCGCCGATGATCGGAGAGTCACCGACCCGCGCCCACCGCTTGTTCGTCCTCCCCCCGGTCGAGGTTCCGGCGGCGAGATTGCCCGCGCGGTCGAGCGCGACAGCGCCGACGGTGCCGAATTTGTGGGACGAGGGTTCACCAGCCTGGTTTTCCTCGATCTCGGCCTTCGCGCCCGGAGCTCCCTCCTCCATCAGCTTCTTCTGAAGCTCCTTCCATCTCCGCTCTGTCCAGAACCAGGAGGGATCGACGACTTCGAGCCCCTGAGCGGTCGCGAAGAGGTCGGCGCCCTTGCCGCTCAAGAGAACGTGCTCGGACTTTTCCATCACCGCGCGCGCGGCGGAGATCGGATGACGGATTACCGACACGCCGGCGACCGCGCCCGCGGCCCGGTTGCGACCGTCCATGATCGACGCATCGAGCTCGTTCCGCCCCTCGTGCGTGAAGACGGCGCCCTTACCCGCGTTGAAGAGTGGCGAGTCCTCCATGATGTGGATGGTGGCTTCCACCGCATCGAGGCTGGACCCGCCGCGCGCCAGGATGGCGTGGCCGGCGCGCAACGCTTCGGAAAGTTTCTCGCGATATTCGCGCTCGACCTCCGGGGTCATGTTGGCTTTCCGGATCGTTCCCGCTCCGCCGTGGATGACCAGCACCGTTTTACCTCCGCCTAGCTGTTGAGCGTACGAGCTCCCGGAGCCCATCACGATGACCGCGGCGACTACCGCACTGCAGATGATTCGCATGCAAACGTTCCTTCCTCAACTCGATCGAACGACGTGATCAGAACACACTGGAGATCAGAATCGCGAGGGTCGTGGGCAGCAGCGTCATGGCTGCCCACTTCCAGAAACCGAGCCGCGCGCCGTTGGCCCGTCCGACCAGGCGAATGGTGGGATAACTGAGCAGCAGGCCGAGCTCGAGACCGGCGCCGAAGGCGAGCGGGCGGGGCCATCCGAAGAGTCTCATCCCGAGGATCGCGGCCAGCAGTCCCGTGGCGGAAGTGAAGAGTACGCTTTGAATCAGCAGCGCCGCCAGCTCGCCCGCGGTGATTCTCACGCTTTCGAGAGGTTTCTGGCCCCGGGCCTTCATCGGCGATCATCATGTCGGGTTCCCGGGGGAAATCGCAACCATCGGAGCCTCAGCGAGCGTCCGGCCAGAGATTGACGGTCTGCCGGGGATAGTCGATCGTCACCAGGAAATAAGAAAGGATCCGGATTCCGAGACGCACCTCGGGGATGTCCTCGACGCGCGCGTCGACATTCACGAACGAGGTTTCCCCGATCCCGAGGTTGACGAGACGCCTCCCCACGGGACCGAAGCGGGACGAGGGGAGGAGCAGGGTATCGGGGTTCGCCGAGTCGACGATCGCCAGGGTCTGCTCCCCGTTGATCGTGACAGGCGCGGTCGGCGTCCCGTTGAATCGGTGCTCGACACCCTCGGAAATCGGGTCCAGGCCACGACCCAGGACCAAAAGGCCGCGACGAAAGTCGAGCGTTACGCTGCGGCGATTGAAGACGTCCGCTCCGAGGATTCCGTCCGCCAGACCTTCGAAGTCCGCGACCCGGGGGGTCACCCGCGCCGAGAAACGATCACCCAGAACAACTCCGACGGCGCGCCGAGACTCCGAGTCGAAGAATGCGGCATCCAGGACGGTGACGGCGTCGCCGGTGCCGATGATGAAGCGGCCGTTCTTTCCGTCCACCGCGGCCGGAACGATGACGAGGTTGCCTTCGAGCTGCCAGGCGATGTGAGTCGTGGCGGGGGAGGGAAGGAGACTGCATCCGGAAAGCGTTGCCACGAACCCTGCCGAGAGAACTGCCAATAGCCTGGCCATGATTCGATTTTTTATCACGCTTTAACGCTATCCTTTATCGTGGTGATCGTTTTCTGACTCGGACAGGCTGCAAAGCGGTGACCAGCGGGACGGAGTTCGAATGATAAGATGTTCATCGATGCGTCGCCAGACGATATTGCTACCATTTATTGTTACGGTTCTGGCCAGCTGCAGCTCCCTTCCTCCTTCCCAGCCGCCAGCTCCGCTTCCCCAGACTGCTCCGTCATGGTCTTCGACCGCGCTGCCTGACCTGGCATGGGGGGGGGCGGGAATCTGGGTCCTGACCCAGGACCCTGATGGGTGTTCACTCGAGAAATTGGAGTCCCCATTCTCCGAGAGGATCCCCTGTGGCGCCGAGATTCGAGCGTTGCGCGGAGGTGAGCTTCTGCTCCTCACGGGGGATGGAGCGCGCTGGATCGCGGACGACGGAGCGACCGATGCCGGGGATGTGATCGACGCATTTTCGGCGGACCGGTGGATCGAGAGGGATGGAGACGTGATTCGGCGGGACGATGGTGCGCACTTCCTGTATCCGGCGACCCGGAACCTGAAGGGCGTGAGGCTGGTCAGGGAGACGGCCGCCGTCGGGATCTCGACCGGAGCCGGGGGCGAATCGATCGTGCGGCTCGACGAGGAGGGAGGGGCGTCCCTCGCCGGGCCGTTCGAAAGGATCGATTCCTTCGCCTTTTCCCCGGACGGGACCGAAATCGTTTTCTCTGCGAAGCGAGAGAGCTTCGATGTCGGCCTGATGTCCGTTGACGGCGGAGAAGTCCGCTGGGTCGGAACGGATCCTCTCGACGAGACCATGGTGAGCTGGGCGCCCCGAGGGAACAAGATCGCGTACAGGATTGACGGTCCCGGCGGGGATGTCGTGCGGAGTGTGCACATTCCGACCGGGTTTCAAGTGGCCGCGGCATTTCCGTCGAGCTCCGTCTCGAGCCTCGCCTGGGAGCCGGTCGCGGAGCGGTTCGCGGTCGTCGTGGAGTCGGCGGGATGGTCGCCGCGAGTGGAGAATCTTCGCTATTCCGGGGCCGAGCGGGTCGTCGTGCGGCAGTCGTCCAGGGAGGCTGGGCGTACTCCGGAGCCTCTGGGGGAAGTGATTCGGGGGATTCTGCTGGCGCCCCAGGACATCCGCTACGGAGAGAAGCTGCCGCTGGTGATCTGGTTCGCCGAGGATCCCCATCGGTTCAGCCCGGAAAGAGCAGAGCTGGCCAAGAATCACCGGGCCGGGCTGGTTGTTCTTCCGTCGGGAGCATCCGCCCCGAACGATCTCGTCCCCGCGCTGTCCGCCCTTCCGTGGGTCGATACCGCCCGGATCTACATTGTTGCCAACGGCATCGCCGCGATCCCACGTCTGCCCGAAGGGGGGGCGGGAGCGATCCTGGGCCGTGTGGAGATTGAAGGGTCAGACTCGTTCGAGCGCGTTGCTCCGGGAGGGGATGGGCAGCTCGACGCGTTCGCGTATCTCTGGCTTCGCGATCGTCTCGCGGCGACCAGAGGGACCAGATGAGCGAGCGGCGCGAGGCGAAGAAGGCGATCTCCCGGGACTACTTCGAGGCGCTTCTGATCGCCATGATCTTCGTGAACTTCGCGAGGATCTTCGTCTTCCAGGCTTTCAAGATCCCCACGGGATCGATGATCGACAACCTGCTCATCGGAGATCACATCATCGTCAACAAGTTCGCATATGGAGAGGGAGGACCGCTGGCGCACCGGCTGTTGCCTCTGCGTCGGGTCGAAAGGGGCGACATCGTCGTCTTCCGCTATCCCGAGCAGCCGCAGACGGACTTCGTGAAGCGGGTGATCGGACTTCCGGACGAGACGGTGACCATTCGAGACAAGGAGGTCCTGATCGACGGGGTTCCGCTGGAAGAACCCTACGTCACCCATGATGATCCGGAAGTCTTTCCGGCGCAGACCGGATTACCGGCCCGCTACCGACAGCGCGATCAATTCGGCCCCTACGTCGTTCCGAGGAGCTCGTATTTCGTGATGGGTGATAATCGGGACCGATCCAACGATTCCCGCTTCTGGGGCCCGGTGCGCCGCGAGTTGATCAAGGGACGAGCGTTCATGATTTACTGGTCCTACGGCGGCAGCCCTCCGCCTGCGGCCGCGAAGCCGATCGACCGTCTTCGTGAGCTCGGCTCCATCGCGAGGAACTTCTTTCGCGATACCCGGTGGGATCGCAGTTTCAGGATCGTCGACAGCCGCGGCGAGGCCGCGGTGGCAAAGGGTGGCAGGTGATGATTCCCGAGGCGGAGCAAGCGATGCATCAGGGGAGCGAGCAGTCCGTCGATCCCCCGGCCGAGCGGTCGGCAGATCCGGAAGCGGGCTCGTCGATGTCGGCAGAGCCGGGCCCGGGTGAAGACGGGCCTGCATCCACTGGACCCATCGAGGATAGCAGTACCGTGGAACAGCCGTTCGTGATGGACCGGGCCGAGCATCCCATCTCGCGGCGCAGCATTCCGGAGCCGGTCCTCAAGGTTCTTTATCGCCTGCACCGCAGCGGATACCGTGCTTATCTCTGCGGAGGCAGCGTTCGCGATCTCCTGATGGAGCGAACTCCCAAGGATTTCGATATCGCCACGGACGCGCATCCGGGAGACGTTCGCCGTCTTTTCAGGAACAGCCGGATCATCGGACGCCGCTTCAGGCTCGCTCACGTGATCTTCCAGGACAACGTCGTCGAAGTCTCCACGTTCCGCCGGGAGCCCGAACGGGTGGAAGGGCAGGACCTTCTGGTCCGGGACGACAATACCTTCGGTACGCCCGGTGAAGACGCTCGGCGGCGCGACTTCACCATCAACGGTCTTTTCTACGACATCGCGAACTTCTCCGTGATCGACTATGTGGGAGGCCTCGACGATCTGCGCGAGCATTTGATCCGCGTGATCGGAGCTCCGGATGTTCGTTTCCGCGAGGATCCGGTTCGAATGCTGCGGGCGGTCGAGTTTGCGGCTCGGCTCGACTTCGAGATCGAAGCCGAAACCTACGACGCGATCCTCGAGCACCGGACCGAGATTCTCAAGGCATCGCCGGCGCGGGTCGCCGAGGAGATTCTGGAGCTGCTTCGCCGCGGATGGTCCAGGGCGGCCGTGGAACTACTGGCCGAGACCCGCCTGCTGGAGCCTCTGCTTCCGGAGCTTCAGACCCATCTGGACAAGGGCGAAGTCGAATCATTCTGGAAGATGCTCGGAGTGCTCGACCGCACCGTGCAGAGCGGACGAAAAGTATCGGATCCTGTGCTTTTCTCGGTGCTCCTTCTTCCCCACGTCATTTCGTCGATCGAAGTGGAGGCGCAGTCGCTCGAGGCGAAGCCGAGGGTGGGAGACATGATTCTTTTCGTCCGCGAGCTCATCCACCCGATCGTTCAGCGGTTTTCATTCTCTGCCGGGATGCGCCATCAGACCGAGCAGGCCATCGAGACTCTCTGGCGCCTGTTCGAGCCTCCCACGGATCGGCGGAGCATGTGGCGGTTCGTCTTCCGGGAGCCGTTCGACGATGGTCTCGCTCTACTGGAGCTCTACTCCCGCTCCTCCGGAAAGTACGCGGACGTCTGCCGCGAATGGCAGGCGTTCGCGCATCGCGTCCGCCGGTCCGACGATCTGGTCGAGCGGCCGGCGAAGCCACGCAGGCGGCGAAGAAGGCGTTGAACCGGTCGATGTCAGAGCCTATCTATCTCGATCATCATGCGACGACTCCATGCGATCCTCGCGTGCTCGAGCGGATGCTCCCCTTCTTCACCGAGATTTTCGGAAACCCTTCAGCAATCACTCATCAACATGGACGAAGAGCCGCCACCGCCCTGGTGGAGGCGCGCGCTTCGGTGGCTGACTTCTTCCGGGTGAAGCCGGCAGCGGTCTATTTCACGGCTGGCGCGACCGAGTCGAATCACCTCGTCCTTCGCGGTCTCGCCCTCGAGGGGAAGCATCTGATCACTTCGGCCATCGAGCATCCTTCCGTTCTCACTCCGATCCGTGATCTGGAGCGAAAAGGTGTCGCGGTGACCGTATTGCCTGTCGACCGCGAAGGCTTTGTCGATCCGGATTCGGTCCGCAGTGCGATCCGCGCCGAGACGGCCCTGGTCTCGATCATGGCCGCGAACGGCGAAGTGGGAACGATCCAGCCGATCCAGAAGATCGGCGAGATCTGTCGGGAACGGGAAGTCCCGTTTCACACCGACGCGACGCAGGCGGCCGGCAAGATTCCCCTCGACCTGAGCGAGATTCCCTGCGATCTGCTCTCCTTGTCCGCGCACAAGGTGTATGGGCCCAAAGGCGTCGGGGCGCTGATCGTCCGGCCAGGTCTGAGACTCGCCCCATGGCTGACGGGAGGAGGGCAGGAGAGGGGTCTCCGCTCGGGTACGGTCAACGTTCCAGGGGCGATCGGTCTGGCCGCGGCCCTGGAGATCCGGCGATCGGAGATGGCCGGTGAGGCCGAGCGACTGACCGCGATGCGCGATCGACTACGCGACGCGATCCTCGATCGCATTCCGGGAACTTGGTTGAACGGACCGCGGCGATCAAGATTGCCCGGCAACCTGAATATCGGCTTCGAAGGCATCGACGCCGAGTCCCTGATGTTTGCGATGAGGCGGTTTTCCCTCTCCTCGGGGTCCGCCTGCAGCGCCGGCGAAAAAAATCCCTCCCCCGTCCTGCTCGCGCTCGGCTCGAGCGAAGCGAGGGCGGTCGAATCGATCCGGTTCGGTCTGGGACGCTCGACTTCTCCAGCCGACCTGGAAATACTGATTGCCGATCTCGAATCATCGGTGGCGCGGCTCCGGCCGATGGAAGGAATTGAGAAGTGAACATGTCCGATTCGATCGAAGCGCTGAGCCGAGCATCCCGATGACCCCGAACCTCGAACCCTCCGAAGCGATGCGACGCGGCATCGAGGCAGTGAAGGATGAGGAGTACCTTCTCGGGCTGAACCTTCTGAGCGACGCATACTCGGGGAAGCGGAACGCCGCCGTTCCACCGCCGGACGGCCTCTCCTACCTCGGCCTCTGCCTCGCGCTGGTGCAGAGAAAATTCAAGCCGGCCATCGAGTTCTGCGAGAAGGCCATCGAGCTCCAGTTTTACCATCCCGAGCATTACTCCAATCTCGCAAGGGTCTACGTCGCCGCCGAGAAGCGAAAAAAAGCCGTCGACGCGGTGAAGCGCGGGCTGAAAGTGCTGCCGGAAGACGAGGGTCTGGCTCGTCTGCGCGACGAGCTCGGGCAGCGCAAATCGCCGCCCATTCCTTTTCTTTCGCGGAATAACCCCCTGAATGTGCTGATCGGCCGCGCGCGTCATGCCAAGAAGGCAGCTCCCGCGAAAAAGAAGACCGCGGCTCCATCCACGAAGAAAAGCGCCAAGCCCCGAAAACGCTCGAAGTAATCGCCCCGATCGCCCCACCGGGGCTGAGCTCTCAATTTCCGCGGCGGTAGATTTTCGTCAGCGTGTCGGCCGAAGCTCCGAGCCGCCATCGGAGAATGATCCACCAGTTCGTGGCGGTCGTGACGAGGATGCCGCGATCGAGAAAGCGCCGCCCCGAAGTCACCACGCGTTCACGAAGAACCACTGTTTTCCCCAGCCGTTTCATTCGAAGCGAAAGCTCGTAATCGTCCATCAGCGACGTTTCGAGAAATCCCCCGGTCTGCTCGAAGATCTCCCTCCGGATCCATTGAGCCTGGTCGCCCCACGGCGCACGCGTCAGCGCGCTTCGCAGGTTGATCATCGCGGCCACGAGATCGAGCCGGCGTGCTTCCTCCCGGAACCGGATTTTGAATCCCCCGCCGCAGGCTCCCTCGCGGATGGCGATCGCGATCGCGTCCGCCGCACCTTCGGGAAGTCGGCTGTCCGCGTGTAGAAACAGAAGAATCTCGCCGCTGGTGGCGGCCGCCGCGAGGTTGAGCCGGCGCCCGCGGGGGGAGGGGTCCGAGATCGCCATGGCGCCGGCCCGGCGCGCCAGCTCCATGGTGGCGTCACTGCTTCCCCCGTCCGCCACTACCACTTCCGCCGCCCCCGCCTCGAACGCCGAGACGACAGCCTCGGTGATCGTCTCCGCCTCATCGCGGGCCGGGATGATCACGGAGAGGCGCATCGGGTCGGGATGGTACTTTAGGCTGACCTCGCATGAACGCCTACGTTCTCATCGGCGGTCTCTCGAGCCGAATGGGCTCGCCGAAAGCCTCGATTCGCATCGGAGATCAAACCTTCCTCGAGCGGGTCACCTCCGCCGCGAGCCTTGCCTTTTCCCGTGTCATCGCGGTGGAGCGGGAGGGGGGCGAAGGGTGGAGTGGGGGCGAGACGATTTTCGAACCCGCCCGGCCCGAGCGGGCGCCGATCTTCGGATTGCGCCG
>DATLEY010000167.1:0-2965 GCA_035525215.1 Thermoanaerobaculia bacterium | reverse complement strand
ACGGGCCCGGTGTCATCTGCTTCGGATGCGGCCCGTCGAACCCGAAGGGGCTCGGCATCCGAAGCTTTCCCGCGGGCGAAGGGCTCGTCGCGCAATGGACCCCCGAGGACCATCATCAGGCCTTTCCCGGCGTGATCAACGGAGGAATCATCGGAGCACTGCTCGATTGCCACAGCAACTGGACCGCTGCCTGGCACATCATGCAGAGGGATGGTGAATCGAAGCCTCCGGTGACCGTGACTGCGGATTTTCACGTTCGGCTGCGGCGGCCGACGCCGATGAAGGAGTTGACGATCCGATCGAGCATCGCGGAGTCGGAGGGGGATCGAGCCGTGGTCGATGCATCGATCGAGGTCGACGGAACGACGACCGCAACCTGCCGTGGAACCTTCGTCCGCGTCCGCGAAGGCCACCCCGCGTGGCACAGATGGTAGGCGTCCCGGGGCGAGCGGATTCGGCGGATCTCGGTCTGAATGGGAGTCCGGTTCGAACGGGAAAGCCGCTGGACCGTCTTATCATTGACGGATGAAGTTCACGGCGAAGCGAGCGAGCAGGCAGATCGCGGAACCGATCGAGCAGATCGCCGCCGACCTGCAGAATCCGAAGCGGGGTTTGCGGGCTCAGGTCTGGCTGGTGTTCACACTCCTCGGCTTCATCATGGCTCTGACCGGAGCCTGGTTGTCCGGAGAAGTGCTCCGAGACAGCTTCAGGGGCTACATCGGAGAGTCGCTGAACAGGCTTTCCGGTGAGGTTTCCGACAGCCTCGACCGGGATGTCTACGCCAGATATAGCGATTTGAGCATCATCGCCACGGTGCCGGAGCTGGTCGATGAAGAAACGCCTACAGCCGCGATTCGAGACGTGCTCGAGCGAGTGAAGGGCAGCTTCCCGATGTATGCCTGGATCGGACTGGTGGATCCGGACGGCCAGGTGCTCGCCGGAACCGATGGGTTGAGCGAGGGCCGCGACGCGAGCCAGCGGCCGTGGTTCATGGAGGGGCGCGAGGATGTTTATTTCGGCGACCTCCACGAGCCGGTTCTCCTGAAGGGATTTCTGCCCGAACGGACGCGTGGCGGCCGCCCGGCCCGATACCTCGACATTTCGCTTCCGGTGGAGGGAGGGCGCGTCCTCGCGGCTCTCATCTTCCTCGACTGGGCCGAGGATGTCGCGGACCGGATCGTCAAAACGCGACACGATCGCGGTTCGATCGAGATCATGATCATCGACCGGGATGCCGCGGTCGTAATCGGGGACGCTTCGATGATCGAGCTCGAAGTTCCGGAGGCGATCAGGTCGCGCGTCCGCGTAGAAGGAGACGGACACGCCCTGACCGATTGGGAGGATGGCCGCTTCCTCACGGCTTTTCATTCCGCTGACGGGTACCGCGAGTTTCCCGGCTTCGAATGGCTCGTTCTGGTGCGGCAGCCGGAAGAGATCGCCTTCGCGCCCGTTTCCGAGCATCGATTCAACGTATTCGGCTGGGGAATCGCCCTGACTCTGCTGTTCGGCCTGGTCGGCTGGTTCGCCGCGAATTACATCACAAGGCCGCTGCGCGACCTGAGCAGGGGCGCCCGGCTGGTCGAAGCCGGACTCCAGAAGAGCGTCCCGGTATTTCCCGGTCGCCACGACGAGATCGGACAGCTCTCACTGGCACTGCACCAGACCATCTCTCAGCTGGTGGAAAAAGACGAGCGCCTCCTCCAGCTCAACCTCGAGCTCGAACGGCGAGTCCAGCTCCGGACCGCCGAGCTGGTCACCGCCAACGAATCGCTCGAGGCGTTCAACTCGATGGTCTCCCATGATCTGAGAGGCCCGCTGGCCGGAATGATCGGTTATCTCGGACTCCTGAAAATGGATCTCTGGGACGACGTCGGTGAAGACGGACGGAAAATGCTCGCCGAGGTCATCGAAAGCGCCGACCGGATGAACGAGCTGATTAGCGATCACCTCAAACTGAGCCGCGCGTCGATCGGAACCCTGGAGAAATCGCAGGTGGACATCAGCGCGATGTCGGAGGAGATCCTCAGCCGCCTGCAAACCCGCGAGCCGTCGCGAAGAGTCGACTGGCACATCGAGCCGGGAATCACGCTCTACTCTGATGAGTCCCTCATGGAGATCGCGATGGAGAATCTCCTCGGTAACGCGTGGAAGTACTCGAGTCGCACCGATAAAACGGAGATCGAGGTGGGCGTGATCGAGGAGGAGGAGGAGAAAGTCGTTTTCATCCGCGACAACGGTGTGGGCTTCGACATGAGCAAAGCTTCCGATCTCTTCACGCCGTTCAAACGACTCCACTCCAAAACGGCTTTCCACGGTACCGGGGTGGGACTCTCGACCGTCCGTCGCATCATGGAACGGCACGGCGGGCGCATCTGGGCCGAGGCATCGCCGGACAAAGGCGCGACCTTCTACTTCGCCATTCGGGAGCGGGAGGAGAGGAGGGAGGAAAGAGAAGAGAGGCGCGACTGAGTGAACAGGCCGATGTGCGACTCGAAGGTTCTCACGCTCCGCGGCTCATCATGACGGGTTGCCGGCGCCGCCCCCACTTCCCTGGAGGTCCGTCGAACACACCGTCGCAGGGGGTACCGCAGGAAAGGCAGTTACCCGTTGGATCGAGGTTCCAGGCGGATAACTCGTACCAATCGCGCCCGATCAGAATCTCTCCGCAACTTTTGCAGTAGGTGCTTCCACCAGCCGGATCGTGCACGTTTCCGGTATACACGTATTCGATCCCGTTCGCGAGCGCGATCTCCCGCGCTCGCGTCAGCGTGGCGGGAGGTGTCGGCGGCTTGTCCTTCATTCTGTAGTCGGGATGGAACGCGGTGAAGTGGAGCGGCACCGTCGTACCGAGATTGTCGGCGATCCACTTCGACATTTCCTCGATTTCGCCGGGACTGTCGTTCTCGCCCGGAATCAGGAGAGTCGTGATCTCGAACCATACATCGGTCTCGTGACGCAGATAGAC
>DATLEY010000145.1:0-9359 GCA_035525215.1 Thermoanaerobaculia bacterium | reverse complement strand
TTCCGGTCAGCATCTCGTAGAGGATCACGCCGAGAGAAAAGATGTCGGAGCGATGATCGACCGGCTCGGCGCGCACCTGTTCCGGCGACATGTAGCCCGCCGTTCCGACGACCATCCCGGGATTGGTCAGTCCGCGCGCCTGGGTATCGTCTTCGCTGCCCACGCTCGGCTCGTGAAGCTTGGCCAGACCGAAATCGAGGATCTTGATCCGCCCATCGTTGAGGACGAAGACATTCTCCGGTTTCAGGTCGCGATGGACGATCCCTTTTGCATGCGCCGCCGCGAGACCGCTGGCGAGCTGCGAGGCGTAGTCGACTGCTCTGCGGGTTGGAATTCGCGAGCGCAGCAGATCGCGCAGCGGAAGGCCTTCCAGGAGCTCGGTGACCAGGAACGGCGTGGCCTCGTGAGTTCCAGCCTCGAAGACGATCGTGACATTCGGGTGGTTCAGCATCCCCGCCGCCAGCGCCTCCTGCTCGAAACGGCGGATCCGGTCCGGGTCGTCCGCGAGAGCTCGCGGCAGAACCTTCAGCGCGACGTCGCGGCGGATGCGCGAGTCGCGGGCGCGATAGACCTCCCCCATCCCTCCCGCTCCGATCTGTTCCAGGATCTCGTAGTGAGAGATAAGCGTTCCGGTCGAAAGCATCCGCGGATTCTGGCACCTCGAAGTCCCCGGCGCCAGCGCCGCGCGCGGGTGGCATCGAACGAGCCGTCCGATCGTTGGAGAGCTCGATCCCGCGGCCGACATCGGCAACCCAGCATCTTCATCGCTGCCGCGGGAGCGAAAGCGATCGATGCGCCGCTGGAGCGACGCTCGGCCGGGGTCGATCGAGATCATGGGCGCCGTTCCGCCTGCCACGGCCCAGAGAAGGACTCATGGATCACGAAAGACGCGGCCGAATATGGGAATATGGGTAATCTGTCGCTGGTTGGATGGGCCATGCCTGCAAAAACCACCGTGGAGATCAGGGAGCCTCTACTGGATGCGGCGCGCGTCGTCGCCTCCGAAGAGCAGACTTCGCTTCGCGCCCTCATCGAGGAAGGACTCGAGCTGGCTCTCGAAAAGCGGCGAGATCCGAAGCCTTTCGCCCTTAGAAAAGCGACCTTCAAGGGGAAGGGTGTTCAGGAAGGCATTCGCGAAGGAGACTGGCAGTCGATTCGCGGGATGATCTATGAGGGGCGTGGCGATTGATCGCGGTCGATACGAACCTCCTCGTCTACGCACACCGCGAGGACTCGGAGTTTCATGATGAGGCTTCCCTCCGTGTTCGCGATCTGGCAGAGGGAACCTCACCGTGGGCCATCCCCTGGCCGTGCATCCATGAATTTCTGGCAGTCGTCACTCATCCTCGAATTTACGCTCCACCGACGCCCGTGAGCCGAGCGATCGATCAGGTCGAAGCCTGGATGCAGTCGCCGGTTCTCCGGCTCATCGGCGAAGATACCGGTTACTGGGCGGTGCTCCGCGGCATCCTCCTCAGCGCGAAGGCGACGGGAGGGCGCGTTCACGATGCTCGGATCGCGGCACTGTCGCTGCGCTGGCGCGTCTCCGAGCTCTGGAGCGCCGATCGCGACTTCTCGCGATTTCCTGCTCTCCGCGTCGTCAACCCGATCTGAGCAGGGTGCGCCGTTCCCGGCGCGCGCGAATTCGCGAAATGTGCGCCAATGCACTTCTTTCCATAGCCCTCCGTCGCTAGACTCTTCCCCGTGCCGTACCCGAAGGGATGTGTGGACGGGGTGACCGGGCCGGGATGGCGGCTGGTGGCGACCTTCGCTCTCGCGCTGGTTTTCTTCACGCTTCCCGCGCTCGCGACCGGACCGGCTGAGCGGATCGCCCGGGCCGAGGCAGCCCGAAACCGGGGCGACTACACCGAGGCCATCAGGCTGTTGCGCGAGGCTTTGGAGTCGGCCCCCGCGGAGCGCCGCGCACGCCTGCTTCTCGCCGAGACTCTCGCCTGGGCCCGGCAATTCGAAGAGGCCGAGAGGATTTATCTCGGACTCGCCTCCGCGGATCCCGCGCGGGACGTGCAGCTCGGACTCTCGCGGGTCTATCTCTGGTCCGGCCGCTATGAAAATGCACGGCGATTGCTCGAGCAGATTCTCGCGGCCGATCCAGACGACGTCGACGCTCGAGAAGATCTCGGGCGCGCCGCATACTGGTCGGGAGACTTCCGTTCCGCGGAGCGTCATTTCGAGGAGACTCTCCGAATCGATCCCGCCCGCAATGAGGCACGCTCCGACCTCGCCGCGATTCGTTCCGCCGCCCGCCCGGTCGTCGCGGCGCATACGCTCTTTCGATCCGACGACCAGCCCTGGGAGATCATTCAGACGAGGGTCGTGTCGTCGCGATTCTCCGACCCGCTCACTCGGTGGGACCTCCTGCTCGACGCTCGCGAGCTGAGCGGACGCGAGGGATCGTTCTCGCTCTTCTCGTTCGGAGCGGGGATGGATGTCGCCTTTCGCCACGGCTGGAAAATCGCCGCGTCGGCCCGCATGGTCGAGAGCGAGGACGACTCCGGCCTGATGGGGCATCTGGCCGTGTCACGGAAGGTCGGCAGGCAATCGCGCGTCGAAGCCGGGATCGATCGCGTCGAGATCCTCTACAACGAGGCGGTTCTCGGAAGCCTGCCGTCAGTCGATCGCGGCTGGATCACATGGGCCTTTGACCGTGCGAACGGCGGGTCGGCACGAATTCATGCGGAAAGGCTGGAGTATTTCGACGGAAACCAGGGACAAGGTGTCGCGGGCTACGTTCTTCATCCAGTCTGGCGAAATGCCTCGGGTCGGCTCGAGCTCGGAATTGCCGCAGCCTTCCGCGACACGGATGAAAGCCGCTTCACCGTCCGCAGCGTAACGACCACTCCATTGCCCGGAGGAATCTATCAGTACCACCCCACCGGCAGATTCGACCCCTACTGGACTCCCCACGATCTGCGTGAGGCCCGGGCGATCATCGGCTGGCGCGGAGAGTGGAAGGGAGATCGGATTCGCTGGACCCTTCAGGCCAGCGGCGGAGTCGCGAAAGATAATCCGGTCGGCTTCGCGGCCTTCCAGGGTCCGACTCCGCAGCCACCGGGAAACTTTGCATTCCACTGGGATCGCAGCTTCAATCCGTGGGATGTCACCGCCGCGTTGGAATGGTCGCTGAACGCGATTGATGTCCGCATCGACTTCGTGCACGGTGTCACAGTTGAATACGAGGCGAATGAGCTCCGCGCGACCCTGGTCCGACGTTTCTGAGATCTTCCGTCATCGGAGGGCCCGTCCCATCGAGCGATGGGAACGCTGGGTCATGGGTCTGCTCATTTTTCTCGGCGTCCAGAGCGTGATCGTCTTCGGCCTCTGGTGGTTTCAAGCTCGTCACGTCAATCAGCCTGTTCTCTTCGCGCTTCTCTCAGGAGCGACCTGGTACGGGATCTTCCGGATGATGGTTGGCTGGTACAACGCGTTTCACCTCGAGCAACCGTCGGAGATCCTCGCGCCTCCCGGCTCGAGCGTAGCGATCTTCGTCACGTCGAGTCCGGGCGAGCCTTACGAGATGTTCGTGGAAACGCTCGAAGCGCTGCGCAAGGTCGACTATCCGCACACGACCTATCTGCTGGACGACACGCGCGACCCCCGCTTCGCGGCGCTGGCCGCCGAAAAGGGAGCGGTGCATCTCGAGCTGGTCGGGATTCCTGGCGCAAAAGCGGGAAAAATCAACGCGGCGCTTCCTCGGACCACGGAAGAGTTCATTCTCGTCCTCGATCCCGACCACATTCCCTTCCCGATTTTTCTCGATCGCGTCCTCGGATTTTTCAGCGACCCGGCGATCGGGTTCGTGCAGGTCTCGCAGGCGTACCACAATCCCAGCGAATCATTCGTCGCCCGGGCCGCGGCGGAGCAGACCTTCGCCTTTTACGGACCCATCATGCAGGGGATGCACGGCACTGGAACCGCCGTCGCGATCGGCGCGAACTGTACCTTTCGCAGAACCGCTCTCGAATCGATCGGAGGTCACGGAATCGGCCTGGCCGAGGATCTGGTCACCTCGATCCGCCTCCACGCCGCGGGGTGGAAATCGGTCTACGTTCCGGAGGTGGTTTCACGCGGGCTGGTTCCCGCCGATCTCGGCTCCTTCATCAAGCAACAGCTGAAATGGTCCCGCGGCGTGCATGAAGTTCTACTTCGTGAGTACGGTCCAGCCTTCCGGCGACTGAACGGGCATCAGCGGATTTCCTACCTCATGATCGGAACCTATTACCTGGTCGGCCTGACCAGCTTGATCTACTTCACCATTCCTCTCCTCTACCTTCTATTCGGACAGAATCCAGCCGCAATGTTTTTATCCGAGTACGTCCAGCATGCCCTCCCCGTGGGGATCTTCGGCGCGGTCAACTACCGGTACATGAACCGGTGGCTCTGCGATCCTGCCCGCGAGCGCGGCTGGCACTGGAGAGGAACCCTCTTGAAGATCGGTCTGTGGAACATCCACCTGATGGGATTCCTCCTGGCTCTGCTTCGCATCGATGTCCCGTACGTGCCGACGGAAAAGAAACGGAGGAGGGCAGCATTCTGGCGGCTGGCCAGGCTTCCGCTCATCATGATTCTCATCAGCGGAGCCACTGCCGTCTGGACGATATACTTGCGTCTCTACGAGCTGCCGGAGCCGCAGGTGCGTATCTCCACCGAAGTCACCGCCGGCATGCTCCTCTTCCTTCTTATGAACTGCATTTACGTGAGCGGACGGATTTACGCGGCGTGGGTGGATTCCCGCCCTGACCAGGACCCGGGAGCATGAAACCAAAAACACGTTACGCGACCGCCTTTTTCGCTCTCGGATGGATGCTTCTCGCGGGGATCGCCTTTCAATTCGGCCTCGCCTCGACGCTCCGGAGGTTCATCAGCGGCACCAAGGAGCGGGTCCTGCGCGTCGGTCAGTACTTTTCCGACGTGGAGGGCGACGCCATGCGCAGAGTCCGTCATTCCTCGCGTCTGGATTACCTGGAACCGATGCGCCCGATCCTCGACTCCCCCGCCGCCCTCCGCAATCCGACGCAAATCCTGTTCGGCGCCTATGACGGGGGCCTTCCCGACTCGTTCCACAATTTCACGATCCTCGAAGAGCGTCTCGATTACCGCTTCCCGCTGATTTCCTTTTATTCGGCCTGGGGTGACCGCGCGGACCAGCAGTTTCCCATGCGCATGGTCGAGTCGATCCACCGTATGGGATCGGTTCCGATCATCACCTGGGAGCCCTGGGTCGTTGATTTCGACGGACCCCGCCGCGAGCTCCCTCCCGTCGAGGAGCGGGAATACGGATCGCTTCGGTCGATCGCGCGCGGAGAGTACGATTTTTACATCGTCCCCTGGGCCCGCGCCGCCGCGGCGTACGGTCACCCGATCTTCCTCCGGTTCGCTCATGAGATGAACGATCCGTACCGCTATCCGTGGGGGCCTCAGAACGGGAACCGCCCCGACGACTTCACCGCGGCGTGGATTCACGTGCATCAGATTTTTCAGAAGATGGAAGCCACCAATGTCCTCTGGGTCTGGTCTCCCCATATCTCCATGCCGTGGCTGGAGTATTACTACCCGGGTGATCAGTACGTCGACTGGATCGGAATCAACTTGCTCAACTATGGGACCGTGGCGTCGTGGTCACGCTGGTGGAGTTTTCATCAGATCCTCGAGAAATCGTACGGGACTCTGGTGACTCTCGAAAAGCCGCTGATGATCAGCGAGCTGGGAACCCTCGCGGTCGGGGGAGACATGGCGGAGTGGTACCGCCAGGCTTTCTACCAGCTCAGTCATCATTACGGAAGTATCAAGGCCGTGGTCCTGTTCAACGACGCGGCGGACCGATCGATGAGTCCGGACTGGCCGCTCAACTGGAGCGTCACGCAAAGCCCCGAGGTGGCTGAGGTCGTCTCTCGCGAAATCGCACGAGCTTCCGCCTTCTGACACCACTATGAAAACCCGACCGTTTTGCCTGACGCTGCTCATTCTCTTCTCCGCCCTGCCAGCTGTCGGGCAATCGTTCATCTCGGGTCGCGTCACCGGCCCGAGCGGCAGCGCTCACCCCGGCGCGATCGTCGCCGCCTACAACACGGCGGGCGAGCTGATTCAGACCCAGGTGACTTCCTTCGACGGCAGTTACACGCTGTCCCTCCCAGCGGCCACCTATCGTGTTCTCGCCTACGATCCTTCCGGCAATCTGGCCACCAGTTATTACCGCGATGCGAGCTCTTTCGAAACGTCGGCGCTCCTGACGGTGGCGCCCGGCGCCTCGCTCAGCGGAGTGGACATGCGCCTGCTGCCGGGATTCCGCGTCACCGGTACCGTCTCCGCTCCAGCCGGCCCCGACCTTTCCCAGGTCATCGTCGCCGCGTACAACCTCGACGGCACGCGGAGGGCATTCGAGAAAACAGATTCGATGGGGACCTTCGGGATCGTGCTGCCGGCCGGCGCGTACAAGTTCGTGGCCTACGACGACCGAGGCGCGCTCGCGCCAGTGTTCTATGCGAACCAGCGCTCATTCGAGTCTGCGGTCACCGTGCTGGTCAACGGACCGGTCGCCGGCATTTTCTTCTCGCTGGAAACCGGTGCCCGAGTCACCGGGCGCGTGGTATCGGCGGAGAACGGTCAGCCTCTCAGCGGGATCGAAGTTGCGTCTCATCAGCTGGACGGAACTCGACTTCTCCATACCCTGACCGATGCGCAGGGAAACTTCACATTGATTCTCCCGCCCGCCACCTACAAGTTCTCGGCGGTGGACCAGGACGGAGAGTTCTCGCCGGTCTTCTATCCGAGCTCTTCCTCCGCGGCCGCGGCGCCGACGTTCTCGCTCACCGCCGGTCAGGTTCTCCAATCAATCGATTTCGCGCTTTCCCGCGTCACCGATCCGGCGGGACTGACGCATCTCTACGTGCCGGGTGTCGCCAACACTCCCGGGGCGAACAACACCTATTTCCAGACCGACGTCTGGATTTACAACCCGAATGCGAAGCCTGTCGAGATCCGGATCGATCTGATCGGCTCGCCCGCGTCGCCTCGCTCGGCCACACGCCTCGTGGCGGCACGCGCGCAGATCCAGATCACCAACGTGCTGCACGATCTCTTCGGCGTCGGGGGAGCCGGCGCTCTGGAGCTCTCCTCCGACCTTCCTTTCATCGCGACGACCCGCACGTACAACAATCCTCCGAATGCGACGGAGGTGGGGACTTACGGTCTTTCGATTCCCGCGCAGCGAATCTCTCAGTCGCTTTCCCGTGCGGTTTTACCCGGGCTATCGCACGATAGCCGGCGGAGCAACGTCGGAATCCTCAATCCTCACGATCATGCGATTCTCGTCCGCTACGAGCTACTCACGCCGGGAGGAGCTCTCCTCGGGTCAACCGAGCGCACGCTCGCTCCGAAGCAGTGGGTCCAGGACAACATCTTTCTCCTGCTTGGAGTGGCGCCGCCGATCGATCACGCGTACGCGAGGCTGATCTCCACGGGCGGCTCGTTTTTCTCTTACGCCGCGGTGGTCGACGGCAAGAGTGGGGACTCCACGCTGATCCTTCCGGAAGCCGATCCGCCCGACGAGAAATGAGCCTTACACGTCGATCGCTTGTCGGGCCTCGGCGGACTCGAGGATGCCTCCCCGAAGGAGCAACTCATCGATTTCGGCGACAGGCACGGCCTGGCTGAAGAAGAATCCCTGGACTTCGCCGCATCCCGCCGATTTGAGATACGCGCACTGGGCCTCATCTTCGACGCCTTCGGCAATTGTTCGCAGGGAGAGCCGGTCGGCCAGAAGCAGAATCGCGCTCACGATTGATTCATCATGAGGGTCGACGAGCATTCCCTGAATGAACTGCTTGTCGATCTTCACCGTATCAATCGGGAACTTCTTCAGATACACCAGCGACGACCGCCCCGTCCCGAAATCGTCGACCGCGATACGGAGGCCTATCGCGCGTAGCTCCTCGAGAAGCCCCAGCGTCCAGCCCGATTTCTGAATCGCCAGAGTCTCGGTGATCTCGAGCTCGATCTTCGACGGATCGAGGGCAAGCTCGCGGACCAGGCTGCCGACCATCCCTACGAAGTTCTTCTGATGAAACTGGCGGGCGGAAACATTGACTCCGACCTGGAAGTCCACATGCCCGGCGGCCTGCCAGCGCCGCAAGTCCTCGCAGGCCTGGCGGAGAACGCGCTCGCCGATCGGCAGAATGAGTCCCGTCTGCTCCGCGATCGGGATGAACGCGGCGGGCGGGACCTGGACGCCGTCAGGATGATTCCAGCGAACCAGGGCCTCGACTCCGCAGAGGGTCTGGGTCGCGAGGAGAACCTGAGGCTGATAGTGGACGACGAACTCGTTCCTCTCGATGCCCCGTCGAAGATCGGCTTCCAGACTGGAGCGATGGATCCCACGCCCACTCTGTTGGTGATGGAAAACGCGAAAGCCCTGCCCGCCGAGCTCCTTGATCTTGTACATCGTCGCATCCGCGTTGCGAAGCAGGGTCTCGGGATCGGCGCCGTCGCGGGGAAAGACGGCGACGCCGACGCTGGCAGACACGCGGACTTCTTCTTCGTTCAGAAGCAGTGGCGGTTCGAGGGAGGCGAGAAGTTTCTCCGTGATTCCGTGAACCAGGTCCTCGGACTCCAGATCGGGGAGGACGACCGCAAATTCGTCTCCTCCGATGCGAGCGACCGTATCCACGGACCGCAGCGAGGACTTCAGCCGGACTCCGATCATCTGGAGAACCTCGTCTCCGGCCGGGTGACCGAGAGTGTCGTTGATCCCTTTGAGGTCGTCCACGTCGAGGAAAAGAACCCCGACGGAGCGCTGGTGCCGCTTCGCCGCCGCGATCGCCATCGCCAGACGGTCCCGGAGGAGATGGCGGTTCGGAAGGCGGGTCAGCGGATCATGATGGGCCCGATACGCGATCTCCGCCTCCGCGCTCTTGCGGTCGGTGATGTCCAGGAGAATTCCTTCGACGCACGGAGGGCTTCCCACCATGCTCGCGTTCTGGAGGGCCCAGAAAGGACGTCCGTTTCGCGTGGTGAACTGGACTTCCAGGTTCGTGACCTGCCCTTCGCGCTGCATGGTCTCGTCGACCTCTTCGCGCTGATCAGGATCCGCGTAGGTGATCCTGCCCGAGGCTACGAACTGATCGATCGAGTCATAGCCGAACAGGCGCGCGCAAGCGAGGTTGGATGTGACGACGGTGCCGTCGGGACGGGTCACGTAGACGCCAGCGAGATTCCGCTCCAGCATCAGGCGGTACCTTTCTTCCGACTCTCCCAGCTCGCGCGTCCGCTCGATGACGCGCGCTTCGAGATGGGCGTTCGCTCCTTCAAGGGCAGACTGCGCGTCCTCCAGCTTGTCGATCATC
>DATLEY010000140.1:0-9787 GCA_035525215.1 Thermoanaerobaculia bacterium | reverse complement strand
CGATCGGTGCCCGAGGGTTACCACAGTGAAAAATTGTTACGGAATAGTGTTCGTGGTCTGCCTGCTTTCTGAGGCGTGCGTCGGGCGCTCATCCTCATTTTTCTCCTGGTCGCTGCTGCCGCCTGCCGGTCCCGCGAGGCGAGTGCGCCCGCGTACCCTCGAGCTCCGGTGTTCGTGATCTCGATCGACACATTGCGGTCGGACCGCCTTCCCGTCTACGGCTATCGAGGAGTGGAGACTCCGCATCTCGATGCCTTCCGGCGAGACGCAATCCTTTTCGAGAGGGCATACAGCCAGAGTCCGATGACGCTTCCCTCTCACCTCTCCCTTCTCACCGGCCTCCTTCCTTACGAGCACGGCGTGAGAGACAACCTGGGATTCCAGTTCGACCCGAAGGTACACTCATCACTTCCGGCGGTTCTTCGGGAGAATGGATATGTGACCGGGGCCGCGGTCTCGAGCTACGTCCTCCGGCGCGAGACCGGCATGGGAGCGATTTTCGATTTCTACGAGGACTCCATCCCCCCCCGGCCGGACGGTGCTTTCGATACCTATGAGCGGCAGGGTGGCGATACTGCAGCCCTGGCCCTCCGCTGGATTGACCAGCAGAAAGCGAAGCCCATTTTCTTTCTGTTGCATCTCTATGAGCCCCACGCCCCCTACGAGCCGCCCGAGCCGTTTCGGTCCCGATATGCCTCTTCCCCGTACGATGGAGAAATCGCTTCTGCGGATGCGATCGTGGGAACCTTTCTGGAAGAGCTCCGACGGCTCGGACTCTACGACCGTTCGACGATCGTCATCACGTCGGATCACGGCGAAGGTCTCGGCGAGCATGGGGAAGAGCAGCATGGAATTCTTCTCTATCGGGAGCAGATTCAGGTTCCTCTCCTGATCAAGCTGCCTGGCCGTGAGCGAGCTGGCGAAGCCGTCTCGACACCCGTGCAGCTCGCCGATCTGGCGCCCACGCTGGCCGCGGTGACCGGCGTGAAAATGGAGCCGACTTCTTCGGCGACGAACATCCTCGTTCCCGCGGAGGGAGACGATCGCGCTCTCTATGCCGAGTCGCTCTATCCGAAGCTCCATTTCGGCTGGAGCGAGCTGCGCTCCCTGGTTCGCGGCCGCCACCACTACATCGAATCGCCGAAGCCAGAGCTCTTCGACCTCGCCTCGGATCCCGCGGAGCTTCGGAACCTGCTCACCGAGGAACGGCGGCTCGCGGCTTCCTTTCGAGAGCGTCTGGAAGATCATCCTCGGGGCAATGAACAGCCGGGAACCGTCGATCCCGAGACCGCCGAGCGACTTGCTGCGCTCGGATATATCGGCCGGCCCCGCATCTTCGGCGCGGACGGGCCGCTGAAGAATCCTGCCGACGAGATCGGATTCGTGGAGACCGTCCGTCAGGCCTTCGCCGCGGCCCGCGAAGGAAGCAGGGAGGAGGGGGAGCGCGCCCTCCGCGATGTGCTGGCGGTGAATCCCTCCATGCCGGAAGTCAGGATGCGGCTCGCCGAGCTCCTGGCGAAGCATGAGGAAGTGGACGAGGCCATCGCGGAATACGGTAAGGCCATCGAGTCGGCGGGTACGGCATTGCCGGACCTATTTCTCAATGTCGCGGCCCTCCATCTTCGCAAGGGAGATCCGGATCAGGCAGAGAGGAATGTCCGGATGGCTCTCGATGCTCTCCCGGCGCGCTCGCATGAAATGCTCGGAAGAATTGCTTTCGAGCGTGGAGATCTCGCCGGAGCGGCGCGGGAGGCTGCCGCGGCTTTCGAAAAGGGAGGCCTTCCGTCCGCGCTTCTTCTTCAGGCTGAGATTGCGGTTCGGAGGAGCGATTATCCGGCAGCGTTCGCCCTTATCGACCAGACGACGCGGCGCATGGACGAGCTCGAGCTGGCCGCGCTTCCCCGGCTCGAGCTGGTGCGGGGCGACGCGTTCGCGCGAACGGGCCGGATGGATGACGCAGCGCGCCATCTCCGGCTCGAGCTCGACGCGTTTCCTTCGAACCTCGAGGCCTGGCGGAAGCTGGCCATCATTCATTACCTGCGCGGGGAGCGCGCTGCCGGCGACCGAGTCCTCGGAGAGATGGAAGAGGCGAACCCGACTCCGGTCGCGCGGGAGATGGGCCGGAAGACGCGGGACCAGATGAGAGGACGATAAAAAAATCGGGGCGCCCGTGAGGGCGCCCCGACTGGTTAACTGCGGAATACGATCAGATCAGAAGCGGATCAGACCGGTGATGCGGAAGTTGCGTGGAGACTGGAACGAACCGCGAGCCGTGCGCGCGCCGTGATTTGCGCGCGTAGTCGCGCAGGCCGCTGTATCGGCGTTGCACCAGGTCTGCAGACTGACCGAAACAGGATCCTGGTTGTCCGTCACGTTGAAAACCTCACCCTTGAGGCCGAGCTCAACGTCGGAGAAGAGGCGATAGGTGGCTTCGAGGGCCGTATCGAGCGACCAGATGTTGTCGAGTCGCTCCGAGTTGAAGCCATCGTAGTAGTACGTCATCGTCTGCGAAGTATCACCGCCGGCGTCATTGAGGACGCGAACGGAGCCGATCTTCGAGTAGTTCTGTCCCGACTGGTAGTTTCCGGCAACGCCCATGCTGAGGTTCACCGGGCCGACCGGACGGGAGTAGGTTCCGAGGACGTTGAGGAAATGAGGATAGTCGTAGGTGGCTCGACCGGATAGGTTGTCGATCGCCTGCTGGCAGGGAATCGTCCCGATCGAAGCATCGAGGTGACCACGGCACATTGCATTGGCGAAGTTGTTGACTCCGGAAGTAGCGTTTGAGAAATGGTTCCCCTCTGCCTTCGAGTACGTGTAATTGGCGAGCATCGACCAGTTGTTCGCGAAGCGCTTTTCGAACGTGGTCTGGATGCCCTGATAGGAACGCTTGGCGAGCGACGAGTTCTCGTAGTCGACCTCGACGGTTCCTCCCACATAACGGCGGAAGTCGTCGATCAGATCGTCCCATTCGCGCCAGACGCCGCGAACGCCAACGCCCATCGTCGCGCCGAGCTGTCGCTGAAATCCGAGGGTGACCTCGTCGGTGTAGGAAGGATTGAGGTCGAGGTTCGGATCGATCCCGCCGCTGGTGGGGTTGATCGCGTCGATGAAGACCCAGCTCTGAGTGGCAACGTTCCACTCGAAGATGTCATAGACGGCGCGCTGGCGAGTCTGGGCATAGCCGTCGGTGAAGGTCTGAAGGATGAAATCGTGGAAGCGGCCGGCCGTGGCGGTGAGCAGCGTGCGGCCGTCGCCGGTGAGATCGTAGGTTCCCGACAGGCGCGGGGAGAGAACCTGAGAGTCGACGACCGGAGTGCCGACGTCATTCTTGCCGAACTGGTCCTCGTAACGGACTCCCGCTTCGATGTTGATGCGGGGTCCCACTGTGAACTTGTCGCGGAGATAGATCGAGTCGACTCCTCCGGTGGAGTTCTGAGGACCGAGATCAGCGAAGTCGTAGCGGAACTGACCCGTCCTGGTCTTGTCGAAGTCATACGTAACCGGATCGAAGAACACCTCGTAGAGGCGATTGTTGGTGTAAGTGTAGCGAGAAAGCGACTCGAAGTCCTGAAGATCGACTCCGAGCTTCAGGTCATGCGTGTTCTGGCCGAGCGTGGCGAAATACGTTGCCGCCGCATTGATCTGATCGCGCGGGCGAGAGACGTTGTCGCCCTTTCCGAAGTAGAAGCCGTTGAGATAGCGGTTCCGGCTCAGATCCCAGACCGCGGAGCCGTTGTCGAAGGGTCCCGGCGCGCGGAACGGCTCGACGGTGATGGTGCTGGTCGCTTCGGCATACATCGCCTCGAGCGAGAGCCGGCTGCCGATGACGCCGGCATATTGGATCGCTCTGTTGTCGCCACCCTGTCCCTGGAGCGTCAAGGTGTAGAGATCCCCGTTGCCGCCACCATAGGCGACGACGATTCCGGTAAAGGGATCTTCAGCGTACTTGGCCCAGAGCTGATGCGACGGGGTGAGCTGCGCGGTGATCCGATAGTTGTGCAGCTCGAGATTCCGCGCCTCGCTCCATTCCTCGTTGGTGACGGCCGTCGTTCTCAGCGCGGCACCTTTCTGGTTCCACTCCTCGTACGCTCCGAAGAACCAGGCGCGATCGCGCCAGATCGGTCCGCCGAGGGTTCCGGCATAACGCGAATCGAGCTGGTCTTGTTTTTCCCGCTCGAAGGAAGTTCCGGTGATCGAGTGCTTCGTCGTGTTCTGCCCGTTCCAGTCGTCGTTGGTTCCGATGGCCTTCAGCGAGCCTTCCAGCTCGTTCGTGCCCGACTTGGTGATGACGCTGACGATCGCGCCGCTGGCGCGGCCGTATTCCGCCGAGATTCCGTTGGTCAGGATGTTCACTTCCTGAATGGCTTCGAAGTTCAGGTTCGCTCCGAAGGTTCCGGTCGTGGGGTCCGTGGCGTCGATTCCGTCGAACAGGTACTGGTTGTTCGAGGAGAGCGCGCCGCTGGAGTTCGGGTTCGAACCACCGACCACGCCGGGTGCGAGCCGGGCGAGGGTCTGGTAGCTCCGGCCGATCGGAGCCTTCTCGTACTCTTCGGTCGAGACGCGAGTCGTCTGAGTCGCGTTGGTGGGATCGACGATCGGGCTTTCCGCCGTAACCGTGATCTCCGCGGTCTCAGCCGCGAGCCGCAGCGTGATGTTCGTCGTGTTCGTCGTTTCGGCCTGGACGAGCACCTGTCGGCGGGTGGCGGTCTGGAAACCCGAAAGGGTCGCTTCAACCGTGTACTGTCCGAGCGCCAGAGCCGCGAAACGGTATCGACCGTTCGAGTCCGTCATTTCGGTGCGGGTGCTGCCGCGGTCGACACTGGTCGCCGTCACGGTCACGCCCGGGAGTGATCCCCCGGTCTCGTCCGTCACGATTCCCTGAATCGCTCCTACCTGGAAGCCCTGGGCGAACAGCCCGAGGGGCGTCACAAGAAGGAGAGCGGCGATGAGACTGCCGAACTTCATCGTGAAACTTTTCTTCATATAAACCTCCGTCGCGGTTTGTGGTGAATCGACTCGTTTCCACTCGTTCGCTTCTTGACCGAAACCATGGATTCGATTGACTGATCGTTCACCAAGGCCCGGCATTATCGCAGGGGAGGTGCCAGAATGGGAAACAGAAATCCCAGTGACGTAACCGAACCTAAACGCTCTGGGATCAGCCGGTTACGGGAATGTTAAGGAGGGGGGAATGAATCGGGAACGTCCCGCCCGATTCGCGATCCCGAATCGGGCGGGGGGTTATCTTGAATCGGTCAGCGGGCCAGCACCCGGAAGTCACTGCGAAGCCAGGTCCGGGCCTGCTCGGCCTGAGGATCTTCCTTCAGTCCGAGGTAGAGGGTGTAGTCCCCCTCGGTCAGCGCCGAGAGGGGGATCTCGAATCCTCCCATCCAGATCCCCGGCTCGACGGGGCCCAGGTCCGCGGTATGGACCGAGGGCTTGCCGAAGGGCTGGCCATCCTTCCGCAGGCGCATTTCGATCCAGGCGTTCTCGGGGGCCGGAAGGTTCGACACCTGGAAGAAGAACCAGAGCGACTCCGAGGTCAGAAAGGTCGAGTCCGCGCGCGGAGGGATCTGGATCCCCCCGAGCGTAAAGAGATCCACGGCGGCCGAGGGGGTCGGCCCCCCGGTCAGAAGGAGCGAGGAAGCACTCCATTCGGCGCCCAGATCGGGCACTTTGACCGGGATCGTGGTGGTTGCGACCGTTCGTCCATCCCGTTCCAGTGCGAGCGCCACGTTCCACTCCCCCGCTTGAAGGGGAAGCTGGGCGGTGGCCACGCTTCCTCCCTGGCTGGCCACGAAATGGGAGCTCGGCTCGAAGGGGCGGTCGAAGCGTCCGATCTCGCCTTCGGAGCCGGAGACGAGACCAAGAAGCCGAAGTGTCGGATCGGCCGAAATCGCTTCGGGGACCCAGGCCCAGACGACAGGAGCGGCTGCTCCGTCGCGAAGAATGACGGCATGGCCGAAGCTGACGCCGCTCTCATGACGATTCTGCTGGGACGCGGTTCGGAGTGCATCGAGCGTCGCAGGCGATACGGCGGTGGAAGAGGAGATCTCGGCCATCGGAATCGGCGTGCCTGCGGGGATGATCGGCTCCGCCTGCCGGAGCTCGGGATTCACGATGCTCGCTTCCGCCACAGTCTCGCGAAGCTCGTTCGCTTTTCCAGGATTCTGAAGGTTCACGGTGCGCTTGTTCGGCTCGGTGATGAAGACGAGATCGAAGGTCGGCATTTTGACGATGTCGAGAATCCGAGGCGTCCGATCCCGATCCCAGACCCAGGTCGTGGTCGTTTCGTTTCCCTCGACCCAGCCGAGCGCGCCCCGCCCACCGGGAGGCTCGTTCCCGCCGCCCGAGCTGGCGGAAGGAAGGCCTGGCTGTCTGACGTTCCCGACGCGAGCGGGAGTTCCGAACACGATGAAGACCATCCCCTGATCGGTGCGGGAGCCGGCGATGTTGTTGTTGGTGAAGCGGGCGTCCGCGACCTTGATCCGCTCCAGGACGGTGTTGCGGAACTCGTTCTCAGGAGTCCCTGGAGAAGGGTCACGCTTGAGCCAGTAGCGCGACTTGAACTCCTCGCGCTCCGCGTTGCCGGCGAGGGTGGTCCATTCTTTCTTCTCCGCGGAAGTCGCAAAGTAGGCGTCGGGAGAATCGATCCAGCTCTCAGGCTGATCCTGCGCGCTCAGCGAAAGCGCGAAAACGAGAAGGGCGATGGAGATCGTCAATTTGCGCATTGGGGCTCCGAACCAGTGGATTCTTGCTGCGGCGCAGGGAGCGCCGGGCATCATGGAATGTGAACGTTGGATGAAGATAACGGATTTCGGTCATCTTTCTCCGGATCGTCTTTGAGACGTCACGAGTCCGTTTCAGGTACCGACAGAAAAAAGGACGGCGCCGAAGCGCCGTCCAGGGTGTTCGATAAAGAGTGAACCTTAGTACATGCCGCCCATGCCGCCGGGCATCCCGCCGCCCATGCCCGCGCCGCCGCCCTTCTCGTCTTCCTTGATCTCCGAGACGAGCGCCTCGGTGGTGAGCATGAGGCCGGCGATGGAGGACGCATTGACCAGGGCCTGCTTGGTGACCTTGGCCGGGTCGATGATCCCCTCGGCGAGCATGTCGACGATCTTTTCCGACTGCGCGTTCAGGCCCCAGTTACCGCCCTTCTCCTTCAGCTCTTTCACGATGACGGACCCTTCGAGTCCGGCATTCGCCGCGATCTGGCGGGCCGGCTCTTCCAGCGCGCGCTTGACGATGTTCACGCCGATCTGGATGTCGCCCTCGGCCTTGACCTTGTCGACTGCATCGACCGCGCGGAGAAGCGCCACGCCGCCGCCGGGGACGATCCCCTCTTCGACGGCTGCCTTGGTCGCATGCATCGCGTCCTCGACCCGAGCCTTCTTTTCCTTCATCTCGGTCTCGGTGGCCGCGCCGACCTTGATCACGGCAACTCCGCCGACCAGCTTCGCGAGCCGCTCCTGGAGCTTCTCGCGGTCATAGTCGGACGTGGTGTCGTCGATCTGGGTCCGGATCTGCTTGACGCGACCCGCGAGGCTGTCCTTGCGGGACTTGTCATCCGCATCGGTGACCAGCGTCGTGTTGTCCTTGTCGACGCTGACGCGCTTGGCATCGCCGAGGTCGGTCCACTGGACGTTCTCGAGCTTGATTCCCAGATCCTCGGAAATCAGCTTGCCGCCGGTGAGAATCGCGATGTCCTCGAGCATGGCTTTGCGGCGATCGCCGAAGCCAGGCGCCTTGACGGCGCAGACGCTGAGAGTTCCGCGAAGCTTATTCACGACCAGGGTCGCGAGCGCCTCGCCCTCGATGTCCTCGGCCACGATGAGGAGCGGCTTGCCCTGCTTGGCAACCTGCTCCAGCACCGGGAGGAGATCCTTCATCGACGAGATCTTCTTCTCATAGAGGAGGACCTTGGCGTTCTCCAGGATCGCTTCCATCCGGTCGGGATCGGTCACGAAGTATGGGGAGAGGTATCCGCGATCGAACTGCATTCCCTCGACGACTTCGAGGTTGGTGTCGAGGCCTTTCGCCTCTTCGACGGTGATGACTCCGTCCTTGCCGACCTTGTCCATCGCCTCGGCGATGATGCGGCCGATCTCTTCGTCGTTGTTCGCGGAGATCGTTCCGATGTGCGCGATGTCCTTCCCCTCAACGGGCTTGGCGAGCTTGTCGATCGCTTCGACAGCCGCGCGGACGGCGAGCTCGATTCCCCGCTTGACGTCCATCGGGTTTGCGCCCGCGGTCACGTTCTTGATGCCTTCGCGATAGATCGCCTGGGCCAGTATGGTCGCGGTGGTAGTGCCGTCACCGGCGGTATCGGAGGTCTTGGAAGCGACCTCGCGGACCATCTGCGCGCCGGCATTCTCGAGCTCGTCCTTCAGCTCGATCTCCTTGGCGACGGTGACGCCGTCCTTGGTGATCGTTGGGGAGCCGAACTTCTTTTCGATGACGACGTTGCGGCCTTTGGGGCCGAGGGTGACCTTGACGGCGTCGGCGAGCTTGTTGACGCCGCGGAGGATCGCCTGGCGGGCGTCCTCACCGTATGTAATGCGCTTAGCCATGTCTGTTCTCCTGTTTCTCTGTAGTCAGTCTGCGATTGGGCGATGATTTCGAGGTGTCGTGATCCTTTCGCTTCGCTCAGGGTGCCGCTCCGCTCGCCTCGCTTCGCGAGGCTCGCTTCGCGTCACTTTTCGACGATGGCGAGAACTTCGTCTTCGCGAAGAATCGTGTACTCGGCGTCGTCGAGCTTGATGTCGGTTCCCGAGTACTTGCCGATGAGGACCTTGTCGCCTTTTTTCACGTCGAGCTTCATGCGCTTGCCTTCGTCGGAATACTTCCCTTCGCCGACTGCGATGACCTCGGCTTCCTGCGGCTTTTCCTTGGCGGTGTCGGGGATGATGATCCCGCCGCGGACCTGCTCACCGGGATCGACGCGCTTCACGAGGATCCGGTCGTACAACGGACGGACTTTGAGGCTCATTTACTGCTCCTTTCGAGGGCTGAATGCGTTGGCCGGGTATCTGTCCCCCGGCCGAGAGGACTTCGAAATCGGGCTCCCGGGAAGGGGAGGTTGTTAGCACTCACCCTACGAGAGTGCTAGCAACTATATGGCCAGGATCCGGCGGTGTCAAGGCGGGGTAACGGCCGAGTCTGCCAGGCTTGAGCACGGAACTCGCGGCGGCACGGGGGTCATCAGAGGCCGCACGCGCCAGCCGGGCAAAATATGGTGATGGCGTCGCGGCCGAAGAATCTCAGCCGCGAGGATCGCTGTCGGGTTCTCATCCACGTCCAGACGCGTTCGTACGAGGCGAGTGCACCGGCATAAGAACCCCGATGACGGCCTGCGCATTCTGAGATTCTTCAGGGTGGCGGCTCCCTTCTCCCCGTCCGCTCTGAGTTCGCAGCTGGACCGTGTTCGGGGAGAAGGGCCGGGGATGAGGGGTGGGGAATGTTGAATGATGAATGGTGAATGGTGAATTGAAGAACTGAACGACAACCGTAGCGGCGCACAGCGCGCGCCGCATTCAACATTCAACATTTCGAGGGCGGGGCGGCTCCCTTCTCCCCGTCGGCTCTTAGTTCGAATGAAATCGCATTCGGGGAGAGGGGTCGGGGATGAGGGGCAACGATGTGCCGCCCGCCTTCGCGGGCTCTGGCTTCCGCACGGCCCCTCGGACTGGGGGCTTACGCCCCCAGCTGTCGTATCTGCCGCCCGCCTTCGCGGGCTTCCTTCCCGTGAACGTGAACGTGCCCGTGCCCGTGAACGGTTTTT
>DATLEY010000100.1:0-7712 GCA_035525215.1 Thermoanaerobaculia bacterium | reverse complement strand
GAAGGAAGCCGCGTCGCGATCGTCGTTCCGATGAGGGAATGGGAGAGAGGGTATGCCTGGGCCTACTATCGCGCCTCCTGGTTCCTGGCCGGGCGGGAGGTCGTCCCCCTGCTCGACGAAGACGACCGCTTCCTGCGTGAGAATCTGCAGCGCGCCGATTTCGTGGCGAGTTGGGGAGGGGAGGCGCGGCTCCCGCGGTTCGTTCCGCTGTGGCGCGGTCCCGACGGCATCCTGTACGGGAGAGAGCGTTGATCGCCACGCTCGCCGCCCTCGCGACGATGAGCATCGGGGGGGTCGCGATCGCGCGGGCTCTCGATCCCTCCAGCCGGGGCGCGGCCCTCCTGGCCCGCGGATTCCTCCTCGGCCTCGGAACCGCCTCGCTGATCCTTCTCCTCTTCACGAACCTCGGCATCGCCTGGAGCCTCTCCCGTGCGGGGATAGGGTTCGTCGCGGTCGCGGTTCTCGCCGCGCTCGCCGCGCGGCGGCGACGGCGCCCGGTGAGAGCGGCGGCGGCGGGGCCGCCCGCTTCGCGTAGCGCCCTCGTCCTCTCGATTGTCCTCTGGATCGTTGTCGCGGCGACCCTTGCGGGCCACGCCATCTTCGCCACCCTGGCCTCTCCTCCCGAATGGGACTACTGGGCGATCTGGGGCCTCAAGGGAAAGGTGTTCGCCCAGGCGGGAGCGGTCGACTGGAGCTGGCTCGAGCGTCCCGCGAACGCGTTCGCTCACCCGGACTATCCGCCGCTCCTGCCGCTGGCGTACGACACGCTCTCGCTCGCGCAGGGAGGATGGGACGATCGCTGGTTCGGTTTGCTCTTCACGGCGCTCGCCGCAACCCTCGTCGCGCTCGTTGCCGCGGAGATCCGGAGCGAGGCTTCGCCGGTGTGGGCGGCGGTGGCGGCGGCCGCGCTGGCTGGCCCGGTAGCCGCGCTGCCGATCGGCTTGGCCGAGCTGCCGCTGCTGGCGTTCGCCACGGCGGGGCTTCTCGATCTGCGCGGCGCGCTCCTCCGCGGCGAGGAAGAGCGGATGCCGATGGCGGGAGTCCTCCTCGGCCTCGCGGCGATGACCAAGAACGAGGGGAGCGCGATCCTCGTCGCCGCGGTCCTGGCGGGGGTCCTCGCCGCGCGGCCGGGACCGTTCCGCCCGCTCCTCCGGCTCTGGCCCGCGCCCGCCCTGGCGGGATGGTGGCTCCTCCTCCGGAGCGCGCACGGTCTGAGCACCGACCTCTTCGCGGGTGATCTCGCGGGACGGATCTTCGGATTTGCGGGGAATCTCGCGCCGATGTTCGGAGCGCTGATGCGGACTCTTCCGCTCTCGCCTCTCTTCTGGGCCGCAGCGCTCCTGATTCTGCTTCTCGGACGGCGCGAGGCGCTGGCGCGCGAACGTTTCCTCCTTGCCGTCATGGCCCTGCAGATCGCCTTCTATCTCGGTACCTACACGCTGACCCCGCGCGACGCCGGCTGGCACGTGCGGAGCTCGTGGCGCCGCGTCGTCACCCACGTCGCTGCGCCACTCGTCTTCGTCGCGGTGATCGTGGCGATGGATGCGCAGGGTCGAGGGAGGGAGAGGGAGGGGAGGGTGGACGGTGACGGAGAGTCATAAGCGAACGCGGAACGCAGTCGAGAGTCAAAGCTGAGGCGGGCTCGGCTTCAACATTTTCCGAAATCGACTAGCCACGGGCCCGCGGCGGCCTTATGTTTCTACCGGCCGGCACGAACGAAATCGGTTCGACAACGCGGCCCACGCACGGCGCACTCTTGCGCGCTGAAACACCCCTTCGATGGCCACGAAGGGGTGTTTGTTTTTTTGAAGTCAAAAACAAACGCAGAACGCAGAACGCAGAACGTAGAACGATGAATTTAGAAAAAAGCGAACCCCTGAAGCGATGCCGCGTTCTGCCTTCGTCTCCATCCAAGCTTCACCAGTCGTTATCAACTCGCTTTTGACTCTCTTCTAAATTCATCGTTCATCGTTCATCGTTCATCGTTCTGCGTTCAGCATTTGACTCTCCTCACTTCACCTTCGTTCCCGGCGGCACCGACGGATCGACTGCCAGGAGGCTCGGTTCTCCGCCCACGGTGGCGGCGAGAACCATTCCGTTCGACTCGACTCCCATCAGCTTGGCCGGCGCGAGGTTCGCGACGATGATGACGCTCCGTCCGACCAGCTCCTCCGGTGTGTAGCGCGAGGCAATGCCGGCGACGAGCTGGCGCTCTCCTTCGCCGTCATCGACGCGAAGCTTGAGCAGCTTTTTCGATTTCTCGATCCGCTCCGCGGCCAGAATCTTCGCCACCCGCAGATCGACCTCCATGAACTGGTCGATCGAGATCTTCGCCTTGTCCGGCGGCATGGCCTCCGTCGTTTCGATCGGCGGGCCGGACTCGGCGCGGGGGTCGTCGGGCGCGGTCGGCTGTGGCGGCTTTTCGTCGGTCACGGTTTCTCCTGATGGCTTGGAATCGAAATAGGCGGCGGTGTCGACGCGGGGAAAGAGAGGCTCGCCCGCGACGACGGGCGCACCGTTCGGAAGCCCGCCCCAGGCGAGTCCCTTCTCATCGATCGCGATGCCGCTTGCCCCCAGTCGCCGAAGCGCCTCGGTCGACAGCGCCGGCATGAACGGGGAGAGCATGGTCCAGATCAGACGCGATGACTCCAGCACGTTCCAGAGGATCCGGGAGAGCGACTCGTCCGCGCCCTTCTCCTTGAAGTGCTTCCAGGGCTCGCGGCTGACGATGTAGCCGTTGGTCGCGACGAGGAGCTTCCAGACCGACTCGAGCGCCCGCTGGAAGGCGTACCGATCCATCGCGCTTAGATATTCAGGAACCACCGACTGCGCGGTCCGCATGACGTCGTTGTCGTCACACGGGACAGGAGGCGTCTTTCCCTCGAAGTAGGTGTCGGTCATTTTCAACGCGCGGGACAGCGTGTTCCCGAGATCATTCGCCAGGTCCGCGTTGTAGCGCGTGAGGAACGCTTCGTCGGAGTAATCGGAGTCCTGTCCGAAGACCATCTCGCGCATCAGGAAGAAGCGGAGAGGGTCGGGCCCGAACTGCTCGATGATCGCGTCGGGACGCACGATGTTTCCGACTGACTTCGAGATCTTCTGGGAATCGCGCAGCCACCAGCCGTGAGCCACGATGGACTTCGGCAGCTCCACTCCCGCCGCCATGAGAAATGCCGGCCAGTAGACCGCATGGAATCGAATGATGTCCTTGCCGATGAGGTGAACGTCTGCGGGCCAGTAGCGCTGAAACCGGTCGTCGTCGCCGGTCCCGAACCCGAGGGCCGAGATGTAGTTCGTCAGCGCATCCATCCATACATAGATGATGTGGCCTGCCTCGCCCGCCGCCCCCGGGAAGGGGATTCCCCACCGGATGGTGGTGCGGGAGACCGAGAGATCCTTCAGTCCTCCCTCGACGAAGGAGACCACTTCGTTGAAGCGCGTCTTCGGATAGATGAAGTCGGGGTTCGCGCGGTAGTGCTCCAGGAGAGGACGCTCGTATCGCGACAGCTTGAAGAAGTAATTCTGCTCCGTCATCCGCTCGACGGGGTGGCCGGACTCACAGCGCCCGTTCTCGATCTGGGATTCGGTGAAGAATGCTTCCTCGCTCGAGCAGTACCAGCCGGAGAACTCGCTGAGGTAGATGTCGGTCGGATTGCGCTCCTGGATCCGCTGGATCAGCTCGTAGACGCCGAGACGGTGGCGCGGCTCGGTGGTCCGGATGAAATCGTCGTTGGAGATCCCGAGAATCTCCCAGAGGCGCCTATGGTCCGCGACGACGGAATTCGCCAGCTCGATCGGAGAGATTCCCTGTTTCGCGGCGGATCGCTCGATCTTCTGGCCATGCTCGTCCGTGCCAGTCAGGAAGAAGACGTCGTATCCTCGGAGCCGCTTGTAGCGCGCGATGACGTCCGCGGCGACGTTCTCGTAGATGTGTCCGATATGCGGGAGATCGTTGACGTAGTGGATCGCGGTGGAAATGTAGAAGGTCGGGTCCATCGGGGGAGGGGATTCTAACATCGGGGGGCGCGCCGTTTTTCCGACGGAACGGGAGTACGAGCGCAACGTGCGGCCGTCTGATGACACCGGCCCGTCGTCAGCACGAAGCGACCCTCTCGACCCTCTCCCTCCGACCCGTTATGATCCGCCGGCCATGCGGTTTCACCAGACCTCACTTCCCGGCGTCCTTCTCCTCGAGCCGGAGGTCTTCGGCGACGACCGGGGATTTTTCATGGAGACGTACCGCCAGGAGGAGCTCGCCGCGGCCGGCATCCCGTACTCATTCGTGCAGGACAACCACTCCGCATCATCGAAGGGGGTCCTTCGGGGACTCCATTACCAGGAGCCGTACTCGCAGGGGAAGCTGCTTCGGTGCGTCGCCGGCTCGGTTTTCGACGTCGCGGTCGACATCCGAAAGGGATCGCCCGATTTCGGGAAGTGGTTTGGCTGTGAGCTCAGCGCCGAGAACAAGCTGCAGATCTGGATTCCGCCAGGATTCGCGCACGGCTTCTCCGTGATCAGCGACCGCGCCGAGGTCGTCTACAAATGCACGGAGCTGTGGCGGAAGGAATTCGATCGGGCCATCGCGTGGAATGATCCGGAGATCGGGATCGAGTGGCCGTCGATGGAGCCTACGCTTTCGTCGAAGGATGCGGCCGCTCCGCGGTTGTCGGAGGCTTCGATTCTGCCGGAGTACGAGGCGAACGCGCGCCCGCTTGGCGCGCCACGGCGGCGATGAAGCGTATCGCGCTGCTTGACACTCCCGGAGGCAGTCGCTACTCTGCGCCGGCCTCAGGAACACCATACGATCCGGGCCGCGAAACGGGAATGTCCGCAGGGAGCGGGTCGTTACCGGATGCGCCCTACGCGGGGTCGTAGTTCAGTTGGTTAGAACGCCGGCCTGTCACGCCGGAGGTCGCGGGTTCGAGCCCCGTCGACCCCGCCAACCTTCGCCAAACGCTCGCTTCGCTCGCGGCTACGGTTGGCGGGCCGCGTCATGCGAGGGTCGCGAAGGTTGTCCACCGAAGCCGCGAGCGTAGCGAGCGCTCGGCGAAGGTGGACAATTTCTCCAATCCTGATCACAGCTCGATAGATCAGTACTTGCGTCATGCGGTGTTCAACAACCAAGGTCGAAAATCGTCCCAGACACCCCGCCATCCTCTTCCGTTCGCTCCTGAATCTGAGCGAGCTACACCGCGATGTCTCGCCGAAGCAGCGTAGCTGCGAGGCGGGCATTCTTCACTTCGTTCAGTCTGTCGGTCTCGCCGCAGCTCGGGTTCAGTCGGCCGTTCGGCCGACAGTGCGAGCCCCGTCGACCCCGCCATTAACACACCTGGGAGCGATGTGTTGGCGCTCCTCCGGGGTTCCCAGCAATACGCCTACCGCCTACCGTGCCGGTAGGTGCCACTTTCTTTCCTCGCGCCCTTCGCCCGAAACAACTCCGTCGCAATCAGGTTCACCGTCAGCGCCCGTAGCTCGGGGGCTACTGACCCGCCTCCAGTGGTTCAATGATCAAAACGTGCTTTCGTCTCTCGAAATCAGCGAAATCGATCCGAACCAGCACGATGGCAAGCGCTTTCGTGTCGAATTGCCTTCGTCATACGGTTTAGAGGCCGAGTTCGACTGTAAACGCGCAATGGTCGTGGAGGTGCGCCCGTATCGACCTCGCGAAGAACCAGCGGTCTAGAAGCGCTCACGGCTCCGGGGATTCGTCAAATTATCTATTGCCAAGTCGACACACATCCAACATGCGATACGCAGCCAACCTGTTGTTCGAATACGGAGTCGACGGACGCCGAAAAGCCCGGCCACTATGCGAAAAGCGCATCGTGGTCTTCGAGGCTCGCGGACCACGAGAAGCAGTTCGAAAGGCGAGGCATTACGGTAAGCGGGGCGAAACTGCCTACAAGAATGCCGAGGGGCAGAGGTTTCGAATACGGTTTGTTGGTCTGATTGACGTACTTAGCTTGGAGCACAGCGAACCCGAAGAGGTCTACTACAGCATGGTTCGGACGACGCGGCCGGCTAGTCTCGTTCGACCGGACAAGAGCTTTGAGGTGTTCCGAACCGGCCCGCAGACGATTGAGTCGGCGTGGTGGGCGGTGCCAGCATACCTCGCCAAGTCGCCGCAGCGTTCCCCCCGTGCTCCCTCGAAGCGCTCGGCGTGGGCGTCCGGACGCCGTTAGAATTGCGCGAGGATGGACTTCGAGCTTGTCGGTGACCTAACCGACGTCGAGACGATCGCGACGGGCCGCGGCATCCGTGAGCTGCCGCGGCTTCGCCGCTTGTATGGCAGGGGCCGTTGGAGGAAGATGAAAGGCGTTGCGCGGATCCGGCTTAGAGATGGGCGGATTCGGCTCGCTGAACTGCACTGGTATGAAGCGCATGGCATCGGCAAGAAAGAATTCAAGCGCAAGAGGTACCTCGATGAGAGCGCGTAAGTCTGCCGCGGCTGGCCGCCAGTTCGCCGTCTGCGTCGACAACGGCGGCTACGAGACCTCGCTAGAGCGCAACAAGATCTACGTTGTCCTTCCGGACAAGGACGCCAAGAGCGGAGGGGATCTTCGCGTCGTCGACGAGAGTGGCGAGGACTACCTGTTCTCCGCCGATCGCTTCGTGGCGATTGACGTCCCTGCAGCCGTCAAGGCGTCCCTTCTGAAGGCCTCGTAGCGCGTTCTCTTGTCCGCCGAAGCCGCGAGCGGAGCGAGCGCTTGGCAAAAGTGGACCCTTCTGCGATTCCGACAGCGGTCTCGCCGGAGCTCGGGTTCAGTCGGCCGTTCGGCCGACAGTGCGAGCCCCCTCACCCCGCCACTTTACAGTGACTTACGGGCACACTTTCGGTCCACTCCGGACACATAGGTGACAGAGCGTTCCGGCGACATTAGGTCACACTTTCGGCGGACATTCTGTCCGACAAAGACGCCGAATCACGTCCGGGCCACGGGTTTTGAATTTACCGGCCACGCGTTTCTCGGTTCCCGACGTAGTCCTCAAACATCACTTACACGATTCGGTGTTGACCCGCTCCTTTCTCCTGCGTAAGAATCGGCCGACTAACGAGATCGCTCGGACAATCAGTCAGCGACTCACGTCTGAAATGAAGGGGAGGATCGCATGCGCATGACTATGCTCGTCTCAGCATCGGTTGTCGCCATCGCCCTAGGCGCATCCATGGGCTCGGTGTTCGCCGCCGGGGAGTCCAAGGCTGCTCCGACGACATCGGCCAAATCGGTGGCTGCCACCGATCAGTTCGCCACGCTTAAAGGTGTCAAGGCCGTGCCGATGGCATCCAGTGAGCTGGACGCCGTCAAGGGAATGCACGTTCACTTCCTTGATGCAGGTGGCGGCAAGATCCACCTGGCAGGCGACGTCAAGACCAAGAACAACTGGACCAATATTGGTGGCACCGACGGTCTGCCCGTTGCGCCTTCTTACAAGGGTCTGTGCGTCGCGCATGCCAGCGGGGGAATTTTCATTCCCACGGTGGGGGGGATCACGACTCAATGTCCCTAAGCGCCGGTTGCTGAGGCACGGACAGCGTTCTTAGCCGCATGCGACGGGCGAATTCGCGCCCGTCGCAATCGCGGTTCGCTTCTGCATGCCGGTGGCACCGTAGAATGTGGACCGATATCGCCCGCGTAATCCTGCCGCGTGACACCCTCATTTCAACCGAGGCCAGCAGCTTGTTGGGGCGGCGCTCGCTCATCACATGGTGC
>DATLEY010000074.1:0-8080 GCA_035525215.1 Thermoanaerobaculia bacterium | reverse complement strand
CTGCTGACAGGAGTTTACAATCCGAAGACCTTCATCCTCCACGCGGCGTTGCTGCGTCAGGCTTTCGCCCATTGCGCAAAATTCCCCACTGCTGCCTCCCGTAGGAGTCTGGACCGTGTCTCAGTTCCAGTGTGGCCGATCGCCCTCTCAGGCCGGCTACCGATCGTCGCCTTGGTGAGCCGTTACCTCACCAACTAGCTAATCGGACGCGGGTCCCTCTCCAGGCGAGAGCCTTGCGGCCCCCTTTGATCCTTGGATGTCATGCGGTATTAGCCCGAGTTTCCCCGGGTTATCCCCCACCTCGAGGTAGGTTACCCACGCGTTACTCACCCGTTCGCCGCTCGACTGAGGTATTGCTACCCCGCCTCGCTCGACTTGCATGTGTAAAGCACGCCGCCAGCGTTCATTCTGAGCCAGGATCAAACTCTCCAGTTTTTACTGTCTGCTCTTGCGAGCAACTTGAGTTCGATCTAGTCATCAATGAACTACTTGATGCTATTCGGATACTGCTTTTTGTAAAAAGACGGAAGCTGTCATGTCTTCTTCGAGAGGACCGACAGGTTCCGTGATGGAAGTCCCGTCGATGCCTCGCTTGCTACCCTATTCAGTTTTCAAAGAACCGACCCTCGTCAAAGGGGCCGCAAGATTGCCAGACCCCCCCTGCCGATGTCAAGCGAAATCCATCGAATTGCAGCACTTGTCGGCGCGCTGCCTCTCGAGCGATTTCACTCGACCTCGTTGATTTTGATTCGCTGCCGGACTGCTGGAAAGATCATCCCGCGCTCGATCGAATCGATCCGTCGCGGTTCTTCGGGACAACGACCCGTCCCGGGTCATTATTCCATGATTTCGTACCCGATTTTCAGCACAATTTCTTGTGCATCATTTTCGCGATTCTCACCAGCTGGCTTCTCAATGATCGAACCCGCGTCGCAGAAGTTCCAACAGCAGGAACGACGCCGCGTATTCCGTAATTCGGAGGATTTGGACTTTCGTCGCGAGCCGCCCCACCGCCCATCCGCCCACCTCGAAAGCGGGGACGTTAACCTCACCCCCTCCACCCTTATTCCAGAAAATCGCCGCGCGTTTTCTTCCTCGTCGCGACCCCGATTGCGAGAGCTCCAAACAGGGTCATTCCCCAGCCGATCCACCACGCGCTCGGGTCGTACCGCACGCGCACTCGCACTTCTCCACTCGGAACAAAAAACCCGATGAACGCGCCATTCACCCGGTGGATCGGCACCGGCTCGCCATCGACCTCGACCTCGTATCCAGGAACGGCCGGCTGACTCGACGCGATGAACGTTCGGTCGGCGGCGGTCATCGTCATCCGGAACGAGCCCGGCGCCATCTGACGAAGCCACATTCCGGGGAGAGAGGGATTCAACGCCGATGAGACATCCTCAACCACTACTGCATCCCGAAAGTCCTCGACGTCTCCAACCTGATCGAACACGGCTCCTTCCTTCGCCTCGATCAGGCGCGCCGGAGCAAAAAACCGGGGAAGAGCTTCTCGATTCTCGAAGAGGATGCCGTCCTTCCCCTCATAGACCCTCTCCCACGAAGGCCCTGCCTCGGCGCCCGGCCCCGCGAGCAGATACCGGACTCCCAGAAAGTCCACGAGAGGATGTTCGACATCCTGGATTCGGCCGACATCCAGACTTTGATCCGGAGCCTGAATGTGCCGGAAGACCTCGACATAGGGTCTCCATGCCATTGGGTCGCTCCCCCGAATATCCTCGAGCCCGTATTGAGCCGAAGCGTTCGGAAGAAAAACCCAGTCGTGTCCGACGATTCGGAAGGGCTCCTCCGGCGCGTCCTTCCGAATTGCTTCGACGATGGGGAGAGGAGGAGCGAAGAATCGACGGGGGGTGAGCGCATTGAAAGGAAGATTGAAGACGAACAACTCGATCAGAAGGAGTGAGGCGGCAAGCTCCGCCAGCCGCTGGGAGCGGAGATGCAGACCGACTCCGAGGGCGACCGCAAAGAGAAGCAGTCCGATGCAGCCGAGAAGGTGAACCGGCCCGAGGACGACATTCCACTGAATCATGAAGACTCTCGCAGTCATCCCGAGCGCGATCACACAGGACAGGATGTCGATCAGGGGAATCCGTCGAATCGGGATTTCCCCGAACCGTCGCGCTGTGGCGACCCCCGCGAAAAACAGCATCGCGAAGCGGAGCCGGTCATTCGCGGTCCACGCACCGAGAGGAAGCCGGTTGAATGCTTCTCCGATCGGAGTCCATCGCATCGCGATGAGGAGCATCAGAATCGAGGCGACGGCAAAGAGCCTCGTACGCGCCGAAGATCCACGCGCCAGAAGCGCTCCTGGCACGAGCGCGAGAGGGATGAGTCCCAGATAAGTCGGCGCGACCATGATGTAGTGCAGGCCCCAGCTCCAGTTGCCGCGCGCGGGGTTTCCGTAGCCCTCCGGCGTGAAGAGGATCCAGAGCGCATTCAGCGGATAGACCGGTGAACCGAAGTGACCCTCCCCGATCGCGCCGATTCGCTGGCTCTCGAGGATCTGCTCGATGACCGGCAGCCACGCGGGCGCCGCCAGAAGCGCGCCCCCGAACGCAACGACCACGACTTTGCCGACCGCGCTCCACAATGGCCGTCGACCGAGCGGCGCGAGGACGTCGATCCCGACGATGATCGCTGTGACGAAGGCGAGATGAAAGACGCTCTCCGGATGGCCTCCTGCGAACGCGCCGGCCGTGACGATCGCGAGAAGAATCGCTTCGGCTCTTCCCCCGCCGCGAAGAAGGCGCAGCGAGGCCCAGGCCATTGCGGGGAGAAGCGAGGTCACCGCCGAGAGGGGGTAATAGAGATAGACGTTCTGAAAGATCGAGCCGGCGAACACGAGACTACCGAACACCGACGCCGGCCAGGCCGCCTTCTCGTCACGAATGAAGAGATAGCCGAAGAGAAATGCGACGAACAGCTTCAGCCCTGCCATCGCGACGATCTGCTTCGGCAGAGGCACGAACAACGTCGCGAGAAAGTAGGGGGAGAAGGGAGCCGACTGCGCATTTCCGACGAGCGGATACCCGGAGAAGGAGTAGCGGTTCCAAAGAGGCGCCCGACCTGCAAAGAGCTCCTGGCGAGCCACTTCCATCCAGGGGAGCATCTGCTTCACGGTGTCGTTCGTATCGGGATTGCGGCTGACCACCTCTCCGAAGATTCCGCGATAGGGGTACCCGCGGACGACTTCGTCGAGCGCCACGGGCATGGCCGGCGTGAGGATCCCGAGGTGCAGCCAGCCGACGACCGCCGCGAAAAGAAGAGCCGCAAAGCGCCAGGAAACGGGGGCGAGCCACCGCCGCACGGCGCTGACCAGAAGGGCCGCGGGGATGGCAATCCCGGCGAGAGTCAGCAGCGTCTCGACCACGATCGGCTTGTCGCACACCCGCTGAACGGCGTCAACCGCTGCTCTTCAGCGCACGAGCCCGCGCGGATTGCAGACGATCGGCTCCCCGCCCGGACCGTGGGGAGAAAACCATGAATCGTCGAAGGCTTCATCTCTGTTTCAGGCGGGTCCGGTAGATTGACACGTCCATCCCGGCTGGGATAGCGTGCGCGATGTAACCGATTACATTTTATGGCGAATATGGATTTCCTTCCTGGCCGCGTTCCCGATGCTCCTCAGGGTGCCTCGATCAAGGACGTGGCTGCGCACGCGGGCGTGTCGGTGGCCACGGTCTCCCGGGTGCTCAATGACAAGGGACTGGTCCGTCAGGAAACGCTGGAGCGAGTGCTGAAAGCCGCTCAAACTCTGAACTATGTCCCGCATGGCGGGGCCCGCAGTCTTTCGATGCGGAAAACCGCTACGGTCGGAGTCGTTCTCCCGGACCTCCACGGCGAGTTTTTTTCGGAAGTCATCCGCGGGATCGACATCGCCGCGAGGCGCCGAGGGTTTCATCTCCTTGTTTCCGGCTCGCACAGCGACTGGAGCGAGATGGCGGCGATGGCGCTCGCTGTCCGCGGCCGCGTCGACGGATTGATCGTCATGGTTCCGGACATGGATCCGGACGAGGTCCAGGCCCGTCTGCCGAGCGACGTGCCCGTCGTGCTTCTCAACTGCCGCGCGAGAACGACGTGGTCGATCGTGATCGACAACGCCGCGGGGTCGGAGGCGATGGTGATCCACCTCGCGAGCCTGGGTCACAGGGAGATCGCGTTCATCGCAGGTCCGGAGGCGAATGCCGACGCGGCGGAAAGGCTGCGCGGATGGCGGACCGGTATGGAAGCGATCGGCGCGGACGCGCGCGAGAGTCTGATCGCCAAGGGAGATTTCAGCGAGAACGGCGGGTACGAGGCGGCATACGCGCTTTTTTCGGGCGAGCTCCATCCCACGGCCATCTTCGCGGCGAACGACGCCATGGCGATCGGCGCTCTGAGCGCCATCCGGGAGCAGGGCTTCGAAGTTCCCGGAAAGATCGCCGTCGCCGGGTTCGACGACATTCCGATCGCGCGATTCGTCTCTCCCCCTCTCACTACGGTGAGCGTCGAGATCGCGGAGCTCGGACGCCGTGCGTTCGAGCTCTTCCTGGAAGGGACAGAGCCCGGAAGCGCTCCGCGGCTCGAGACTCTGGAGACTCACCTCGTCATTCGCGAATCGTGCGGCGCCGACCGCCCGGTCGCGCAAACGCTTCAGGAGTAATTCTTTCGAAGACCCACAGGAGGAAAAGTTCATGAGCCGTATTCATCCCCATCCCCGTTTTCTCTTCACGATTCTGCTGATGCTGCTTTTCGTACCGCCGATCCAGGCGCAGGTGGCTACCGCGTCAATCTCCGGAGTCGTCGCCGATGAGAACAGCCCGATCCCGGGAGCGTCCGTCGTGGCGGTGAACGCGCAGACCGGCTTCCGTTATGAAACGTCGGCCGGTAACGACGGCAGGTACCAGATCGCCGGCCTGCAGCCCGGCACCTACACGATTCAGGTCTCCTCGCCCGCGTACTCGGTGCAGTCGCGCAGCGTGCAGGTGCTCGTCGGGCAGACAGCGACCGTCGATTTCCGCTTGACGGTCGACGCCCTCTATGCCGAGAACATCACGGTGGTCGGGGACTCGACGCAGATCCTGGTCGACACCCGGTCGCCTGAAGTCTCCACCAACATCACCCAGCAGCAAATCGAGAGCCTGCCGATGAACAACAGGAACTTCCTGGCGTTCTCGAGCCTTGCCCCCGGCGTGTCGTTCACCAGGGACACGGATGCGCAAGGACAGACCTTCTCCAGCGGCGCGCAGGACTCCAAACAGGTGAATGTGTTCATCGATGGTGTGTCGTTCAAGAACGACATCATCAAGGGTGGCGCTTTCATGCAGGACTCCAGCCGCGGCAATCCATTCCCGCAGGGCGCCGTTCAGGAATACCAGGTGCTCACCCAGAACTACAAGGCCGAGTACGAGAAGGCGACGGCCGCGGTGATCACCGCCGTCACGAAGTCGGGCGGCAACGAGTTCAGCGGCGACGCATTCTTCCTGTTCCAGGATGAGGGGATGGTCGAGCAGGACGGCTTCGCGAAAGAGCGCGGCGACGCGAAGGCGCCGTACGAGCGCAACCAGTACGGTCTCTCGCTCGGCGGTCCGATCATGCGGGATCGCCTCAACTTCTTCGTCACCGCCGAACAGCAGGAGCGCGACGTGGTCAGCTCCGTCTTCCACGGCCCGGCGTGGGATAAACGCCCGGCGAACGTCGCAGCGATTCTCGACCCGTACGAAACGGGAACGATCGTCGCACCGTTCGAATCGCTGCTCTGGTTCGGCAAGCTCTCCTCCCAGCCCTCGGCGAATCAATCCGCGGAGCTTTCGATCCACCAGCGGGACGAGGATGAGATCCGCGGCTTCGGCGGCCCGACGGTTCGCGAGGGCGGGTCCAGAATCGCCATCGCTACCGACGCTGCAACGGCGCGGCATCTCTTCGTGTTCGGCTCGAGCGCCATCAACGAAGCGACGCTCACCTATCAGAACCTCGAGTGGGCAGATACGGCGACCGACATCAGCAAGCCGCGCCTCAACTACATCAACCTCCTCAACGTCGGCAGCAAGGACTACATCCAGGATCTCGAGCAGACGCGCATCGGTCTTCGTGACGACGTGAGCTTCTATCGCGAGTGGAACGGGTCGCATACCTTCAAGGTGGGCGGCATCGTCAACTTCGCCGACTACAGCTTGACCAAGTCGGCGTACGTCAATCCGCTTTTCGAGTTTCGCGAACAGGAGAACTGGCAGTTCCCGTTCAGGGCGCGCATCGGGTTCGGCCAGCCCGACCTGAGCTTCGACAACACGCAGTACGGCATTTACGCCCAGGACGACTGGGCGATCGGAAACTTCACCGTGAGTGCTGGCCTTCGGTGGGACTACGAGACCAACATGCTGAACAACGACTGGGTCACGCCAGCCGCAGTCGCGAACGGTCTCCGCACCGCCTGCCGCACTTTCGACAATCCGATCGGCGGGCAGAACGAGTGGTGCATCAATGAGATGTTCGACGTCGAGAACTACATTTCGACCGGCGGCAACCGCAGCTCGTTCGACGGGATGATCCAGCCGCGGCTCGGCCTGAGCTGGGATGCCCGCGGGACCGGACAGACCGTCCTGTTCGGCGGATGGGGTCTCTACTACGACCGCGTCGCCTTGAACGACATCTACGACGAGGCCTATCGTCACCAGTGGAAGCAGTACGAGATCTGCTTCACGATGGATGGAACGCAGCCGGAGGGTTGCGGTCCGGCCGCAGTCCAGTGGAATCCGTCTTATCAGTCCGCCCAGGGGCTCAGGGACCTGATCGCCAGCGGCGGCACGGGTGGCCCGGAAATCTACCTGCTCGCAAACGACACCAAGCCGCCGCAATCGACGCAATGGACCGTCGGCGTGCGCCACCAGCTGGGCGCGAACTGGCTGGGAGCCCTCACCTACGCGAACTCGAGGAGCAAGAACGGCCTCGCCTGGAGCTTCGGCACGCTTCCTCCGGGAACGAATTTCAACGACCGCTGGGGAAGCTGGGTCGGCATTCCCGGCTACGCCCTGATTCTGCGCGGCTACGATGAGCGCAAGAGGGAGTACGACGGCATCTACCTCACACTCGACAGGCCGCGGACCGCGGGCTCGCGCTGGGGCGCGAACATCGCGTACACGTGGAGCGAAGGACTCCAGAACGCTTCACTCGACGACGGCGTGGCGTTCTCGTTCGACTTCCTGCCGGGCAACTGGCCGATGTTCCCGTCCAACGGCGACGAGCGGCACCGGCTCGTGGTCAGCGGCAGCGTCGGCCTTCCGGCCGGGTTCGAAGCATCGTCGATCCTTTCGCTGGGATCGGGGGCGCCGGCCAGCGGCACGAACTGTCTCGCCGGGTGGGACCAGTGCCGGTTCCTCCCGAACGGCATCCGGCCCGAGCCGGAGGACTTCCTCGGCATCAACGAGTTTGCCTACCAGAGCCTCGACCTGCGGCTCCAGTGGAACGCGCCTGCAATCTCCGGCGCCCGAATCTCGCTGATCGGCGAGGCGTTCAACGCGCTCGATGCGGACAACGGAGGCTGCCTCGAAGGGTGGGCGGGAGCGCCGGGTGAACCGAACCCGCGGTTCGGCCAACCGAACTGCGAGTTCAACACGCGGCGGTTCCAATTCGGAACCCGTGTCACATTCTAAGGGTCGTCCAGGCGCGGCACGGGGTCTCCCGTGCCGCGCCGTAGTCGCGTTTCCGACGTCCCGGCTCTGATATTCAATTACAACGCAGTCGAGTCGGCGAGAGCGGGAGGATTTCGCCGCTCTCCCGTCTTTGACTCCTGACGACCGGCGAGAGCCATCCGACGCCGTCGAGGTGACACGATGACGATGCGCCACGCCCTCCCCATTCTGCTCATCTTCGCCGCCACAGCGTGCCGTTCGGCGGATCCCCCCGTCTCCGCCTCGGCGGCCTCCGCCAGCTCGACGCGCACTCGTCCCGTCCATCACCCCGCGGAAGCGACGACGGAGATGATCGACGACCTCCAGAAGAGGACCTTTCTCTGGTTCTGGGAGACGACGAACGATCTGGGACTGGTTCACGACCGATGGCCGACCGAGACGTTCTCGAGCAT
>DATLEY010000064.1:0-24509 GCA_035525215.1 Thermoanaerobaculia bacterium | reverse complement strand
GTCTCCGGGGCCATGGTCGTCTCCCGGAGCTGAAGCGGATTCATCTCGCCGAGACCCTTGAACCGCTGAATGTTGATCTTCCCCCGGATCTTCTCCGCCTCGATCCGGTTGAGAACCCCCTGCTTCTCCTGATCGTCCAGTGCGTAATAGACGTTCTTTCCGACATCGATCCGGTAGAGCGGGGGCATGGCGATGTAAATCCGCCCGTTCTCGACCAGCGGCCTGAAATGCCGGAGGAACAGGGCGCAGAGCAACGTGGCGATGTGCGCTCCGTCCGAGTCCGCGTCGGCGAGCACGCAGATCTTGCCGTAGCGGAGCCCGTCCATCTTCGAAGAGCCGGGATCGACTCCCAGTGCGACCGAGATATCGTGCACTTCCTGAGATCCCAGCACTTCGGTCGGATCGACTTCCCACGTATTCAGGATCTTTCCACGGAGCGGCATGATCGCCTGGAACTCACGGTCGCGCGCCTGCTTGGCGGAGCCTCCGGCCGAATCCCCTTCGACCAGAAAGAGCTCGGTCCGCTCCAGATCCTGTCCCGAGCAATCGGCGAGCTTTCCGGGCAGCGCCGGACCGGCGGTGGTTTTTTTCCGCTCCACCTTCTTGCTCTGCCTCATCCGGACGAGGGCGGACTGGATCGCGAGCTGCGCGATCTTTTCTCCGTCGCTCACGTTCTGATTCAGCCAGAGAGAAAATGCGTCGTGAGTCACGCCGGATACGAATGCCGCGGCTTCCCGCGATGACAGCCGCTCTTTGGTCTGGCCGCTGAACTGGGGGTCCTGCATCCGCACCGAAAAAATGTATGAGCAGCGGGACCAGACATCCTCCGGCGCGATCTTCACGCCCCGCGGCACCAGATTGCGGAACTCGCAGAACTCTCGGATCGCCTCGGTCAGTCCCAGCCGGAAACCATTCACGTGAGTTCCGCCCTGCGTGGTCGGGATCAGATTGACGTAGCTTTCTTCCACGATGCTCCCCTCGTCGGGAAGCCAGACCACCGCCCATTCCGCTTCTTCGGTTCCTCCTTTGAAACGTCCCACGAACGGAGCCTCGGGGATCTTGTCGACTCCCTCCAGCTCCGAGTTCAGGTAATCGGTCAGCCCGTCCTCGTAAAACCACTCTTCGCTCAGAGAGGGATCCGTCTCATCGACGAATCGGATTCTCAGCCCCGGAGCGAGCACCGCCTTCGCGCGCATTGCGTGCTTGAGTCTGGGGATGGCGAATTTCGGCACGTCGAAGAACTTCCCGTCGGGCCAGAAGCGGACGGTCGTTCCGCTGTTCTTTTTCCCGACGGTGCCGATGGCCTTGAGCTCCCCCTTTTTCTTTCCATCGGCGAAGATCATCGTGTACTCGGTGCCGTCGCGACGCACCCAGACCTGCAGCCGGCTGGAGAGCGCGTTGACCACTGAAACGCCGACGCCGTGGAGGCCGCCCGAAAAGCGGTAGTTCTTGTCGGAGAACTTGGCTCCGGCATGCAGCCGGGTGAGGATCACCTCGACCCCGCTGACCCCTTCGCGCGCATGCTTGTCGACCGGCATTCCGCGTCCGTTGTCAGCCACCGACAGAGAGCCGTCCTCGTGATGCGTCACCCTGATCTCGTCGCAAAATCCGGCGATCGCCTCATCCGCGGCGTTGTCGATCACTTCCTGAGCGAGATGATTCGGCCGCTCGGTCTGCGTATACATCCCGGGGCGCTTACGCACCGGTTCGAGACCGGTCAGGACTTCGATCGCGGAGGAGTCGTACTTGGACGAGACGGCCATGTAATGGATGGATTGGATACGAAGCGCTCGTCGGCAGGCCGGCAGAAAGCGAAACGGGCTTCAGCCGTCGAGAGTCGCCTCATGATAGCGGAAAGATTTCCGCGCGTGACGTGAGTCTACGAGACCGGTGCGGCGGCACGCCGCCGGACTCTTCAGATGGTGGATCCCGAGGAGATCTCCAGGTGCGGACAAAAAAACGGACGGCCGACAGGCCGCCCGTTTCCCTGGGCTTGACCGCCCTCGCGGCGATCAATGCTGTAAGCGGAGAAGCTCTTCCATTCCGTACGCCGGTTTCGGCTTTCCGAAGAAGAATCCCTGCATGTCGACGCAGGACTTCTCCCGCAGGAATCCGAGCTGAGCCTTCGTCTCGACACCCTCGGCGACCACCCGGAGTCCGAGCGCACGCGCCATCATGATCACGGCGTGGACCAGCGCGGCGTCATCGCTGTGCGTCATCACGTTCTTGACGTAGGAAGTGTCGATCTTCACGGTGTCGAATGGCATCCTCTTGAGATCGGACAGCGAAGACTGCCCCGTGCCGAAGTCATCGAGAGCCAGCCTGACTCCGAGATTTTTGAGACCGAGAAGCGTGGTGATCGTGCGGTCCCCCTGCTGCATGGTCCGCTCGCTGATCTCGAGCTCCAGCAGCGAGGGATCGAGGCCCTCTTCGAGGATGATCGCTCCCAGGCGGCCGATCAGATCGGGCTGCTGAAACTGTCTCCAGGAGAGATTGACGGCGACGCGGACCGGCTTGAGGCCGGCGTCGGACCAGGTGCGGACCTGACGAGCGGCCGTGCGAACGACCCACTCACCGATCTTGAGGATCAGCCCCCCCTGCTCGGCGGCCGGAAGAAAGTCGCCCGGAGGAACGAGGCCGAGCTCCGGATGATCCCATCGCAGGAGCGCTTCGACGCAGTCGATCTCGCCGGTCTGGACGTTGATCTGGGGCTGGTAGTGAAGCGAAAGCTCATCGCGTTCCAGGGCCGTGCGAAGACCCCGCACGACCACCTGGCGCTCGAATGCGCGCGCGTTGACTTCAGGCTCGTAGAACTGCCAGGTGTTGCGGCCGACATCCTTGGCGCGATACATCGCGGTGTCCGCGTTCCGGAGAAGAGTCTCGGGATCAACGCCGTCGGTCGGGAAGATCGCCACACCGAGGCTTGCGTTGATGTGGATCTCATGACCGTCGATGACCGCCGGCCGGGAGATCGTGTCGAGAATCCTCTGCGCGATCGAGGCGATCGAGACTTCGTTGTCGACCTCGGAGAGCATCAGGGCGAACTCATCGCTGCCGAAGCGCGCGACGGTGTCCTCGAGGCGAAGACAATCCACCAGGCGGTCGCCGATGATCTTGAGGATCCGGTCGGCGAGGCCGCGGCCGAATGTCGCGTTGATCAGATCGAAATGATCGAGGTCGACGACGCAGACCGCCAATGTCTTCTGACGACGCTGTGCCTGCGCCAGAGCGACAACGAGGCGATCCATGAAGAGCGACCGGTTCGGAAGACCGCTGAGGGGGTCATGCGTGACCTGGTGCTCGAACCGTTCACCGAGATGGGATTCGTTCGATTCGACCAGGACCGCTTCAATGAGAGTCCCCTGAGCGGTCTCGACCAGTCCGAGATTCTTGGTGACCCAGAGAAGAGTGCCATTTCGCCGCCGAAGACAGACCTCGAGGTTGTTGACCGATCCGAGATCCTTGAGGGCCGAAGCGATCGTGGGGAAATCAGTCTCGTTGAAAAACTCGACTTGACCAAGATTGAGCATCTCCTCCCTGGAGTCGTATCCGAGGATCAGCGCACACGACTCGTTGCAGTCGGACAGCTGTCCGTCGAGGGTCAATCGGTACACGCCCACCCGCCTCCGCTCCATGAGCTCCGCGTCATTCATTGTCGAGAAAGGCATTTTTCGCTCTCTTTTTCAGGCTTCGACAAGCAAGTTACGCCTTCCCCTCAGCGCCGCCCATCCGGTCTTGGTTGGGAGGACCCCAACTTTCGATAGGGGGAGGAAGAAGGCTCCACCGATGGCCGAGCGGCACGCAAGCTCAACAAAATAAAGAGGTAAGAGCAATAATCCTGAACAGGTCCTGATGGGTTCGCTAATACGAATTACCCCATTTATTTGTGGCGCCGGCTTCTCTTTCAAACCAACAGATCCCGCGTGAGCCTGCGCACGCATGGCGACCGGCCGGAGGCCGGCGGTACTGTGGCCTCGCTCACTGGGAACTGGGCACTGGGAACTGAGAACTGAGAACTGGGAACTCGCCACGAAGGGCTGGGCGGTGAGACGCCGCCCGCCACTCTGGCACTGTGGCTCGCCACGCGCGCTGAACTCTTTCAAACCAACAGATCCCGCGTGAGCCTGCGCACGCATGGCGACCGGCCAGAGGCCGGCGGTACTGTGGCCTCGCTCACTGGGAACTGGGCACTGGGAACTGAGAACTGAGAACTGGGAACTCGCCACGAAGGGCTGGGCGGCGACGCCTCCCGCCACTCTGGCGCCGCGATCAGAGCAGCCCTTTTTCCTGAGCGTACAGCGTCAGCTCGACACGGCCATGCACGTCAAGCTTCTCGTAGATCGCATGAAGGTACGATTTCACGGTCCCTTCGCTGATCGACAGCCGCATCGCGATCTCCTTGTTTCGCAGCCCCGAGGCGACCATGCGGACGACCTCATGCTCGCGAGGAGAAAGAGGATTCTCCTTGCCGTCGCGCCTGACTACTTTCTCGAGGGCTTTGCTGACCAGGGCCTGATCGAGGGCCCGCTCGCCACGGACCACGGAACGGACGGATTGCACGAGGCGGACGGAAGCCGCTTCCTTCAGCACCAGTCCCCAGGCCCCGAGCCTCATCGCCTCGAGCACGTCGGCGTCACCCACGGTCGCGGTCAACAGCACGACGCGGGTCGGAATGCGCAGCTCGTGAATCTCGCGCAGCACGGTGATCCCGTCCATGCGCGGCATGTCGACGTCGAGCACCAGAACGTCGGGCGAGAGCTCGCGCACCATCTCCAGTGCCTCGAGGCCGTTCGTGCATGTCCCGAGAACTTCGAAATCGGGCTCGCGGCGGAAAAGCTGCTCGAGCCCTTCCAGGATGATTCGATGGTCATCCGCGAGAATGATCCGGACGCTCATCCGTCGGCTCGCCATCCGAGTGGAAGAAAGATCTCGAGCGTGGATCCCTCCTCTGTCGATTCGACGATCATCTCTCCATTGAGCCCGGCCACGCGCTCGGCCAGGACCGACGGCCCCTGCTGCTTTTCCATCAAAGTAGCCAGATTGTAGCGTCCGCGAAACGGAAAGCCGATGCCGTCATCGATCACTCGGATCCAGAGCCTGTCCTCACGTGTGGCCAGAAAAGCGCGGATCGTCTTAGCCTGCCCATGTTTGGCGGCATTCATCACGGCCTCGGAGACCATCCGATAGGTCTCCTGCCCCAGCGCCTGAGTGACCAGGGGATGCATGGGGCCGATCTCGATCTCGAGAGGGATGCCCCATTCGCGGGAGAACCGCTCCTTCAACTCCGCCAGCCGTCCCCGGAGGTCGAACTCGGTGGACTTTCGCCGGGCCCGGGGCCGCAGATGATCGACATAAGCGCGAAGCTCCTGCTGATCGCTCATGATCGACGCCTCGACGCCGGTCAGGATCTTCTTGGCCTGGATCGGATCGCGCTCCATCAGATCGTGCACCGTCTCGAGTTGCAGGACGATTCCGGTGAAGGACTGGAGCAGGCCGTCGTGCAGGTCGCGCGCGACCTGGCTTCTCTCCGCGGTGATCGCTTCCGTTCGCGCATCCTCGATCCGGAGAATGTGGTCCCGCCGGGTTCCAATCCAGGCGCCGATCAATCCCGCGATCGCAGGATCGAGTCTCCCGAGGCGCGGAGGATCGAGCAGAAGGAGCCAGCCGACCATCGCCTCCCCCGAAATCGACAGGCCGAGCGCCCAGCGGATCTGGAATCGCTCCACGAGGCCGGGGTGAATCGCGCCTGACGGACAGCGCGCGCCCGGCCGTCCGCCGAGCTCCTCGTTCGAGGAAAAGAAAAAGACGTCGCTGTTCTCGGGAGGCACAAGCGCCGGGTCGAATTTTTCGGGAGGCTCCTGCGAGACCGTCAGGGAATCGGCGGCGGAAAGAGCGAGATTCAGATACGGCTCGTCCGGGACCTCCCAGACGAGGAGAGCCCGGTCTGCCCGGAAAACCCCGCGCGCGGTGGTGAGCGATTGCTCGATGAGAGCTCGCTCATCGGCCGGAAATACGGCGGCCCATTCGGCCAGGCGGGCGATCTTCGCGGCGACCTCGCGACGCCTCCGCCGCTCTCTCCATTCCCGCGTCCGGGCGAGCATGCCAAAAGCGCGCATTCGCCGCGTCACCTCGCCGGGCTCGCGCACCATGAGGTGATTGTAGGGGAAAGAGCCCGGGTCCGTTGGCACTTCGAAGTCATCAGGCGGCAAATCGGGGCCGTGGCTCTGGTGGCTCACCCAGTGTGGGCTTTCCTTCACGCCACGCCGAGACTTGATTCATCGCCCATCATTCTTCATTCTCATTGAGGCTTGAATCACTCGACTCTCTGGTCTCTCGATCCCGCCATCACCTTTCTGAACCACGGCTCGTTCGGGGCGACGCCGCGCGCCATTCTCGAGAAACAAAGTGAATATCGCGCGCGGCTGGAAGCCGAGCCGGTTCGCTTCATGGTTCGCGAGCTGGAGGCTCTTCTCGACGGCTCCCGCGAAGAGCTCGCGCGCTTCATCGGCTCCGCTCCCCGGAACCTCGCCTTCGTGCCGAATGCGACCGCGGGCGTGAATGCCGTTCTCCGCTCCCTGGCTCTGGCGCCGGGGGACGAGATCGTCACGACGAACCAGGAGTACAACGCCTGCCGCAACGTCATCGACTTCGTCTGCGCGGAGCGGGGAGCTCGAGTGGTGATCGTCGATATTCCCTTCCCGATTCGCGACCTCGAATTACCCGCGGATCGAATTCTGAACGCGGTCACTGCCCGCTCGCGGCTCGTCCTCGTCGATCACGTCACCAGTCAGACCGCGCTCGTCTTCCCCATCGAGCGCCTCGCCCGCGAGCTGCGCGCCAGCGGCGTCGATCTCCTCGTCGACGGAGCTCACGCCCCAGGCATGATCCCGCTCGACCTCGAAGAGCTCGGCGCGTCGTTCTACACCGCGAACTGCCACAAATGGATATGCGCTCCGAAGGGTGCCGCCTTTCTCTGGGCTCGCGAGGACCGCCAGCTCGCTGTGCGGCCCGTGGCGATCAGCCATGGCGCGAACTCGACCCGGACCGATCGGAGCCGCTTTCTCATCGAGTTCGACTGGACCGGCACGTTCGACCCGACGCCATGGCTCTGCGTCGGCGACTCGATCCGCTATCTCGGCGCGCTCCTTCCGGGAGGATGGGACGAGCTCCGCGCATACAATCGAGCGCTCGCTCTCGAGGCTCGCAATCTCCTCTGCGAGAGCCTGAGCATCGATCACCCCGCTCCGGACTCGATGATCGGATCGATGGCGGCCGTTCCCCTTCCCGACGGTACCGCCACCGTGGCCCCCTCACTGTACGGCGATCCCCTTCAGGACGCGCTTCTCGAACGGTATCGGATCGAGGTCCCGATCATTCCGTGGCCTCACCCTCCGAGGCGGCTCCTCAGGATCTCGGCGCAGCTTTACAACGAACGCGACCAGTACACCGCGCTCGCATCCGCGCTGCGCCAGCTTCTCGAGGAGGAGCGAAGCCGATCTCTCCCGCATCGGCCATAGGTCCCTCAATCACTTCGGGAATCCTTCTTGCGTCCTACGCGGCGCATGCCGCAACGTCCTCGCGCGCATTGCCAGCCGCCCAGGCCCGCGGCGCCGGATCGCTCATCGATAATCGCCGCCGAGCCCGCTTTATCGAAATAACACTAGACGACCCCACGTTAACCCGGGTCGAATAGGCCTTCCACAACGAAACGGCAAATCCCCGGCGACGGGGGGACGCAAAGCCACGGTTCTGAACCATTTCAGAAGGCCGGGCTACCGAACGTGGATCGAAGCGCAAGCTTCCCTCCTCGCGTTCTTTCGCGGATGGCCACCGGAGGGAACGTTTGCGCAAATTCATCACGGTTTTCGGCCTTGCCCTTCTCGCCACTTCGACCGCCCACGCCTACCGGCTCTCGGCCTGGGTCACCCCCTGGTCGCCGGAAGCCCTACCGTCCATCGAAATGAATGCCGGCAATCTCGACGAGTCGAATCCCGTCTGGTATTCGCTGGCCGCGAACGGAACGATCTCGCCGAACTGGAACGCCGAAAATCCGACCTGGATCGCGGCGATGACCGGAACGGCGATCGTCCCGACCATTCAGAATTTCAGCAACGGCCGGTTCGACTCAGCGCTGGTCGCTGCGCTCATCGGAACCGCGCATGCGCGGCAAGCACACATCGATGCGATCGTCGCCCTGGTCCTTGCGAAGGGGCTCGATGGGATCGATCTCGATTACGAGTCGCTTCAGCCCGATCTCCGCGAGCCCTTCACTCTCTTCATCGAGGCCCTCGCTTCCGAGTTGCGCGCCGCTGGAAGAACCCTCTCGGTCGCCGTTCATCCGAAAACCTCCGATTCACAGAACTGGAAGGGTCCCGGGGCGCAGGACTGGCCTCGGATCGGAGCCGCGGCGGACAGCATCAAGGTCATGGCTTACGACTACCACTGGTCGACGAGCGGTCCGGGGCCGATCGCACCGCTCGACTGGATCGAAAGTGTCACCCGCTACGCTCTCTCCACGATGCCGGCCGAGAAGGTCATGATCGCCCTTCCCTGGTACGGCTATGACTGGGGCACGGCCGGCGGGAAGGGAATCACCTGGAGCGAGGCGACTGCTCTCGCCAATTCGACCGGCTCGGTCATCGAGCGCGACGCGAACGGCGAGCCCACTTTTCGCTACGGCAGCAACACCGTGTTCTATCAGGACGGGGAGAGCTACCGCCGGAAGGTCGAGCATCTCACGACGCGGTTCCCTTCTCTGGGGGGATTCGCGCACTGGCGCGCCGGAGCCGAAGACCCGGCGACCTGGAGCGTGATCCGCGATCTCCGCGCCAGCGGGGGGGCCGGCGCCTCTCAGCCCAAGGGCTCCTTCACGATCGCGGGAGGAAACAGAATCGAGGCGACGGGCGGTCAGCCCGCAAGCGAGACATTTTCCATCGTCGCGATCGACGGCTTCTCGTCGGCAGTCCAGGCGCGAATGGAACTGATCGATTTGCTGCCGGGCAGCGCAGTCTTCCCCGCGGGAACGCTCCAGGCGGGAGAGTCGGCGACCCTGACGGTCACCCCGGCGGCTGATGCGGCCGCGGGAACCTACCGCGTCAAGATCATCTTCGAGGCCGAGACGAACCGGATCGAGCACATCGTCTCGATCGAGGTCGCGAAGATCGAGGTCACAACGGGCAGCCGAGGACGCGCCGTCCGCCGCTGATCCACGGCTCTCGGGAAGGCGCCTGATATCCTGAGGCGTGGCGATTCCTCTCGTCCGGATCTCGAAGATCGCGTTGCGGCGGAAAAAACGAGGCCCCCTCGGTCTCCTCGACGAATCCGTCGTTCGCTTCCGTGTCTGGCCCAATGACATCGACGTCAATCTCCATCTGAATAACGGCCGCTATCTCACGATCATGGATCTGGGCCGCTTCGATCTCGTGGGGCGAAATGGAATGTTCGAAGTCGCCCTGGCCAACCGCTGGACTCCCCTGGTCGGTACCGCCATCCTCCACTACTTCCGTCCCATTCAACCCTTCGCCAGCTACGATCTTCGAACGAGGCTGGTCTGCTGGGACGAAAAGTGGTTCTGGGTCAATCACCGATTCGAGCTCGATGGGCAACTGATGGCCACCGGCGCGGTCAGGGGCCTCTTCCGGGGACGCGACGGGAATGTCCCTCCTCGGCGACTCCTCGAGATGTCGGGGCTGCCCATCGACTCCCCCCCGATGCCCGATTGGGTCGAGCGCTGGATGGCGGCGGATTCCAGCTGGACCGCGGCGATGAGGGATGTTGTTAGTTGTTAGTTGTGAGTTCTCAGTTCTCAGTTCTCAGTTCCGAGTTCCCAGTTTTGAGTTCCCAGTTTTGAGTTCCCAGTTCTCAGTTTCCGGTTGCACAGTTGCCACCTCGGGTGACGGCGGGCGGAGGTCATTCAGAGGCCGCACGCGACAGCCGCGCAGAATATGAGGTGGCATCGCGGCCGAAGAATCTCAGCCGCGATGATCGCTGTCGGGTTCTTACACGTCCAGACGCGTTCGTACGAAGCGGCTGCACCTTCACAGGAACCCGATGACGGTTCGCGCATTCTGAGATTCTTCGGCCGCGAGACCAATCCTCCCGCGACTCCCATCTCCCGTGCGGCCTCTGAATGACCCACCCCGGCCCGTCATCCTCTAGTACCTGGGAACTCGGAACCGTGTATGCCTCGGTTGATCCTTACCACCGGCCAACTGGCAACTGGCAACCAGCGCATGTATCCTAGAGCCATCGAATCGCTCGGTTCGTTCTTCTGGGTTGGGGTGGCCGTTTCCGCGATCGGCGGGATCGAGAGCAGCCCCTCCCTTTTCTTCTCCGCAACTCCGTTCGCCCCGGCCGCGCTTCGTTCGAGCGGTCGCGCGCGCGTTCGGTCGATCTCCTGGAATCAGGATGCCGCGGCGAAATCTGCCGCGACAGGATGCGCAGGGAGGAGGCTCTCATGGTCGTGGTCGGTGCTCGGCGGATGGTGGCGGGAGTGCGGTGTTTCGAGAAAAGACGCCCGGGACGGCATCTCCCCTGGCGCAGACCGCTGTTCTGGCGCCACCGGTTCCGTTCGTTGAGCCACTGATCCGGCCGAACGCTCCATCGCCCGGCCGTGTTGTCCAGTAGAGCCGCCGTCCGTAGGCGGAGCCGTCCTGACCCGGAGCTCCGGGCGACTGCGCTCTGGAAAGAGGAAGACACGCATGCGCAAATCCGCGTCACCCCGGATCGAGCTGTTGATTCGAATTCTCGACGAGGCCTATGGCCGGAAAGCGTGGCACGGTACGACGCTGCGCGGATCGTTGCGGGGTCTGAGCGTCGCCGTCGCGAAGAGGCGGCCCGCCCCTGGCCGTCACAACATCGCCGAGCTCGCGCTGCACGCCGCCTACTGGAAGTACACGGTACGCCGCCGGCTGCGCGGAGAAAAGCGTGGCAGCTTCGCAATCGAAGGGAGCAACTGGTTTCCGGCTGAAGCATCTTTCGGAGAGACAGAGTGGAGGAACGCGATCCGGATCCTTCAGCAGGAGCACGACGCTCTTCGTGAGACCGTGGAGGCCGTCGATGAGACCGCGCTCGATCGCAAGCCTCCCAACGGCGGGATCTGGACCGTCGGCCAGCTCATCTCGGGCGTGGCATCGCATGACCTCTATCACGCGGGTCAGATCCAGCTGGTCAAACGTCTGGTGGAGTGAGAGAGGCAGTTGTTCGTTGTTCGTTGTTCGTTGTTCGTTGTTCGTGAGTTCCCAGTTCCGAGTTCCCAGTTCCGAGTTCTTCAGTCCTCCGTTCCGGGTTCCCAGTTCCGAGTTTCCAGCTCAGGATGACGGCGTGCGTGGTCATTCAGAGTGGGGGAACGTCGCGAGCGCCGGTGGAGCGGTGATGACCCCTCGGCACGAGCGAAACTCGTAGCGGCGCGGGGGTCATTCAGAGGCCGCCCGCGCCAGCCGCGCAGAATATGAGCTGGCGTCGCGGCCGAAGAATCTCAGCCGCGATGATCGCTGTCGGGTTCTTATTCAAGTCCAGACGCGTTCGTACGATGCGAGTGCACCGGCATAAGAACCCGATGACGGTTTGCGCATTCTGAGATTTTTCGGCCGCGAGACCAATCGTGCCGCGACGTCGATCTCCCGTGCGGCCTCTGAATGACCCCCACCCGCCCGCGGTTCCCCCCCGCGACCGAGTTACCGCGCCGATCGTGCCGGATGCCACCCTTCCACATCCGCTCGCCATGGAGTATTTGACCATTTGTTTTCCTTCTCCTCTGAGATGAATAAACGAATGAGGAGACGTTGGAAGCTGAGGGGGGCTCTGCTCGCCATGGCCGCGATCGCTGTTGGAACCGCAGTATTCCACCGCGCCAACGTCGCCGAGGCTGCGCCCAGGGAGCCTGTGGCTGTGGTTGCTTCGATCACACCCCCTGCCCCGAACCCTGACTCGCCTGTCATCCCCCCGCGCAGTCTCGCGGGAAATGAGATTCTCATCCCCGTGGTCGGCGTCGAAAAATCGGATCTGCGCGACACCTGGGGAGCGTCCCGCGGCTCGCGGAGGCACACCGCAATCGACATCATAGCGCCGCGGGGGACCCCCGTCGTGGCCGTGGTCGATGGAACCGTGCTCAAGTTCTTCACGAGCAAAGCAGGCGGATTGACGATGTATCTGGCCGAGCCCGCTGGTGACGTCCTCTACTATTACGCGCATCTCGATCGATACGCCCCCGGACTCGCAGAGGGGGACGTAGTCAGCCGCGGAACGATCCTGGGATATGTCGGCAGCACCGGAAATGCCCCTCCCAACGCGCCCCATCTCCACTTCGGCTACGAACGCCTTCCGGCGGGCGGGGAGTGGTGGAAGGGAAAGCCTGAAAATCCCTACCCGATTCTGATGCAGCGCGGCGTCACGATTCCCCGGTAGGCCTGTCGCTCGATTTCCGCGGCATGAGTTCTGCTCCTTAGCCTGTCATTACGGCAGCATCAGGAGCTCAACCATGAAAACAGCAAAATTGCTCGGAGCCTCGATGGCTCTCTTATTTCTCGCGGCCTGCGGATCGACCGGAGGTCTCGGTGACATCCTCGGAGGGATGGGCGGCGGCGGAACTTCCGCGGCGTCCGAAATCCGAGGCGTGGTCGATTATGTCGACGCGAGTGCCCGGTTCGTTCAGCTCACCAACGTCAGTGAGTACCGCAGTAACCTCGCGGACCAGGGGAACTACGGCGGTGGCTCGACGGTAAGGGTCTATTACGAGTCGAATACGCCTGTCTCCTACGGTGGCGCGACCTACTCTCCCGCGGACCTGGAGCGGGGGGACGAAGTGGCGGTGAGAGTCGGCCAGTCGGGTGACCGTCTGATCGCGAGCTCGATGACCGTCCTGCGTAACGTCAGGGAAGGCGGGACCTCGACCGGATCTGGATACGACACCACCGTGAGCGGCACCGTGCGCTACATCGACACGAGCCGGCGGACGATCGAAGTCGATCGCAGCGGTTATGGCGGCGCGGTCACGGTCGGCTACGACAACAACAGCTTCGTCGACTATCAGGGACGTCGCTTTCGCGTGGAAGACCTCCAGCGAGGGGACGTGATCGAGATCCGGACCCGTGACATCGGCGGCGGACGTCTGATGGCGGACGGGATCTACGTCACGCGAAGCGGTGGCACATCGACCGGCTCGACCTCCACGCATCTGCGCGGAACGGTCCGCACGGTCGAAACGGTCCGTCGGACGATCACACTCGAGCAGGCGAACTGGATCCAGCGGTTCGACAGCGGAATGGGAAGCGGCTCGGTGATCGTCCTCCAGTACGACACGAACACCCGAGTCGAGTTTCAGGGGCAGCTCTACGAGCCCTCGAACCTCGAGCGCGGCGACGTGATCGAAGTGCAGACCCGCCAGGTCGGAAGCGGCTATCACGCCGATCGGATCGTCGTCGTGCGGGACGTGAACTCGTTCTGATCTTCTTCATCCAGAGTGGCGGGCGGCGTCTCGCCGCCCAGCCGCTCCGGTTTTGAAAGATCTTCGCAGGTAGGGCTGGGCGGCGAGACGCCGCCCGCCACTCTGCGAACGTGAGGCTAGATCTTCGCAGGTAGGGCTGGGCGGCGAGACGCCGCCCGCCACTCTCACTCCGTCTCGCAGGCGTGCTCGGCGTTCTTGAGAAAGAACGACAGCGCCTCCAGATTGATGCGGAGATCGACGTTGCGCAGTTTGATTCCGGGCTGCGGACAGAGCTGCGCCGGGGCGAAGTTGAGGATCGCGCAGACGCCGGTCTCACAAAGACGCTCGTAGACCTCCTGCGCCGCGTCGGCCGGGACGGCGATGACGCCGATCTCGACCTGCTCCTCCCGGACGATCCGCGGGAGCTCGTCCAACGGAAACACCGGAACGCCCGACCTCGACTTCCGTCCGCTCTTCGCCGGGTCCGTGTCGAACATCGCGCGGATCGAGAAACCGGCCCCATGGAAGCCGCGGTAATCCGCGAGGGCCATCCCGAGGTTGCCGGCGCCGAGGATCACGACCCGCCGGGTCCGGTCGAGTCCGAGCGCATCGATGAGGGCACTCTTGAGGCTTTCGACGTTGTAGCCGACGCCGCGGATGCCGAGCTCTCCGAAATTCGCGAGATCCTTCCTGATCTGCGCCGAGTTCAGGTGAAACCGCGATGCCAGCTCATGCGAAGAGATCGTCGCCTTCCCCTCCGACTCGAGCCATTGCAGACAGCGGAGATAAACGGAGAGCCGCTCGGTGGTGAGCTCGGAGATCGCTTCGCGTGTGGGCGGCCGCTGATCGTTCGGCATGGCTCGGGTCGTTCAGGGAATGGTTCGAAGCATCACTGCCGCCGCCGCGAGAGCTCCCCGGAAAAGGGGAGCCGGGAGCAGCCCGATCGTGACGATTCCAATCACGGCGATCCCCAGCGCGGCCATCGAGAAGATTCCGCGGTCCGGCTCGACGACCGGCTCATCGGCGTCCTTCATATAGAGGTAGTAGACGACGCGGAGGTAGTAGTAGGTCGAGAAAATGCTGGCCACGATGCCGACGATCGCGATCCAGATCGCCCCCGCCTCGATGGCGACCTTGAAGAGCAGCAGCTTCGCCATGAATCCCGCGGTGGGAGGAATGCCGGCGAGGGAGAGCATGCATATCGCCAGTACGAAGCCGTAAAAGGGATGTCGGAATCCGAGCCCTGCGATGTCGTCGAGCGTCTGCGGATCGTTCTGATTCTTCCGGAGCAGGGAAACCACACCGAAGGCCCCGACGTTCATCAGCACGTAGGTCATCGCATAAACGGTGATGGCCGCGACCGACTCCGGACGCAGCACGTAAATGGCGATCATCATGTAGCCGACGTGGGCGATACCGGAGTAAGCGAGCATCCGCTTCAGATCGCGCTGCGCGATGGCGACCAGATTTCCGACCATCATCGACAGGACCGAGAGCACGGCGATGATTCCGCTCCAGGCCGGCGGAGCCGCTCCACCGCTGAGCGCATGCCAGATGCGGATGAGCGCGACCAGCGTGGCCGCCTTCGGGGCCGTCGACAGCCAAGCGGCCACCGGCGTGGGGGATCCCTGGTAAACGTCCGGCGCCCATCCATGGAAGGGAGCCAGCGCCAGCTTGAAGCCGAATCCTCCCATCATCATGACCACGGCCAGGGTCAGCAGCGGCGGCGCTTCTGGGACGCCCCGGTACCACGTGGACAGCCCGGTGAAGGAAGTCGATCCGCTCATTCCGTAGAGGAGCGCGGTTCCATAGAGGATGAAGCCGGTCGCGAAGGCTCCCATCAGGAAGTACTTCAGGCTCGCCTCGTTCGAGATCGCGATCCGGCGGTGCGCTCCCACCAGCACGAAGATGCAGATCGAGAGAAGCTCGAGACCGAGGATGACGATGAGGAGATCGAGTCCCTTCGCCATCATCATCATCCCGACGGTACCCCACAGAATCAGGGCGAAGTACTCGCCTCCCTCCAGTCTTTCACGCGCCAGATACTCACGCGACAGAAGAGTGGCGAGGAGCGTTGCCAGGATGAAGACCAGATCGAAGAGCAGCGTGAGCGCACTGATTTCGTAGGTTCCGCCGAAAAACGTGCCGCCCGGGGCCCGCAGGCTCGCGAACCCGGTCGCGACCAGAGCGAGCACGGTGAGTTGCGAGAAAAAAGGCCGGAGTCGCGGAGCAAACGCATCGAGGAGAATGAGGATCAGACCAGCCACCGAGAGGATCATCTCGGGAAGGATGGCGCGCATCCAGTTCGGCTCGAGAATCGGGACGAGGGTCATCGCGACTCTCCTTCAACGGCGCGCAGCGCTTCGGCGCGGGCTCGAGCGGCGGCCGCCGCGGGATCCTCGTCGGGCGTCCATCCCAGAACCATGCGCTCATTCCCCCCGCGGCTCGAGATCGCCAGAAGCTGCTGCACGGACGGCTCGATTCGCGAGAGGAACGGCGCCGGATAGAGTCCGATCCAGACCATCATGACGATCAGCGGCGAAACAGCCAGCAGCTCGTTCCATCGCAGATCAGGAAGATTCTCGTTCTCTTTGTGGATCACCGGCCCGAAGAACACTTTCTGGACCAGCCAGAGCAGGTAAATGGCCGCCAGAATCACCCCCGTCGTCGCCGCGATCGTCAGGCGCGGCATGGTGCGGAACGAGCCGGCAAGAATGAGGAACTCTCCGACGAACCCGTTCAACCCGGGCAATCCCACCGAGGAGAGGGCGGTGATGATGAACAGCACCGTAAAGATCGGCATCACGCGCGCCAGTCCTCCGAAATCCGCGAGCAGCCGGGTGTGGCGACGGTCGTAGATTACGCCGACCAGAAGGAAGAGCGCGCCGGTCGAGATGCCGTGGTTGATCGACTGGAGGATCGATCCCGTGACCGAAGCCTGGGTCATGGCGAAGATCCCCAGGACACAGAAGCCGAGGTGAGAGACCGAGGAGTAGGCGACGAGCTTCTTCATGTCGGGCTGCACCCAGGCGATCAGAGCGCCGTAGATGATTCCGATCACCGCCAGAAGTCCGAGCAGCCAGGCCCATTCGGCCGTCGCGTCCGGGAAGAAGGGAAGGACGAAGCGGACGAATCCGTACGTGCCCAGTTTCAGCAGGACGCCCGCCAGGATGATGGATCCGCCGGTCGGAGCCTCGACGTGCGCGTCGGGGAGCCAGGTATGCAGTGGAACGAGCGGCACCTTGATGGCGAACGCCAGCGTGAATGCGATGAAAAGGAGCAGCTGCTCACGCGGCTCGATGGTCAGCCCATAGAGGTCGGTGATCGCGAAGCTCGCGGATCCCATCTGTTTCGCGTGCAGCCATCCGAGATCGAGGATCGCGATCAGCATGAGCAGCGATCCGGCGATCGTGAAGATGAAGAACTTGATCGCCGCGTAGATCCGGTTCTTCCCGCCCCACACTCCGATGATCAGGTACATCGGAATGAGCATCAGCTCGAAGAAAACGTAGAAGAGGATCAGATCGAGAGCGAAAAAAGCTCCGAGCATCCCGAACTCCAGAGCCAGCATCGCGATCACGTACTCTTTCGGGTGTTTCCGGATCGAGTACCAGGAGGAGAGCAGAACGATCGGGGTGAGGAACGTCGTGAGGAGCACCAGCCAGAGCGAGATGCCGTCGACTCCCAGGGCGTACTGGATTCCCCAGTCCGGGATCCAGTCGCGCGTCTCGGTGAGCTGAAACGCGGCCGTGGCGCCCTGGAAACGGGTCACGATCAGGAGCGAAAGGACGAAGGTCAGCAGCGAGATCCCGAGAGCGGTGGCCTTGATGGCTCCCTCGGCGCGCCGGGGAAAGGCCATCAGGATGATCGCGCCGGCCAGCGGCAGCCAGAGCACGGCGCTCAACAATGTGTTCGAAAACATTCGATCTCGACCTTCGTCAGACGTTCTCGCTTATCGGCGATCAGATGTAAACCCACATGAAGACGACCACGCCGAGCAGCAGCATCAGCGCGTAATTTCGGACGTTGCCGGTCTGGAAGAAGCGGAGCAGATCGCCGATCGCGGCGACGACGTAACCGGAGAGCATGAGGATGCCGTCGACGACGGCGTCGACGCCCCGCCAGAAGAAATTCGAAGTCCGGCGGAGCGGCGTGACCACGGACGCGTCGTAGATCTCGTCGATCCAGTATTTGTTCTCCAGAGTGCGCCAGGTTCCCGCGTAGCGGACTGCCAGGTCCTCGTCGCGCTCCGTTCCCCGCTCCGCATACCACCGCTTCGCCATGAACCATCCGGCCAGCGCGAGGAGAGTCGAGAGGACCATGACCATGATCTCGGTCGTCCCGGGAATGGCGAAGACTCCGGGATTGAATCCCGGCATCTCAGGGAAGATCGGATGGAGCCACCGCTCGAGCAGATGAGGAACGTGAATCGGATGCCCGAGCAGATGCGGGATCCCGAGGAGTCCGCCCAGCGCGGACAAGGCCGCCAGAACGATGAGCGGGATCGTCATCGTGGCGGGGGACTCGTGAAGATGATGCTCCTGATCTTCCGTGCCGCGGAACTTGCCGTGGAAGGTCAGGTAGACCAGTCGATACATGTAGAACGCGGTCAGGAGCGCGGCGATCGAACCGACGACCCAGATCCCCTTGCCAAGGGCCGGGAAGTAAGGAGTCGATGCGGCGCTGGCCAGGATCTCGTCCTTCGAGAAGAAGCCCGCGGCGAAAGGGAATCCGGCGATGGCGAACGTGGCGATCGCGAAGGTCCAGTAGGTGATCGGGATCTTCGATTTCAGCCCGCCCATCCTGCGGATGTCCTGCTCGCCTCCCATCGCGTGGATGACCGATCCGGATCCGAGGAAGAGACAGGCCTTGAAGAACGCATGGGTGACCAGGTGGAAGATCGCGGCGACGAAAGCGCCGACGCCCGCCGCCATGAACATGAAACCGAGCTGAGACACCGTGGAGTAGGCGAGAACCTTCTTGATGTCGTTCTGCGCGACGCCGATGGTGGCGGCGAAGAGAGCGGTCATCGCCCCGATGATCGCCACGACGACCATCGCGGTCGGCGCCTGGCGGAAGAGCGCATTGGATCGGACGATCAGGTAGACGCCCGCGGTGACCATCGTCGCGGCGTGAATGAGCGCGGAGACCGGCGTGGGACCCGCCATGGCGTCGGGAAGCCAGACGTAGAGGGGAAGCTGCGCCGATTTACCGGTCGCTCCCAGGAAGAGCAGTAGACAGATCGCCGTGATGATCCCGGCGCCGACGACCCCCGACACCGCCACGCGCTGCACCTCGGCGAAGTCGGTGGTCCCGAAATAGGCGAAGAGAAGGAAGACAGCGATGAGAAAGCCGAAGTCCCCGATCCGGTTCACGATGAAGGCCTTCTTCCCGGCGGCGGCCGCGAAGTCCTTGTCGTAATAGAAACCGATCAGGAGGTAGGAGCAGAGACCGACACCCTCCCATCCGAGGAAGATGAAGAGGTAGCTGCTTCCCAGGACCAGGATGAGCATGGAGGCGAGGAAGAGGTTGAGATAGGCGAAATAGCGGGCATACCCGGCCTCGTGCCCCATGTAGCCGACCGAATAGAGATGGATCAGCGAGCCGATCCAGGTCACGACCAGGGCCATGACGATCGCGAGCGGGTCGAGCTGAAAGGCGAAGTCGACGGCGATCCCGCCGGAGCGGAACCAGGAGTAGACGACGTCGAGGTGACGCTCGCCAAGGTGGTAGACGGCGAGGTACTGGAATGTGGCGATCGTCGTGAGGATCGCGGAAATGAAAGCGGTGCTGACGCCGACCAGGGTGACGAAGCCCTTGCCGGCGCGCTCTCCGAACAGCCCGTTCAGCAGAAAGCCGATGAACGGGACCAGGGGAATCAGAATCAGGTTGTTCAGCATGCGATCGCTGGACGGCTTCGTGGGGACAGCCGCCCGACCTCTCCTCGCGTCTTCTCTCGAAGCGACGCGAGGAGGGCCTCGCATCGCCTATTCTTTTCCTTCTCTCGCCCGTTCCTGCCAGTCATCCGACGAAGCCGGATCGAGCTCGAATCGTTTCTCGTCCCGCGCCCGTTCCTTCTCGCCGACCTTCAGCGGCTCATCATCCGCGTACGTGATGCCGATGGCCCGGCCGATTTCCTCCACGTCATCCTGTCCGGGCGTCGGCGTGCTTCCGCCCGCCGTCTCGTCGCCGGAGCCTTCCGCATCTTCCCACCGCGCGTCGACGTCGCCGCCCGACAGCCCCGGGTTCGTCGACGTGTTCTGCCGAAGCCTTTCCGCGAGCTCCGCCGATCCCGCCTCGATGTTGACCCCCGGCGGCTCCAGCCGGTCGTCGAGGCCGTTGGCGTTGCGGTCGGGCGTCTCTTTCTCTTCCCATTGCGAGAGTCGATCGGTCTTGTTCATCGAAAACCTCCACCCTGGAGGATTGCGACGATCGTGCCGGAAAAACTACTCTCTAACCTGTAGAGCAGTCCCGATTTAGGGCCGGTAGTGGCCGACTTATCCCGCCTGTCAAAGAACTTCTCCGGCACGCCGGAGCGCTACCAGTGCATCAGGTTCGCTTCATCGACGTCGATCGTCTCGCGATGACGGAACAGCGCGATGAAGATCGCCAGCCCGATCGCCGCCTCGGCGGCGGCAATGGCCATGATGAAAAAGACGAAGATCAGCCCGTGGGTCGAGGCCCACTCCCGGGCGTAGGTGATGAATGTGAGATTCACCGCATTGATCATGATTTCGATCGACATGAAGATCGTGATTCCGTTCTTCCGGGTCAGGACCCCGATCACGCCGATCGAGAAGAGGATCGCGCTGAGGATGAGGAACCAGCTGGCGGGAATCTCGTCGATTCCGTTCATACCGTTTCGCCTCCGCCGGTCGCGTCGCGCCGGACATCGCGCTGAGTCAGCAGCAGCGCGCCGACGATCGCCGCGAGCAGCAGGATCGACACCATCTCGAATGGGAAAATGTACGCCTCGAAAAGCCGCATGCCGACAGATCGCGCGTCGCTGAGGAAGATCGACCCCTCGGGAGCCTCGATCACCGCCGCCTTCAGCAGATAGTACGAGACGGTGAGACCGAACGCTGAGCCGGCCGTGTATCCGAGAAAGCGTTGCACCGGCCGGCTGACCACGATCTCGTCCCGCTCCACGTTGAGCAGCATGATCACGAAGAGGAAGAGCACCATGATCGCGCCCGCGTAGATGATCACCTGAAGGGCCGCCATGAACGGCGCGCCGAGCAAGACGTACATCACCGCCAGCGCAAAGAAGGAGAGAACCAGCGAGATCGCACCCACAACCTGATTCGGATGGAGCACGACCGTCAGCGCGCCGATCACGGCCACCGCGGCGAAAAAGAAGAAGATCACCAGCTCGAACACGTCAGATCCACCTGAAGGCGATCAGGATCGCCACGATGAGAATGTTGAGGATGGCCATCGGGAGAAAGACCTTCCAGCCGATCTTCATCAGATAGTCGTACTTCAGACGCGGCAGCGTCCACCGCACCCAGACGAACACGAAGAGCAGGAAACTCACCTTGATCAGAAAGGCGAGCCCCGAGAGGAGAAAGCCGACGAAGGTCGCCGGCTCGTCGTACCAGGGGATGTCCCAGCCGCCCAGGAAGAGCGTGGCGGTGAGCGCCGAGATCGTGCCCATGGCCATGTACTCGGCCATGAAGAACATCGCGAACTTCATCGATGAATATTCGGTGTGATAGCCGGCCACCAGTTCGGCCTCGGCCTCGGCGAAGTCGAAGGGAAGACGATTGGTCTCCGCGAACGTCGCCACGTAGAAGACGATGAACCCGAGGAACATCGGGAAGATGTTCCAGGCGGGGATGCGGAGCCAGTCGATTCCGAATAAGACGAAGTATCCGGTCTGCCGGTAGACGACTTCGGTCAGCCGCAGCGAGCCGGCGCCCATCAGTGCACCGATCGCCGCCAGCGTGAGCGCGAGCTCGTAGGAGATCATCTGTGCCGAGGCCCGGATCCCGCCGAAGAGCGAATACTTGTTGTTCGAGGACCACCCGGCTAGAGCCATGCCGTAAACCCCGAGAGAGGCCAGGGCGAAGATCAGCAGAATGCCGATGTTCACGTCCGCGATGATCGGCTCGAAGATCCGTCCCCCCTCGAACCAGGTGCGGCCGAAGACGTTCATCTCCGGAATGACGAAGGAGCGGGCGAAGGGAACGACGCTGATCGTCACCACCGCAGGGATCAGTCCGAAAACGGGAGCGAGGGTGTAGAGCCAGCGGTGAGCCTGGGCCGGAAGGACGTCTTCCTTCAGGATGAACTTCAGGGCGTCGGCCAGCGACTGAAGCAGGCCGAAGGGACCGACGCGGTTGGGTCCGGGGCGATCCTGGATCAACGCGCTGCCGCGCCGCTCGACCCAGACCATGACCGGAGTGATCGAGAGCGTGATCGCCAGGACGAATGCGATCTTGACCACGGTCAGGACGATGTCGGTCGTGTCGAAAGCCATGATGTTCAGGTCGTGGCGTCGCGCTCGGAACCGCTCATGGTTCCGTAGCCTTCGAGCTCGTTCCACTGCAGCTGCTGGAACGCGGGAATGTCGTTTCTCATGTGATGGAAGATCGTCTCGGCGGGGACGTCGAACCCTTCCCCTCCGACCACGCGCGCCCCGACGCGGCGAAGGATCTCGAGATCCTCGGCCGCTTCACCCTTGGGAGGATAGGCCTGGAAGATCTTCTGCACACGCCCCTGAAGGTTGGTCCAGGTGCCGCTTTTCTCCGCGAAGATCGCCGAGGGGAGGACGACATCGGCGACTTCCGTCAGTGCGTTCGGCTCCCAGGCATGGACGATCAGAAAGCCGGCCTTGCGGAGGTTGGCCACGACTTCGGGATCGTCGACGCGCGGCGAGAATGATGCGTCCGCAATGTAGAGGACGTCGATGCCCGTGGCGCCGCGAGTCATCAGCGCTTCAGCCGATTTTCCGTTGCCTTCGATTCCGACTCCCTGGAGGCCGCGCAGATTCGGACCGGCCTGCGTTCCCTCGATCCAGTCGGTCCGCGTCTTCATCGGGATCGGGCCGATCGGTTCGACGACGGCGTCGACGTTCGGCGAGCCGAAGTGGTCCAGGAAAATCCTCTTGAAGAGGTAGGCTTCCTCGTTGGTCATCTGGGCCGAGGCGATGGCGGCGACTTTCTCGCCGGAGACGCCGCGGAGACGCGCCTCGATCTCGTCGAGAGCCTCGTCCCAGGTCGCCACTCCGAGCCAGTCGTCGCGGCGGACCTTCGGCACGACCATTCGGTCGACCTCGTAGCGCTCGTGCGAAAAGCGTCCATAGTCGCAGAGCCAGAAATCGTTCACTTCGGGGTTCACGCGCGGCTTGTATCGATAGATCTTGCCGCTGCGGTGCTCGATGAAGATGTTGCACCCGACGTCGCAGCCGTTGCAGACCGATTCGGTCGCGTCGAGGTTCCAGACCCGGGACTCGAAGCGGAACTCCCTGGTGGTGAGAGCGCCGGTCGGGCAGATGTCGGTCACGCAGGCGCTCATCCAGTTGTCCAGTGGACGGCCGGGGAACACAGCGACCTCCGTGGCCGCCCCGCGCTTGAAGAAGGCGAGCTCGCCGGTTCCGGTGATCTCATCCGTGAATCGGATGCACCGCGTGCAGTGAATGCAGCGGTTCATGTTCTGGATGACGTGAGGGCCGATGGAGGTCCGGTCCATCCCGGGATAGACGCGCTTCGCCTCGCCGTAGCGGGAAGTCACCGAGCCGTAGTTGAAGGAGTAATCCTGCAGCGGACATTCGCCGGCCTTGTCGCAGATCGGGCAGTCCAGCGGGTGGTTGATGAGAAGGAACTCCATCTGCCCCTTGCGGGCCTTGTCCACCTTCTCGTTGTAGACGTGAAGCTTCATCCCATCCTTGATGGAGGTGGCGCAGCCGGCCTGCAGCTTGGGCATTCCCTCGATCTCGACGAGGCACATCCGGCACTGCCCGACGATGGAGAGGGCGGGGTGATAGCAGAAGTGGGGGACGTGGACTCCGGCGGCCTTGGCCGCCTCGATCACGTTGATGCCGTCCTGGACTTCGACCTCAGTGCCGTCAACGCTGATTTTCGCCATAAGAGGAGTGAGAGCTCGTCGACAAATCGTGGGAATGAAGGCGGCTCGGCGAGAGGAGAGCCGTGAAAAGTTTCACAAGCCGCTGAAGGATACTGATTTGGTCCGGAGGGGTCAACGCGAATCGAGGTCCAGGGAAGAGGGTGGAGGAGCGAGGGAAGAGGGAAAGGCAGACATCAGGGAAGAGGGTGGAGGAGCGAGGGGAAAGGGAAAGGCGGGTGGTGGTCATTCAGAGTGGGGGAACGTCGCGAGCGCCGGTGGAGCGGCGATGACCCTGTCTGAATCGCGAGCTGGTGAATCAAAGACCGGGCACGGGCACGGGCACGTTCACGTTCACGGGACGAGAGCCCGCGAAGGCGGGCGGCAGATATGACAGCCCCGGCGCGTGAGCCCCGGGTTCGAGGGTCGTTCGAGAAGAGCGAGCCCGCGAAGGCGGGCGGCAGATGATGGCTTGGACACTCGCGCTGCGATTGCGGAAAGGCTCCTTGCCCCTCATCCCCGACCCTTCTCCCCGAATGCGATTACGTTCGATGAACGTGCCGGACGGGGAGAAGGGGGGCCCTCCCTCGGGTCATTCAGAGGCCGCACGCGCCAGCCGCGCAGAATATGAGCTGGCGTCGCGGCCGAAGAATCTCAGCCGCGATGATCGCTGTCGGGTTCTTATTCAAGTCCAGACGCGTTCGTACGATGCGAGTGCACCGGCATAAGAACCCGATCACGGTTTGCGCATTCTGAGATTCTTCGGCCGCGGCACGAGCGTTCATTCTGCAGGGCCGTCGTGTGCGGCCTCTGAATGACCACCGCCCTGCCGTGATTGCACGGACGGCCCTGCGACTGGAAACTCGGAACTGGGAACTCGGAACTCGGAACGGCTGACGGCTGTGGAGTCCGTTTCCACGCCGTCCCACGCGCGTAAGCGTGCCTCGTCCGGGGCACGGCTCTTGCTCCCGATCACTATGAAAATCAAGGAGGATCCTGATGGCCAATGAACGAACGGATC
>DATLEY010000058.1:0-5869 GCA_035525215.1 Thermoanaerobaculia bacterium | reverse complement strand
TCTGAATGACCCCCGCCCTCCCCGCGGTGTTACCCCAGACCCGCTGCCGCTCTCGGGTTCGTCTCGAAGAGCTGCGTGGCGGTCTCCGCTCCCCATCGCGCTTCGATGAGGGCACGCGCGGCGGCCATTCGTGGAGGGCGGCGGTCGACGGAGTGCGCGTCGGAGGCGACCAGGAAGGCGCGGCCCGCGTCGGTGATCTCGAAGGCGCTCTCCATGGCGCGCTGGCCGAACTCCCCGAGGTAACTGCCGGCGGTGATCTGGGTGACGGCGCCCCGTTCGATGAGAGAGGCGAGACGATCGGGATCCTCCGCGAGCTCGAGATTCCGCTCCGGATGAGCGATCAGAGGAGTGATGCCGAGAAGGACGAGCTCGTGAAGAATCGCGCCCGCATTGCGCGGGACTTCCCGGATCGGAAACTCGATGAGGAGAAACGAGGATCGATTGAGCGGGGTGAGCGGCCCCGTCGCCCCTTTCGCCCGCCCCGCCTCCCAAAACTCCACGAGCTCATGACTGTAATAAACCTCGGAGCCTGGAAGGATGACCGGCGCGCCGCCGACGAGCTCATTGAGCTTCGCGACCAGCGCGTCGCGCGCCGCGGGATCGTCGTTGATCCAGGGATCCCGCAGGACGTGCGGCGTGGCGATGATGTGCGTCGTTCCGTCCGCGGCCGCGGCGCGGCAGAGGGCGACGGCGGCATCCCAGTCGCGCGGGCCGTCATCGATTCCGGGGAGGCAGTGGAAGTGGAGGTCGACGAACATCAGCGTGGACTATGGCACAGTCGCTTCACTTCGAAAGATCTCCCCCGCCCGCCCAGCCGGCTACAAGCCGGCGCCACAAAACCCAAGCCGGCTACAAGAGGAGGACGGGTTCAGCGCCGCGCGGTCTTCTCGCGGCCCGCCGCGTGTGCGGGGTCGGGCGCGGGGGCGACGCCGTCGCGGCTGACGTCGACGAGGACGGACTGGCGGATGAGGGAGATCGTGACGAGCAGACGCAGCGTTCCCTTTTCGCGAACCACGGTTCCGATGTACCCCTGGAAGACTCCTTCGGTGATCTTCACGGGGTCTCCCGGGGCGATCTCCGTATAAGGGACGAGCATCGCTCCGCTGCGCTGGAGCTCGGCGATCTGCCCGAGCTCGGTCGCGAGAGTCTCCTGATCGACGACGTCGATCGACGACGCGATCACGTTGCTTCGGAGCGCCTGACCGCGGGCGTCGCGACCGCCGCGGATGAAGACGTAGCCGGGGAAGAGCGGGAGATACGACGTGAAGGTCCGCCCATCCCGTTTCGTTTTTTTCTCCGCCTGCGGCAGGTAGAACGGAATCGATCGCTCGTGGAGAAAGCGGGCGAGAACTTTCTCCTGCCGGCTCGCGACGTGGGCGACCCACCAGGGATATTCGTCCGGCGAGAGGGAGAAGAAGTCGTCGGGGAAGAAGTCGGGCTCTTTTTTGAGGAGGGGCATGGTTGGGTTGGATTAGTTATTAGGATCGGTGGCCAAGATAGAGGATTCAAGTGGATGAGGCAAGGCGGGACGAGCGAAGCGCGCCGGGTCTTGAGCGATCTTCGTGATCAAGGGCTGGGCGGCGAGACGCCGCCCGCCACTTTGGCCAGCCGGTAAGGCGCGCGAAGCGCGCGGACCTTGAGCGGCCCGCGTGATCAAGGGCTGGGCGGCGAGACGCCGCCCGCCACTTTGGCGAGCTCGCGGAGGGCGAGCTTTGCCCGGTCGAGCAGCGCCGGCGGCGGCGGGGCCGGCGAGAAGCGTTCCCGGAGATGCGCTTCGACGACCGGCTCGACGAGATGCGCCAGATCGGGGCGCCGCTCCCGGACCGCATCGAGGACTTCTCCCGGCGTCGTCGAAGGAGCGATCCGGATCTCGAAACGCTCCAGCCTCCGCAGGAGCCGATCGTAGAGCGATGATGCTCGCCGCTTCCACAAGAGCACGATGGCCGCGAAAAGCCCGCTCACGAAAATGAGGAGCGCAATCACGCGCCCCTGACTGGCCATGTTCAGCGTCGCTTCGAGCTGACCCACCGCGGAGCGCCAGGCGCTGCGCACCCGAATGATGGCCCGGACGATCATGGCAATCTGATCCTCGCTCCCGAAGGTGAGGATGTAACGATCCCAGAAGTAAGCGGCGGAGTCGCGCAGCGCGCTGAGATACGCGTGCAACAGTCCCTGCGAGGCCGAGCCGGGGCGCAGGTCCGGCGGGGTCGGATCATAGGTATGCCATCGGCCGTTCTCGTAGATCTCGACCCAGGCATGAGCGTCGCGCTGCCTGACCGCGAACGAACCGATCAGCGGATTCAGCTCGCCGCCGTAGAAGCCGCCGATGATTCGCGACGGCACGTCGAGCGCGGTGAGAAGCACCACCATGCCGGCGGCGAAGTACTCGCAGTGACCTCGACGGACCTCGAGGAGGAACTCCTCGATGGACATGGTTCGCCCCAGGCTCGCCGGATTGGCGACGTAGTCGAATTCGGTGAGCATCCATCGCTCGATGGCGGCGGCCTTCCGCAGCGGGTCGGTCTCGCCGCCGACGATCTGCAGCGCCAGGTCGCGCACGGCAGGCGTGACCGGGTAATCGGGAACCGCGGCGGGACGGGCGAGGAGCGGGCGCGTATCCCGGCTCATCGAGACGCCGTAGGTGAACTCGTTCTCCCGCGCAAGGGGGCTCTGCGGCGAAATCCTCACCATGCTGTAGACGTCGAGCGAGTCGATGGCCTCGATGCCCGTCACCGCGTACGTCCCCTGAGGAAGGAAGAGACGGGTACCGGCCACCGCTTTCTGCTCGACCTGAGCGCCGCGGGCATAACCGCCGGGATTCGCGATCCGGATCACCCGCGTGCCCGCGGTGATGCGATCGGTCTGACTTCCATGGATCGCAACCCACTTTTCCTCCTTCCACTCGTCATAAACGCTGACGCGGAGACGAAGCGGCGTGAAGAATGGAATCGCATCCTGGGGCATCCAGACCCGGGCCACCGCGGCGGGGTCGCTCGAAATGTGACGCATCTGCGCGAAGTCGATCGTTTCACTGATCCCGGTGTTCGCCGCGCTGAAGTCGTGCGCCATTCCGCGAACGAAGGGGCTCTTCATGCGGGGAAGCGTGGGAAAGAGGGCGATCGCGACGAGAGCAGAGACGGACGCGAACGCGACCGCAGCCTTGAGCACCGGCGCATCCTTCGTCTCGTCGGGCTCCTCCTGAAGCGACTCGACCGAGGCGTCTCGGCTCCAGCGCATCATCTGCCCGAACGCGAGAATGCTGAATGCGACGACCCAGGCGAGGACCGTGACGTGCGTCGACGTCGCCAGCCCGGTGATGAAGATCAGAAAGATCACCAGGAACCGCTGCAGCGTGGCTTTCCGGGCGACAGGCTCGAACGCCTGATAGAGCGCAATGAAGAAGAGGAGATGAACGGAGGAGCGGATCAGACTCCTGGAGATCACGATCGCATCGACGAAAAAGAAAGGGAGATAGGCGACCGCCGTGATCCGGGCCACGAGCGCAATCGAGTCGATGCTCCACCCGCGCAACTGAATGAGAGCCGCGAGCAGCAGGCCGGCGTGGAAGGTGAACACGCTCATCGGCGAGATCGCCTGCGTCAGATAGAGAGGGAGCGCGGCGAAGGAGGCCAGCAGCAGGGTTTCCCGCTCACGGTCGGTCATCACGGCTCCTGAGCGAAAAGACCATCGCGCCGGACGGAAGGATCGGCATCTCGCCGACGCTTCTCGGTTGCACCAGTGCCAGGGCTTCCAGCACCGTCCTCCGCACCCGGATGCCGCGGCCTCGAATCTGCTCCCCGGGAAGGATCAGCGTCACCGCGGAATCCGCATCGAGTGCGTCCTTGAGGACCGTGGTGGCCTCGCTGACCAGCCGCTCGAACTGCGCGTCGCTGGCGCCCGCGGGCACCACGGGATCGAGCACGACGATGATGGAGGGCGAAGTCTCCTCTTCGAGCTGCCTGACGATCCATCGGCCGACGCTCGCCGATTTCTTCCAGTGCACGTGACGAACCGAGTCGCCGCGAACGTACTCCCTGAACGCGAACAGCTCATGCCCGCCGCCGGCGCGACGGCGGGGGGATGCCTCGCTGGCGGCCCCGCCGGTCGCTCGCAAGCGGGGAACATCCGCAAGGAGCGACGGGTAGACGATCAGATCGTCGTCGGTGCGGATCCGCCGCTTTTTCAGAACGAGTCCGAACGGATATCGGGTGTACAGATCGACGCGCGAGATCCGCGCGCGTCCGCGCCGCTCGAAGGCGAGCCGGATGGGAATCTCGAGAGTCGAGCGGCGCGGCGCTTCATCGATGTGCACCGGCCGGTCGAGAGCATCGGCCACGACGATGACGTCGCGCACGTTCCACAACCACGAGCGGTTGCGCAATTTCAGGATCGCCTTCGCGGGTACCTCGGCCCAGACCTCTTCGGTGGCCGTGAGCTCGACGTCGAAACGGCTGAGGCCTCCCTTCGACGCGATCCCCGAAGCGAACAGCCCCCCGAGCATGAACGCGAGGCCGATGTAGAGGGAGTTGTTTCCGGTGTTCAACGCCGCGAACCCGAGGACGAGGGTGAAGAGGAGATATCCACCGCCCAGCCGGGTGAGCCGGACCACTCCCTCGAACGCGAACGAGGGCGCCTCCATCATTACCTCGGGACGCGAATCTCGTTCAGCAGACGGTGAATGAACGCACCTTCGGCCGAGCCGCCGTCACGGGAGCCGCGGCGATCGCGAAGAATGATGCGATGCGAGAGGATCGGGCCAGCGAGAGTCTTCACATCATCCGGCGCGACGAAATCGCGCCCGCTCACGAGGGCCAGCGCCTGCGCGGCGCGGAAGAAGACGAGCGATCCGCGAGTCGAGACTCCGAGCTCGACGTCGGGGTGGGTCCGGGTGGTCTGCACGATCGTCATGATGTAGTCGACCAGCGACTCGCTCATGTGAACTTCGCCGACCAGTTTCTGGAGCTCGATGAGCTCGGCCTGCGACATCACCGGCTCGAGATGCTCGAGAACGTCGTGAGATCCCCCCATGCGGAGGATGTCCCTCTCGTCTTTCGCGCTGGGGTAACCGAGGGTGAGCCGCATGAGGAATCGATCGAGCTGGGACTCGGGGAGTGGATAGGTCCCGACGTGCTCGATCGGATTCTGGGTGGCGATGACCAGAAAGGGGACGGGAAGCGGAAGGGCCCGCTTCTCGATGGTCACCGTTCCCTCGCTCATCGCTTCGAGGAGCGCGGACTGCGACTTCGGCGTGGCGCGATTGATCTCGTCGGCGAGGAGGACGTTGGTGAAGATCGGTCCGGAGATGAACTCGAACTCGCGCAGCTCCTGGTTGTAGATCGTGACGCCGATGATGTCGGCGGGCAGGAGATCGCTCGTGAACTGAATGCGCTGGAAATCGAGCGAGACGGATCGCGCGAGCGCGTGGGCCAGGGTCGTCTTTCCGACACCGGGAACATCTTCCAGGAGGAGGTGACCGCGGGCGAGCATCGCGGCGATCGCGAAGCGGATGATCTCGGCTTTGCCGCGGATCACCTTCTCCACGTTCTTCTGGAGATCGGCAATTCGCGAGATCGCTTCGCGGGGCGCTGCTTTTTCAAGTGCGGTCATTGAAGAGTGCTGAGTGCTGAGTGCTGAGTCCTGAGTCGTGAGTGCTGAGTGCTGAGTGCTGAGTCCTGAGTCCTGAGTGCTGAGTGCTGAGTGCTGAGTCCTGAGTGCTGAGTGCTGAGTCCTGAGTCCTGAGTGCTGAGTGCTGGGTGCTGAGTGTGCGTCATCTTCTGAGCGTGAGCGAAGGATGACGTCCGCTGACAACTCGGAACTCGGAACTGGCAACCGCTACTTCGAGAGGGTGCGGGCCACGTAATCGCGGATC
>DATLEY010000049.1:0-5348 GCA_035525215.1 Thermoanaerobaculia bacterium | reverse complement strand
GCCGCCGCGACGAGAGGAAACGAGCCATGCCGAGCGATGTCGTAATGCCGCAGATGGGCGAGTCGATCGCCGAAGGAACGGTCACCCGCTGGATGAAGAAAGTCGGGGACCGCGTCGAGCGCGACGAGCCGCTGTTCGAGATCTCGACCGACAAGGTCGACGCCGAAATTCCGGCCCCCTCGGCCGGAACGCTGGTGGAGATTCTCGCGCAGGAGGGTCAGACGGTCGCCGTGAACAGCGTCGTGGCCCGCATTGGCGCTGAAGGCGAAGCCCCTTCGAGCGCTCCAGCCGCCGAGGCTCCCGCCGCGAAGAGCGCCGAGCCGAAGGAAGCAGAGCCGGCTCCTGCGGCGAAGCCCGAGTCGAAACCAGAATCGAAGCCGGAACCGAAGGCCGCGACGCCTGCTCCAAAATCGGAGCAGCCTTCGCCGAAGAAGCCCGCGCAGGAAGCCGCTCCGGCCGCCGCCCCTCAGCCGAAGGAAGAGCCTGCGGCGGATTCTGTCGAAGAGCGGCGCAGAACGCGTTCCTCACCGCTGGTCCGGAAAATCGCGGAAGAAAACCAGGTCGACATCACTCAGATCGAAGGGACGGGGATCTCCGGCCGAGTCACGAAGAAAGACATTCTCGGATTCATCGAACAGCCCCGCCCGGCGACATCCGTGCGCGGAGGCGCGCCGGCAGGACAGCAGGATCGCCCGGTATTCGCGGAGGGAGAAAGCATCCGCGTCGAGCCGATGTCGGTCATGCGACGCCGGATCGCCGATCACATGGTCATGTCGCGCCGGACCTCGGCGCACGTCTCGACGGTGTTCGAGGTGGACTTCACAAACGTCGACAAGCTGCGCCGCAAACACAAGGCCTCCTACGCTGGTGAAAAAGGCGTGAACCTGACCTTCCTTCCGTTCATCGCGAACGCGGTTGTGGCGGGACTGCGCGAATGGCCGGTGCTCAACGCGTCCATCGACGGCGAGAACGTCGTCTACAAGCAGGACATCAACCTCGGAATCGCGGTCGCGCTCGACTGGGGACTCATCGTGCCCGTGGTCAAGCGTGCCGACGAAAAGAACGTCCTCGGACTCGCGCGCGCCATCAACGACCTCGGCGAGCGGGCGCGCACCAAGAAGCTCAACCCCGAGGAGGTTCAGGGGGGGACGTTCACGATCACGAACCCGGGGATCTTCGGAGGGCTCTTCGGCCTGCCGATCATCAATCAGCCGCAAGTCGCGATCCTCGGGGTTGGCGGAGTCAAGAAGCGCGCGATGGTGATTGAGACCGACGTGGGCGATTCGATCGTCATCCGGTCGATGGCCTATCTCTCCCTCACTTTCGATCATCGTCTCGTCGATGGAGCGGTCGCCGATCAGTTCATGGCGAAGGTCAGGAAGACGATCGAGGACGCAAAATACGCGTTGTAGGTCCCGGCACGATCTGCTGATGCTCGCCCCAGCACTCGCCGTTGCTTATGGAATCCTCCTCTGCGCCGTTCTGCCGGTCCTGGCCTGGCAGAGCAAGCGGAAGCTCGATCAGGGGTTGCGCATTCCGCGGATGGCGCTCTACGCCGAGGCGCTCGTTCTTCAGTTCCTGCTGCTGGGACTGACGTGGGGGGTTGCACGGGCCAACGGACTCCCGCTGGTCGATGTGCCGGATCTTTCGTCCGGCGATCTTCTTCTCGGGATCGCGGTTCTCGGGATCGCTCTCGGAGCCGCACTGGTTGGCTGGAGGCGGGCGGGCGAGGCGTCGAAAGATCGATTGAGGATGATGCTCCCGGCGACGACTGCCGAGCGCGTCGTCTGGGTCGCTGTTTCGCTCACGGCCGGCATCAGCGAAGAGGTGGCCTTTCGCGGCCTTCTGCCCACCTTGATTCAAAGGTGGAGCGGCTCGATCGTGCTGGCGGTTGTGATCTCAGTGATCGCCTTCTCGCTTTCACATCTCCTGCAGGGATGGTCCAGCGCTCTCTTCGTCGGATTCTTCGCGGCCGTGTTTCACGGCGTCGTCATCGTCACCGGCAGCCTCTGGATCGCGATTGCTATCCACGTGCTCTATGACTTGATCGCGGGAGTGATGCTCCAGCGAATCGTGGCGGATCGGCCGTCCGGTGATGGCGCGGGCGCCAGTCACCTGCTTCTGATCCAGGCCGGAGGAGTCCAGCGCGTTCTCGCGCGCCAGCCGGCTGAAAACCGTCGCCTCAGGGGGCGGGTTGCGCGCGCTCATGGCTGGGCGGCGAGACGCCGTCTGCCACACTGTGGCATCAGCTTCCTGCCGGAGAAATCGTGATGCGCGCGCTGGACGTGAGGCGGCTGCACCGCGTCACCTACGAGAATGGGATGGCCATGCAAGAGCGCCTCGTCGCACTGCGGCAGAAAGAGGCGATCGCCGACCAGCTCCTCTTTCTCGAGCACACGCCGGTGATCACCCTGGGCCGGGGCGGTGACTCCGCGAACCTTCTCGCGCCTGCTGAGATCATCGCGCGCGAAGGCATCCGCTTCTTCGAGACGACGCGCGGCGGTGACATCACTTATCACGGTCCGGGGCAGCTCGTCGGATACCCCATTCTCCATCTCGGCGAGGGGCGGCGCGACGTGCGAAAATTCGTCACCGCGCTCGAGGAAGTGATCATCCGGACGCTCGCCGGCTACGGAATCGATGCGCATCGCGCGGGTGGAAACCGTGGTGTCTGGACAGGGAACCAGAAAATCGCCGCGATCGGCGTGCGCATTGCGCGCTGGGTCACGAGCCACGGATTCGCCCTGAATCTCACGACGGACCTCCGCCATTTCGACTTCATCACTCCGTGCGGGCTGCCGGGAACCGGCGTGACGTCGATGGAGAAGCTACTCGGAGGCGCGCCTCCGCTGCAGGAGGTCCAGGACCGGATCATCAGTCACTTCGTGACCGTTTTCGAGAGACAGCCGCTCGATCGGGAGCACGAGCTCCAGCTTGTCAAAGTGCTCGTCCACGACGGAATCCGCGTGCTGCTTCTCCGCCGCACTGCCACGCGCGGCGCTTTCTGGCAGCCGGTGACTGGAAGAATCGAAGCGGGCGAGTCCGCCGCGGCCGCCGCCCAGCGAGAGCTGTTCGAAGAGACCGGCGTCACCGGGTCCCCAGCTCCCATTCCGCTCCGCCAGTCGTTCCTCATCGATTCCTCGTTCGTGGGGGCAGCGGACACCGATCTCTTCTTCGCCGACGAGACCGCGTTTCACGTGAATGCTGGAGTTGAAGGCGCCATTCGCCCGAATCCGGAAGAGCACGACGAGGCACGCTGGTTTACGTTTCCCGAAGCGTATGAAACGATCCGCTGGAGCGACGATCGCGAGGCTCTCGAGCAGTTGGAACGACTGATGAGAGAATCCGCTCCAGCGACGACAAGCAACCGTCATGACGAATAAACGCGCCGGCACCCGCCCCCCCTGGCTGAAGATCCGGGTCCCCGGAGACCTGCAGCGCCTTCCGGTCACCCGCATGATCAACGACCTCGGGCTCAACACTGTCTGCCAGGAGGCCCGCTGCCCCAATATTTTCGAATGCTGGGGAGCCGGAACGGCGACGTTCATGCTCCTCGGGGAGACCTGCACGCGGCGCTGTACTTTCTGCGCGGTAGGAAAGGGCGTCCCGGCCGCTCCCGATCAGGGCGAGCCGGAACGCGTGGCGGACGCGGTGGAGCGGATGGGCGTGAAGCACTGCGTGATCACCACGGTGAATCGCGACGATCTCTCCGACGGCGGCGCGGAGCATTTCGCGCGGACGATCGAGGCAGTCCGATCGCGCACCGGCGCATCGGTGGAAGTCCTGATCTCAGACCTGCAGGGAGACCGGGCCGCTCTTCGGACCGTGCTCGCCGCGCGCCCCGAGGTTCTCGCTCACAACGTGGAAACGATTCCGAGACTCTATCTGCAGGTCAGACCAGGGTCGCGGTACCAGCGTTCACTCGACGTGCTCCGATGGGCGCACGAGGATGGGCCCGAAGGGATTCTCACGAAATCGAGCCTGATGCTCGGCCTCGGTGAGAACGAGGAGGAGATTCTCGGCGTGGCTCGCGATCTTCGAACCGCCGGCGTCGACATCTTCACGATGGGGCAGTATCTGGCTCCCTCCGAGCGTAATCATCCCGTGCGGCGCTACTATGCCCCGGAAGAGTTCGATGAGCTCGGAGGGCGGGCGCGGGCGATGGGCTTCCATCACGTGGAGTCCGGGCCTCTGGTGCGCAGTTCCTATATGGCCCACCGTGCCGTAGAATCCCCGGCCGAGGCGGCGCATGCCGAAGATCACGTTCGCTGACCAGGAGAAAAGCAGCGAACAGGATGGATCGAAGACGCTGCTCCAGATTGCGCTGGCTCTCGGCGTCGACATCACGCACGTGTGTGGTGGCGATGGCGCGTGCGGAACCTGCCGCATCGAAGTGGTCGAAGGATGGGACGCGCTGACTCCGCAGACGCCCGATGAAACATACAAGGAGCTCGAGCCGCCGTATCGGCTGAGCTGCCAATGCAGACTACTCGGCGACGCCGTGGTTCGCGTCGCGAGAATCGAGTGAGGACAGAATGACTTCCGCCGCGATGACTCCCCTCTCCGACGCCGACAGGATCTCCGAGATCTTCCAGTACACGGTCGAGGCGTACAAGATGTTTCAGAAGCTCTCGGAGATGCTTCCGAATCCGATGGCAGCGCACGTCTACGAGAACCTGGCGGAGGACGAGCGCGCGACGCGTGATCTGATCGAGATCAAGTACTCGGACCCCCGGGTTCCCCGGACGCAGATCACGCTCGAGCACGATCTCCGCTTTCAGGACGCGCTCGAGGGCGATCTCTCCTACGTCGAGCTCACCGAGTTTCTGATCGTGCGGGAGACAACGATGGAGCGGCGCCTCGTCGAGGCGGCGAAAACGGCGAGCGAGGCGGATCGGAACCTCTATCTCTACATCGCGTCCGCGCGGCGCGCGCACGTGGCCTACATGGAGCGGGAGCTCCAGATGCTGCGGCTCTATCCAGACTGGTACAAGCGAGAGGACGCCGAGTCGCTGGTCGTGTTCGGCAGGGTCGGGAAGGCGTGATCACTCTTTCGCCCGAGGCGAGCGCGAAGCTCGGCGAAGAAGCGGCCGGCCGGCTTCTGCGGATCTCCTTCACCACCGGATGCGGCGGAAGCGGCTACCGGCTCGAATGGGCAGACTCCTCCTTCGACGACGATCAGATTCTCGATCTTGGAAGCGTGCGGGTGGCGCTCGATTCGATGGCGCACTCGAAGCTGGACGGCGCGGTCATCGTCTACGACGAGGTCGAGGATGGCTTCGTGATCGACCATCCCGACGCGGCGGTCGCCGTCTGGTGCGGCTGAGCGGCCCACGGGTTCCCAGTTC
>DATLEY010000045.1:0-7279 GCA_035525215.1 Thermoanaerobaculia bacterium | reverse complement strand
CCGGCCTCGATCTCGTCGATGAACCGCGACGTTTCCGCGGAGTCGCGCGTCCAGGCGGAAGCCCCGAGCCCGAAGGGCGTGTCGTTGGCGCGCTCGATCGCCTCATCGATCGATCGCACGCGGAACACCGAGGCCACCGGTCCGAACAGCTCGTCCCTCGCACCCGGGGAATCATCCGGAACCGCGGCGAGCACCGTCGGAGCGTAATAGATTCCGCGATCTCCGATTCGATGACCGCCGGTCAGGAGCCTTCCTCCCTTCGCGACAGTCTCGTCGACCTGCTTCTGCAGATCTTCCGCAATTCCGGCGCTCGAAAGCGGCCCGAGGTCGTTCTCCTCATTCATTGGATCACCGACCTTGAGGGCGTTCATGGCGGCGACGAAGCGAGTCTCGAACTCGTCGGCGATCGACTGATGGACGATGAAGCGCTTCGCGGCGATGCAGGACTGTCCCGCGTTGATGGTTCTCGCCTTGACCGCCGTCTTCACCGCTTCTTCCAGGTCCGCTGATGGCATGATGATGAATGGGTCGGAGCCACCGAGCTCGAGCACGACTTTCTTGATCTCCTCTCCAGCGATCGAGCCGACCGACGCGCCGGCGGCCTCGCTTCCGGTGAGCGTCGCCGCGGCGACGCGCGGGTCGCGCAGGAGCATCTCGACCCGTGTCGCCTCGACCAGGAGCGCCTGGAAAACTCCCTCCTCGAATCCCGCTTCCCGGAAGATCTCCTCGATGGCGAGAGCACACTGCGGAACGTTCGAAGCGTGCTTGAGGAGGCCGACGTTGCCTGCCATCAGCGTGGGGGCGGCGAAACGGAACACCTGCCAGAAGGGAAAGTTCCACGGCATGATCGCGAGAATGGGACCGATCGGAAGGTAACGGACGTAGCTCTCGGCCGCACCGGTCTGCACGGGCTCGTCCTTCAGGTGGTCCGCGGCGTGGTCGGCGTAATAACGGCAGACCGTCGCGCATTTCGCCACCTCCGCCTCCGACGCTTTCACCGGCTTTCCCATCTCGATCGTGATCGTTTCCGCGAACCGCCTCCGGTCGCGATCGAGAATGTTGGCAGCCTTCCTCATCGCCGCGGCCCGCTGTTCGAAGCTCGTCCTCCTGTATCGCACGAAGGCGGAGGCTGCGAGCGAGAGCCGGTGCTCGAGCTCAGCGTTCGTGAGCGGCTGGAACTCGCGGATGGTTTTTCCTGTCGCGGGATTCACGGATGCGATCGCCATGAAATTCTCCTCGGTCAACGATTCCATGGTCGGCGAAGGCGATCAAGTCCGGGTGTGAAAAAAACGACGTCATTGGCGAACCCAGCCTGATTCGATTGCCTTTCCTTTTTTAAAGGACGTACCGGGAAAGATCGTCGTCGCGGACGACATCCGCGAGAGCGGCGCGAACATACGCGGCATCGATGACCACTGCCGTCCCCTTCAGGTCGTCAGCACGGAACGAGACGTCATCCAGCAGCCGCTCGAGGATCGTGTGGAGCCGCCGAGCGCCGATGTTCTCGGTCTTCGTGTTCACCTCGGCGGCGAAGCGGGCGATCTCGCCCACCGCATCATCGGTAAAACGGAGCTCGACTCCCTCGGTCGCAAGAAGCTCGCGGTACTGACGCGTGAGGGAGTGGCGTGGTTCGCGAAGAATCCGCTGGAAGTCGTCCTGCGACAGCGACTCCAGCTCCACCCGGATCGGGAAACGTCCCTGGAGCTCCGGAATCAGGTCGGATGGCTTCGAGACGTGAAACGCGCCTGCGGCCACGAAGAGAATGTGATCCGTTCTCACCATTCCGTACTTCGTGTTCACGGTGGTCCCTTCGACGATGGGAAGAAGATCGCGCTGCACGCCCTGCCGCGAGACGTCCGGGCCATGAGTTGACTCCCGTCCGGCGATCTTGTCGATCTCGTCGAGGAAGACGATTCCACTCTGCTCGACCCTGGAGATGGCGTCCCGCGACACCGAGCTCTGGTCGATGAGCTTTTCCGTCTCTTCCGCGATGAGAATCTCGCGCGCATCGCCGACGGCCATCTTCTTCTTGCGAGTCTTGCCGCCGAAGAGTCCCGGGAGCATGTCCTTCATGTTCACGCCCATCTCTTCGACGCCCTGGTTGCTGAAGATCTCGAACGAGGGAAAGCTGCTCTCCCGGACGTCGACCTCGACCTCGCGTGTCTCCAGGCGACCGTCGTCCAGCCATGCGCCGAGCTTGTCGCGCGTCTCGCGGGCTGATGCGTCGGGCTCGGGCGCCGGCTGTTGCGAATAGGGGCTGAAGCCGGTGGAGCGGGTAGGGAGCAGCAGATCGAGAAGGCGCTCCCTCGCGTTGAACTCGGCCTGGGCGCGGACCTGCTTCGCGCGCTCTTCCCGCACCAGCGAGACTCCGAGCTCGGTCAGATCGCGGATGATCGACTCGACGTCCCGCCCCACATAACCAACCTCGGTAAATTTCGATGCTTCGACCTTGATGAATGGAGAGGCGGTCATCTTCGCCAGCCGCCGTGCGATTTCCGTTTTTCCGACGCCCGTCGGCCCGATCATGATGATGTTTTTCGGCGCGACCTCTTCGCGAAGGTCGGGAGCGAGCTGCTGCCGGCGCCAGCGGTTTCGGAGAGCGATGGCGACCGCCCGCTTCGCGTTCCGCTGTCCGACGATGTACTCGTCGAGCTCCGCGACGATCTCTTTCGGCGTCAGCGCTTCGCCCTTCTTCGTTTCACCTGGAAGAATGATGACCATATTCGTTCGATCCGCTTTCCTCGGTCGCTTTGCCGGATCAAAGCTCTGTCGAGCTTCCGCGGCGCGAGCCGGATCAGGCTTCGATCACCTCGATCGTCAGCTTGTCGTTGGTGTAGATGCAGATCGATGCAGCGACTTTCATCGCCTCCTCGGCGATCTGCGCGGCACCCATGGATGTATGCGAGACCAGAGCCCGCGCCGCGGCCATGGCGAACGGACCGCCGGCCCCGATGGCCAGGATGCCGTCGTCCGGCTGGATCAGATCTCCGGTGCCCGAGACGAGATAGGACTTTTCGCGGTTGGCCACGATGAGCATGGCCTGCAACTGCCTGAGGTACTTGTCGAGCCGCCAGTCCTTGGCCAGCTCGACCACCGCCCGCTCGAGATTGCCGTGATACTCCTCGAGCTTCGCTTCGAATCTGGAAAAGAGGGCGAATGCGTCAGCCGCGGATCCCGCGAATCCGGAGATGATCTCGCCGTGATAGAGACGGCGGACCTTCGCGGCTCCATGCTTCATCACGGTGTTGCCCACCGTGACCTGACCGTCGCCCGCCATGGCCACCGCGCCATCGCGGCGCACGCAGAGAATTGTCGTCGCGTGAAGAGTCGCCGGGTCCATCTCGGACCCACAATGCGCGGAAGGAGAGCAATATTCTGGGGGGAAGGGGCTGAATGAGAGTCAAAAGCTGAATGCAGAATGCAGAATGCAGAATGACGAAGATGTGCCGCCCGCCTTCGCGGGCTCTGTCTTTCCGCAGGGCCCTCGGACCGGGGGCTCACGCCCCCGGCTGTCACATCTGACGCCCGCCTTCGCGGGCTTCCTTCCCGTGAACGTGAACGCGCCCGTGCCCGTGCCCGGTTTTTGACTCACCCACCCAAGATTGAGGCAGGTCATCTCCGCTCCACCGCTCGCGATGTTCCCTCACTCTGAATGATCCCGCACGGTTCGCGTCGCTACGATAGCAACGGGGCTTTTGACTCTCCGTTCCCTTTCAACATTCTGCATTCAGCTTTTGACTCTCTTAAAGCGCAAACCCGTCGCTGATCACCGCCGGAATCTCCGCCTCGTAGCCTCCCACCTTCGGATGGGCCAGCTTCCAGGCGTGGAGCATGAGCCGGGACGATGCTCCGCCGCCGTATTTGAGATCGCCGACCACCGGAAAGCCCGCCGATGCGAGATGGACGCGGATCTGATGCGTGCGGCCGGTCGAGATCTCGATGTGCGCGAGGGTGGTCTGGTCGTCGGCCGCGATCGGTCTCACACGCGTCGACGCGGAGAGCCCCTCCGCGCTCTGTGCGAACGAGACAGGGCCCGATCGCGCGATCGGCTCGTCGAGCACGAGCTCGCGATCGAGCCGTCCCCGGAGCCGGGCGACATAGCTCTTCTCCCATTCGTGCGCTGCGAAGAGCGCCGAGAGACGCGCGGCCTCCCGTTGGGCGCGCGCGAAGATCAGAACGCCGCTGGTTCCCGTGTCGAGACGATGGACGACCCAGAGTGCAGGCGGCTCGCTCCGCTGGCGCAACCGCGCCGCAAGAATCTCGACGACGGAGAGAGGGCCGTTGCGCCGTGGGAGCTGAGTGGCGAAGCCGGGCGGCTTGTCGATCACGGCTCTTTCGGCGGTCAGTTCGAGAAAGGCGATGGCCGGCTCGTCGCCGATGATGGCGATCCGGTCGCCGCGCCGGACCTCGCGCGACGCCTGGCCCACCGGCACGCCGTTGACGACGACGCGCGACTCGTCCAGGAGGCGCTTGGCACCTCGCCTGGAAATGCCCGTTTCGGCTCCCGCGATTGCGAGGTCGATCCGCAGAGGCGAGGAGTCGTGAACGAGGATCATCTTGAACTTCGGAAGGGCTGGGCGGCGAGACGCCGCCCGCCACTTTGCAGACGCGGGTCCTGAGCCAGCGTCACTATACTTTGGACATGAGCGAGACATTGACCGATCCCGTCGGCCCGAGCTCTTCACTCGACCAGCCACGACCCGTCGCGATCCGCCCCGCCCCGGTCGCGCCCGGCGAGCGGATTCTTCTGCTCGACATCCTCCGGGGCTTTGCCGTCTTCGGGATTCTCGTGGTGAACATCCTCTATTTCAGCGGTCCCCTGGAATGGGTCGTGGCGCCCCGATGGACCGAGGTGTGGAACCGCGTAGCCAATGCGCTGATCACGATTCTTTTCGCGGGAAAGTTCTACTCGATCTTCTCCATCCTCTTCGGAATCGGCTTTGCGGTCCAGATGATTCGTTCCGAGGAGCGGGGCCTGCCTCTGGCAGGGAGATATCTGCGGCGTCTGTTCGTTCTTTTCATCATCGGGATCGTTCACGCCTCGCTCATCTGGTACGGCGACATCCTTCACACCTATGCCTTTCTCGGAGTCTTCCTGCTCGTCTTTCGCCGGATCCAGAAGGAGCTTCTGCTGGTCCTGGCATTTCTCTCGGCGCTGGTTCCGGTCGCGCTGTTCGCCCTTGGCGCTCTGGCGATGAGCTTCGCCCCCGACGGAGCGCTGGCGGGGCAGCCGGAGACGCTGGGCGAGGCATTCGGTACCGCCGAGAGCCTTCGGGTTTATGCGACAGGAAGCTGGAGCGAGGTGACGGCGCAGCGGATCCGCGACTGGGTTCAGCTCGCCGGCTACTCCCTCTTCTTCATGCCCAGCATTTTTGCGATGTTCCTGGTGGGCCTTTGGGCGGGGCGGAGCGGGGTCCTCCGCGATCTGACGGCTCGCCGCCCCCTCTTCAAACGGCTGCTGATGATCACGCTGCCGATCGGACTCGCCGGCAATGTCGCCGTCTACGTTCTCCGCTCGATGGCGGATCCGATGCTTCCGACCTGGACTGGAGCGCTGAGCCAGCTCGCGTACTCCATCGGAGTTCCCTTTCTCGCCCTCGCATACATCGCCGCGATCGCGCTGATGGTGGCGGGGGGCTCGGCAGCTTTCTCCGCGCTCGCGCCAGTCGGCAGAATGGCGCTGACGAATTACCTGCTGCACTCGATCGTCTGTACGCTGATCTTCTACAGCTACGGACTCGGATTCTATGGCCAGGTCGGACCGTGGATCGCCATACCGATGGCTCTCGTCATCTTCATCCTTCAGATTCCGCTGAGCGCCTGGTGGCTCGGCCGATTCCGCTTCGGTCCGGTCGAATGGCTCTGGCGCACCGCGACATACGGGAAGGCTCAGCCGATGAAGATCGAGCGAGCATCGGTCCCCTCCTTCTGAAGCACGAAGGGACGCAGACGAAAAAGGCCGGGCTTCCGCCCGGCCTTTTCGACTTGAAGCGCGCGCGGTTCAGCGCATGTTCTTCTTTTCCTGCCTGAGGGGCTCGCCGCCCCCTTCGATCACGTGCAGCTCCGGACCGGCCATCCCGAGAGCCTTCCGGACCTTGAGCTCGATCTCGCGCTCCAGATCGGGATTCTCCCGCAGGAACGTCTTGGCATTTTCGCGTCCCTGACCGAGGCGCATGTCGCCGTAGGAGAACCAGGAACCCGACTTCTCGACGATGCGGTGCTCCAGGCCGATATCGATGATCTCACCGACCTTGGAGATTCCTTCTCCGTAGCCGACATCGAACTCCGCCTGCCGGAATGGAGCGGCGCACTTGTTCTTGACCACCTTGACCTTGACCCTGCTGCCGACGACTTCGTCGCCTTCCTTGATCTGAGTGGTCCGGCGGATGTCGACCCGCACGGAAGAGTAGAACTTGAGGGCGCGGCCGCCGGTGGTCGTCTCTGGATTGCCGAACATGACGCCGATCTTTTCGCGGATCTGGTTGATGAAGATCAGGCAGGTCCGCGACTTCGCGACGATGCCGGTCAGTTTGCGGAGCGCCTGGGACATCAGGCGGGCCTGGAGGCCGACATGGCTGTCGCCCATCTCACCCTCGAGCTCCGCGCGGGGCACCAGGGCCGCCACCGAGTCGATCACGATGATGTCGATCGCGCCGGAGCGGACCAGCATCTCCGCGATCTCGAGCGCCTGCTCGCCGCTGTCGGGCTGCGAGACGAGAAGGTTGTCGACGTCGACCCCGAGCTTCCTCGCGTATTCGGCATCGAGGGCATGCTCGGCGTCGATGAATGCCGCCAGGCCGCCGGTCTTCTGGGCCTGAGCGATCACATGGAGCGAGAGAGTGGTCTTGCCCGAGGATTCCGGGCCGAAGATCTCGACGATCCGGCCGCGGGGCATGCCGCCGACCCCGAGGGCGGAGTCGACGCCGATCGATCCGGTGGAGATCGCGCTGATCCCCTGGACCTCCCGCTGGCCGAGCCGCATGATCGACCCCTTGCCGAACTGCCGCTCGATCTGAACCAGCGCAGCGTCGGCAGCCTTCATCTTCTCGGTGGGGATATTGGTCTCGGCTGCTTTCACCTTTTCATTGGGGATATTGCTCATTGAGTTCTGCTCCTGAATGGTCCCGTTTCAGTTCGAGCGGCGCGCGAGCGCGTCGCCGTTTCCCGTCAACGACAGGATGGTGTGGGTGCGATCGAGTGTACGACGCGCCCCCTCACCCCGCAACAGAATCGACGGCTGCCGAGGAGAGGGAATGGAGAATTCCACAGGGTGTGGGGG
>DATLEY010000015.1:0-26775 GCA_035525215.1 Thermoanaerobaculia bacterium | reverse complement strand
CAGCCCTTTGCCACAAAAATCCGTTGTTCGAAGCAGCGCGCTTCGCGCGCCACAGAGTGGCGGGCGGCGTCCCGCCGCCCAGCCCTTTGCCACAAAAATCCGTTGTTCGAAGCAGCGCGCTTCGCGCGCCACAGAGTGGCGGGCGGCGTCCCGCCGCCCAGCCCGTTGCCACCGAGGCGACGCGAGCGTTGCCAGAGCGACGGGAGGTTGTTAACCTCTCGATGAAACCGACATGGTCATACTTCCCGACGACCTTCGCCCCGACCAGATCCGGATCCTGCAGGAGTTTCGCCGGCTCAAGCGCCGCGAGATGAGCCTGCCTGAGATTCTGGCGATCAAGCACCCCGTCGGCGGCGGCGAAGATGCGCTGGACGGCCTGGTGGCGCGGCATTACCTGACCCGAACGGACCAGGACATGTATCTTCTTGCGGAAGAAGGAGATCGGCTGCTGCAGATCGACTTTCTTCCCTATTACGAACGAGGGTGACCGGCGGGTGACGGCCGCCGGAGAAAAGGCCGCGACCGATTATAAAATCCGTTGACTCAACGAGTTAACAGGTTTAGCATAACGGCGGGGTTCGAGATGAAGGATGGCCAGAAAAAGTCAAAAAGCGTCAAACAAGCCAGCAGGAAAGCGAAAACCGGCCGCAAAAAAGCCGGTAAAAGCAGCAAAGCCAGCCCGAAAGTCTCCGCCAAAAGCAGCCCGAAAGCCCGCGCCGCCCAAAAAGGCGCGGCCGCAAGCGGGAGCAAAGCCGCCCCGAAAGCCGCCTCAGCCAAAGGAGCGGGCCGCGGCGCCGCCCCCTTCCCCGAAGGCGGCTTCACCAACCCCTCTGTTGCAGCGGCCTTTAAACGCGCCGTCAAGAAGTATCCCGCCGCCCTCAAGCGGCTCAGCGACTGACCGCAACCGACCCGTCTACCTGACCAACCAGGATCTGATCGAGCTCCATCGCGCCATCTCCGCGGAGTTTGGAGGGCGAAATGCGGAGCCGGGCGTCGTCGACTCTCCATTTGGTCTGACCAACGCGGTGGAGCGGCCCAAGACGACGGTGTTCGGCCGTGACGCCTATCCGCAGTTCTGGGAGAAAGCCGCCGCCTTCTTTTTCGCTCTCCTGCAGAACCTTCCGTTCCGGACGGGGAATCGCCGGCTGGCCCTCGCATCTCTGCTCGCCTTCTGTGAATTGAACGGGCGCAGCATCGATGGACGGGTCCTCGACGAAAAGTCGTTCGAGAACCTGGTGAAGAAAGCCGCGACCCATCGCGCGCATGGCTTGCCGCCGGAAGAGGTCTTCGGGGAGATTCGCGCGGTGATGAGCCGCGCAATCGTGTAAGCGGCGAGTCGTCCGCGCCTACCGCGGCGACATCCGCTGTTCCGACCGCTGTTCGGAGGGGGCAGCGTCTTCCGTGCTTCCTCCGCGGCGATGAAGCTCTGCGTTGACTCTTCCCAGCAGGATGCGCGATACGCGGATGTCATGTCCGAGGTCGATCAGAAGAATCGCGAGATCTCCGGCGCCCCAGAGCAGTCCGGCCAGCACGAGAAATCGCGTCGCTTCGCCAACGAGCGAGATGATCGCATCGGTACCCTGCTGCATGAGACCGATGGTCACCTCGCTGAGGAGCATCAGCACCATCAGCACCGCCAAAACCTTGAACAGCTTGGCGATGTAGCGCAGGGTCACATAGGGCTCGAGATCCGTCGTTCTGACGCCGCCTTCCTGTTCGGCCCGCTGATCCTCTTCCGCGGATCGCGGAGGGGCCCCGCAGGCCCCGCAGACCTGGGAAGCGATTTCGCGGTGCGAGCCGCAGTCGGGACAAGCCTGGCTTTGCGTCGTGCTCACGTCTCTCTCCTTATCCATTCGATGGTTCGGGCCGCCAGGTTGCCGGCGGCCTGAGCCGATCATCCACTGCCGGTTCCACGCCAGCGGGCCCGTTTTCCACGCACGTCGACGTGGATGAATGGTCCATGTCCGCAGCAGGCGGGGTAGATGCCGATTCCGCCCACCAGTGAGGGGTACTTCTGCTCGACGCGTTCGACCGCCTTCGCCATCATCTCCGCGTCGGCCACGTTGACGCGCCCGTCGCCGTTGACGTCGTCGGTCCAGAAGTTCTTGTCGTTGTCGAGGAAGACGTCGACCCCGTCGCCGTACATGTGCCGGCTGAGGTTGGCCCGCCCTCCGGTGTTTCCCCCGCCCGCGTTATAGCGCGGCGTGCGGAATCCGCTCATGACCGTCACGTGGCGCACGTCGACGCCCATGCTCTCGAGCTCCACGATCATCAGCTCGAGCTTGTCGAGCATGGCCGGATTGATCAGAACGTACTTGGGCCAGACATCCGCCTGATCCTTGGTCAGGAAATCCCGCAGGCGAAAATGCTCGGAGACGTGAACATCGAGGTTCTCCTTCGTCACCTGAATGAAGCCGGGGGGATCGGCGTACGAAGGGAGGACCGGCTTGCTCCCGTCTTCATAAGGCCATGAGCCGAGGCGGTAGGTTCCGATTCGCCCTTCCCGCTTTTCCTTGAAGGGAACCATGCTGATCAGGTGGAAGTTCTCGATTCCCCGGGTCATACGCCGGAACTCGAGAGCGATCGGGTAGACCCCTGGACCGGCCGGCATCATCAGCTCCGCGGTGGTGGACTGTCCGATCTTGAATCCGAGTCCCGGATCCGTGCTTTTCGTGATGGACTGCCCGGGGAGGCCGATGACCGCCCGCAGCTTTCCACTTTGGCCCCGCAGGGGGCTTTCGTAGCGCCGGATCGCCTCGTTGAGAAAGCTGAGGTGAACCTGAGGACTGCCCGTGAGCGCGTCGCTGAGGCGCTCGGCCGAGCTTCTCCCGATGGGGGAGGCAGTCATCCCGCGGCTGGCGAGCTCCCCTTCCTCGACTCGCCCCTGGACCGTGTGGCTGGCCCAGATCGACCAACCCCAGCCGAGGCCCAGAAGCAAGGTCGCCACCGAAGCGATCCAGTGGAACAGCATCTCCTGAGTCTGGTTGAGGCCGCGCGCGTTCCATCGCCGCCTGTCTTTCCAGGCGGGGAGGAGAGTCTGATCGGTCATCCGCAGTGACGGTTTTTCACATCACATGCCGGAAGGGAGTTTCAGGGAAAGTATCCGCGAGGGATCCGGATATTGACCTTTTTCGACGTGGAGACCGAGAGGGGATGCCAGGAATCGGCGCCGGTGGATTCGGTGCGAAAGACCAGCAGATACTGCCGCTGGAGCTCTTCGGCGATCGCGGCGTAGACTCGAGGCAGCTCGGCGGGTCGTTCGATGATGAAATAGCTCGCGCCCGAGTCACGGGCAATGGCGGCGAACCGTCTCACCTCGTTCATGCCGATCCGCAGCCGCATGATGCGGGAGAGCCATTTGTTCTTGATGATCGGATAGATGGGCACTCCCGCATAGCGCGCGTAGTGGACGAGGTGATCGAGCTCGAAGGTGCCTCCGAGATTCATTCCGTCGGAAAGGATGACCAGGGCTTTCCGTCCGGGCATTTTCTGAAGCTCGTAGAGCATGGAGATGACCGCGTCATAGAGGTGAGTCTGCCCCTGGGGTTTCAACTTCCCGATTGCGGCGTCTACCGTCTCCAGATTGGAAGTGAAACCGGTCAGCCAGAAGACCCGCTCATGGAACGCAACCACCGCGATGCGATCGTTTTTCCGAATCACCGATCGAGCGAACTGGCGGCCGGCTTCCTGAATCACCGGAAGCTGATCGAGCATGCTCTCCGAGGAATCGATGAGCATGATCACATTCAGCGGCTGATCGGCCGCTGGAATCAGCGCTTCGATCTCCCGCTCGTATCCCGCGTCATTCAGCGTCAGGTCCTCTTTCGTCAGCTCGACGGACGTGTTCCCGAAGACCGACAAGGGGAGGTGTTTGACGACGACATCGAGCTGTTCAAACGTCCCTTCGCCCCAGAAGACGACATCGTTCGCTTCGAGCGCTCCAGCGGAACGCGCCACGGCGCGCGCGTACCGCACATCCTGAAAATCGGAGGCTTCGAACTCCGCGCGATAAGGGATTGTGGCAGCGGTGGCGATCAGCGTTTCGCCGACATAGAAGTCGACGGCCTGCACCGGAACGTTTGGGGGAGAGAGCACCGTTGCGCCCAATATGACTTTCCCCTTCGCGGGGAGCCGACTGGGAGACTGAAGGCGGATGCGGAACGGCGGCTGTGGATCGTTCACGGTCATCTCATCGACCGCCACGCTCCTGCCGTCGCGATCCAGGCCCACGGCGCGAATGCGAAGACGCCGGATGTACTTGCCGATGTCGACGTGAAAGACGACGGAGCGCCCGGTCTGCCGGCCGTAGGGCACCCCGTTGACGAGAAGATCCACGGCATCGATCCCGCCGCCCGTGGTGACCGGAACCGCGAGCTTCCCCGATACCAGATTCCTCGGCTTCAGCGTGATCTGGATGTCGTTTTCTCCCGCCGCCGCTGGAGCGGCCAGGAGGAAGAAAGCGAGAAACGCTTTTCCGGGAAAAGAGATCCGATGCACGCGTGACGGAACAGTCCTCCGCCGGTCGAAATTCATGATCTCCGAGCCGGAGGTCGAAGCGTTTCCCAGTCGTTTCAGCGCCGGGCTCTGGGACGGGTCACCTGATCCATCGTGCACGCCGACAGCTTCTTGTCGGGACGCCAGCGGACGAACGAGGTGCCGTGCCGGAATCGTCCCTGCGAAAAATAATCGTAACGAACTTCGCAGATCAGCCGCGGCTCGACGGGTTCCCACTCACCGCTTCGCTCGCTCGCCCAGCGGCTCGGTCCTCCCGGCACCCGCACTTCGAACGCGTTGTCGCCCCGCAACGGCTCCAGAAGCGCTTTCAGATCTTTCTTCTGCTTCGCGTTGAACGAAGAGCAGTGCCCGACGAAGACCAGTCTCTTTTTCTCGTCGTAGAGGCCGAGAAGCAGAGCTCCGATCGACGCCGCACCGGCCGACGAATAGCGGAAGCCCCCCACCACGCAGTCCGCCTCTCGGAAGTGCTTCACCTTCACCATGCCGTCGCGGTCGCCGGAGTGGTAAGGCTCGCCGAGCCGTTTCGCGATGATCCCGTCGAGCCCCGAGCCGCCCCATTCATGGAACCACTCTTCGGCGACACCGCGGTCGGTCGTCGCGGGCGAAAGAACGATTCGCGACTCCTTCAGGGAGGAGAAGAACTTCTCGAGCCTCTCTCTCCGCTCCTCGATGGGAAGCTGGTCGATCCTCCGGCACCCCTCGGGATTGCGGGCCGGCTCCACGAGGAGATCGAAGAGGAGGATCTGCGCGGGAATCTCCTTCGCCAGCTTTTCCACACGCGATGCCGCGGGATGAAGACGCAGGAGAAGGTCGTCGAAGGAGGTCGCGCCATCCACTGGAACGACGATCTCGCCGTCGATCACGAAGCGCTTCGGCCGCACCGACCGGATCGACTCGACCAGCTCGGGAAAGTAGCGGCCGAGAGGCTGTCCCGACTTGGACTGGATCGCCACCTGGTCGCCGTCGCGGAAGATCAGGGCACGGAATCCGTCCCATTTCGGCTCGAACTGCCAGTGATCTCCTTCCGGAATCGACTCGCGCCGTCGCGCCTCCATGGGAGTGAAGGGGGGCGCGATCGGAAGATCGAGATCAGGCCAGGATGAATCGGTCTTTGTTCCCATGGCTCATTTCTTGGGGCGGGCGCTGGCCGTCGCGCCGTCGAAGAGTGACCCGAGGTCGAAGCGGCCGCGCTTCGCGAGGAGAGGCTTCCAGAGATCGCCGACCTCCGCGAGCCGCTCGCGAATATTGAAGATGGTGAAGTCCTCGATCTTCGCACCTCGCTCGAGCTCTTTCCACGTCACCGGAGCGGAGACGCTGGCCAGCGGCGTCGGCCGGATTGAATAGATCGAAGCGAGGGTCCGTCCCCATGCGTTCTGGTTGTAGTCGACGAGAACCCGGCGGTGCGGACGGTTCACTTTCCGGTACTCGGCGGTGACGAGCTGGGGAAACTGCTGTTCCATCTGCAGAGCGATGGCCTTGGCGAAGGTCCAGACTTCCTTTTGAAGCGGCCCATGAACGATCGCCACGTAAACGTGGATGCCTTTCGATCCCGTGGTCTTCGGAAAGGAGCGGATCCCGAAATGCTGCAGCAGCTCGCGAAGCCGGAGAGCGACCTCGCGAACCTGTTCGAAGTCCGAGCCGGGACCGGGATCGAGATCGAAATGAAGGAAATCAGGGCGGTCCCAGTCGTCGCACCTCGCGTACCAGGGGTTGAGGTCGATGCAACCGAGGTTGATGATCCAGAGCAGCGTGGCGAGATCCTGCACGATCGGGAAATTCACGGGCCCCGCGTTGTGCGGAATGACGCAGGTCTCGATCCACTCGGGGCGCGGTTCGGGGGCCCGCTTCATGTAGAAGAAGTCTCCCTCCGCCCCATTGGGATAGCGCTTCATGACCATGGCGCGATCAGTGAGGTGTGGAAGCAGATGAGGAGCGACGTCCGCGTAGTACTGAATGAGGTCGCGCTTGGTCAGGCCCAGATTCTTCCAGAAGACCTTGCCGAGATTGGTCAAAGGGACTTCACGATTCCTGATGCGAACGGTGACATTGTCGGGATGACTCGGGATCGTCGGCATGATCAGGTTTTCTTCTTCTTCTTCTTCCCCGCTCCCTCGCGATGTCGCGGAGCATCGAGGGTCGCATATTCGAGCTCGATGCCGCTCAACGCGGCTCGCAGCATCAGAGCTCCCCGGCTCATGTCCCCGATCCCGGCGAATATCCTCGGGAAGAGCAGACGGTCGCCGAAAATCGGTTGAAGGACATCCACGTATTTTCCGGTGGCGATACTTCCCAGCAGCACCACGCGGCCGCCGGCTGGCAGTTGCGCCGCCAGAGCTTTCGCATGCTCCTCGATCGGCTGCCGATAGGAACGGATGGCGGGGTCGACGCCGACCCGACGCAGGCGTCTGAGCCGTTCGGGATCGAGCTTCCAGTCTGGCGGCACGAGGCCGAAGCCGGGAGTGATCACGAAGATTCCGCTCGACTCGCCGACCGGCGTCGCGAAGCGCCGCGCATATGCGATTTTCCCTCGGAAATAGAGTGCGCTCATGAATGCGAACGCCTCGGCGATCTCGACGCCTTCCGGCGAGCGGTAACGGACCGCGGCGGCGAAGCGGGCGCGGGGAGAGGTCAACTGTTTCGCGCGCACTCCGCCGAGGGAGGCGGGCGAGAGGAGAAAGACGGTGGCGGAGGACTCGGAGATCGATGAGGCGGCAGGGGCGACTCGCGGCGGTTTTTCGACGCTTCGACGCTTCGGTGTCACACCCAGTCGTCCATCCGTTTCACCAGCTGGTCGATCGTCAGAAGCCGCTGCCGGCCGTTCGAGTCGCAACGGAAGAGCGCGTGATACCACCCCTTCATGCCGATCGGCGTGAAGAGCTGCCCTCCGATGCGCAGCTTCTTGCCGGAGACCAGACGGAGAAAGACCTGCTCGTACGCAGAGCGTTTCAGCCGGCGGTCCGGAAAGGGAGTGGGAGCTTTCTTTTTCCGCCGCTCCCCAACGGCCCGCCGCTCCTGGAGTTGCGCGGTTCGCGGGCCCGGACGCCGGCGACGCTCCAGATACCCCTCCGGAAGCAGGCTCTGGCCCGCTCCCGGCGCGCGCGGCGGAATCGCCGGGTTCATGGCGTCGATTCCTTTGCCGTCCTCGGTGGAGGTCTCGCCGTTCTTGATCAGCGCTGCCTTCAATCCGTTCTTCAGAAGACGCGATCTCTCCTCGTCGCGCTTCTTCACGAAGTCCTGCCATGAGCCCTCGCGCTCGAGTGGTGGCAGCTCCAGCATCGAGCGGTAATCCCTCAGCTCGTCGATCACACGTCCCCAGCTGCAGAGACGCCCCACGTCCTCATAGGCTTTCGGACGGTCGTCGAGCTCGAGCATCGAGGGCGTTGCTCCCTCCAGAATCGAGAAGATCAGCCGGTGGGTGAAGGGGTCGGACATCTGCCGGATCGACTTCCGGAAGAACCAGACGGTCTCCAGAGCGATGCGGCGGAGCGAGAGGGTCCGTCCATCGCGGGTCTTCCAGATTCTCTCGTCGATGTCGGAGGCGTAGGGGCTCTCCGGATAGTGAAAGTCCTTGGTCAGCCACCCTTTCCGAGTGGTGTGCTTGCCGGGGATCACTCCCTCGATGGTCGGGACGGGAAGCTCCCGCAGGAGTCCGAGCCGGTAGGAAGGCCAGGAGATCACCTCGCGGACGATACCGACGATCAGGGTCGCCGTGGCGATCATCATCGCCGGATCCGGAGTGAAGTCGGCCGTGATCTCGATGCGGTTTCCGCGAGGGCGGACTCCGATCCCGGTCGAGCGCCGGTTCGCGCCGAACAGCATCACCGGAATCGGAAGGACGTACGCGAGGAGAAGAGCCAGCCGCTTGATGTTGCGATCGCGGTTCTGCTTCCACTTCGGCACATCGAAGGAGACGTTGTAGTGCGTGCTGTATGCGCGAAGCCGGACGTGGTGATCCGTCTTCTTCTCCCAGGCGTCGAGCTGAGTCCGGACGTAACCGATCTGCTCCCAGATCGACCTGACCGCGCGCGCTCCGCAGCCCGGCGCGATCTCGATGAGCGGAGTCACGACTTCGATCACTCCCCGGTCGAAGTAAACCGCCCCTCCCGCCCGGGTCTGCAGCGAGCGTCCCTCCCGCTTGAGCATCGGGTCGACGATGAAGCCGGCGGGATTTTTCCAGAATTTCTCGGGAGTCACTTCTTTCCCGTCGATCCAGACGTTGAACTCCGACTCGATGCCCATGGCAGGCATCTGAAGGACGTGGCGCCGCTGATACGCTCGCTCGCGTCGTTGGGCTCGCTTGGGATCTATAGGCACGAATTCCTCGGTTCAGGGGGCGTGACGCCTCTCCCTCGACTCTTGTTCCGCTGGATTTGAGGGATGCTGCGAAGCCGCCACTGAGGACTCCAGCCTCCTGAAAGCAAATGGCGGGCCGGAGTCTGCGGTAAAAAAAGGGCCCCGTTTCCGCCCCTCAACGCCGCCGAGTCAGCTTCGCTTCCCGGGCGTCGAAGGTCCATGCGGCGTCGGGAAAGCTCCCGATCTCGAGGTTCCTTCGGCCATCGGTGAGGGGGCGCTCCGCATAATCAATGCGCACCGAAACCGAGGAGGATGATCCGAGCTCGTAGGCGGCGCGATAAGCCCGTTGAAACCGTTGATGGTCGCGCCAGGTGAGGGCGGCCCCGGTCGTTCCAACCAGCAAGATCAGCGGGAACACCCACCGGCGGCCGTCCAGAGCCAGCGCCAGAATCGCGATCGTTACGGGGATCAGGTAGAGGCGTCCGACGAAGTTGAGATGGCTCAGGACGATCCCCCCCTGCCACTGCGCGAACATCCCCCAGTAAATCGCCGCCGCCAGGAGAACCAGCATGAGGGCCATCCCTCGAACCTTCCAGGAGCGAAGGGCCGCCAGGCTCGCGAGGAGGACCAGGACGCCGAGAAGGATCGGACCGTCCGTCTTCAAGGCGCCAATCCAGAAGGAGTCAGCCATGCCGAGCAGGGAGGCCCCGAACTGTTCGATATCGAACTGATGGATGTCCTCGCCGGATCCGAGTCGGATCCGGGAGCCCCGCAGGAAAAAATAGACAGCGCCCAGGAAAACAGGAGGAATGGAAGCGCGGACGGCGTCCCGCGCAGTGATCCGGCCGGCGCTCCAGAGGATCGCGATCAGCGGAAAGAGAAGAATTGCCGTCTCTTTGCAGAAAAAGGCGACGCCGAACAGGATCCCCGCGACGCTCGGAGATCGCTGCGCGAGACAAAGGACGCCGGCCGCGAGAAAGAAGAGCACGAAGACATCGAAGATTGCCGCGAACCAGGTGGCGCTCGAGATCGAGCCGGAGGAAAAGAGGAGGAGCAGAGGAAGCCACAGCGGATGCGGCGAAAGGTCCATCCTCCATCGAATGAAAGCGAGGGTGAGAAGACCGGCCGACGTCACGATCAGCAGGGCATTCAGCCATCGAAGGGTGAGCCAGGCAGAGTCGAAGGATGGCGACGCGCGAATGACCGCGGCCGCGATCCAGCTCGGCAGCGGGCGCCAGAGACCGATGGACTGCCGCCAGATGAGCTCCGCATCGCCAGCGAAGGAACTGGATGGATCCCGGAAGAGTTGAAGGCCCGCGGTCTCGTCCCAGACATCGGCGATCATCAGCGGCGCGATCAGCGCGAGCCAGGCGAGCGCGAGGACCGTGAAGCCGATCGCCGTCCGCCGCGCGTCGAAGCCTGCTTCCGGGATGTAAAGCCCGGGAGTCGTCTGCAGCGTCGAATTCCGCTCACTCCTTGGCTCCACGACGGAATGGTACCCGAGGCGGGACGACAGAACCCGGGACAGACCCTTCCTCCATGGGGAACCTCATTGGATCAGCGGTAGGGAGCCGTCACGCCACCATCCACGATCATGGAGTGACCGGTCACGTAGGACGAGGCTTCCGAACAAAGCCAGAGTACCGCGGCGGCGGCTTCGTCGGGCTTGCCGACGCGACCGAGCGGAATCATTCCGGCGTAGCTCTTCTCGGCTGCGGATGGGTCATCCGGCGAGATGCTCGCGAAGACTCCTTCGAGCATCGGCGTGAGAAAGCCTCCCGGCACGATCGAGTTGATTCGAATCCCTTTCGGAGCGTACTCCTGCGCCGCTGACTTGGTGAGCGCAAGGATTCCCGCTTTCGCCGTTGCGTAAAAGCTGTTCATCGCGACGCCGCCCAGGCCGTTGATCGAGGAGGTGTTCACGATCGTTCCCCCGCTCCCCTGCTGCAGCATCTGGAGGATCTCGTGCTTCATGCAGAGCCACACGCTTTTGAGATTCAACGCGAGGTGTCCGTCGAATTCCGTCTCCGAAAAATCGGCGGTTTGTTTGAAACCGCCGACGCTGACTGTGCCGGCATTGTTGAACGCGCAGTCGATTCGCCCGAACCGCTTCACGGTTTCACGAATCAGGTTTTCGACTTGAAGGCGCTGGGAGACGTCCGTGGAGACGAAGCCCGCCTCGGCGCCAAGCTCTTGCAGCTCGCGAAGGACCGACTGCCCGCGATCGATTCCGCGGCTGGCGATCATCACCGCCGCCCCCTCGCGAGCGAAGGCGAGAGCGGTTGCTCGGCCAATGCCGGAGCTTCCACCGGTGATCAGCGCGACCTTATTTGTGAATCGTTTCTCCGTCATGACCCGAGCCGCGGCCGGCGGAAAACGATCGAACTCGAGCCGGCACCGATGCGTAAAAAGTATAGCGTCGAGAGAGAGATCTCCTTGTGACGTTTGCGCGCTGCGTCGATGGGACGGTTTTTGAGACAGGGAGGGGGCCGCGAACGACCGCCCAGTTCCTGAAACCGCCGGCGACGCGTATCCGCTCGCGGCCTTCTGCTATTCTCGCCTGCAAGAGCATGTCGACGCTGATCGAAGAGGGAAGCCGCACCGAAACGCGCCGGCGCCGATCGGTGCTCCGCGCGCTCCTACTCGAGATTCGCCCTCATCAGTGGCTGAAGAACGCGCTGCTGATTCTGCCGCTGTTCCTTGCGCACAGGCTTTCCGATCTCGACCGACTCACCGACGTCGCCCTCGCCTTCGTGGCCTTCAGTCTCGGCGCCTCCGCGGGTTATGTGATCAACGATCTGATCGACCTCGAAGCGGATCGTCGTCATCCCGTCAAGCGTCACCGCATGATCGCGACCGGTGAAGTCTCCCGCACCGCGGCGATCGTGCTCATCGCAGTCCTCGGTGTCGCAGCGCTGGCGGTGGCCGTACTCGTCTCTCCGGCCGTGGCGGGATGGCTGGCCGCCTACGCCGTCATCTCCCTGACCTACAGCCTCTTCTTCAAGCGGGCCGTGGTCGCCGATCTCGTGATCCTCGCCTCGCTGTACACGTTGAGAATCCTGGCTGGCGGAAGCGCGGCACGCGTCGAAGTCTCCGACTGGCTGCTGGCGTTCTCTCTCTTTTTCTTTTTCAATCTGGCTGTCGTGAAACGGTGCGCCGACCTGAGGCGGACGGAGCTCGCGCCGGGGGAGCGGCTGCCGGGGCGCCCCTATTCCGCGGCCGATTATCCGCTGCTGCAGGCGGCGGGAGTCGCCAGCGGGCTGGTCTCGGTGGTCGTCCTCGCTCTCTATCTCAATGGCGATCGTGTCCGGCTTCTCTACTCCCGTCCCGAGCTGCTCTGGCTGGTCTCGCCGATCCTTCTCTACTGGATCGTTCGGGCCTGGCTCCTGACCTCGCGCGGTGAAGTCGCCGATGATCCGATTCTCTTCGCGGTCAAGGACCCGGTGAGTCTTCTGACCGCCGCGCTGGTCGCGGTCCTTCTCGTCGTGGCGGTCTGATGGCTCGCTACGAATCGTGGGGCCGCTATCCGCGCGCTGGCGAGCAGAGGACGGTTCGGATCGATTGGCGTCACGAGCCTCCGGCGCTGGACGGGCTTGCGCCGGTTCTTCCCCGCGGAATGGGGCGCAGCTACGGCGACGTCTGTCTGAACGACGGCGGGACTCTCCTGCTGACCCGCGGACTCTCCGGAATGATCGAGCTCGATCGCGCCGCCGGCCTGCTGACGGTCGAAGCTGGCGCCACTCTCGGGGAGGTGCTTCCTGTTCTGCTCGAGAGCGGATGGATTCTGCGCGCGATTCCCGGGACGAAGCACGTGACGATCGGCGGCTGCATCGCCAATGACGTCCACGGAAAGGATCATGAACGGGAAGGGTCGTTCGGATGTCACGTGGAGTCGATGGAGATCCTCCGCTCCGACCGTGGTCTGGTGCGATGCTCGCGCGACGAGGAAACGGAGCTCTTCGAGGCGACCATCGGAGGACTCGGGCTCACGGGCGTGATCCTCTCTGCGACGCTTCGCCTCCGGCCGATCTCGTCGCAGGCGGTCCAGGCGAGGCGTCAGTCGTTCGACGGGTGGAACGGTTTCTTCGACTCCCTGGAAGCGGGAGCGGATGACGACTATTCGGTGAGCTGGATCGATGCGAGCAGCCGGGGAATCGATCCGCCGCGTGGGTTTCATCTGCGAGGATCGCATCTTCCGGACGGTCGGGGCGCGGGCGGTTCGCGGGCGCTCCCGGCGATTCCAATGCCTCCGGTGCCGATGACTCGCGCGACGATCCGGCTGGCGTGCGCCGCGTATTACGCTCTGCAGTCGCGGCGCGGAGTGACGGAAGAGAGCTTCGAGTCGTTTTTCTTTCCTCTGGACCGGATCACGGGCTGGAACCGCGCGTACGGCAGGAGGGGGTTTCTCCAGTATCAGTGCGTGATTCCGCCGGCGGCGGGAAGAGCACCCGTCATCGAGATTCTGCGACGCATCGCGAGCTCGGCGACAGGGTCACCGCTCACGATCGCCAAGCGATTCGGCCCGCGCCCATCACTCGGACTGCTTTCGTTTCCCGTTGAAGGAACGACGATCGCTTCCGACCTTCCGGCGAGCCGTGAGAATCTCTCGCTGCTCGATGATCTCGATGTGATCGTCCGGAGGGCGGAAGGAAGGGTCTATCCGGCAAAGGACGCTCGGATGAGCGGAGAGAATTTCAGGACCTTCTATCCGCGCGCCGCCGAGTTTCAGAGGTTCATCGATCCTCGCTTTTCATCGTCGTTCTGGAGGAGAGTGATGGAATGAGCGTTCCGGCCAGGATTCTCATCGCGGGCGCGACCTCAGCCATCGCCATCGAAGTTGCCCGCCGCTTCGCCGCGGAAGGGGCGGACCTTCTCCTTGCCGGGCGCGATCCCGCGAAGCTCGAGAGTGTCGCCCGCGACCTGCGGGCCCGGGGCGCCGCCTCCTGCCAGAACGTGGTGGCGGATTTCTCGGAGCCGCGGAGCGTGGATCTCATCGTCGGCGCGGCAGGCCCGCAGATCGATGCGGCGCTGCTGGCGTGGGGGACGCTGCCCGATCAGGCGGCGATCGAGGGAGATCCCGACGCCATCGAGCGCGCGCTCATGGTCAACGCGGTGAGCATCGTGGCCATGGCCGCCGCGATCGCTCCGCAGATTTCACGCGGGGGTTGCCTGGCGGCGATCGGTTCGGTGGCCGGCGACCGGGGGAGGCGCGGCAACTACGTTTATGGCGCCGCGAAGGCGGCCATCGATGTCTTCATGGAAGGGTTGCGCGCCCGGCTGGAGCCCGAGGGGATTCGCGTGCTGACGATCAAGCCGGGATGGGTCGACACTCCGATGACCGCGGCGATGAAAAAGAATGCGCTATTCGCATCTCCCGCGGCGGTCGGAGCTGCGATTCATGAAGGAATGAAGAGGCGAGACGGCGTCATCTACGCACCCGGTTACTGGCGATGGATCATGCTCGTGATCCGGTCGATGCCGGGCTCTCTTCTGAGGCGGCTCGGGATTTAGTTAGTTGTTAGTTGTTAGTTGTAGTTGTGATGTGTTCCCAGTTCCCAGTTCCCAGTTCCCAGTTCCCAGTTCCGAGTTCCGAGTTGTTAGTGCTGAGCGCGTCGTCATCCTGAGCGTGAGCGAAGGATCTGGGCGTGCGGGACGCCAGAGACGCGGGGATGGAGCAGGGCACGATAGAGTTGATTCGATCCTCCAACCTTTCGCAAGTTGAGCGAATAGCCTTCCTCGCACCCGGCAACCGCGTTCGCGTCATGCGCGTCCCGGCCCGCGAGATCCTTCGCTCACGCTCAGGATGACACCACTGAGAACTGGGAGCCGGGAACAACGAACAACGAACAACGAACAACGAACAACCAACAACCAACAACCAACAACCAACAACCAACAACTGGGGACTCGGAACTCGGAACTGGGAACTCGGAACTGGCAACTGCCTCATGGCTCGCCGTTGCCTCGGGGCTCGCGGTCCGTGGAGCGCCTTTCCCTGGCGCGGCGTTCCTCGAACGCGAATCGGGGGCGCTCCTGCGGCACCTCCATTCGATCCTCGCTGATCTCGCGCGGAACGAACGTCACGTATCCGAGGTCGACGTGCAGGTGATCGTCCGCGAATCCCGGCTCGGATCCGTACGGCGAGACGAAGATCTCGTCGGCCACATCTTCGATGGCCTGACCGTATTTCTCGATGAGCTCCTGGCTCTGCAGGATGGATCCGCCGATCCGATAGATGTCGACGCTGGTGGCCCACATGTGAAGCGAGGCGGGATGGTTCCGCTCGTGAGCCGGCGAACGGTATCCGCCGTTCACCGAGATGTGGAGAGTGGCGCCGAGCGTCTCGCGCAGACGCTGCAGGTAGAAGGCGGTGATCCGAACCGCACAGGGGACGAAGCGGGGATACTGCTGAAGCCGGGGAGCCTCGCGGAGGTCGACCCGGATGAACTCATTCAGCCGGAAGTTCTGAGAGAGACGGACGCTGACCGCCTCCTCATAGGAGGGAATCTCGTAAAAGTAACGCGGCAGGCGATGGCGCCGCCCCGCAGCATCCTTCACCATCTCGCCTGGTTTCAGCAGAATCCGGACGTCCTCGTCCAGATCGAATGCGTCGACGACTTTGAGTCCTATCTCGCTCTCCCCCTCAGGCATGGCTCAGCTCGGCCAGGGTGGAGTGTACCTCACGGGAGATGTCGGCGACCGCCTTCCCGCGGCCGGTTTTCGCATCGAATTCGGTGAGGATGACCATCACGTACGGCTTGCGTCCCTCGAGATAGACGATTCCAGCATCGTGGTGGACCGTGGAGATATTTCCGGTCTTGTGAGCGATCTTCGCGTCCTGAGGGAGGCCCGCGGGGATCCCGCTCCTGTAGCGCTGGTCGAGCATGATGTCGAGCATTTCCTGAGAGCTCGATGGTGAGAAGGCGCGCTTCTCGGCGATGACTCGAAGGAGGCGGAGCAGACCGTTGGCCGTGACCTCGTTGTTGAGCCCCGCTTCGTAGGCGGCCTGGTCCTCGACTCCTCGAAGGAGCTTCACTCCGGAGATTCCGAGCTCATCGAGCGCGTGCTGAATCGCTTCCACCGAGACGATGTCGACCAGCAGATTCGTCGCGAGATTACTGGAAGTGGTGATCATCCAGTAGGCGAGCTCGCGTACCGGGAGAGTCTTCCCGAGATGTTTGAAGACGTTGCTGTCACCGTCCCGGCTCACCTCGATCGAGAAGGGCTCCTTGTTGACGATCGACGTGAAGCGGTTTCGCACGTGCACGGGCGAATCGAGTGTCAGCTCGCCGCGCTCGATCTGCCGGAAGACGCCCATCAGGACGGCCAGCTTCATCGTCGAGGCGGCATGAAACCAATCGTCGGCGTTGTAACACCACTGCACCGTCGATTCGTAGTCGTAGAAAGCCACGCCCAGATCTTCGAGGTCGTGCGCTCCCTTGCTGTGAAGCAGCCGCCCGAAGAGCGAGACCTCTTCTGCGGCAATCGACTCCCGCTTCGCGTTCTTCGCTTTCATTCAGATCCGATTCTAGTTGCAAAACCCGAGCTTGCCGTTGAGTTCCGAGTTCCGAGTTCCGAGTTCCGAGTTCCGAGTTCCCAGTTCCGAGTTCCCAGTTCCGAGTTCCGAGTTCCGAGTTCCCAGTTCCGAGTTCCCAGTTCCCAGTTCCGAGTTCCGAGTTCCCAGTTCCGCTTTGTTCGTGCTGAGCGCGTCGTCATCCTTCGCTCACGCTCTCAGGATGACACCACTGGGAACTAGCAACCAACAACTCTCGGAACTGGGAACTGGGAACTGGGAACTCACTAACAACTAACAACTAACAACTAACAACTAACAAGAAAGCGACCGATTCTCTCGATTCCCTTCCGGATCGACTCGATCTCCGTGGCGTAGGAGATCCGGAGGAACCCCTCTCCCCGTGACCCGAAAGCGACTCCCGGAATGGTCAGGACCAAAGCCTCGATGGCGAGCTTCTTCGCCAGCTCCGCGGTCCCACAGACCGGGACGGGAACGAAGAGGTAGAACGCCCCCTCCGGAGGTTGAACCTCCACCTCGAGCCACTTCCGCGCTGCTTCCACCGCGGCGTCGCGCTGCTCTCGCATCCGCGTTCTCACGCTGGACAGCCATTCTTCGTTCCATTCGGAATCGGCGAGCAGACGAGTCGCGAGCTCCTGAGAAAAGGAGGACGCACACGTGGCGATGTACTGATGCGCTTTGATCACCGGCTTGAGAGTCTCGGCGGCAGCCAGCACCCATCCGATCCTCAACCCCGTCATGGCGTGACTTTTCGAAAGGCCCGACACGACGATCACGTGATCGCCCCGCCCTTTCAACGAGGGGGGAGGGCTGCCGCCGTAATGAATCGCGCCGTAGACTTCGTCGGAGATCACGAGCGCGCCGCGCGACTCGGCCAGATCCAAGAGCTTGCGCAGATGTGACTCGCCGATCACTCCCCCCGTCGGGTTCGACGGTGAGTTCACGACGACGGCTTTCACGCGCGGGCTCCACGCGGCCTCGAGCGCCTCGAAGTCGATGGTCCATCCATCCGGATCGAGCGGATAGGGACGGGGTTCTCCTCCCGCCATGCGGGTCAGGGCGGGATAGGAGACGAATCCAGGATCGGGCACCAGGACCTCGTCTCCGGCTCCGATGTACGCCTGAAAAATCGCGTGAAGTCCTTCCTCCGTTCCCGCGGTGACGCAGATCTCCGACTCAGGATCGTAGTGCGCAGCCTCGGATTCGGCGAGTCGCCGGCGAAGCTCGAGGATGCCGGCGTTCGGCGTGTACTTCCATGAGCCTCGCGCGGCCACCTCGATGGCGTGATCCCGCATCCTGGTGTCGGGAGCGATGTTCGGCTCGCCGAGGGATAGGTGAATGCTCAGCGGCGTGGCGAGGGACTGCATCTGCCGGATGAGGGAGATCTCGATTCCCTCGAATCGAGAGGCCGGCCTCACCGTCACCGGAGCGCGTCCTCCAGGGCCGTGGAGCTGTCCGTCTTGTCGTCTCGATACTTGACGATCACCGGAGTGTAGAGGGAGAGGTTTTCTTCCTGCGCGAAGTCGCCCTTCATGCGGCGGGCTCCAGCGACGACGACCGCTCCGTAGGGGATCTCGAGCGGCTGCTCCGCGGTTCGCCGGTAGACCTGCTCGCGGATCGCGTCGTAGACGGGAGTCGACCCGGTGATCACGACGCCGGCTCCGATGACCGCGCGCGAGCGCACGATCGTTCCTTCGTAAATGCCCGCATTGCCGCCGATGACCACATCGTCCTCGATGACGACGGGCAGCATCCCGATCGGTTCGAGCACGCCGCCGATCTGAGCGGCCGCCGAGATGTGGACCCTCTTTCCGACCTGCGCGCACGATCCGACCAGCGCATGGGAGTCGACCATGGTTCCTTCGTCGACCCATGCCCCGACGTTGATATAGGCGGGAGGCATCACCACCACCCCCTCGGCGACGAAAGCGCCGCGCCGCACGGACGAGCCGCCCGGCACCACGCGGATTCCATCGCTGATCCGGAAGCGTCGCGGAGGAAGAGTGTCCTTGTCGACGAAGGAGAGCGCGCCCGACGCGAACTCGGCCAGCACGCCATGGCGGAAGGCAGCGAGAATCCCTTCTTTGACCCAGGAATTCGTACGCCAGATCCCATCGGCGTCCCGCTCTGCGGCGCGGATCGAGCCCTTCTCCAGCTCGGTCATGAAGAGGGCCAGAGTCTTGATGATCTCCGAGCGGTCGCGAACCGACCCGAGACCTTCCATCCGCTGCCGAACGCTGGTGTTGATCATGATTGTCCCTTCTGAATCCCGACCTCGGCGAGGATCTCGCTGATCCGGCGTCGGCTGCTCTCCGTGAGCGGGGCCAGGGGCGAACGGACCACGTCGCTGGAGAGGATCCCCATCGCTTTCATGGCTGCTTTCGCCGGCGCCGGATTCGACTCGATGAAATTGCCGATCATCAGCGGGAGAATTCTCTCGTGCACGGAGCGGGCCGTGTCGAAGTTCCCCTCCAGCGCCGACCGGACCATCGACTTCATGAGCGACGGAATCTCGTTGCCCGCCACCGAGATCACCCCATCGGCCCCGGCGGCGATGAGAGGAAGGGTCCACGCGTCGTCTCCGCTCAGAAACAGAAAACCCTTCTCGCGCTCTTTCAGGATGGTCAGCATCTGCTCCATGTTGCCACTGGCCTCCTTGACCCCGATCACATTGGGAACCTCCCGGGCAATGCGAAGGGTCGTCTCGGGAGTCATGTTGACTCCCGTCCGTCCCGGAACGTTGTAGAGAATCATCGGGAAGCCCGATCTCGACTGTTCGATCGCATCCTGCTGTGCCGCGAAGTGACGCAGGAGACCGTCGGGCGAGGGTTTGTTGTAATAGGGAGTGATGGTGAGGATGCCGTCCGCGCCGAGATCGATCGCTTCGAGAGCGAGGTCCACGGCTCGCGGCGTGGAGTTCGATCCGGCACCCGCCAGCACCGGGACCTTCCCTCGCGCACGCTTCACGGTGATCTCCACCACTCGGCGGTGCTCGTCGGTGCTGAGCGCAGGGTTCTCGCCTGTGGTCCCACAAGGAACCAGGAAGTCGGTGCCCTGTTCGATCTGCCAGTCGACGAAGCGTTCCATCGCCGCTTCATCCAGAGCGCCGTCCTCCCGAAAGGGAGTGACCAGAGCGACGCCGAGGCCCCGAAACCGATCGGAATCCTTCATTTCTCCTCCTGCAGACGGATCAACTCGTCGAAGCGGAAAACGCCGCGTTTCCCATGGATCATCTCCGCGGCGAGCACGGCGCCGCGCGCGAATCCGTCCCGGCCGCGGGCCCGATGCGTAATTTCCACCAGATCGTCCGGCGAGTCGAAGAAAAGGGAGTGAAGGCCGAACTCGGCGCCGACTCGCGAGGAGACGATCTCCGGATCGAGCGCGCCTCCGCTTCCCTCCCGTACCTCCTGGGCGATCCGGAGCGCGGTCCCGCTCGGAGCATCCTTCTTCTGCGCGTGATGACGCTCCTCGAGCCCTGCCGCGTAGCCGCCGACGTCCGCCAGTCGCTCAGCGGCCATTCGCGCCAGGATGAACACGAGATTCGCGCCGGGTGAAAAGTTCGAAGCGTGCACCATCGCGATGTCCTTCTCGCGGCACCGCTCTTCGATCTCCGCGGTACGCGAGCCCCATCCGGTCGTTCCGATCACCAGGGCCGCGCCGCTTCCGGCGACACCGTCGATCAGTCCCGTGATCGCCTCCGCGGTCGAGAAATCGATGACCACGTCGGTGCCGCGTAGAGCATCGCGGTCCGGAGGGGCGGTCGAGTCGAAGATGGGGCCGATCTCATGACCCCGCTCCCGCGCGATCCGCTCGACCGCGCTCCCCATCTTTCCATGTCCGTGGATCGCGATCTTCACAAGGCCCTCGCCTCCTCGAAAATCCCCGCGTGCATGCGGCGCAGCGCCTCCTCGGCCGAGGACTCCGGGAGCACGATGCTGAAATTGAGTCCGGACGATCCGATCGAAAGCATCGAGATCGGGATCTCCTCCAGCGATTCGATCGCGCGCGCTCCGATCGAACGCTGCCCGATCACGTCTCTGCCGACCAGGGCGATGATGGCCTGGTCCCGTTCGATCTCCACGTTCGAGAACGAGGCGAGATCATTCCGGAGCGCATCGATTCGATCGGTCCTGTCGATGGTGACCGAGACCGAGATTTCGGAGGTCGTCACCAGGTCCACCGACACCTCGTGACGCGCGAAGACCTCGAAGATCCGCGCCAGGAATCCGTGCGCTCCGAGCATCTGATTCGAAGTGACGTGAACGACGGCGATGCCACGTTTCAGCGCGAGTGCCCGAGGCCCTTTCCCGGAGCTTCCCTCCGCGGTGATCCTCGTACCAGGGGCGGAAGGGTTTCTCGTGTTCAGCACGCGGATCGGAATGCCGGCGTCCACGGCCGGAGCGATCGTCTTCGGATGGAGCACCTTCGCTCCGAACCAGGCCAGCTCCGCGGCCTCCCGGTAGGAGATCTCGCCGATCGGCCGCGCCTCGGGCACGAGCCGGGGATCGCAGGTCATCATCCCGTCGACATCCGTCCAGATCTGGATCTCTTCCGCGCCCCCCGCTGCTCCTACGATCGCCGCCGTGTAGTCCGATCCGCCACGTCCGAGGGTGGTCGTAGCGCCGCTTCGGGATCGCCCGAAGAAACCGCCCATGACCGGGATGTGCCGGCGCTCGATCTCGGGCGTGAGGAGGGCACGCGCGTTCGTCCGGGTCTGATCCATCAGAGGGGAGGCTTCCCCGAATCGATCATCCGTGACGATCACGTTCTCGGAGTCGATGTGGACGCCGGTCAGCGTCTTCATCCGCATGGTGTAGGAAAAGAGGACGGAGGAGAGCTTTTCGCCGATGGCCACGATCTTGTCGTTCGCGCGGAGGCTGACCTCACCGACCAGGGCGATGCCGCGGAGGATGTCGCTGATCTGCGATGTGTGCTTCCGGAGAAGAGCGAGGAAGGACTCCAGGAAATCGGTCTTCTGCCCGATGAGCTCGAAACCGATGGCCTCATGCCTCTGCTGGATCGAAGAGACGAGAGCCTGCGCCTGATCGAAGTCGCCTCCCGCCGCAAGCCGCGCGGCGTCGACGAGCTGATTGGTCACTCCAGCCAGGGCAGACACGATCACGACCGGGCGGCTCTCCCGGCGATCGGCGACGATCTCGATCGCGCGACGCATCTGCTTCGCGTCCATGACGGACGTTCCGCCGAATTTGATCACGATCATTCGCAACGGCCTCAGGGGAGCAGCTTCCGCGCGTGAAGCAGCTCGGCATTGAGAATGGCGGCTCCCGCGGCGCCCCGAATGGTGTTGTGTACGAGCGCGACGAGCCGGATGTCCAGCACGGGACAGGGACGGAGACGGCCCACCGTGACCGCCATCCCGTTCTGAGCGTTCCGATCGAGACGCGGCTGAGGCCTGTCCGAGTCGGGAAGGAGAACGATCGGCTGTTCGGGAGCGGAAGGAAGCCCCAGACGCTGGGGCTCGCCGCGGAACGCCACCAGCGCTTCGCGCACGTCGTCGATCAGCTTCTCGATCGGAAAGTGGCGGCGGAGATCCTCGCTCTGCCGGAATCGGAGAGAAACGCAGATGGTGTGGCCATCGAGCACCGGCACGCGATTCGTGTGCGCCGAGATCTTCATCGGAGCATCCTTGAATCCCTCCGGCGTCCACCGTCCCAGAATCTTCCGAGGCTCGCTCTCGACCTTCTCCTCTTCGCCGCCGATGTAGGGGACGACGTTGTCAAGAATGGCGAACGAGCTGACGCCGGCATACCCGGCGCCGGAAACCGCCTGCATGGTGAAGGCGTGCATGACGTCGATGCCGTGCGCCCGCTCGATCGGCGCCACGGCCATCGCCAGACCGATCGTCGAGCAGTTCGGATTCGTGACGATGAAACCCTTTCCGCCGCGCCGCTTCTTCTGAACCTTCAGGGCGTCGAGGTGATCGCAGTTCACCTCCGGAATCAGGAGCGGCACGTCGGGAGCCATCCGGTGGTTCCGGGAGTTGGAGACCACCGCGCAGCCGCGGCTCGCGTAGAGCTCCTCGGCCTCGCCGGCCACCGACGCATCGAGCGACGAGAAGACCAGCGCCGACTCGAGGTCGTCGCCGAGCGAGCGCACCCGGAGGTCGGCAGCCTCCGTCGGAAGGGAGGTCTCGAGCTTCCAGTCCGCGGCATCTCCGTAGGCTTTGCCCGCGCTCCGGTCCGATGCGACGACCTCGTGAATCCTGAACCAGGGGTGCGCGGCGAGAAGCTGAATGAACCGCTGACCCACCGATCCGGTCGCCCCGAGGATTGCGACCGGGATCCGTTGCCGGCTCGCTCGCTCTTTCGACGATGGCTGCTCGATCGTCATCTCAGACATAACTGGTCTCCCCGGCAGGCGTCGCGGCGCTGGCCGGACTCGTTTCGCCCGCCGCCAGAATCCAGACGCTGAACCAGCGCGACGCGTCAGTCCAGACGTCGGTGACCTGGAATCCCGCCTCGCTCGCCATGCGTCCGAACCCCTCCCGTGTGTATTTGTAGGAGTTCTCGGTGTGAATCGTCTCGCCCGCAGCGAAATCGATCGTGGTCTCTCCGATGCGCACGCGCTGTTTTCCGCGGCTTCGGAGGTGCATCTCGATTCTTCCAGACGCGACGTCATAGATGGCGGCATGCTCGAAGCGCCGCAGATCGAAGTTCGCCCCGAGCTCCCGGTTCATGCGCTCCAGAAGATTCAGATTGAAGCGGGCGGTGATCCCCGAGCTGTCGTTGTACGCGGCCAGCAGGACCGAGGGCGTCTTCTGGAGATCGACTCCGATGATGGCTGCGTCTCCCTCGCCGAGGTGCTCGCGGATGTTGCTGAGAAACCGGGCCGCTTCGACCGGCTCGAGGTTTCCGATCGTCGATCCCGGAAAGAAAATGATCCTTCGCGCCTCGGCGTGACTTCGAGGCACGGGAATCCGTTTCGAGTAATCCGCGCAGACCGCGACGACATGGACCGCGGGGTAACGCGCCGCAACGGAGCCCGCGGCAGCCAGCAACTGTTCGCGGGAGATGTCGATCGGCATGTAGACGCCGTGTCCGTGGGAAGCGTCCAGAAGTATGGAGGTTTTGCGGCTGCTGCCGCTGCCCAGCTCGAGCATCTCCCATCGTTCTCCGAGCAGCGCGCCCAGATCGTCCACATGCTCTTCGAGAATCGAAGTCTCGGTCCGCGTGGGGTAATACTCCGGCAGACGGGTGATCCGTTCGAACAGCTCGGATCCCCGGTTGTCGTAAAAATACTTCGGCGCGATGGCTTTGGGGGACGAGAGGAGGCCCCGGACGGCTTCCTCCTGAAACCGGGCGGCATCCGGCTGCAGGTCGATCAGCTCGACCCCGTTCGGCAGGCCACTCTTCTCCCGAAGCGGTGCAGCGGGCATTCTTCCTCCGAGCGTGATTCTGCTTCGTTTCTTGCGATTCTGATACCGACTTCTGAGCTCGCCAGGACGGGTGAGTTTTCAGTTTCGCGAATCCCTGCTGTCCGGGCTACGTTACCTGAATCGAGGCTGACAGCAATAGTCCGCCAGAGTTCAGGGGAGCAGTCCACTAGAATGAGGAGCCCGATGCCCATCCGTGAACGAATTGACGCGCTTCTGGGGCAGCTCGCCACCGAGCCCCAGTTCCCGACGCAGGGCGTGACGCTCTTCGTCGATCTGGAAAAGCGCGAGGTTCGGAACGCGTGGATACCGCGGGACGTCACGCTGCGTTTCCTGGGAGGTCGCGGCGCGAATATGGTGCTTCTGTACCACCTGATCGATCCCTCGCTCGAACCGCTCAGCCCTGAGATTCCCCTGATCTTCGGCACCGGGACGCTCACCTCGATGGTTCCCTCGGCCTCCCGCGGGAACGTGACCTCCTGGTCTCCGGAGAGCCGCGTCCTGCTGGATTCCAACGCCGGCGATTACTTCCCCTCATTCATGAAGCTCGGCGGGGTCGATCACATCGTGCTTTACGGGAAGGCGTCCTCATGGACGCTGGTGAGGATCCGCGAGCGTGAGGTCCTCTTCGAGGATGCCGCCCAGTATGCCGGCATGGACAATCTCGAGTTCCGCGCGCGGATCTCGGAGGACCTCTCCGGAGTGGAGGGGCGCGACTACGGCCTCGCTTCGATCACCACGGCGGGCGAGAATCGGGTGCTCTGCTCCGGCATCATGGCCGGTCCGAAGGCGATTTACGCCCGCGGGGGTCCCGGCGCGAAGATGGGATCTCTCGGATTGAAGGCGGTGGTCTGCGAAGGGCGGACCGCGAAGCTCGATACGTTCCGCCCGCACAAAGCGCGCAACCGCGACGTCGCGCTGAAGCTCCTCTCGACCTCCGTCGTCAAGAACGCGCTGAAGACGCGGGGCACGCCGTTTCTCTACAAGCCCTCCCGTCTTCTCGGCGCCATGGGGACGAAGAACAATCAGGAAACGACATGGTCGGCCAGCCTCGATGCGGAGAACATCGATCCCTTCCGCCCCGGCATGGAAGGTTGCTTCGCCTGTCCCGTGAACTGCCGGCCGCTGAATGACATGACCGGCTGCGAGCACGTCCCGCAGGACAAATACGTCAAGGGCGACGGTCCGGAGTACGTCACCGTCGGAAAGTTCGGGCCGAACATCGGCATCAGCGAAGTCACGCAGGTGATGCGACTGAACAACATCTGCAACGACCTCGGTCTCGATACGGCCTCGGCCGGGTCGGCGATCGCCTGGGCGATGGAGCTCTATCAGCGCGGGATCATTACCCGCGAACAGACCGGGATCGATCTGGAGTGGGGGAACTACGACTCGGTGGAGAAGCTCCTCTTCATGACCGCGCGACGCGAGGGGTTCGGCGACGTGATCGCCGATTCCACCCGGGCGGTCGACACGGGCAGATATCCGCCGGAAGCGCTCGACTATCTGATGGCGGTCAAGGGTCTGGCCCAGAGTGACCCGCACGATGCGCGAATCCTCAAGGCATTCGCGCTCGGGCTGGCCGTGGCGACGCGGGGGATGGACCATCTGCGGAACCGCGTGACGCTCGAGATCAACGCGAAGATCAACGACGACCCGGGCTTCAAGGCGGAGCTGTACGGCGGCGAGGTCTCCGCCGAGCCGAACAGCTATGTGGGGAAGGAGATCGCGGTGCGCCGGTGCGAGAACGTCTATGGCGTGGGAGATTCCGTCGGGATGTGCCGGTTCACGACGAAGCTTTTCAACTCTCCTTCGCTTCCCGGCCTGGAGGAGTTTTCGGATCAGCTTCTCAATGTGGCGGGGCTGGAGCTCTCTCCCGAAGATCTCGACGGCATCGGTCTGAACATCAATGCTCTGGAGCGGATGATCAATGCGTCGCTGGGCGTGACCCGTGCGGATGACACGCTGCCGCGGCGGTGGTTCGACGAGGCGATCGAGGTCGGTCCGTTCAAGGGAGAGAAGATCGACCGGGACGAGTTCGACGCGATGCTCTCCCGGTTCTATTCGATCTCGCGGCTCGACGATCAGGGTCAACCCCTGCCCGAGTTCCGCCGCGAGCTGGCGAGCGTGCTGGGGGTCAAAGCCTGATGACGCTCATGGTGCGTCTTCCCGAGCCTTTGCGCCGCGGCGCGCCGGTCATCGCGATCGAGGAACCGGTAGCCAATCTCTTCGAGCTGTCCACCCTTCTCGAAACGAGAATCCCGGGCTTCTCCTCGATGGATGAGATCTACAACTACGCGGTCAACGGCGAGATCATCCTGCACGGCGAAAAGGCGCGGCTGCTCAGCCCCGGCGACGAGGTCGAGATCCTGATCTCGTTCTCGGGGGGATGAAGGGGCACTCTTCTAATGACACCGCGGGGGTCAGTCTGACAGCGCGGGAAGGGGGGGTCATTCAGAGGCCGCATGCGCCAGCCAAGCAGAATATGAAATGGTGCCGCGGCCGAAGAATCTCAGCCGCGATGATCGCTGTCGGGTTCTTATGCACATCCAGACGCGTTCGTACGATGCGATTGCACCAGCGCAAGAATCCGATGACGGCTTTGCGCATTCTGAACTACTTGCATCCTAAAACCTCCGTACCGTGCGCAGTTTTTACGGTAGGAGCTTGAGAAGACTGGAGATATCGGCGCCGCATTTGGGCTGCGGGCGAAGCCCGCGCTGAGATTCTTCGGCCGCAAGACCAATCGTCTCTCAACCTCGTCTTCCCGTGCGGCCTTCTAATGACACCGCGGGAAGGGCGGGCCCCCTTCTCCTCGTCCGGATCGCGATCCGAATGAAATCGCATTCGGGGAGAAGGGTCGGGGATGAGGGGCAAGACGTGCCGCCCGCCTTCGCGGGCTCTGGCTTCCGCACGGCGCCTCGGACTGGGGGCTTACGCCCCCAGCTGTCACATCTGACGCCCGCCTTCGCGGGCTTTCTTCCCGTGAACGTGAACGTGCCCGTGAACGGTTTTTGACTCACCTACTCAGGATTCAGAC
>DATLEY010000153.1:0-3250 GCA_035525215.1 Thermoanaerobaculia bacterium | reverse complement strand
GCGCAGCCGCCCTGGCACCCCTGCCGGGGTGCGTCATCTCCTAGGCGGTTTCATTCTTCCAGGGGTCGCGTTGCGACCCCCGGCTATTCTCTTGGACGGCTCCGCCGTCCTCCGCCGACGCGCAGCTCCTTACCGCTCCGCCCGCGCCGTTTCCGGATCGTTCTTCTTCACGCCGCGGATGTTCATGATCGCGAGAAAGATCTGAAGGAGGATCAGCGCCCAGGCCTGGTCATGCCATCCCCAGACGACCCAGAGGAGATTGCTGAGGAGAAAGAGCCAGAAGCCCCAGTTGCGCCGCATCTTCTTCTGCGACCCTACTAGCCACGCCGCGAGGACGGTGACCACCATCGCCGGCCACTGAATCAGATCGAGGTCCATCAGCCGGGTCGATACGGAGACTCGAGCGTCCTGACGATCACGGCTCGCCCCGCGGAGGCGCCGCGACGACCTGAGATCGGGTCCGCGGTCTCTGCGCCGGAAGAAACTCGCCGTCGCTCTCCTCGCGCGGGGACCAGGCGAGCGTCTGCGCGGTCGGGAGGCAGGACGGTTTCGAATCGTCTGCAAAAGGGGCGACGGTGATGAGCACTTCTCCCGCGTCGCTGAATCCCGTCCCCTCGAGCCTGGCCCGGCAATCGGAACCATACTTCGCCTGAAGAGAGGCTGCGATCGGAAGCTGGCTCACCTGCCGCGTCGACGCGTCATAGATGAGGAGAATAGGATCGACCGGATCCGTCGGATACGTCCAGGTCTGCAGTTCCAGGAGAAGCTGCTTCCCGTCCTCGGACCAGTCGATCAGCCGGAGAGAGTTTCCGTTGGTTCCCTCCCACCCCGGCTGCTGGGTGAAGGCGACGAACGGAGCACTCGCTCCTTCGCGAACCCAGAGTGTCGAGACGTTCTGGCAGGTTCCCTCACGCCCGGCGTCGATCAGTGCCCGCGCTTCCGTTTCCACCCAGGCTCCCCGCTCCCCTCCGGGTGCCATCAGCATCATGCTTCGCGCCAGTCGCGAGCCGAAAGGACCATCGAGGCTGGAGCCATGGCAGGTGATGCGCGAGACGCCTTCGACCACTTCGAGGTAGCCGTCGCGCTCCGGGGCCGGCAACGTCGCGCAGCCGCCGAGGAAGGCGAAAAGAAGCAGTGATCCCTGAATCCGGCTCATCAACGTCCGCGGCTGCGAAGCGCGTGCCGGAAGCTCAGCCCGGCTTGGGAATCCTCTTCAGCGGGACGACCCAACCGCCCGCGCCGTGCCTGCGAGCGCCGCGGGCTCCTCGATCAACCCCCGCATCACGGCCTCGGGGTCCATCTCAAGCTGAATGATCACCGATTCGGAGGCGTCGTGGGAGAAGACGATCATTTCGATCCCCTCTCCCTGCAGCGAAGACCGCATCCAGATCGCCGTCCGCTCGCCGTTACGTCCAGTGACCCGCACCAGTGGGCTCCATCCCCGTCCGGCGATCGAGGCGATGGCCCGGTCGACGCGCTCCGAGACCTCGACATTTCCAGTCTCGAAGACGGCGAGACGAAAATCGCGCACTCCCTTGGGATGGATCATCCGGACACCTGTGCGCGCAAGTCCCAGGAAGGGGATCGACTGTCGCCTGACCCCCGCTTCACTTTCCACGGCGCGCACCAGCGTCCCGAACTCGCTCGTGCGGCATCCCGTCAGAATGATCGCCAGCGTGAACGCGAGGAGGATCGGACCTCGCGACTTCACCGGTTCGCTCCGCTCTGAGTGACGATGCGAGGAATTCCGAACTGCCCCTCCAGGGAGGCGAGCTCCTCGAGGTCGATAGGCCCCACGATGTTCACGAAGGTGAGCTCCCGCGGCTCCGCCGCGATCAGCACCAGGCCGGTGATCATGTCTCCCTTCACCTGGGTGTAGACCTCCACATTCTCCTCATCGATGCTCGAGACGTTCACGATCTTCTGCCACCCGGTGCCGATGCTGCTCCTGAAGCGACTCACCGCCGCGCGGTCGTACTGACCATCGCCATCGAACTCGTAACTGCGGACATAGATCCCTTCCAACCTCCGGACCAGATTGGCTACTTTGACCGAGTCCGCATCCTGCGAACCGAGAAACCTCGCCGCGAGCCGAAGCAGCGGGCCATCCAGGGTCACCTCGACCGTCCGCACGGCGCGCGCCGCGAGCTCCTTCTCGGCGTCGAGCGAGATCCTCTGCGCGATGCCGGCGGCCGGGACCATCAGTGTGACGATCGCAGCGAGCAACACTCTTTTCATCGTTCTCATCGGGTTCTCCCTTCGGCCGGGCGAGCCGGCCCTTCATTCAGGTTTTTCTTCACGAGGTTCATCTTGCCGCTGGTGATTTCCAGGGCCAGCATCAGCTCGGCCGCTGCAGCCTCTCCGCGCTTCCGCTGCTCCATCCGGTATCCCCCCCAGACGCCTGCTCCCACAACGACCACCAGAAGAGCGGCCGCTGCGCGCATCCAGGTGCGACTCCACCAGGAGCTCTCGCGCGCCGGCGCCCCGGCGCGGAATGCTTTCTCGGCGACCCGATCGGCGAATCCGGCAGGGGGTTCGGTTCGTTTCAATGTCTCTTTGAGGTGGCGTTCCAGTTCCGTCATGTGCTGTCTCCAGGTCATTGCTCGAAGCGTCGGCGGAGCTTTTCCAGTCCCCGGCGCAGATGACTTTTCACGGTATTGAGGGGAATGCTGAGCGTCGAAGCAATCTGCGGCAGCTCCAGCTCTTCCTGAAAACGAAGCGTGAGGATGACTCGCTGCTTCACGGGAAGATCTCCGAAGATCGTCTGAAGTTTCCGCTGGGCCAGGACGTCACGCTCGCGGCTGGCGACGTGGAGCGCACCCGCCGAGTCGAGCGCGACGTGCTTCCGTCCTCGGCGGGAGGCATCGATGCAGCGATTGGAGGTGACCCGTCGAAGCCAGTGAATGAGATGGGATGGCGACTCGATCCGCGACAGGTTCCGATAGAGCTGCAGGAAGACTTCCTGCGCGAGATCCTCCGCCGCGGATGCATCCCGCAGTGAGTGAATCGCGATGCCGTAGACCATGGCCTCATGTTCCCGGACCAGCTCCGCGAACGCGGCCTCATCTCCCGATTCGGCGCGAGCCAGGGTACGGAGTGGGTCCAGTGTGGCCAGCGCCTCGATCACGATCTCTATATACGCAGCTTTGGCGCTTGTGGATGCAGTCTTTCCCTCCCGCTCATCTCACGCCGATCGCGAACCGGATCGAGGAGTCTCTCCGGCCACCGCGATCGCGCTGATCTCGACCAG
>DATLEY010000139.1:0-22802 GCA_035525215.1 Thermoanaerobaculia bacterium | reverse complement strand
GTCAACGCGCGCGGCGCGCAGGATCTCTTCGTCTACGCGCTCACGCGGACTGGACGCGTCGAGTCGACGAATTACCGGACCGTCAAACTGCCGAGCGACGTCGATCTCCCCGTCTCCGTGCGGGACGATTTTCCCCGTTTCTACAAAGCGATGTTCGCGGAGCAGGTGCGAAAGGAGAAGATGCGTGCCGTCTTTCTGGAGTACGCCTGGGACATGGCATGGTGCGACCCCTGCGCTGCCGACCCGCTCTCACCCGACGAGCTCCGCAAGCTCGGTGTCTTCTGGCTCGCTCCCGGAGCGGACCGCGGGGGCGCCGCGGACGTCTTCGTGACCCGGCTCCACGTCCGTTACGACGGAGAGCACTTCCCCGATGACCTGGTCTTTCAGGAGACGGGCGACCGGTCGAACTTCCAGACGCGCTACGTTCTGCGCCACGCCTGGACCGGCAAGAGCGACTGCCCCGAGGCGCGTGAGTATCGACGACAGTTGGCGGAGAGGCGGCGGAAAGAAGCGCGCAACCTCGCCGAGCTCACAGGAACCCGCGTCAATCTCGCCGGCCTCGAGGCCGAGCCTCGCGAGCGGCCGTGGTGGGAGCTCTGGTGACACCGCAGAGTGGCGGGCGGCGTCTCGCCGCCCAGCCCTTCTCGACGAACATCTTCCCGGCCAGTGGTGCGCTTCGCGCGCAGCCGGCTACAAGCCGGCGCCACAAAAAGCAGCCGGCCGGATCGTCAGACGGCGGCCAGGACTCCGCCACGGATGATCGTCTCCTCGCGCCGAGGCCCGGTCGAGACGACGGCGATGGGGCACTCCAGCTCATCCTCGATCAGCTTCACGTAATCGCGCGCTTCCTGCGGCAGGTCATCGAACTCCCGGACTCCGATGGTCGGCTTCTTCCACCCCTTCATCGTCTTCAGGCGGGGGCGGACCTTCTCCGAGTCCACCAGGGCGCGAGGCCAGTTTCTCGTTTCGCCGTCTGGCGTGTCGTAACTGACGCAGACCGGGATCTCCTCGAATTCGTCGAACACGTCGAGCTTGGTCAGCGCGATCTCGTCGAAGCCGTTGAGCATCGCCGAGCTTCGGAGCACGACCAGGTCGAGCCAGCCGGTCCGGCGCGGCCTTCCGGTGGTCGTCCCGTACTCGTTCCCTCGCTTCCTCAACCGCTCCCCCACATCGTCGAGCAGCTCGGTCGGGAACGGTCCGCTCCCCACGCGCGTGGTGTAGGCCTTGGCGACTCCCATGACTTCATGGATCTGTTTCGGAGCGATGCCGAGACCGGTGGCAATCCCTCCCGCGGTGCAGTTCGAGGAAGTCACGAAGGGATACGTGCCATGGTCGATGTCGAGAAGGCTTCCCTGTGCCCCTTCGAACATGATCCGCCGTCCGTCGCGTCTCGCTTCGTCCAGAACGATCGACGTATCGACGATGCGCTTTCGCAGAATCTCTCCGTGGCGCAGCGCCCCCTGGACCAGAGATTCCGGTTCGAAGGCCTCTCCTCCATAGACGGTCTTCAGAAGAGCATTCTTTTCGTGGCAGGCGGTCTCGATTTTGCCGCGAAGGATCTCTTCATCGAGCAGATCCCTCATGCGGATCCCGAAGCGGCTCGCCTTCATCTCGTACGCGGGGCCGATCCCTCGTCCGGTCGTTCCGATCTTCGATCCGCCGGCGTATTCCTCCCGCGCCTTGTCCAGCGCCGCGTGGATCGGCAGGATGCAGTGGGCGGAGTCGCTGATCAGCAGCTCGTCCCCGATGGTCACGCCGAGGGAGGCGAGTTTCTCCATCTCCGTCAGGAGAGCATGGGGGTCGATGACCATGCCGTTGCCGAGGACGCAGATCTTCCCCGGATGGAGGATCCCGGAAGGAATCAGATGGAGGGAGTAGTGCTTATCCGCGAACTTGACCGTGTGACCGGCGTTGTGTCCCCCCTGGAAGCGGGCCACGATGTCGAAGTGCTCACAGAGAAGATCGACGATCTTTCCCTTCCCTTCGTCGCCCCACTGGGCCCCGAGGACGGCCAGATTCCTCTTCTCCGCGGCTGGCATCGGCAGGCGGAGACTATTGGACTGAGAGGGGGAAATCAATTCGGCTCACGGGGCCTCGCCAATCACCGGTCCATCGGCGCACGCCGTGCGGGAATACGAGTGGATCAGAGAACCGAATTCGCGGCGTCGTCTGCCATCATGATGACGACGTACCAGCCGAGCAGAATCAGAAGTTGAATCCGTTCCTCCTCCAGCCTGCGGCTCGTTGCGGTGAGATGTCCTTCATTTTTTTCGGATACGGAGAAATCGCGCTTGAACCCGACGAGATCCTCTCCACCGCCCCCGGTCCAGCGCCACTCTCCGCGCCAGAAGTTCCCCACGAGGCGGTACTCGCCGCCCGACTCGAGGCGAAGAGTTCCTCCTCCGCTCAGGTTCGGCTCGAATCGCGCCACTGCCACATCCGATCCCTCGCGCCGGATCATCACGCGCGGCTGCAGAAATCCGTATCGCTTGAAGCTCCAGATGTGAGCGCCCCACTGCGCGTGCGCGAGAGTCCCGCGTCCCGCGGCCCAGCGGATCGACGCGAGCTTTCCATCCCCGGTTCGCAGCTCGTGATAGCGCTCCACCGGTTGCGGATGGATCCAGCGCGGATTTTCCGTTTCTTCCTTCTGTCTCGAGCTCAGCATTCAGTTCTCCCTGGTCCTCGCCGCGCGATCTTCATTGACGCGGCTTCGGAAAAACTCGACCGTCCTGCGAATCCCCTCTTCCAGCGGAATCTTCGGTTCCCACCCGAGAAGCGTCCGTGCCCTGGTGATGTCCGGGCGGCGAATCTTGGGATCGTCCACCGGGAGCGGGCAGTGCTCGATCGGCGCGCTGGTCCCCGTGATCCTGCGGATCGTCTCCGCGAACTCCAGAACCGTCATTTCCGAGGGATTCCCGATGTTCGTGGGATCGACGAGATCCGACATCAGAAGCCGGTAGATTCCTTCGATCAGATCCGAAACGTAGCAGAACGAGCGCGTCTGTCCGCCGTCGCCGAAGACGGTCAGTGGCTCGCCACGAAGCGCCTGAGAGACGAAGGCCGGGACGACGCGTCCGTCATTCAGCCGCATTCTCTCCCCGTACGTATTGAAGATGCGGACGATGCGTGTATCCACGCCGTGAAAACGGTGGTAGGCCATGGTCATCGCTTCGGCGAACCGCTTGGCTTCGTCGTAGACGCCGCGCGGGCCGACGGGATTCACGTTCCCCCAGTAATCCTCGGTCTGCGGATGGACCAGTGGATCCCCATAAACCTCGGACGTCGATGCCAGCAGATAGCGCGCCCCTTTGTCCTTGGCCACTCCAAGGGTCTTGTGGGTTCCCAGGGAGCCGACTTTCAGGGTCTGGATCGGCTTCTCCAGATAGTCGATCGGGCTGGCCGGCGACGCGAAATGGAGCACGTAATCGAGCGGCCCTTCCATGTGGATGTAGTTCGTCACGTCGTAGCGGACGAAGGTGAAACCGGGGTTGCCCAGGAGGTGCGCAATGTTCTCCGTGGAGCCGGTGATGAGGTTGTCCATGCAGACGACCTCGTGTCCCCGCTCGAGAAAAAGATCGCAGAGATGAGAGCCGAGAAACCCGGCACCGCCGGTGATCAGCGCGCGGCTCATCAGACCTCCGCCACCCAGTTGGCCGCGGTCCCGCGCCCGATGGAAACGTACTTGAAGCCCGACTCGCTCATGCGCCGTGGATCGTACAGGTTGCGAAGGTCCACGATCAAAGGTCGGGCCATGGCCTTGCGGATCCGCGCGAGATTCAGCGCGCGGAACTCGTTCCACTGCGTCACGATGACCAGAGCATCCGCGCCTTCGGCCGTCTCGTAGGCATCCCTCCGGAAGTCGACGCCCTCGAACATCTTCCGGGCATTGGCCATGGACTCGGGGTCGTACGCGCGCACCGATGCTCCACGCTCCTGCAGGCCGGTGATCAGCGGGATGGAGGGGGAATCGCGCATGTCGTCGGTCTCCGGCTTGAAGGCCAGCCCGAGAACTCCGATCTTCTGTCCCTCCACCGACCCGCCGGCTGCTTCCACCACCTTGTCCACCATCCGCAGTTTGACCGACTGATTCACTTCCATCACCGAGTCGATGATCCGGAACGGCGCTCCCATCTGCCGCGCGATTCCTGAGATCGCCGCCGTGTCCTTCGGGAAGCAGGACCCTCCGAAGCCGGGACCGGTCTGCAGAAACTCCTTGCCGATGCGGTGGTCGAGCCCCATGCCGATCGCGACGTCCTGAACGTTCGCGCCGAGCTTCTCGCAGAGGACCGCGATCTCGTTGATGAACGAGATCTTGGTCGCCAGAAAGCCGTTCGAAGCGTATTTGATGAGCTCCGAGGATTCGACGTCCGTCACAACGAAAGGGATCACGCCCTCCAGCGGGGCATAAATCTCCTTCATCAACGTGACCGCTTCCGGATCGGACGCCCCGATGACCACCCGGTCTGGCTTCATGAAATCCTCGATCGCCGACCCCTCCCGCAGAAACTCGGGGTTCGAGAGAACCGACACTTTGTGCGGGCTCGGGGTCTCCGCGATGATCTTTTCGATGAGTCGACCGGTCCCGATTGGGACGGTGGACTTGGTGATCACGAGCTTCGGTCCGTTGAGGTGCTCGGCGATGGATCGGGCCACCTCGGCCACGTACCTCAGATCTGCCGATCCGTCGGGCTTGGGCGGCGTGCCGACCGCGATGAAGATCGCCCGCGCCCTGCTCAGCGCTTCTGCCAGGTCAGTGGTGAAACGGAGCCGCCCTTCATCGACGTTTCTCGACACGATCGCGGCGAGGCCGGGCTCGTAGATCGGAATCTCCCCTTGCTGGAGCGAGGCGATCTTCTTCTCGTCGACGTCGACGCAGATGACCTCGTTCCCGAAGTCGGCCAGCCCTGCTCCCGTCACCAGGCCGACGTAGCCGGTGCCGATCACGGCAATGTTCACGATGAGCTCCTGAAGTGAGATGGGCGCCTCGCGGAGGGGCGCCACGATTCGAGGCGGCAAATCGTACCATGCGCCTACTGTGGCGCCGGCTTTCAGCCGGCTAGGCGGGCGTCAGACCGCCACTGTACCGCCGGCCTCCGCCGGTCGCCATGCATGGGCAGGCTCACGCGCAACCACTGTACCGCCGGCCTCCGGCCGGTAAGGCGCGCGAAGCGCGCTGGTTCTTTGAAACAAGAAGACCGCGCGTGAGCCCGCACATCCATGGCGACCGGCGAGACGCCGGCGGTACTCTCCCCCGCCCTCTGCCGCGCGCAGTCGTGGTTCAGGAACCGGCCTGGCTCGCGCCCGTTACCACCCAGCGGGCGGCGGTACGGCGGCGTCCTCCTCGTCGAGATCCGGCTCGTTCTGCTCGACCTCGGAAGGCGTCACCGGCTCGGACTCCTCCACCTCGACAGCGGCGTCATAACGCTGCTCGATTCCCGCGGCCTGCCGGTTCCGGATCAGGTAGCGCAGCATCCGCGATTCATTGATTCCGATCAGAATGTCGTTGACCGCCTCGTACATCGAGGGATCGGAGATCAGGCGTCCCGCGGTCCCCTCTCCTTCCTCGATCTTCCGCGCGATCTCGCTGAGGCGAGCGATGAGACCCCTGAACTCCTCGAGCACCTCGTCACCATACTCGCGATCGTTGACCAGCCGCGGCACGAGCCCCTCGCCGGTCCGCAGACCCTCGGAGAAGAGTCGAAGATTCTCGGAACTGAGCCGCAGATTCTCGACCAGCTGGTCGACCCTTTCGCGGCCCGCCGGATCGTTGAGCAGCGCCGGAATCACTCCCTCGCCGCTCTCGAGGCTGGTCTGGAGCTCCGAAAGAACGGCGCGCATGGAGCGCGCGCTGTCGTTGATCGATGCCGTCAGCTCGGCGGCGTACGCGTCGTCGTACAGAAGCCGTCCCATCACGCCGCGCCCGCTCTGCACCTGGTTGAGAACCGAGTTGGTGCGGTTCAGAGTCTGCATCAGGGTGTCGGTGATTCTCTGTTTCCCCTCGGGATCGGTCGTCAGCTCTCCGAGAAGTCCTTCACCGCGGTCGACTCTGGAGAGAACGTTCTTGAGGGAGTGGGAGATCTGGACGAAGTTATCGACGAGGTTCTCGCCCGATGCGATGAGCGCATCAACGTCCGTCCCTTCGAGAGCGGGGATCAGAGAGCCCGGCGGTAGAGCGGGCTGCTGCGGATTGCCCATGGTGATCTCGATGTAACTGTCGGCGGCGATCAGTCCGAGCTTTTTCACGCGGGCCCGCGAGTCGAGGCGGATCCTCTCCGCGTACTTCTTTTCGACCGAGATGCGGATATCGACTCTCTGGCGGGAGGGGTCGATGGGCAGATAGATGTCTTCGACCACACCAACCGTGACGCCCGCGAGCTGGACCGGGTTGCCCGTCGCGAGACCGGCGGCGCTGCGGAACTGGACCTGGTAGCGGTGCTTCCGCGAGAAGATTCGCTGTTCCGACCCGATGAAAAAGAGAAAGATCATCAGGATCACCAGGGAAGCGGTGACCAGGATCCCGATTTTCAGCGTGCGACTCGTTTCTTTATTCATGGACCTCTTTCCGCGCCTCCCGCGCTCACGCTTCCACCGGCTGCGCGGCCGCGACGTTCGATGTGCGAAGGAACTCGATCAGACTTTCATTCGTGGATCGACGCGCCTCCTCCATCGTTCCCACCCATTCGAAGACGCCATTCTCCAGGAAGGCGATCCGGTCGCCGACGAAAAATGCCGACTGAATATCGTGAGTGACCACGATGGACGTCACCTTCAGTTTGGACTGCAGATCGACGATCAGCTCGTTGATCCGCTGAGCGGTCACCGGATCGAGGCCGGTCGTCGGCTCATCGTACAGAATCACCTGGGGGCCGAGAATCACGGCCCGGGCCAGACCGACCCGCTTACGCATCCCGCCCGAAAGATCGACCGGCATCAGAGGGCCGGCCTGGGGAAGGTCCACCAGCGAGAGAACCCCCTGCACGCGGTCGTTCAGCTCGGAGCCGCGCACGTCGGTGTGCTCGACCATCGGATAGGCCACATTCTCGGCCACAGTGATCGAATCGAAAAGCGCCCCGCCCTGAAAGAGCATTCCGAACTTCATCCGCACGGGATAAAGCTCTTCCTCGGCCAGATCGGTGATGTCCTCTCCTTCGACGAGCACTCGCCCCTGATCGGGACGCTCCAGCCCGAGGATGTGACGGAGGGTCACGGACTTTCCACTTCCAGACCCTCCGAGGATGACCAGGACTTCTCCGCGCTGAACCTGAAGGTCCGCGCCGCGAAGAACCTGCTTCTTGCCGTACGCCTTGTGGATGTCCTTGAACTCGATGAAGACGTCGCGGGGCTGGGTCCGTCGCTCCAGGACCTCGGCCGGCAAAAGGTCACTGAGAGTAGGCCGCTTGCTCATAGCACGGTCAGAAACAGCTTGGTCAGAAAAAAATCCATGACCAGCACCGAGATCGCTCCCGTGACCACGGTTTTCGTCGTGGCCCGGCCCACGCCGTCCGCGCCACCCGTCGTATGCAGACCGTTGTAGCAGGCAATCAGCGCGATCACGAATCCGAAGAAAAAAGTCTTTCCGATCCCGGACGCGAGATCGTTGTACTGGAGAGTGGTAATCACGCTGCGAAGATAGAAGTTCGCGCTCAGATTGAGCGAGACGACTGCGATCAGCATTCCGCCGAACGTCCCGATGAGGATCGCGATGACCGTGAGCGCCGGCATCATCAGCGTGGTGGCGAGCACCTTCGGGACGATGAGCTTCCGGATCGGATTCGTGGCCAGCGCGCGCAGCGCATCGATCTGCTCGGTGACCTTCATGGTTCCGATCTCGGCAGTCATTCCCGCGCCGACCCGACCGCCGACCATCAACGCCATCAGCACCGGAGCCAGCTCGCGTACCAGGGAAAGCGACACCACTTTCCCGATGAAGAGCTTCCCGCCGAAGTCCTCGAGCGCGTAGGCGGTCTGGAGCGCCAGAACCATGCCGATGAAGGCCGCCGTGATCACCACGATCGACAGCGACTGCACGCCGATCTGATCGAGCTGGAGCATGAATGCCCGGCGCTCGAACGGCCGCCTGAATGTGAGCTTGATCGTGTCGAAGCCGAGCTCAGAGAGCTCGCCGACGTAGAGCAGCATGTTCTGCAGCGACGCCTTCACCGTTGAGTTCTCCGGGAAACGAGCGCAAAGGCTCGAAGGAGCTGAAGAATAACATGTCGCTTCCGCACGATCAGAACACCTTGTCCAGCCAGCGCTCGAGCGATGATTTCTTCTTCTTCCGCTCCTCCTGCTCGTTGCCTCGCGGAGATTCTCCCGGACCTCCATCGATCACACCATCCTGCCCGGCGATCCCCGGAGGAAGCGGTCGCCGCTGATCGGGACGGAAAATCTCGAAGAGGCCTCCACCCCAGCCGGTGTGCACGTAACAGCTCTCGGTGGGCTCGGTTCCCTTGATGAACAACTCGGAGCGCGATCTCGGGCACGCCGGCGTCGCCAGCAGACCCGTGGAGGGATCGATCTCCCGGCTCAGGACCTCATCCGGGCGGCGAAACTCCGCGGTGGGGACCATCGGCAGAATCTCGGACATGTAATCGGCCCAGATCGGCACGGCTCCGGTCGACCCGCTGAGGCGCGTGGTGCGGTTATCGTCGTAACCGACCCAGACCACGGTCAGGATGCGCGGCGAATAGCCGATGAACCAGGCGTCGCGATAGTCGTTCGTCGTCCCCGTCTTGCCTGCGATCGGCCTGGTGATTCCCGAGGACCGGACCCGCGCGGCGGTCCCCCGCCGCACCACTTCGGTGAGCATGTCGTTCATGACGTACGTCACGCCCGCGGGCGCGACCCGGGCCATCTTCACCTCCCGGCTCTCGAGGAGTTTGCCGTCACGCCCCACCACGGCGAGGATACTGACCGGCTCGGCTCTGACTCCTTCGTTCGCGAAGACGGAGTAGGCGTATGCGATTTCCAGCGGAGTGACCTCGAACGATCCGAGCGAGATCGAGGGGTATGGCTTCAGCGTGCTCTCGACTCCGGCCTGCGAGGCCAGCTCGATCACGTTTCCGACCCCCGCATCGATGGCCGCGCGCACCGCCGGTATGTTGTAGGAGTGAACCAGGGCCTCGCGGAGCGGAACGCGGCCGTGAAACTCCCCATCGTAATTCTGCGGCCGCCAGACGTCGCTTCCGGTGCGAACCGAGATCGGCGAGTCATCCATGATCGTCGCCGCAGTCAGCGCCTGCTTCCCCCGCCGCGGATCCATCGCCGCTGTGTACACGAACGGTTTGAAGAGCGACCCCGGCTGCCGTTTAGCCTGCAACGCGCGGTTGAACTGACTTTTTCCGAAGTCCCGCCCACCGACCAGGCTGCGGACGTAACCGGTCCCCGGCTGAATGGTCAGGACGACCCCCTGCAGCGGAGTCTTGGAGTCGCGAACATGACGGTACCGCTTTCCGAGATCGGCGATCCCCTCGGTCAGCGCCGTATTCGCCGCGCTCTGCATCATCGTGTCGAGCGTCGTGAAAATTCGCAATCCCTCGGTTTCCAGCTGCGTCTGCGGATAGGTCTCACGCAGCTGACGCATCACGAGGTCGACGAAGTAAGGGGCGCTGTTTCCGGCGCGCGGAAACCGCGTCGTCTCCAGCTTCCTCGCCACGGCCTGCTCGTACTCGGTCTCGGTGATCCGCTCCTGATCCCGCATCTGCCTGAGGACAAGGTTCCGCCGCTCCCGGCTCCGATCCTTGTTGCGCAGTGGCGAGTAGACGTTGGGACTCTTGATGATCCCGGCGAGCGTGGCCGCTTCCGCAAGGCTCAACCGCTGCACGTGCTTGCCGAAGTAGGTCTGCGAGGCCTGCTCGACCCCGACCACCTGAATCGATCCGTTCTGCCCGAGGTAGATCTCGTTCAGATAAGCCTCGAGGATCTCCTGCTTCGAGTACCGGGCTTCCAGGACCAGCGCCATGAGCGCTTCCTTCACTTTTCTCGTGTACGTCCGCTCGTGAGTCAGGAAAAGGTTCTTCACCAGCTGCTGGGTGAGCGTCGACCCGCCGGCTACCGTCTCGCCACTCCGGAGATTGAGCACCAGCGCCCGGAGGATTCCCTTGATGGAAATTCCCTCATGTTGGAAGAACGCCTGATCCTCGACCGCCAGGATCGCTTCGATCAGGTTCTGCGGGACCGAATCGAGTGGAATCGGAATCCGATCCTCCATCACGTCGTCGAAGATCGAGGTGATGAGCTCGGGCTCCAGCCGGACCGCCCGCAGATCCATTTCGTCGCCCAGCCGCTTCACTCCGCGCACCACCCCCCCGCTCATGTCGATGCGGACGGGTATCCCGTGATACTCCATGTCGGGATAGCGGAAGTTCTGGAGATAGATCTCGAGATCGCCGTCGACGTAACGGTACTCGCCCGGATTGCGGGGAGCCCTGGCCACTTCGAAATATCCGAGATGATTCAGCTTCGGCTCGAGGAGAGCGCGGGGATAGGAGAGTCCGGGAAGGATGGCCGTGGAGTCGGAGTAAATGCGGCTGGGGAGGTCCCATCGGCGCGCGGAGTCGAACTTGTTCGTGACGACGACCCAGGTGTGGCCGGCGTAGATCAGGCCGGCCAGAAAGACGGCCATGATGACGAGCGCAATTCCGAACGAATGGCGCCAGAAGTAATCGCGGATTCGCTTCCGCCCCGCTGCTGCTCGTTTTCGGCCTGCCATCGTCGCGTGTGAGAACAACCCCCCACCGGGCCTTACTCCCCCGTTAACTCATTGATCCGTATCGGGTTCACCGGCGCCGGCGGTGAACGATGTTCCGTCCTTCCCGTCCGTCTGCAGACCCCGCTGCAGGGCGTATGCCGTGCCGCCGCTCGACAAGCACTACATCCCGACCAGATACCCAAACGGATTCGAGCGCGGAGCGCCAACCGATTACTATACGAAGGCAGAAGCCGAGGCCGCGATCCATGACGCAGGAACAATCATCGAGTTCTGTGCGGGTATTGTCGGTTGACCGCGAAGCGACCGAGCGCGCGGTGGAATCATGGATCGTCCGCCTGCGGGAGCGCCGCCCCGAGATCGAACAGGCGATCTGGTTCGGATCGTGGGTTCACGGCACTCCGACTCCCGGAAGCGACGTCGACATCTGCCTGATCCTGGCCAGCTCGACAAAGAGCTACCGCGAACGGATCGACGACTTTGCCCCGGACGGTCTCGCCATTGCGGTCGAGGTCTTTCCCTACACCCGGGCCGAGCTCGAGAGTCTCGCGCTCGAGCAGCCGGGATGGTTTCGCGAGATCATGCGAGGGCGGACGATCCCGCCCCGCTGAGTCGGGCGCTCGCTACATCGAGCTCATGGCGTTGAGGAAGTCGGCGTTGGTCTTGGTCTTCTCGAGCTTCTCGATGAGGAGCTCCATCGACTCGACCGTGGAGAGCGGGCTGAAGACCTTGCGCAGCACCCAGATCCGATTGAGCTCGTTCTTGTCGAGGAGTAGCTCCTCTTTCCGCGTCCCCGATTTGTTGATGTCGATCGCCGGGAAAACGCGCTTGTCCGAGAGCTTCCGGTCGAGGTGGACCTCCATGTTGCCGGTCCCCTTGAACTCCTCGAAGATCACGTCGTCCATCCGCGAACCGGTGTCGATGAGGGCCGTGGCCATGATCGTCAGCGATCCTCCCTCCTCGACGTTTCGCGCGGAGCCGAAGAATCTCTTCGGACGCTGCAGCGCGTTGGAGTCGACGCCGCCCGAGAGGACCTTCCCCGAGGGAGGTACGACGGTGTTGTACGCCCGGGCCAGCCGGGTGATCGAGTCGAGAAGAATGACGACGTCGCGCTTGTGCTCCACGAGGCGCTTGGCTTTCTCGATGACCATCTCCGCGACCTGAACGTGACGCGAGGCCGGCTCGTCGAAGGTCGAGCTGATGACCTCTCCCTTCACCGAGCGCTGCATGTCCGTCACTTCCTCGGGGCGCTCGTCGATCAGCAGGACGATCAGCACGACCTCGGGGTGATTCGCCGTCACCGAGTTCGCGATGGACTGGAGAAGCATGGTCTTGCCGGTACGGGGAGGGGCGACGATGAGGCCGCGCTGCCCTTTTCCGATCGGAGCCACCAGATCGAGAACTCGTGACGACATGTTCGAGAGCGCTTCGAGACGGATCCGGTGCTCGGGATAAAGCGGAGTCAGATTGTCGAAGAGCGTCTTCTCGCGAGCGACATCCGGATGCTCGAAGTTGACGGCCTCCACCTTGATCAGGGCGAAGTAACGCTCCCCTTCCTTCGGCGGACGAACCTGACCGGAGACCGTGTCCCCCGTCTTCAGATCGAACCGCCGGATCTGCGACGGCGACACGTAGATGTCATCGGGGCCGGGGAGATAGTTGTACTCGGGGGCCCGCAGGAATCCGAATCCGTCGGGAAGGCACTCCAGAACTCCTTCGGAAAAAATCAGTCCGCTCTTCTCGGTCTGCGCCTGAAGGATCCCGAAGATCAGGTCCTGCTTCCGCATCCCCGCGGCGTTCTCGACGCCGAAGTCCTTGGCGATCTTCATCAGCTCCGGGAGCTTCATCTCCTTGAGGACCCGGATGTCGAGCGTGTCGCCGGAAGGCTCGCCGCCGCCGTTGTTGCGGCGCGGTGGGCGCTCGGCACGATCGGCCGCGCCATTCGCGCCGTTCTTCTCCGTCTTCGACGGACGATCGGCCGCGGGCGGGGTGTCCGCGCCGGCTGCTTCCGGGGCGACGGCATCGGGGCCAGGCGCGTCGGCCACAGCGGCCGCCGCCTTTTCACGGCGCGGCTTCTTCTCTTTCTCCGGCTTGGGCGCTGCTGCTTCCGCCGCCTTGCCGTTCTCCCCGTTCTCGACTTCGTTCTCTTCCATTGGCTCGTCCATGATCTTCATTCGCCCGGAGCGGGCTGCTCACTCCTGGAGCGGCCGGCCAGCGAGGCCTCGATCGCGCTCCAGATCTCCGGCACACCGCGCCGGCTCACTTTCGAAAAACCGATCAGCTCTCCCTCGGGCACGCCGATCGTCGTGGCGATCGAGCGTCGCGCCCTGCCCAGCTCATTGTTGGAAAGCTTGTCCACCTTGGTCATCACACCGCGCCAGGGTCTCTCACCCCATGCCATCCATTCCAGAATCTGAAGGTCCTGCTCCGACGGCTCGCGCCGCGAGTCGAGCAGCAGAAACAGCGTGCGCAAATGCTGCGATCCCTCCAGATAACCACGCACCAGATCTCCCCACGCGGCCGAGACCGACCGCGAGACTTTCGCGTAACCGTAGCCCGGGAGATCGACGAGATAAAAGCGATCGTTGACCAGATAGAAGTAGATGGCCTGTGTCTTCCCAGGCGTCTGAGAAACCCTTGCCAGTCCCTTGCGCCCGATGAGGGCGTTGATGAGGCTCGACTTGCCGACGTTGGACCGGCCGACCATGGCGATTTCAGGGCGGCGGTCCCGCGGCAAATCGTCGAGTCCATGAACGGCTCGCGCGAACGCTACGGATCGAATCTCCAAGACTTACAGAATTCCAATGATCAAAACGAGTTTTTCGGATTGGAAGATGATTTTCGGGAAGCGGAGTGGCGGGTTCGGCGCAGAAGCGCCACTCGAATTGTCGCACGACTGTCAATCGCGGCGGGATGCTTTCGATCAATGACACCCGATCAGTGGGTCAGAGTCCCCTCTCCACCGAGCGTCTTCGACGGCTCGGGAAGCTGTTCCTTGGCGCTCAGAGGGAGGATCGTCCCGTCCAGGGCGATGGTCACCACCTCGTCCATCGACTCCACGAGATGGAACTCCATCTTCTGGCGCACGTCCTCCGGGATGTCTTCCAGGTCGCGCTCGTTCTCGCGCGGCAGAATCACACGGGTGATGCCGGCCCGCGAGGCCGCGAGGATCTTGTCCTTCACGCCGCCCACCGGAAGGACCTTGCCGCGCAGCGTAATCTCGCCCGTCATCGCCACGTCCCGATGAATCGGAATCCGCGTGACCGCGGAAAGCAGGGCCGTGGCCATGGTGATGCCGGCCGAGGGACCATCCTTGGGAATCGCTCCCTCGGGGACGTGAATGTGAATGTCGATCTTGTCGTGGAAGTCCGGCTCGAGCCCGAACAGATCCGCCCGGGATCGGACATAGGAGAGCGCCGCGCGGGCGGACTCCTGCATCACGTCACCGAGTTTTCCGGTCAGCGTGAGCGTTCCCTTCCCGCGGGACAGTGCGACTTCCGTCGAGAGCATCTCGCCGCCGACTTCGGTCCAGGCCAGTCCGGTCGAAACACCGACCTCGCTCTTCTCTTCGAGACGCGCTCTGCGGAATCGCGGCTTGCCGAGAAGCGCGCGGACTTTCTCGTCGGAGATCTGAACTTCGTACTCCCCGCCTTCCTTCAGCACGCTGCGCGCGATCTTGCGGCAGACCGCTCCGATCTCCCGCTCCAGGCTGCGGACGCCCGCTTCCCGGGTGTAGGAGTTGATGACTTCCTCCAGCGCGGCGTCCTGGAACGTGATCCGCGATTCGTCGAGACCATGCTCGTTCCGCTGCTTGGGAACGAGGAACTGCCGCGCAATCGCCAGCTTCTCCAGGTGCGTATAGCCGGAAAGCTGAATGATCTCCATCCGGTCCTTCAGAGGAGCGGGAATGGTGTGAGTGACGTTCGCGGTGGCGATGAACATGACCTTGGAAAGGTCGTATTCGACGTCGAGGTAATGGTCGACGAAGGCATTGTTCTGCTCGGGATCGAGAACCTCGAGAAGAGCCGCGGAAGGATCGCCACGGAAGTCCATCGACATCTTGTCGACTTCATCGAGCAGGAAGACCGGGTTCACGGTCCCCGCTTTCTTCATCCGCTGGATGATCTGTCCCGGAAAGGCTCCGATATAGGTTCTGCGGTGGCCGCGGATCTCCGCTTCGTCCCGGACCCCTCCGAGGGAGAGGCGGACGAAGTTGCGGCCCGTGGCGCGGGCGATGGACTTCGCCAGTGACGTCTTGCCGACGCCGGGAGGTCCCACGAAACAGAGGATGCTTCCCTTCGGCGACTTGACCAGCTGGCGGACCGCCAGGAACTCGATGATGCGCTCCTTGATCCGATCGAGGCCGTAGTGATCCTCGTTGAGAATCGTTTCGGCGAGCTCGATGTCCCTGATCTCCTTGGAGGCTTTCTTCCAGGGGACCGAGACCAGCCACTCCACGTAATTCCGCGACACGGTGGCCTCGGCGGAAACGCCGGGCATGGCCTCGAGCCGCTTGAGCTCCTGGTTGGCTTTTTCCTTGACGTCCTTGGGCATCCCCGAGGACTCGATCTTCTGGCGCAGCTCCTCGATCTCGTCGCTGCGGTCATCCTTGCGGCCGAGCTCCTGATGGATCGCCTTGATCTTCTCGTTGAGGTAATACTCCTTCTGGGCGCGCTCCATCTGCTTCTTGACCTTGGAGTTGATGCGCTTGTCGATGTTGATCTTCTCGATCTCGATCTCCAGAAAGTCCTGGAGCTTCTGAAGGCGCTCGTAGGCATTGGGCATCTCGAGAAGCTGCTGCTTCTCGCCGGTGCTGATCAGAAGATGGGAGGCCAGCGCGTCGGCGAACTTGTCCGGGTCGTCGACTTTGAGGGTGCTCATCACCCCTTCGAATGCGAGATGGTGGGAGGTCTTCGCGTACTGTTCGAAGAGCTCGACGAGCTTGCGGATGTAATCCGAAACTTCCGGCGTGAGGGGACTGGTGACGTCGATGGTGCGGACCGTCGCGGTGACGTAGCCGTCGCGCTCTCCGGTCGAGACGATCTCGGCCCTGGTCAATCCCTCGACCATCACCTTCACGTTCTGGTTGGGGAGCTTGAGATTCTGGACCACGGTGGCGAGGACGCCGATGGAGTAGATCTCGTCGATTTTCGGATCGTCGACCTTGGGGTCGCGCTGCGTGGCGAGGAAAATCCTCTTCTCGGTCGTGGAGAGAGTCGCCTCCAGCGCCAGGATGGAAGCCTTTCTCCCCACCACGAAGGGAGCCATCATCGATGGAAAGACCACCATGTCTCTCAGCGGAACGAGAGGAAGATCGGGAATCACGGTTTCATTTGGCATAGAGATCGGGAATCGCTCGCGTCATCGAGACTTCGGCCGCGCTACCTTGCTTGCGTGAGGGGAAAGAGAGACGGGACGTCTATCCCGCCTTTCGATAGAGCGTGATCGGCTGACTCCGGGTCACCACCACCTCACGTGTGATCACACACTCCGAGATCGAGTTCTGAGACGGGATCGCGTACATCAGGTCCAGCATCAGCTCTTCAATGATGATCTTCAGTCCGCGGGCGCCGACGCTGCGCTTGAGAGCTTCGTCTGCAATGGCCTCCAGAGCGTCGTCCTGGAATCGGAGCGTCACGTTCTCGAAGCCCATCATGGTCTGATACTGCCGCACGAGCGAGTTCTTCGGCTCGCGCAGAATCTCGATCAGCGCGCCCTTGTCCAGCTCGTCCAGCGTCGCCACCACGGGAAGCCGGCCGACGAACTCGGGGATCAGTCCGAACTTGATCAAATCCTCGGGGTGAACCGAAGCCAGAAGCTCGGAGAGGCGGCGGTCCTTCTTGCTCGAGATCTTCGCGCCGAACCCCATGCTGCTCGACGACATCCGGCGCTCGATCACGTTGTCCAGGCCGACGAAGGCGCCTCCGCAGATGAAGAGGATGTTCGTCGTGTCGATCTGGATGAACTCCTGATGGGGATGCTTGCGTCCACCCTGAGGCGGAACGTTCGCCACGGTTCCTTCCAGGATCTTGAGAAGGGCCTGCTGGACACCCTCGCCCGAGACGTCGCGGGTGATGGAGGGGTTGTCGCCCTTGCGGCAGATCTTGTCGACCTCGTCGATGTAGACGATGCCGCGCTGGGTCTTGTCCTTGTCGTTGCCGGCCGCCTGATAGAGCTTGAGGATGATGTTCTCGACATCCTCACCCACGTAGCCAGCCTCGGTCAGAGTCGTCGCATCGACGATGGTGAAAGGAACCGAGAGCATCCGGGCCAGCGTCTGAGCCAGGAGGGTTTTCCCGGTTCCGGTCGGCCCGATCAGCAGAATGTTCGACTTCTGCAACTCGACGTCCTGACGGTTCGTCCGCTGCTGGTAATCGATCCGCTTGTAGTGGTTGTAGACGGCGACGGCGAGCTTCTTCTTCGCCCGCTCCTGACCGATCACGTACTGGTCGAGGAACTCTTTGATCTCTTTCGGCTTTGGCAGCTGTCCCGGCGCTTCCTGCAGACCGGGCTCTTCCTTGCGATCCTCGGCGATGATGTCGAGGCAGATGTCGACACACTCGTCGCAGATGTAGACGGTGGGGCCTGCAATCAGCTTTTTGACGTCACGCTGGCTCTTGTTGCAGAAACTGCAGCGCAGGACGTCGCCGTTGCTTCCTTTCTTCGACATCTATAGGGATTCCTTTGCGGTTTTAATCATTGTCTTGCGGCCCCCCTGCACTGTCAAGGAAGGGAGGGTCGCTGATCCAAACAGGGGGGATATGGGGGCCATTCCGGGGGGGGGAAGCTGAATGCTGAATGCTGAATATGCTGAATGGAGAATGTTGAAAGGGGACAAAAGTCAAAGGCTGAACGCAGAACGCAGAACGCAGAACGATGAATTTAGAAGAGAGTCATAGCGAGTTGATAAGGACGAGTGAACTTGGACAGAAAGTCAAAAGGCGAACGCAGAACGCGTTCATCGTTCCACGTTCTGCGTTCCGCGTTCGCCTTTTTCTAAATTCATCGTTCTGCGTTCTGCGTTCTGCGTTCGTCTTTGACTCTCTTTATAAATTCATCGTTCTGCGTTCTGCGTTCTGCGTTCGTCTTTTTCAGCACTCAGCACTCTTCCTCACGCTCTCTTCTCGATCATCTGATCCACGATGCCGTAGGTAACGGCATCCGCCGAGGAGAGGATGTAGTCGCGATCGGTATCGCGCTCGATCTTTTCGATCGGCTGTCCGGTGTGATCCGCGAGGATCTGGTTCAGCCGCTGGCGCATCCGCAGGATGTCCTTGGCGTGAATGTCGATGTCGGCGGCCTGTCCACCGAGTCCCTGCAGCCAGGGCTGATGAATGAGCACTCGCGAGTTGGGGAGAGCATAGCGTTTCCCCTTCTTGCCGGAGGCCAGAAGGACCGCGGCCATCGAAGCTGCCTGACCCATGCAGATCGTCGCGACATCGGGCTTGACGTACTGCATGGCGTCGTAGATCGCGAGGCCCGCGGTGATCGATCCGCCAGGAGAGTTCACGTAGAGCCAGATGTCCTTTTCCGGGTTCTCGGCTTCGAGGAAGAGCATCTGCGCGATGATCAGGTTGGAGACGTTGTCGTCGATCGGCGAGCCGAGAAACACGACGTTGTCCTTGAGAAGACGAGAGTAGATGTCGTAGGCGCGCTCGCCGCGCGACGTCTGCTCCACCACCATCGGGATCAGCATTGGGTAAAACTCCTTCTTTCCGATCGCGGCCGATTTCCCGCGACCGTAATCCTGGTCTGGTATCTCCCACACGAACGCGGAAGTCAATCCTTCTTCGGAACGACCTTCGCCTCGCGGACCAGCAGCTCGAGAGCGCGTTCCTGAATCATGCTCGTGCGCAGGCCCTCGTAACCACCGTCGTGCTTGAGACGATGGCGGACCTCCGCGAATTCCTCGCCGGTCCCATGCGTCGCCGTCCGGATCTCGGCGTCGACCTCCACGTCGGAGACCGAGACCCCTTCCTTCTTCGCGATCGCTTCGAGAATCAACCCGCGCTTGACGCGCTTGACGGCTTCCGGCTCGAGATTGCGGCCGATCTCTTCCCAGTCCAGATCGGCGTTTTCGAGGTCCACGCCCTGAGAGGCGAGGAACCGGGCGTAATTCCGCATCGAGCGGTTCATCTCGTCCATCAGCAGCGCCTGCGGCACTTCGAGCTCGTGTCGCGCGATCAGCGCATCACCGATCTGCTGCCGCCTGGCCTGCTCGTCTTCCTTCTGGCGATGGCGGACCAGGTCCTCCTGAACCTTCGTTCGCATCTCGGCCACCGATTCACCGAGTCCCACCGCTCGCGCGAGCTCGTCGTCGACGGGCGGCTTCTCCCGCCGCTTGACCTCGCGCACGGTGAGGTCGTATCGCACCGTCTTGTTCCGCACCTTTTCGTTGGGGGCGTCCTCTCCGTAGCTCTTCTCGAACGAAGCCTGTTCTCCGGCGTTCCGTCCGCGCAATGCATCGTTGAGCTCGGGGAGCGGCGCTTCCTCCCCCAGCTGCAGCGTGTACCCCTGGGTGCTCGCGTTCTCCACACCCTCTCCGCCGGTCACGATGTCCACCACCAGGTAATCGCCATCCGCGGCTCCCCGATCGGTGACCGGAACGAAGCTGCTGGAATGATCGCGATAGCGCTCCACGATGGCATCGACATCCTGCTCGTTCACTTCCACCGGCGTCGAGGTCACTTCGATCCCGCGATACTCGGCCAGAGTCACCGGAGGCTTGACCTCGAACTCGGCGACGAAGCGCGCCGGTTTTCCCTTCTCGATCGGATCGACCCTCTTCAGGCCGGGATTTCCGACCGGCTCGAAGTCCTTCCCGGAGATCGCCTCCATGAAGTACTCCGGGAGAAGGCGATCGATGACCTCTTCCTGAATCTCTTTCTGGAACCGCTGCTGGACGATGTGCGCCGGCGTCTTGCCGGGGCGGAAACCAGGCACGCGGGCCTGCTTTGCGAACTCGCCCGTCACGCTCTTGTACGCGGTGTCGACGGCATCGGCCGGAATTTCGATTTCCACCTTCTTGCGAATCGACGAAACATCCTGGAGATCGATCAGCATGGGTCACCTCTTTCAGGCTGTGCCGGACGGGACCGTCCGGGAGCCGAAAAACTATTCTCTCCGATTGGCCTGCAGGAATGGTGCGAAAGGGGGGACTCGAACCCCCAAGGCCGTCAAGCCACCAGATCCTAAGTCTGGCGCGTCTGCCAGTTCCGCCACTTTCGCGCGGGAATTTCGGGGCGGCCGGGACCGGGGAGCCGGAGCGCGCTCGAGAGCCTTTCCCGGCCATCCTGCGTGCAGCGTCTCGGAAAGCCGACTTCCGAGACGCTGCACCAGATATGAGCGTCTGGTGCCCCCACTAGGACTCGAACCTAGAACCAACAGATTAAGAGTCTGCTGCTCTACCAATTGAGCTATGGAGGCGAGGATCGTGAGAACCCGCCGCGGCAGGAAAGCTATTTCCTCGCAGCGGGGGGGATTGTAGGGGGCGCGAGGTCTCTCGTCCAGCGGGAGACTCGACGCCCCGCCGACGAGCGATCAACCTCGCGAATCCTGAAGAGCCAGATCCCAGCGTCGAAGATAGTCGTAGCCCGAATAGAGAGTGACCAGCAGAGCCATGCGGTGCGCCCACGGGACCATCGGCGCGACCAGAGGACCAAGGAACGTGTTCGCGGCCACCGTCGCCGCGAGCGCGATGACCTGGATGATGGTCGAGAGCTTGCCGGCGATGGACGGAGGAAACCGCTTGATCCGGATGCGCGTGTAGAGGAGGTAGGCGAAGACGACCAGCGTGATGTCGCGGATGAAGACAGTGAAGGTGAGCCAGACCGGAAGGGCGGGATCCGCGACTCCGGGGAGCGTGAATACGACGTACGTCGCCAGCATCATGGTCTTGTCGGCGGCGGGATCGAGATAGGCTCCCAACCGTGAGCGCTGATTGAACCGGCGCGCGATCCATCCATCCAGCGCATCCGTGAGCGCAGCCGCGAGAAAAATGATGAACGCCGCGGCGAAGTCCCGCTCCAGTGAGACCTTCACGAAAACGGGAATCAGCGCCAGCCTCAGGAGGCTGAGCGTGTTCGGCACGGTGATCTGCGCCCGCCATCCATCACGGGACGACCCGCCCGGCGGAGCCATCGTTCAGCTCATTTCCCTGAACTGATCGAGCGTGCTCCGGTGAAGATAGATCGTCTTCCCTTCCGAGAGCAGCAGCTTCTGCTCCATCAGATCGTGGAGGAGGCGTGAGACGGTCTCCCGCGAGGTCCCGATGGTATTCGCGATGGCCTGATGCGTCGGACGGCTGACCGCGACGTAGCCGTTGTCGAGTGGCCTCCCCTGATCGCGGGCCAGCTCGAGGAGGAAGCGGGCCAGGCGGCCGTAGACGTCCATGGTCACCAGCGACTCGATGCGCCGCGAGGCGCGTCGAAGCCGCTTGGAAAGCTCGGCCACGAGTTTCCGGGTGATCGAGAAATCATCCTTCATGATCTGGAGCAGGTCGTTCCGCCAGATCGTCAGCAGCTCCAGCGGCTCGATCGCGGTCACCGTGGCCGAACGCGGCTCGTCGTCGAGGAGCGACATCTCTCCGAAAAACTCTCCCGGCCCGAGGGTCGAGAGAATCAGCTCCTTCCCCTCGGGAGAGATCATGGTCACCTTCACCCGGCCGTTGACGATCAGGCAGAAAACGTCCCCAGGCTGGTCCGCGTGGAACACGACTTCGTCGCGATGAAACTTGCGAGGCCGGGCATGCGCCGAGATCTTCTCGATCTCTTCCTCGTCCAGCTCGGCGAAGAGGTCGAAGCGGCGAAAGAGGTCCTTCTGCACCCTTCGATTATTGCAGCTTTTGGACAGCGGCGGCCTAGTGGACTAGGTGCCGGTCTTCAGCTCCGACTCGCCGGCGCGGTTCGCCCACCACTCCAGGACCAGTACGAGAATCAGCCCCGTCACGGCGAGCGCGACCGCCATCAGCACGTCATCACCCGCCGATGGCAGGATGTTTCTCTGAATTGTCGGGATCCGCTCGCCATGCGAGCCGATGATGAAGGCGACGTCCTCTTTCCACGGCCACACCTTCCGCAGGCTTCCCACCATCAGTCCGGTGAGAACCGAGACCGTCCCGTCGGGGTGAGTTCTGAAGAGCCAACCGAGTACCTGCGCGAAGGAGACGATGCCGACCATGGCCCCCAGAACCACCCAGAAGATCGGCACGAAGTTCCGGTCGTTCACTGCCGACAGAACGTACTGATATTTTCCGAGAAGCAGAAGGAGAAAGGCGCCGGAGATGCCGGGAAGGATCATGGCGCAGATGGCCAGCGCTCCGGCGAAGAAGAGAAACCACCATGTTTCGGGCGTCTGCACCGGAACCAGGCCGACGAAAACCCACGCCGCGGCCGTTCCCGCGATCGTCAGAAAAACGAGAAGCGGATTCCACCGGGTGACCCGCCGGGACACGGTCAGAACCGATGCGAGAACCAGTCCGAAAAAGAAGCTCCAGACCAGGACGGGACGGTTCTCCAGCAACCACTCCAGCCCGCGGGCCAGCGTGAGGATCGCGAGAAGGATTCCGCTGCCGACGGCCGCAAGAAAATAAAAATTGATTGCCCGGAGCGCTTCCGCGATCCGACCTCGCAGCAGCGGACGAAAGAACTCGGGGCGGCCGATGGCCCGGATCGATTCGATCAGCTCCTCGTAGATTCCGAGGATGAAGGCCATGGTTCCGCCGGAGACCCCCGGCACCACGTCCGCCGACCCCATGGCGAAACCGCGGGCAGCCAGGCCGGCGTACTCTCCGGCGGAGCGCGGCTTGTGGAGATGCTGCTGATACGAGCTTTCGCGATTCATGGCGACCTTTTCATCGGAGGAACGGAGAGATCGCCGAGCCGAGTGCACGGCTCATTCCAAACGGCCGGAGGCCAGATCAGCGCGCCTGGCATTCTAGTGGACTGTCCACTATGCCGCGGTGCCGTGGCACTTCTTGTACTTTTTTCCTGAGCCGCAGGGACAGGGCTCGTTGCGGCCGACCTTTGCCTGCTGCCGCTTGACCGGAGCGGCGGCTTCTTTCGAGGGCGCTGAGTAGGAGAGCTGCTGCTGTCTC
>DATLEY010000138.1:0-3421 GCA_035525215.1 Thermoanaerobaculia bacterium | reverse complement strand
GCACTCAGCACTCAGCACTCTTCTCAGATCCCCGTGACCCGTATCACCTCTTCGAAGGTCGTCTCCCCCTCGGCGAGCTTTCGAAGCGCCGCCTGACGCAGCGTGCGCATTCCCCGGCGGACGGCCATGTCCTTGATCTTCAAAAAGTCCTCGCGCCGGTCGACCATGTCGCGGATCGCGTTGTCGACCGTGAGGATCTCGAAGATGCCGCTGCGGCCGAAGTACCCGGTGTTGCGGCAGCGGCCGCACCCGGCCCCTTCCTTCACGATGATCCGTTTCCCGGGGGGCGCCTGAAGGTTGAGCATGGCCGACTCTTCGAGACTGAGGGGGCGGTTGCGCTTGCAGTCGCGGCAGATCGTCCGGATGAGCCTTTGCGCCATGGCGCCGACCAGCGAGGTCGAGATCAGAAAGGGTTCGATGCCGAGATCGACGAGGCGGGTCACCGAGGAGGCGGCGTCGTTCGTGTGGAGGGTAGCGAAGACGAGATGGCCCGTGAGCGCCGCCTGGATCGCGTTCTGCGCAGTCTCGCCATCCCGGATCTCGCCAACCATGATGATGTCGGGATCCTGGCGCAGAATGGTCCGCAGCGCTGAAGCGAAAGTGATCCCGATCTTGTTCTGAACCGAGGTCTGATTGAAATCCTCGTAGACCATTTCGATGGGGTCTTCGATCGTGACGATGTTGATCTCGGGGCTGGAAAGGTGTTTGAGCGCCGAGTAGAGCGTGACCGTCTTGCCCGATCCGGTCGGTCCGGTGACCAGGATGATTCCGTGCGGCCGCTCGATCCACTCTTCGAAGGACTTGAGCTCGTCTTCATAAAAGCCGAGTCCGGAGAGGTCCCTGACCAGTACGTCCGGGTCGAAGATCCGCATGACCACTTTCTCGCCGAACGCGGTGGGGAGGGTCGAGACGCGGAGCTCGATCTCCTTCCCTTCCCTCTCGGTCTTGATGCGGCCGTCCTGAGGTCGTCGCTTTTCGGCGATGTCCATCCGGCACATCGTCTTCAGCCGCGAGGTCACGGCGAGGTTCACGAGCTTCGGAACGCGCTGGATCTCATGGAGGACGCCGTCGATGCGGAAACGGATCTGGGCGTGCTCGCGCTTGGGCTCGACGTGGATGTCCGAGGCGCGCGAATCGTAGGCGTGCTGGAGGAGGTAATCGACGGCATTGACGATGTGCTGATCGCTCGCCTCGATCTCGGCGCCCGACTTCAGCTTGACGAACTGCTCGAGATTTCCGAGGTCGAAGCCGCCCTTGAGGTCCCGCTCGGCCTTGGTGACCGAGGCGCGAAAGCCGTAGTAATCATTGATGACGGAGATGATGTCGGTCTCGGCGGAGACCACCAGCCGGAGATCCTGGCCCGCGATCGGGCGGTAGGCCTCGATCGACGGCGCGTCGAACGGATTCACGACCGCGACCACCAGCTTGCCGTCGCGCACGTAGACCGGAACCATCTTGTGCTTCCGGGCGAATGGCCGCGAGATCTTCGACTCGATCAGCTCGATGTCGAGCTTGAGAGGGTCGATCTTGAAGAACTCCAGTCCGGCATCCTCGGCGACCAGCCGGGCCAGCAGGACCTCGTCGATCCGCGTCGACTGGCCGGTGGCGTCCTGAAGATTGAGCGAGGCGATCGTTCGGAAGGGGCTCGGAGATTCCTCTCCCTTCTTTCCCTTCGCCAGCCGCCCCTGCCGCTCCAGAGCGTCGACCTCCGCGCGCTGCTGGTCATCGATGAACCCGGCGTTGCGGAGAAGATCGGCCAGGTAGCCGACGTTGACTTCGACCTTCCGGGGGACTGGGGCGGAGGCGGACATCGACTGTTGATTGTACTGCCCGCGGGCGGCAGTTCCGCTCTTCGGAAGGAACCATTCCCCTAAACACCCCCTATCTCCTCGGGGCTTTCGTGGGCTTCGCTTTATGCTTGCGCCCCGATGCTGCCGATCACACTCCATCTCAAACCGGGCCGCGAGAAGTCGGTCCGCAATCGCCACCCCTGGGTCTTCGAGGGGGCCATCGCGCGGGAGGAGGGACCGCGCGACGCGGCCATCGGCCTCCTGTTCGACGCGGCGGGACGGCAGGTGGCCAGCGGTTTTTACTCCCGCCATTCTCAGATCCGGCTCCGGGCGATCGCGTTCGGAGATCAGGTCGCGGACCATGCTTTGATCCGGACGCGCATCGACGAAGCTCTGGAGCGCCGCCGCACACTGATCTCAGGAAACGACACCTCGGCCCTCCGCCTGATTCACTCGGAGGGAGATGATCTCAGCGGATTGATCGTCGATCGCTACGACGACGCGCTCGTCGTCGAGATCACCGCGGCGGGTCTCGACCGGATGTCCGACGCCCTCCTCGATGCGCTCCGCGAAGCCACCGGCGTCCAGCACATCTACATCAAGAATGATCTCCCGGCGAGGCGGCTCGAGAGACTCGACCTCTCCGACCGCTCCATCGGCGACCCCTCTCGCGAGCGGACCATCCTCGAGAACGGACTCCGCTTCATCGTGCAGCCGGGCGGCGGCCAGAAGACGGGATTTTTTCTCGACCAGCGCGACAATCGGTTACTCGTTCGGAGCTTTGCGGGTGGGAGGAAGGTTCTCAATCTCTTCTCCTACACCGGCGGCTTCGGTGTGTATGCCTCCGCCGGCGGAGCGACGGTCGTCGACGAAGTGGACGTCTCCGCCGACGCGCTGGCGCTCGCGCGGCGGAATCACGAGCTGAATGAATCGGCGGCCGACGTGACGCTGATCGAGGCGGACGCATTCGAGTGGGTGCGGGAGCTGGTTGGACGCGGCGAGCGCTATGACCTCGTGGTGTGCGATCCGCCGCCGTTCGCGCGAAGCCGCGGCGAGGTCGAGCGCGCGGCGCGCGGTTACAAGGACATCAATCTTCAGGCCCTGAAGCTCATCGAGCCCGGAGGACTCCTCCTCACGTTCACCTGCTCAGGCCACATGGACGCCGATCTATTTCAGAAGATCATCTTCTCCGCCGCGCTCGATGCCCGCAGGAGCGTCCGCATCCTCCGCCGGCTCGGAGCCGGCGCCGACCACCCCGTGTCGATCTACTGCCCGGAGGGAGAGTACCTTCGGGGGATGATGGTCGAGGTGCGGTGAGCCAAAGGAGAGAGAGTCAAAGGCTGAATGCAGAATGCAGCATGCAGAATGCAGAATGTAGAAAGAGTCACCGGCGGCGGCAGCTCAGCCGGGAGGATGCGGTCATTCAGCGTGGGGGAACGGCGCGAGCGCCGGTGGAGCGGAGATGACCCCGGTCTTGATCGCGAGCGGGAGAGTCAAAAACCGTTCACGGGCACGGGCACGTTCACGTTCACGGGAAGGAAGCCCGCGAAGGCGGGCGTCAGATGTGACAGCCGGGGGCGTGAGCCCCCGGTCCGAGAGGCCGTGCGAAAAATCGAGCCCGCGAAGGCGGG
>DATLEY010000136.1:0-4701 GCA_035525215.1 Thermoanaerobaculia bacterium | reverse complement strand
GCCCCGAGGGAGGCGAGGGTCTGCGCCATGGCGAAGCCGATCCCCGTGCCGCCGCCGGTGACCAGAGCGACTTTCCCCTCGAAGCTTTTCGCGGGAAGCATGTCCTTACGTTTTCTATCCGGCGATCAGTTCGCGCCGGTCGAGGTTCCCGCGGTATCCGTGGTGCCCGTGGTGTCCGTGCCGGCGGTCCCGCTTTCGATCGCGGTCGAGGTCGTCGTCAGATCGGTCGCCGTCGGATCTCCTCCCACCGGCTGAACGTCAGTGAGCCAGTACGCTTCCTCCGTGGCGTGAACGGTCGCCGTGATCTCCATTCCATCCGCCGGGAGGTCGGCGACGTTCTGCCCCCGCACCTGATAGGGCATGGTCATCGCGGCCATGTAGCCCGGGATCTCTTCGTGATCCACGGTGAGCTCATTCTTGGAAGGATCGCGGCTGATGATGCGCCCCTCGAGGGGATAGGTCTGCTCCTCCGCCGCTCCGGCGACGGCAGTCCCGGTCGACGATTCCTCGGCCGAACAGCCGGTGAGAATGCCCAAAGTCATGATCAAAATGGCGAATTTACGCATCTCAATCCTCCTTGAAATCCGGCGGGCACTCCACCAGATCGACCGGTTGATGTCAAGAATCGAACAATTCGGAAAGGGGCGGAGATCGGGCGGGTTCATCCGATAGAATTCGCGGCCGGAGGCTTCGATGATTCGAACGACGACGATTGCGATCACGCTCGCCCTCTTCGCGGTGAGCGGGGGGGCCCAGACCGGGCTGCAAACCTCGATTGAGAAACTGGAGACCGAGCTGGTCGCGCAGCATGGGGAAGCCGAGCGCCCCCGCATTCAGCGCGGGCTCAGGCAGGTCTCGACGTTCTGGCTTCCCCAGGACGGCGATGCGGAGGAGCTGGAGCAGTTCGTAAAGGCCAACTTCGCGACGGGCGAGACCCGCGATGCGATGTTCGACCGATTGCAGATCGCGTTCGAGCAGATCAACGGTCTGATGCTCGACGCGGTCCGAGAGCTCAGGATGTACACCGATCTGAATCGCGGCCCGATCCTTCCGTTCGACCGGATCCTCTCCGGCTACGATCCCTCCGCGCACCTCAATGAGGATCTCTTCGCGAACAAGCTGGCGTTCGTGGTCCTGCTCAACTTCCCGCTGACCACCCTCGACGAGCGCGTGGCGAATGGGGAGAGCTGGACCCGGCGGCAGTGGGCGGAAGCGCGGCTGGCTCAGGGTTTCAACCGCCGCGTGCCCGCCGAAGTGAATCTGGCGATCGCGCAGGCATCGGCCGCGGCCGACTCGTACATCGCCGAGTACAACATCTGGATGCACCACCTGCTCGATCATCAGGGAAGACGACTCTTTCCCGAGAAGTTGCGCCTTCTCTCTCACTGGAACCTCCGCGACGAGCTGAAAGCGAACTACAGCGAGAAAAACGGCCTGCCAAAACAGCGGATGATTCAGCGCGTCATGGAGAGGATCGTGACCCAGACGATTCCGGAGGTCGTGATCGACGATCCGCGCGTGGACTGGAATCCCTACACCAATGAGGTCCGCCCGTCGGCCGTGGTCGACTACGATCCTGCCGGCTTTCCGCTGATTCCCGAATCCGTCTCGAACGCTCCCGAGCCGAATGAGCGCTACGCCCAGCTCCTGGCGACATTCCGGGCGATCCGGCTCGCCGATCCATACTCGCCGACCGCTCCGACTCTGATCGCGCGACGTTTCAATGAAGGGCGCGAGCTTCCGGAAGAGCGCGTACGCGGAATGTTCGAAAAAGTGCTGACCTCTCCCCTCGCGCCGCGGGTCGCCCGCCTCATCGAAAAGCGGCTCGGACGCAAACTCGAGCCTTTCGACATCTGGTACAGCGGCTTCCGGCCACGCGGTGCTTACACGGAGTCCGAGCTCGACGCGATCACGAAGAAGCTCTACCCCACTCCGGAGGCGTTCGCCGCCGACATTCCGAACATCCTCGTCAAGCTCGGGTTCCCGGAGGAGACGGCCGGCTACGTCTCCTCGATGATCGAAGTTCATTCGGCGCGGGGGTCGGGCCACGCGTTCGGCGGCGGCCGTCGCGGAGATCCGGCGTACCTCCGCACGCGCGTAGGCCCCGATGGGATGGATTACAAGGGATACAACATCGCAGTTCACGAGCTCGGGCACAACGTGGAGCAGGTGCTCTCGATCAACCGCATCGACTACACGCTGCTGGAAGGCGTTCCGAACACCGCATTCACCGAGGCGCTCGCTTTCGTCTTCCAGGACCGCGACCTGCAGCTCCTTGGACTCTCCAGTCCCGACGCCACGACCAGAGCGCTCGATGCCATCGATGACTTCTGGTCCGTCTATGAGATTGCTGGAGTTGCGATGGTCGACATGGCGGTCTGGCACTGGATGTACGACCACCCGGAGGCCACTCCCGCGGAGCTGCGCGACGCGACGGTCGCCATTTCGAAGGACGTCTGGAACCGCTACTACGCCCCGGTGTTCGGGACGAGGGATGCCGTGCTCCTCGGTGTTTACTCCCACATGATCGCTTCGATTCTCTACCTGCCGGATTATCCGATCGGACATCTGATCGCGTTCCAGATCAAGGAACAGATGGAGAGAGCGGGAACCATCGGCCCGGAATTCGCGAGGATGTCGATCATCGGCGATCTCCTTCCGGACGTCTGGATGAAACAGGCGACCGGCGCGCCGGTCGGACCGGAAGCGCTTCTCAACGCCACCGAAAAGGCCCTGGACGTGGTGCGGTAGGGGGTTACGCGCGGCACCTACGTCCAGGGGTTCCATTCGAGGTTCTCAGCCCGCGAAGGCGGGCGCCAGATACGACAGCCCCGGCCGTAAGGCCGGGGTTAACGCGGAACTCGAATTTTCCGAGAGCCCGCGAAGGCGGGCGGCACAGCCGGTTCTGTCGCCCGCCTTCGCGGGCTCAGGATATTTGTATGGCCGTCGAGAACCCCGGCCTTACGGCCGGGGCTGTCATATCTTTCGCCCCGCCTTCGCGGGGCTGAGTGCCCAGCCGGCTTGATCCGCCGAGTGACCTTCCTGCGACTACAAATTTATCGGCCACGGAGGCAGGCGCCAGGTCGATGGTCTCGTTGAAGACCCGAGGCGACTCGTTGTTAGACTCTCCCCATGCCGACCTTCCAGAAGCCCCGCTCCGAGGAACGGATGCTGCCGGTGGAGGAGGCTCAGGAGCGCGTCCTCTCCGAGGTGTCGTTTCTCGGAACCGAGCTCGTTCCGCTGACTGAGGCCTGCGGACGCACGCTCGCCGAGGATGTGGAGGCGGTTCGCGACATCCCTCTTCGTGACAACTCGGCGATGGACGGATACGCCGTCATGGCGACGGACATCGCGGGAGCGGCCGGCGATCATCCGGTGCGCCTGGAAGTGATCGAGGACGTTCCGGCGGGAGTCGTAGCATCGCGAGAAGTCGGGCCAGGCACGGCGATCCGGATCATGACGGGAGCCTTGATCCCCACGGGGGCTGACGCCGTCGTTCCGGTAGAGCTGACGGACGCCGGCTCCTCCATCGTCTCGGTCGTGAAGCCGGTGAGAAAAGGGGAGAACGTCCGCCGGCAAGGCGAGGACATGAAAACGGGAGATGTCGTCCTCGCAAGGGGAACGCGCCTCTCGCCCGCCGCGGTGGGCGTACTGGCCTCGGTGCAGAAGGGGGAGGTCGTCGTCGCGAAGCGCCCGGTCGTCGCAATCCTCTCGACCGGCGACGAAGTCATCGACGTCAATGATTCTTTTGAAGCTGGAAAGGTCGTGAACTCGAACGCTTACTCCCTTGCCGCCCTCGTGCGGGACGCCGGAGGGGTGCCGCGACTTCTCGGAATCGTCGCCGACGATCTCGACGCGACGGTCGCAGCGATCCGGGAAGCGACGACAGCGGACTTCGTTCTCTCGACCGGCGGCGTCTCGGTCGGGGCATTCGACTTCGTGAAAGACGCGCTCGATGCTCTCGGCGCGGAGACGAAGTTCTGGCAGGTGGCGATGAAACCAGGCAAGCCTCTGGTCCTCTCACGCCTGGGAGAATGTCTTTACTTCGGGCTTCCGGGAAATCCGGTCTCCTGCATGGTCTCGTTCATTCTCTTCGTGGCGCCGGCGATGAGGCGCGCCATGGGACAGGAGAAGAATCTCTTCAGCCCGACGATCCGGATGAGGACCGAAGGGAGGCTTCGCTCGCGGGGAGACCGAAGACAGTATCTGCGCGTGCGGGTCGTGGCTCGCGACGGCTCGCTGATGGCGCTGCCGATGCCGGTTCAGGGTTCCGGCGTCTCGATGTCGATGGTGGGAGCGAACGGCTTCGCCGTGGTTCAGGAGGGGATCACCGAAGTCGCCAGCGGGGAGAAGGTGGACGTGGTGGTGTTCGGCGGAATCGAAGCGGGATAGGGGGAAGCAGGGAAGAGGGTAGAGGAGCGAGGGAAGAGGGAGCTCGCGAGCGCGTTCGAGCGGAGATGACTCGGAGCGCGCGAAAACTCGTAGCGGCACAACCGGGTGAGGGCGGGGGTCATTCAGAGTGAGGGAACGTCGCGAGCGCCGGTGGAGCGGAGATGACCCGTCTGAATCCTGAGTAGGTGAGTCAAAAACCGTTCACGGGCACGTTCACGTTCACGGGAAGAAAGCCCGCGAAGGCGGGCGTCAGATGTGACAGCTGGGGGCGTAAGCCCCCAGTCCGAGGCGCCGTGCGGAAGCCAGAGC
>DATLEY010000132.1:0-13310 GCA_035525215.1 Thermoanaerobaculia bacterium | reverse complement strand
GGCTTCCTTCCCGTGAACGTGAACGTGCCCGTGCCCGTGAACGGTTTTTGACTCACCCACTCGCGATTAAGGTAGGGTCATCTCCGCTCCACCGGCGCTCGCGGCGTTCCGCCACTCTGAATGACCCCCACCCGCGGCCGGTGCGTTCCCCCACTCTGAACAACCTTCCCCTTTGGCCCCGAGCCTGCAAAAAACCATAATGCGTTTTCCTGAACCACCCGAAGAGGCTCTCATTTGAATCCAACCGAGATCGCAACTCAGGCCGCGCACGCCGGCGCCGAGATTCTCAGGCACTACTGGCAGCGCTTGGGGAAGGAGCACGCCGACCTTAAGTCGCGAAACGACTGGGTCTCCAGGGCGGACCGCGAGAGTGAAACCGCCATCGTGGAGTATCTCCGTCAGGCCACGCCCGATCATGACTGCCTCGGCGAAGAGGGCGGCAGCAGCCTCGGAAATCAGACCGGGTCGAGCCGCCGGACCTGGATCATCGATCCTCTCGACGGCACGTCGAATTACCTCCAGCACTTCCCCTTCTGGTGCGTGTCGATCGGACTGCGCGACGGCGACGAGACCGTGGCCGCCGTCGTCTACGAACCTCTTCGCGATCTTCTTTTCTCGGCCGAGAAGGGAGGAGGCGCCTTCATGAACGGGGGACGAATCACGATCAGCGACCAGCCCACGCTCGAGGGCGCCTTCATCGCGACCGGCTTCCCGTTCCGCGCGCAAGAGTATGTTTCCACCTACATGAAAATCTTCGAGGATGTCGTGCGGCGTGCCAAGGGAGTCCGCCGCGCCGGATCGGCCGCGCTCGATCTCGCCTACACCGCCGCCGGAATCTTCGACGGCTTCTTCGAGATCCACCTCGCGCCATGGGACGTCGCCGCGGGCGGCCTGCTGGTTCGCGAGGCGGGAGGCGTGGTCACCGATTTCTCCGGCGGCCAGACATTCTGGGACCGCGGAAACATCGTGGGAGCCCCTCGCGCAGTTCACGAGGAGCTTCTGACGATCATCGCCGCGCACACGACGGAGCAGCAGCTCGACCGATGAAGCGCCGTCCACTCCCGAAGTCTTTTTACCAGGGCGATCCGGTCGGAATCGCACGGCAGCTGCTCGGTTGCCTTCTCCGTCGCGAGCTCGATGGCGACGTCCTCACCGCGCGGATCGTCGAGACCGAGGCGTATCTCGGAGCGAATGATCCGGCGAGCCACGCCAGGCGTGGGCTTCGGAGCGCGCGCAACGCATCGATGTACCTCGAGGGGGGTCACGCCTACGTCTATTTCACGTACGGGATGCATTACTGCCTGAACGTGGTGACCGGCGAAGAAGACGTGGCGGAGGCGGTGCTTCTCCGCGCCGCTCAACCGTTGGAGGGAATCGAGCGCATCCGCACGCTGAGGCCGAAGGCCAGACGGGAGTTCGACCTGCTGTCCGGCCCGGGAAAACTCTGCATGGGGATGTCGATCGACACGGCACTCGACGGCGTCTCTCTCGCAAGCCGGGAGCTGGCCATCTTCCCGCGCGACGTCGAGATTTACGAGGATGACATCGCGGTCTCGCAGCGAGTCGGGATCGATAATTCCGGCGAGGCGGCGGCCTGGCCGCTCCGTTTCTTTCTCGCCGGAAACCGATACGTCTCGATGCCGCGAAGCTGGCGCGGCGCACCCGGTCTCGAAGAGGAGAAACCCCCTTCGCGCCCCGTCAGGAGAAAAAAGACTTCAGGCGGTCGAACATCTCGCCGCGGTTGAGGAGCTGCTCCATCTCTCCGTCGTCGAACCAGGTCCCGCCGCAGCCGCTGCAGCGATCCAGCTTCAATCCTTTGAAATCGAACTCGTGGAGGTCCAGTCCGCACTTCGGGCAGTGCATGTAATGCTGCTCCTTGAGCTGGCGTTTGTGCTCATCCTCCATCAGCGCGGCCTTCTCCTTCGCCTGTTGCTGGAGTCGCTCCATCTCCTGTCGGTGGAAATAGGCTTCTTCGTCTTCACTCGGTCGAATCGGCATGGGTCATTCCTCCTGGTTGAGTATATCTGTCGCGCTAAAGAGTCAAAGACCAACGCAGAACGCAGAACGATGAATTTAGAATTTAGAAGAGAGTCAAAAGCCTTCGACCGGGCTGAACGATTCGCCGACCCGAGATCGGCGACGCGGGTTGTGTCCGTCTTTGACTTTCTTTCTAAATTCATCGTTCTGCGTTCTGCATTCTGCGTTGGTCTTTGACTCTTTTCATCGTTCTGCGTTCTGCGTTGGTCTTTGACTCTCTTTCTAAATTCTAAATTCATCGTTCTGCGTTCTGCGTTGGTTTTTGACTCTCTTTCAGTGCTCTGTGTCCATCTTTGACTATGTTCAGAGCCGCAGGCGAACACCCGCGATGGCGCGGCGGCGCGCCGAGGGGTAGCCGAAGATCTCTTCATATTCGACGTCCGTCGCGTTCTCGATCTTGAGGTAAGGCGTGACGCTGCCGAGCGATCGTTCCACCATCAGATCGAGCGTGGTGTGCGCTTCGCTCATCACCCGGCCGAATGGAAAGAGGTCCGTCAGGTCGGCACGGTCGCCGGCATGAACTGCCGCGCCGCTCGCGCCCCAGTCGCCATCCGACCAGCGGACGAAGAAGGATCCGGAGTGCTCCGGCCGTCTCAGAAATGGCTCGCCGCTGCCCAGGTCCTCCGTGTCGAGCCATGTGTAGCTGGCATTGAGCGTCAGTTCCGGCGAGATCTGGTGCTCCCACCCGAGCTCCACGCCATGCGAGCGTCCGGCTCCGGTGTTCTCGAAGCGGTTCGCGATGTTGTCGTACACGATCAGCTCATCGAAGTCGGTCCGGAAGGCCGTCACCGAGAACCGCGCGCTGCGCAGTCTCCGGTCGTAGCCGAGCTCGGCGCTCCGTGAGATCTCGGGCTCGAGCTCCGCGTTTCCAAAGAACGGGATGTAGAGCTCACCGACGGCCGGCGCTCGGAAGGCTCCTCCGAAGCCCGCGCGCCACTTGTTCGCGCCGCGGATCCATGCGACGGAAGCGCGAGGCGAGACCGCGCTCCCGAACGTATCGAAGTCGTCATAGCGCACTCCGACCGCCAACTCGAGATCACCGCGCGAGGAGGAGCGCGACCAGCGGTCCTCGAGGAAGAGACCCCGACCCGTTCGCTCCCTCGAATCGAGACTCGTCCCGTAACTCGAGGAATCGTCGACGCTCGCTCTCTCTTCCTCCACCCCCCCGACCAGGAGATGCGATCCCGTCCTGAAGCGAGCGAGCGCGGATGCCCGGTCCGAGACGACATCGGTGACCGCCCAGAATCTGCCGAATGGATCCTCGGGATCCTCGAAACGGTCCGTTCGGTCATTCCGGGAAAAGACGACTTCCCATTCCGTCCGCCCGAGGGTCCACGAGATCGGCAGAGCGAGATCGAGCTCCTCGCCATCTTCCCGCCGCGCCAGAGAGGCGACGAAAGCCGTGCCGGAGGGATTCACGCTCCGCGGGATGCCGTAGGCGTAGTCATTGACCCGGGCCCGGATTCCGACCGAGCCACGCGAGAGCGACCAGCGCGCCTCGGCGATCGCGGTGGTCTGATCGAAATCGTCGTTGTCCGCGAATCCATCATCGCTTCGCTGCTCGAGTGCCGCGCTCACGCCCACATCTCCGGACGTGAAGCGACCCGAGACCCGGCCGTTGACCAGCCCGTTCTCGCCGGCCTGCAGATCGGCGTCGAAGCGCGGAGCTCCCGACGAGGAAGTAATGATGTTCACGACGCCGCTGACCGCGTCGGATCCGTAGAGCGCCGAGTAGGGTCCCCGCACGACCTCGACGCGCTCGATTCCCGCCGTGGAGATGCGCGCCCAGTCAAATCCCGCGAAGAAGGGGTTGTTCAGCTCGACCCCGTTCCAGAGGACCAGGGTGTCTTTCGACCCACCGCCGCGCGTGAAGAGCGAGACGATTTTACCGGGAGAGCCGCCGCGCATCAGAGTCAGGCCGGGAACTTCGCGAAGCACGTCCGCGAGATCGCGCGCCGCGCGCTGTTCGATCTCCGCGGCCGTGACGACGGTGACGGCGGCCGGCGCGGAATCGAGCGGCTCGGGAGCTGCCGAAGCCGTCACGATGATCTCGTCGTGAATGAGGGGAGTCTGGGACGACGCGGGAAGAGCAGTGACGAGGAAAAGGATGACTGCGAGACGGCGTGACATGGAGACGGCTCCTTTCGCTTCCCTCCGAAGCGGTCAATGGGGAAAGCGAAGAGCCATCGAGCACGCTCCTCGCACCCCGGAGGATTGAACGAGTGCCGCAGAGTCGGTCTCCTGGCTTCCGAGTCATCCTCCTCCCGCTCCCTTCCCATCGCGCAAAGCGACAGTGGGGACCCTTGCGGGTCGAAGCGGGATTCGTCGTCGGTCACAGTGGCGGGGGCCGCGCCGGATTCAAACCGGCTTCCCTCGGAGGCGCATCAAGCGCCTCACACCCAACGGCTACGATTGAGAAAGAACAGCGGCGGTGATTGTGCTGCCGGGCGCGCCGGGGGTCAAGTGAGAACGCCCGGGGGAGCGAGGAGGGGGGTCATTCAGAGTGAGGGAACGTCGCGAGCACCGGTGGAGCGGAGATGACCGTCGAGCAGGAAACTCGTGGGGGCGCGGGGGTCATTCAGAGGCCGCACGCGCCAGCCGTGCAGAATATGAGATGGCGTCGCGGCCGAAGAATCTCAGCCGCGAGGATCGCAGTCGGGTTCTTATGCAGGTCCAGACGCGTTCGTAGGGTGCAATTGCACAGTCACAAGAACCCGATGACGGTTTGCGCATCCTGAGATTCTTCGGCCGCGAGACCAAGCGTCTCTCGCCCGCGTCCTCCCGTGCGGCCTCTGAATGACCACGTGCCCCGCAATGCGGCTCGTACTCAGCACTCGCCACTCAGCACTCAGCACTCGACCCTCAGCACTCAGCACTCAGCACTCGACCCTCAGCACTCAGCACTCTTATTCCGCACTCTTCCTCGGGCGCGCGCGGAACTTTTCGTAGAGCAGCGTGTGCCGCGAGTCCATCGGCATCCGCTCACCGGCGATGAACACTTCGCGGACGTTGGTGGTGATCTCCAGCGGATCGCCGTCCGCGACGAAGAGGTTCGCCATCTTTCCTGGTTCCAGCGAGCCCACGACATCGTCGACGCCGAAGATCCGGGCCGGGTTGATGGTGATCGATTTCAGAGCTTCTTCCTTCGGAAGACCGAAGGCGGCGCAGGCGGCTGCGTGGTAGGGAAGATTCCGGGCGTTGTGCGCATCGCGCGTCTGAATCGCAAACGGAATCCCGGCCGCATGCAGCGCGGCGGCGTTCGTAAAGATCAGGTCATACGGATCATCCGCGCGCGGCGGGAGTGAGAGGATCGGTCCGAGAAGAACCGGGATCTGCTTCTCCCGAAGGAGATCGATGACTTCCTGCACGTGAGCCCCGCCGGAGAGGATCATCCGGACGCCGGCTTCCTCGGCGAACTTCACGGCCTCCCGGATGTCCCGCGCGTAGTCGGCCTGAATGACGACGGGAACGCGCCCCCCCACGACCCCCTGCATCGATTCGAGCACGAGGTCGCGCTCGAGCCGCGGCAGGGTGGAGCCGGGAGCACGCGCCTCCACTGCGCGCGCAAAGGCCTGCGCGTCGCGGATTCGCTGGCGCAGATCCTCCAGCTGTTTCTCGTATCCCTTCTTGGCCTTCTTCTCTTCTTCAGCCAGCTCCGCGGCGTTGAAGCCGCCGCTCCGGAGTCGCGGGAAGTCGACATAGAGAGCGATGGCGTCGCGAAGGACCATCTGCTGCGGCGTCCATCCGGAGAGGTTGATCATCGCTCCCTGGCCGGAGATGATCCCCCCTTCGGGAACGCTGATCACCGTCGTCACGCCGCTGACGCGGGTCACGGGAATCAGCTCGCTGTGCGGGTTCAATGCGGCGGAAGCGCGGGCATTCGGATTGAAGTCGCCGATTTCCGAGGAGTCCACGCTTCCACGCACCGAGTTGATCTCGATCAGTCCGATGTTCGTGTTCGCGTCGATCATTCCGGGATATACATGAAAGCCGGTCGCGTCGATCACGACGCCGGTGACGCCCGCGGGAGCCTCGCCGGCTCCCAGACGCTCGATCTTTCCGTCGGCGATGACCAGATGTCCGCTCGGAATCACGGGAGAGGTCACCGGATGAATGGTGGCCCCTCGTATGATGTACGTCCCCGGGGTGCCGCTGCTCGGCAGGACCGACTGGGCCAGCAGCCCGAGAGCGCCGAGGGAAAGCGCGATGGACAGGCGGAAGATCTTCATCGCGTCACCTCTTTCTTCTTCGTCTTTTTCGTCTTTTTCTCGAGGTCTGCCGCCGCCTTCTCCATGTCGAGGAGCCGCTGTTTCTCCTGCTTCAGCGACTCTCTCATGGCGAGGTCGCGCTGCCGGTCGAAGTAGATCTCTCCCTCGATCAGCGTGGTCTCGACGCGGGCATATGTGGAAAGCGGATGGGCGGTCCAGATCACGAGGTCGGCATCCTTCCCCACCTCGATCGAGCCGACGCGGTCCTCGATGCCGAGCTGCCGCGCGGGATTGATCGTGCAGAGTCGCATGGCCTCATCCGCCGTGAGCCCGCCGTACTTCATTGCCTTTGCCGCGTCCTGATTGAGACGGCGCCCCAGCTCGTCCGAATCGGAGTTCACCGCCGTGAGCACTCCGTCCCGGTACATGAGAGCCACGTTGTAGGGCGTCGCGTCGTACGCCTCCATCTTGAATCCCCACCAGTCGATGAAGGTCGAGCCGCCCGCGCCATGAGCCGCGATCTCGGGGGCCACCTTGTACCCCTCGAGCACGTGCTGGAACGTCTTCACTTTGAAGCCCATCTCCTCCGCCACGCGAATCAGCATCACGATCTCGTCGGACCGGTAGCAGTGCGAGTGGACATCGATCTCTCCGCGGAGAATCCCCGCCATGGTCTCCATGAGAATGTCTTTTTTCGGGGGAATCGGGTCGAGTCTGCGCCGGCGATCCGCTTCGTACTCATCCCACGAGGCCATGTAAGCCTTCGCGCTGACGAACGCGTCGCGGATCACTTCCTCCACCCCCATGCGCGTATTCGGATAAGGACGGGTCTGGCCGCTCGGCACGTTCCAATTCGAGCTTTTCGGATTCTCTCCCAGCGCGAACTTGATTCCGGCCGGAGCCGTCGGGATCGGCCACTCGGAGATCGGCTTTCCCCATTTCCATTTCACGACCGCGTTCTGCCCACCGATCGCATTCGCCGAGCCGTGCAGGATATTGGCGGCCGTCGTCCCTCCGGCGAGCTGTCGATACGACGTGATGTCTTCGTTCATCAGGACATCGTGAATCCGCACCATCCCGGTGTTCGGAAGTGACCCCTCGTTGACGGATCCGACCACGCCCGCATGGCTGTGCGCGTCGATGATCCCCGGAAAGACGTAGCGGCCTGTCGCGTCGATCACCTCGGCATTGGCGGAGGCGCGAACGCTGTCAGCCGGCCCGACGGCGGCGATCCGGGTGCCGCGGATCAGCACCGAGCCATTCTCGATCACGCCGTTCGTGACGGTCAGCACCGTCGCATTGCGGATGAGGATCTCCTTCTGCTGCGCGGCGGCCGGCAGGGCCATGGTGATCAGCAGCGCCACCACTGCCGTGAGCCGAAGCGATTGTTGATTCAGAGAAAGCTTTCTCATTCGGGTTTCCTCCCCGTGAACTGGAACGTGCCGAGCGAGTTCGAGACCTCGCCCGCGATCGAGTTCCCCTCGACCGTGCCGCTGAACCGCCAGTCACTCGTCTCGCCGCCCGGCGCTGTCTGCGCCGAAAGCGTGAAAGAAAGGCTGCTTCCGTCGATCGCACCGTCGCGGATCTCTCCTGAGCCGCGATCTCCGGAGAAACTTCCGCCGACCCGCCCCGAGGTGATGGACAGAGCCACATGCATGGAGATCTCGCCGCCGGGAGTGCGGATGGTCAGATCCCAGCTTCCCTCTCCCGGCGTGGATTCATCCGACTCCTCGTCGACGCTTTCGGGAGTGAGGCGGATCTGCCGTCCATCGATGAAGAGCTGGCGAACCTCGGCGTCCTTCTCCCAGAACTTCCCTTCGGTCACGAATACGTTCGCGATCTTTCCCGCCTCCAGCGATCCGATCTGCCGATCGACGGCGAAGATCCGCGCGGGAGCGAGCGTCACCGCGCGAAGAGCGTCCTGCTCGGAGAGTCCGGCGTTGATCACCTTGCGGATTCCGTCAATGAATCCGCCTGAAGAGAGCGACGGTCCCGATACGAGAGCGAATGGAACATTGCGCCGGGCGAGCTCCGCGGCCCCCGTCGGAGAGAGAACGCGATCCCTGATCTGAGCCAGCGACTGATCCTCCTCGTTGATCGACGGCTTCTTCGGGAAGTCGACGCCGAGCAGGACAGTCGCTTCCCGCTCTTTCAGAAGGTCGGCAACCTCCCATGCCTCGAGCGCGCCGGAGACGACCCATCGAAGTCCGAACTCCTTCCCGATGTCGGCGGCCCGCAGCATCCGGACCTGATCATGCGCCATGAAGACCACGGGGATCTCCCGGCGCAGCACCGGAGCGAGCGCTTCGAGGTCGGCCGTTGCCTCCGGACGCTTTCTTCCGCGGGGGTCGCGCTCGTAAATCCCCCTTGCGGTCGCGAGCCACTGCGCATCGAGCAGCGTCTGCCGGGCGAGATAGATCGCGCCCATGAGCGAGTCGGGAAAAGTTCCCCACGACTTCGTATTGAACGAGATCTGAGCCGAAGCCGGATCCTTGAGGATCAGCGAGGAGAGCTCGCCGTCTCCGAGATTCAGAATCACCGACTGGCCATTGAAGTTTCCCGCGGTCGGAGCGACGAGGACCGTCGTGACGCCCGTCGAGCGCTTTCCATCCAGCGTTTCGGCCGAGAGCCGGAGTTGCTGCGACGCGCGGTTCCGGGCTGACGGCTCCGTCGAGCTCTGCGGGGCCGTCTCGCCACCGCTGCTTCCTCGACTGGTCGAGGTTTGAAGCCCGAGCGTGGTCTGTGCGTCGAACAGCCCCGGATAGACGTTCAGCCCCGCGGCTTCGATGATCACCGCATCGGCCGGAACCGGGATGCCGGCGCCTACCCGCTCGATCAGCCCATCCCGGATGATCACGGTTCCGTTTTCGATCGGCGCGGAGCTCACCGAGTGGACTCGCCCCCCGACCAGTGCGAACACCCCGGGAGGGTCCGCCATGAGACCGGCGGGCATCAGAAGAAGAAAAGCAAGGAAGACTCGCGGAGACCGATTCATCTTCACCTCGAAATTTCAGCGGGTGAAGAATATGAAAACGGAGGCGAAGTTGAAAGGGGTGATCCCGGGGGGGCAGGATCACCTGCGAGCTGAGCTGACCGCTCATTGACGCAGCATCCCCCCTCCGATACCTTTCCCTCCACTCCCATGGTCCTCTTCAATTACGCCACGAAGGAAATAACGGCGAAGATCGTTTACTACGGGCCGGGGCTCTGCGGGAAAACGACCAACCTCCAGTTCATCTACGAATCCCTTCCTTCGAACAACCGCAGCAAGATGCTCTCCCTGGCCACGAAGCAGGACCGGACCCTCTTCTTCGATTTCCTTCCCCTCGACCTCGGAAAAATTCGAGGCATGCGCACCAAGCTGCAGCTGTACACCGTGCCGGGGCAGGTCTATTACAACTCGACGCGCCAGCTCGTTCTCAAGGGAGCCGACGGGGTCGTCTTCGTTGCCGATTCTCAGGCCACCGCCGTCGACGCGAATCTCGAGAGCTGGCAGAACCTCGAGGACAATCTCAAGCGCCAGGGGATCCGCATCCGGGAGATTCCCATCGTCATTCAGTACAACAAGAGGGATCTGCCGAACGCTCTCCCGGTTTCGAAGCTGAACGAGCTGCTGAACAAGATGAACGTCCCGACCTTCGGATCGGTCGCCATCACCGGGCTCGGCGTCGACGAGACCCTGCGCGGCATGACGCAGGTCGTGCTCGACCAACTGGTGAAGAAATACGGGTTGACCGGATCCGAGCCTCTCGACCGCGAGATCAAGCCTATTCCCTCGACCCCTTCCCGCTCGGTTCCCCAGGAAGAACCCGACGGGTCGGTCTGGGTCGAAGACAACGTGCTCGCCTCCGAGACCCCGCACGGCGACCCGCTGATGACGGCCGCCGACCTCTCTCCCTCTTACGTGGTCGATGAAGACCGGGGAGAGAACCTCGTCACCGTCCCGACGCAGCTCGTCGCCCCATCCCCGTCCGGGGCCTCGGCGCCGTACCCAGCGAGCGCCGAGAGCGGCAGCTTCGAGCCCGAGATCGAGTTCGAAGATCGCTCAGTGATCCGGGAGCGAAGGTCTTCCGACGGCCTCATCAAGGACATCCTGGTTCCGGTCAGACTCTCCGCCGCTGAGTTGCGCGGTCACCGCCGGATCCGGCTCCGTCTCCAGATCGACATCGATATCGGGGATTAGAGAGCGATCGGAGTTCGGAGACGGAGGCTACCGGGCCGGAATCCGGCTGGACCGTTCGTCGTTCGGAGTCACCGGAGGAGTGGTCGAGTGGTTTAAGGCAGCGGTCTTGAAAACCGCCGTACCGGAGACGGTACCGTGGGTTCGAATCCCACCTCCTCCGCCACTTCCGCCCGGATCGCGATATCCTTCAACAACCAAAAAGAAGCCACGACCGCGGGAAGAAAGCTTTCCCCGGCCGGCTTTAGTGACCTGAGCCCGGAGAGATGGGAGAGCGGCTTAATCCAACGGTTTGCTAAACCGTCGTATCGGCTAAACCGGTACCGGGGGTTCGAATCCCCCTCTCTCCGCCAGATTGAAATCGATTTGAAAGCGCGCCGCGAGGAGCGCTTTCGTCGTTCAGGACGTCTCGTCGATCCTGGCCAGAGGCTTCGAAGCGGGTCCGTTGATCACCGCTCCATCGATGCCGAATCGGGAGCCGTGACAGGGACAGTCCCACGTCTTTTCGGCCGCGTTGAAATGAACGTCGCACCCCATGTGCGTGCAGACGGGAGAGAGCAGATGGAGGGCGCCACCTTCGTCCCGGGCAGCGGCCACTTTTTTCCCGTCCAACTCCAGAATCTTTCCTTCTCCCGGAGCCACGATCTCTCCCGAATCTCCCGCGGCGTCGTGATCGGTGAACCGGTCCGCGATCAGCCGCTTCGGAAATTCGATGTTGTCCTTGAGGTACTCCCCCATCGACTGCATGGGCGGGATCCTCTTCGGATCGAACAATTCCTCCCACTCGCTCCTGCGCCCGGCGACCAGGTCGGCGAGCATCGTTCCCCCGAACGTGCCGAAGGTCATTCCCTGGCCGGAGTAACCGGTCGAGACCCAGACATGCTCGGTGAAACCGACCCGCCCGATGTACGGCAGACCGTCCGGCGGTTCGATGATCTGGCCTGACCAGCGGTAGTCGAAGCGCTCCACTCCGAACTTTTCACGCGTCCAGGATTCGAGCTTCGCGAAACACTCCTCGGTGTCGACCTCGACGCCCGTCCGATGATCCTCGCCGCCTGCGATGAGCCAGACCGACCCGTCGATGTCGAGGGTTCTCACATAGTGGTAGGGATCGTAGTCGTCCCAGTAGAGACCCGGCTCGAGCTCGCGCGTCAGAGGAGCCGCCACCGCGTAGCTGCGGTATGCAGGCAGCTTGGTCTGAAGGATTCCCCGCTGGTTCACGGGAACGTTTGCCGTGAGAAGAACGTCGGTAGCCCGGACCACGCCCCGTTCCGTTTTGATCGTCGTCGGATCCCCGTCCGCGACATCGAGCACGTTGGTGTCTTCGTAGAAAGTCACTCCATCACGAACCGCCGCGGACGCGACACCGGAAAGAAATGCCAGCGAGTGGTAATCCGCCTGCCCCTCGAAGCGGATCGCTCCAATGACCGGATAAGGAAGAGGAACTTCTTTCGTGTACGTCGCGCGGATTCCCGCCTCCGAGGCAGCGGCGGCCTCGCGCACCAGATCCTCGGCGCGTTCCTTCCGTTCGGTGTAGAGGAAAGCGGGGAGTCGCCGGAACCGGCAATCGATCGACTCCCGCTCCGCGATGGTCGCAATCGTCTCGATCGCGAGGCGGCTCGCCCTGGCGACCAGGCGCGCCTCGCTCTTGCCGAACTGCTTGGAAATCGTTGAATAGCCCGCGTCGATCACCTCCGTGAGGTGAGCGGTGGTGTGCCCGGTCTCGCCATGCCCGATACGGCGTCCTTCGAGGACGACGACCTTCTTACCTTCGCGCGCAAGATGGTAGGCCGCGACGATTCCGGTCAGGCCGCCGCCGACGATCGCGACATCGGTCCGGATGTCCCCGGAAAGGGACGGAAAAGAAGGTGGTTGACGAGTTTCGAGCCAGATTGATTTGCTCATGCGAATGAAATCTCCCGGCGTGTAGTCAGCAAGAAGCATGCGCCTGAAAAAAGCCGAGCAATACGCCATTGGTGGCATATGTGTTGCTCGGTCAACAGTGGCGCTTCAAGTTGACCTCGAGTCAGTGTCTGCCCGACCGGGTCAGTTCCGAGGGACCTCTCTGAAGCCGGAAGACGAGACCAAGGAGGAGGCTTTATGGCGCAGACGAGTTCACGTGGATTCGCATCCATGGATCGGGAAAAGCAGCGAGAGATCGCGCGCAAGGGCGGCAAAGCCGCCCACGCCAAGGGAACCGCTCACGAGTTCACGACCGATGAAGCGCGAGCGGCGGGACGCAAGGGCGGTCAGGCGGTCAGCCAGAACCGCGCGCACATGGCCGAGATCGGACGTCGAGGCGGCGAGCGTCGTGGCGCGAAGCGCGCGGCATCTCGCGGAAACGGCTCGGGGATCACCGACTCGCAGACGCAGCAGAAGCGCGTCGACGAGACGCCGACTCGACCGGCTTCGACCGAGCGGTCTTCGATGGATCGAAACGATCGATCGGTCGATGCGAATCGCGGACACGAATACCGGCCAAGCTGAGTCTCGGTCTCATGGATCGTTCCTCTTTTGTAAAGTGGCGGGCGGCGTCTCGCCCAGCCGGCTGAGGCTGATGACACCGCGCGCCGTCATTCAGAGTGTGGGGAACGGCGCGAGCGCCGGTGGAGCGGTGATGCGCCATCGAGTACGACACTCGCAGCGGCGCCGCGGTCATTCAGAGGCCGCACGCGTCAGCCGCGTCAGAATACGAGTTGGTCTCGCGGCCGAAGAATCTCAGCCGCGATGATCGCTGTCGGGTTCTTCTAATGACACCGCGGGGAGGGCGGGCCCCCTTCTCCCCGTCCGGATCGCGATCCGAATGAAATCGCATTCGGGGAGAAGGGTCGGGGATGAGGGGCAACGATGTGCCGCCCGCCTTCGCGGGCTTCCTTCCCGTGAAC
>DATLEY010000128.1:0-63935 GCA_035525215.1 Thermoanaerobaculia bacterium | reverse complement strand
GATCATCGGCGCGTGCCCGGCCTCCCCGCGCTCCTGTTCCATGTGGCCACCCAGAAGTCCCGCAGCGTCGAGGCTCCGATCGCCAGCCGCTCGGCGGCAAACGCTTTTCCCGCATCCGTCCCCCGGTCGTCGAACGCGCCTGCCGCGTCGAGCTCATAAAGACGGACGACTTCTCCATTCGAATCGCGGATCAGCGCGAACGCCGCCTCGAAATAGTCGTCGATCGGCCGCAGAGGCCGAAGCTGCGAAAGAGCATCCTCGAGCTCGACGCTGTTCGAAACGAACACGGACTCGAAGCGCGAATGCGTCCCGCAATCGTTTCTGAACCCGCGCGCGGGATCGCCGACCCATCCGTTGTAATGGATCGTCGAGTGGTGCGGGTTCGCGGAGTCCGAGACGTAGTGCCCTAGGATGCCGGCGAAGTGAATGATGTTCGCTTCGATCTGATCGCGCTCCAATCCGTCCGGAGTCCGCCTCCAGAGTCTCCACTGATTCTCCAGGTATTCGCTGAGCTCGGCGATCCTCCAGACGACGAATCCCGAAGTGGCCGTCGTGATTCCGAATCGCCGGATCGTCCCGCTCTCGTGAAGCAGATCGATCATCTCGTACCGATCGCGCGGGAGCTCCAGGTGCGCGACATATTCGTAATCGAGGAAGTGATCCGGCGCGTTGACCGCATCGGCCGAGTCTCCCGCGCCGCGCCATCGATCGGGGTCGTACCCGAGGTAGACGAGATTGGGGTAGGCCTGGTGAAAGAATGGAGGAAGGGCCGGAGGCATGGCGAAGGTGGCCGCTTCACTCGCAATGCGATGCCCTTTCTCTCCCCACGCCAGAACCGGAAGGGGGAGAAGAAAGAGAGCCAGAGCAAACAGGATTCTTCGGTTCATCGCGCGATTCTAGCGGTCTTCGTGCGACTCCGAATCGGAGGAATTCCACCGTTCCGGGCCCCGTTTGACCGGTCGCGGCAGATCCCCTTACAATCCCGCCCCTTGCCGCGGGCCGGATCGCCCGGAATCAGAGGTTTCACCCAATCGGGGCATAGCTCAGCCTGGTTAGAGCGCACGGTTCGGGACCGTGAGGTCGGAGGTTCAAATCCTCTTGCCCCGACCATTTCCGACCCATCGGTTCTCTGGATCCCTCCCCGCAGTGCGATCCGCCCCGGTGACAACGTCACCGTTCCCACTCACGCGGCGGAATCCTTCCGTCCCCTCGTTCCTTCTCACCTGGAGAGGTCACACCCCCATGAAAAACTGGATCATCGCGGCCCTGCTCGCATCCGCATTCCCCCTCGCCGCGCAGACGCCCTTCGAAGAGCGTGTCGACGTCGACCTCGTTCTGCTCGACGTGACCGTGACCGACCGGGAAGGAAACCAGATTCTCGGTCTGCGGAAAGACGATTTCATCGTCACCGAGAATGGAGTCGAGCAGCCGATCGACTCCATGGACTACTTCACGAACCGCCGATTGCTCGACGCCCCGGAAGCGCAGGCTCAGTTCCAGGTCGAGCGCAATCGGGAGGCGCGATACTTCATCCTCTTCTTCCACGAGATCGGCGACCCCGGGATGATTCCGGGCTACCGATCGGAGCTGATGCGGGCGCGGCAGGCGGCGGGCGACTGGATCCGGGACGAAATTCAGCCGCAGGATCTGGTGGCCGTCGCCGGTTTTGACACCCGGCTCAAGATCTACGCGGACTTCACGAACGATCGGAAAATCCTCGAGTCTGCGCTCCACGGAGTGACGGGCTTCTCCAACGGTCTGCGCGAGGTCCCGGACTACGCGGGCTCGGCCTCGATCATGCGGGAGATCAACGTCAGGAAAATGGTCAACCAGACCGGCCGAATCTTCGACGCTCTTCAGATGATGGGAGATGCTCTCCGGTCTTTTCCCGCCCGCAAACAGATGGTCGTCTTCTCCCACGGGATCGGCGAACCGAGCACCCTCGATGCGTCGCTTCCGGACCACGATGAGCGGCGCTATCGGCCCATGGCCGGAGCGCTGAACCGCGCGAATGTCACGGTCGACGCGATCTCCATGCTGCGGAGCTCGACGCGAATTTACGGCCCGGAGCAAATCCTGGCCCGGCTTGCGGACGAGACCGGAGGAGAGTTCTACCGGAACTTCGCGACCTTCCAGACCCCGCTCGACCGCGTCGAGGAGCTGAGCAGCGGCTACTACCTTCTGAGCTACCGAACCCACCGCAAAGAGAGTGAGCACGGCTATCAGCGCGTCAAGGTGAAGCTACGCAATCCGGAGTTCGAGGTCAGGGCTCGCGAAGGATACGCCTACTGAGCGTCTGAGGCGGGTGGGTCAGCCGCCACCGAATGCGGTCCCCCGGGCGGAGCTGGCCCAGCTTCCATCGCTCGGTGGAGAGGATCGTCATCGGCTGGAGATATCCGCCGGTGACCGGATGATCCGGCCCCATCGCCACGAGCGTTCCGTCCGGATGCCACTGCACCGTTCCGAAGAGCATCCCCGACGAGGGGAGCGAGGCCGGAATCCCCACGGCGCTCCTCGCGGTCCGGAAACGGACGCCGGACCGATCCGATTGTGGAGTCACTTCCCATTCGCTCTCGGTCAGAATTCTCGACCATTCGCGGTCGACCGGATCGGGTCCAACCATGGCGACGATGTCGCTCGGTGTCGACCGCTCCAGCGCCCGGATCCGCGCGGGGGAGACCTCGCCGCGAAGGCGGGTCAGTAGAGCGCCACGCTGAACCGGCGCAGGCAACGCGAATCGATCCGCGCCTCCCCACCCTCCGGCGATGGCCAGATAGCCGCGGCACCCGCCCACCATCACGAAGTCGAGCAGTGAGCCCGCCTGAACCGCGATCACTCTTTTCTCATCGATCTTCTGGCCATCCAGCGTGGCCACGGTTCCAGCGCCGCACCACGAGACCGTCGCGGCGGATCGGAATCGCAAAGCCGGACCGCTGAGGGCGCACTCGAGGGTCGCTTCATCCTCACCGTTCCCCAGATTGCGGTTCGCCTTCCGCGCGGCTCCCGGATCGAATGGCCCACCCGCGGGGAGACCCCACCCGTTCCGTTCGAGATCAGCCGGCGGAACGATCATCATCCCCGTCGCGGGACGCACGACTTCGGCGACCGGCTCACCGTGATCCGCGGCCGCTGAACGCCTCGGCGCGACCGCCCCAGCAGACTCCATGGGAACGATCCGGACCTCGTCGCCCGGCGCGATCCGATTCGGACGTTTGGAAGTGGGATCCCAGAATGACTCGCCGGTTCGCCCGAGGAGATTCCAGCCCCCGGGCGATGCTTCCGGATAAAAGCCGGCCATCACGCCCGCGATCCCGAAACTTCCTCCCGGAACGCGGCGCGAGGTCTCGCGGCGTGGAAGAGCCCATTCCTGAGGGATTCCCTCGAGGTAGGCGAAGCCCGGACGGAACCCGAGAAAACGAGCGGAGAGCCGAAGCTCGGCGACGGCGGCCAGAAAGGCATCCTTCGACATTCCGGCCGATTGCAGCAGGCGCGGTAGATCGGGAGCGTCCTCGTCGGCGAAAGAAACTTCGACTCGATGGCTTCGCGTCTCGACTTCGGGGGCAGGCCTGGCGGGTCCGGTCAGAGCCCGCACCACGTTTTCGAGCGACGGCACGGACTCGGCACGGTCGAACAGGAGGAGAACGCTCTCGAGGCCGGGAACGGCCACCGCCACGTCGGCCAGCTCCTCCGCCTGCCGTGCAAGCGCCAGAATCTCATTCCCTCCGACGGCCGGAAGCCGGACGAGCACGCCAAGATCGCCGGCGCGGACAGCGCGGCTCACGACGGATCGATGGAGTAGGCGGCTGATAAGCTCTTTTTATCACCGCGAACGAGTTCGGAACAGGGTGGAGGTCAATTGAAGCGACATCGGATCAATCTGGAACAGCTGGCTCGCATGGCCATGATCGAGCATGGATTGCAACCGGACCTTCCACGCGATGCGGCGGCGGAGCTCGAGAATCTGGCGGAACCGGAGCCCTCACCCGATGTGAGGGAGTTGACGGATCTCTCCTGGATCTCGATCGACAACCACGATTCGCGAGATCTCGACCAGGTCGTATTCGCCGAGCGGGTCGAAGCGAACACCCTCCGGGTTCTGATCGGGATCGCGGACGTCGACGCTTTCGTTCGGAAAGACTCGGCGCTCGATCGGCACGCTCTCGCCAACACGACCTCTGTCTACGTTCCCGGCAGGGTCTTCGCCATGCTGCCCGAAAGGCTCTCCACCGACCTCACTTCGCTGAATCCCGGCGAGGATCGACTGGCTGTGATCGCCGAAGTCGAAGTCGCCAGCGACGGCTCGCTTCGAAGCTCTTCGCTATTCAGGGCGCGCGTGCGCAACCACGCAAAACTCGTTTATGAGGAGGTCGCGGACTGGCTCGAAAAGGGGGGACCGCCGGGGAAAAACGCTAAATCGGATGATCAGGTCCGTCTTCAGGACGAGGCCGCGCGCCGTCTTCGGAAACTGAGACAGCAGGAGGGCGCCCTCGACTTCGACACGATCGAAGCAAAGGCCGAGATGCGCGATGGCGACGTGGTCTCGGTCTACCGGCAGCGGAAAACGCGGGCTCACGCGATCATCGAGGACCTGATGATCACGGCCAACGGCGTCACGGCCCGCTTTCTCGACAGAAAGCGAATGTCGTCGATCCGCCGCATCGTCCGCGCTCCGGACCGATGGGAACGGATCGTCAAGATCGCCGAGGAACACCGCTACTCGCTCCCGCCGGAGCCCGACCCTTCCGCTCTGGAAGAGTTCCTCCTGATCGAGAGAAAAAAGGATCCAATCCGGTTTCCCGACCTTTCGCTCTCGATCATCAAGCTGCTCGGTCGCGGCGAGTACGAAGTACAGAAGGCGGGAGCTCCACCGGCTGGCCATTTCGGGCTGGCTGTCCGCGACTACACTCACTCGACCGCGCCGAACCGCCGCTATCCCGATCTGGTCACCCAGAGGCTGGTCAAAGCCGCGATCGCAGGAGAAAAAAGTCCCTACACCTACGACGAGCTTTCGTCGATTGCGCAACACTGCACGAGGCAGGAAAACGCCGCCGACAAGGTCGAGCGCTTCGCTACGAAGGCGGCCGCCGCGCTGCATCTCGCAAATCGCAAGGGAGAGGAGTTCGAAGGGATCGTGACCGGCGCGTCATCGAAAGGAAGCTGGGTGCGGATTTTCGATCCTCCCGTCGAAGGAAAAGTGGTGCGTGGAGACCGTGGCCTCGACGTCGGCGACCGCATCCGGGTCGAGCTCGTCGGAACCGATCCGGAACGAGGATTCATCGATTTCGAGAGAGTGAAGGGGTGAGGGAAAAATTCATCCTTCAGCCTGAGCGTCCATCGTCATCCTTCATGATGACTGCGGGAGTGGTGTCATTCAGAGGCCGCACGCGCCAACCGAGCAGAATATGAAATGGTGCCGCGGCCGAAGAATCTCAGAATACGATGATCGCTGTCGGGTACTTATGCACGTCCAGCCGCCGAGGACATGCGGCGGCACCTTCACAAGAACCCGATGACGGCCTGCGCATTCTGAGATTCTTCGGCCGCGAGACCAATCGTTGACGGTACTTCATTCTCCAGTGCGGCCTCTGAATGACCCCGCGCCGCTGCGCGTTTCGTGCTCGATGGTCATCTCCGCTCCACCGGCGCCTCGCGACGTTCCTCCACTCTGAATGACCCGCCCCCTTCACTCACCCTTTGACTGCTCGATCCACTCCTTCACGCGCGTTTCCAGGATCGCCAGCGGCAGGGGTCCGGCCAGAAGTACGGCGTCATGGAACTTCCGGATGTCGAAGTCCTCGCCAAGTTCTCTTTCCGCCTCCGCGCGAAGCTCCCTGATCTTCAACTGCCCGATCTTGTAAGCCAGCGCCTGCGCGGGCCAGACGATGTAGCGGTCGATCTCCACCGCGATGTCGTGCTCGGTCTTGCCGGCGTTCTCTCTGAAGAATTGAATGGCCTGGTCGCGCGTCCACCCTTTCGCGTGCATCCCCGTGTCGACGACCAGACGAATCGCCCGCCACATCTCGTAAGTGAGCTGGCCGAAACGGGAGTAGGGATCTTCATAGAGCCCGAGATCCCCTCCGAGAGATTCGGAATAGAGGCCCCACCCCTCGACGAAAGCCGTGTATCCGCTCCAGCGACGGAAATCCGGAACGCCCTCCATCTCCTGCGCGAGCGCGATCTGAAGATGATGACCCGGCACGGCCTCGTGAACAGTCAACGCTTCCATCTCCCACTTCGGCCGGCTCTTCAGGTCGTACGTGTTTGCGTAAAAGTATCCGGGTCTGCCGACTGCCGGCGACCCGGGCATGTAGTACGCGGTGGTCTGGGATTTCTCCGAGTAGGAAGGTACCGGAATGACTCCATAGGTGAGCCGGGGGAGTGTCCCGAACAAGCGGGGAAGCTCGGGATCGATCCGCTTCGCAATATCGCGATAGGCGATCAGCAGCTCTTCTTTCGTCTCGAAGAAAAACTTCGGGTCGGTCCTCAGGTGATCGAAGAACTGCTGAAGCGTTCCCTCGAAGCCGACTTCCTTCCGGATCGCTTCCATTTCGGCGCGAATCCGCTTCACTTCCGACAATCCGATCTCGTGAATCTCGTCCGGCGTCATGTCGGTCGTGGTCATCGCGCGGACCCTGTGGGCGTACCATGCCTTTCCGTCCGGAAGCTCGGCCAATGCGATCCCACCCCGGCTCTTTGCGAGATACTCTTCGTCCCAGAATTTCCTGAGACGCCGAAGGGCCGGCGTGACCTCGTTCTCGAGCGCGGCCGCGGCGGCTTTCCGGATCGATGCCTGTTCCGCCGCAGGGATGGAGTCGGGCATTTCGGCAAATGCGATCTGCCAGAGCGGATTCTCTTCCGGCGTTCCATGGATCTGCGCCCCAATGGCTTCGCTCACCGTACGCATCGGGATGCGAGGCGGAACGATCCCCTTCTGCAATCCTCTCCGCATCAGAGCGATCGTCTGGTCCACCAGGGTGGGGTACGCTTTCAACCGGGCGATGAGATTCCGATAATCGGCCGCTTTCTTCTTCGGAGAGAGGATCGCCAGCTCGGCGAGCTCCTGATGGACGCCTCCCATCTGGTTGATCGGAAGCAGTTCGGAAGGAAAGCGAAAGCTCTCGACCTCGAGCTCGAGATTGCGCCGCATGAGATCGTAATCGAGCTGCCCGGCGGCGGTGAGCTTCGAGCGATCGACTTCCTGAATCCTCTGGAGGAAACGACGGCGGTCGCTCTTTCGGCGCTCGATCGCCTCGAACGACGCGTCCTCGAGCCGGTCGTTGAAGCGGGGATCCCCGACCATGGTGGCAAAACCGGGAAACTCCCGGAGCCTCCACTGCCACTCCTCATCAATCAGGGCCCGAAGCTTCTCCGACTCGCTGCTCATGGTTCTCTCCTGCGAGGCGAGCGGCCCGGCAAATCCGAGCGTCACCAGAACGATCACGATGATTCTATGCATGGTTTTCATCCTCCGTGAATTGATGAACCCGATCTCCGCCGCGCATCGGGACCCAGGAGAGCTCCTCGACCGAATATTGACGGTCTGCAGGGGGTTCACTAGACTGCTCGGCCTGCCGGGCGACGTAGCCAAGTGGTAAGGCAGGGGTCTGCAAAACCCTTATTCGTCGGTTCGATTCCGACCGTCGCCTCCAGCTCCTCTCTTTCAATCCTTTTTCTTCCGTCCATTCCAGACCCTGCTATTCACGTCCGATGTCCAGGGGAAGAGACGTTTCCGGCGAGCTTCGACCATCAGGATCACCGCTGTCGAGCTGGACGGCTCCGGTACGCTGCGAGGAGAGCAGGCGGCGAGGACGAGAATCAGAAGAAGCAGCCGGAGGGGCATGGGTCATTGTAGCCACAAGCTGGAGGGATGACGCCGCGTGAGCCTGCTGTTCGTCCACCCATGACCGGCGCCCGGCTTCTTTCTCTTCGCGCTCCGAGCGACTTCGCGTTCGAGCCGACCGTGCGCTCGCACGGCTGGTATCTGCTCGCACCGTTCCGCTGGGATGGCTCGACGCAGACTCTCCACCGAATCGAGCGGCTGGGCAGTGGAGCCGTCGAGCTCCGCATCCGCTCGAAGCGTGGCCTTCTCACCGTTGAAGCGGATCGCACTTTGGACAGATGGAAGCGGGAGCTCGAGACCCGGCTTCGACGAATGTTTCAGCTCCATCTTGCCCTCGACGAGTTCACGTCGATGGCTTCCGGGATCGACACTCATCACTGGGTAGGTGCTTCGGGTTTCGGCCGCATGCTGTGCGGCTCGACGCGGTTCGAGGATGCCGTGAAGATCATCGCGACCACGAATACGACCTGGCGACAGACCATGCGGATGGTCGATCTGCTGGTGGCCCGAGCCGGCTCCCGGACGCGAAGCGGCGGCGCCGCCTTTCCCGAGCCCGCGCAGATCGCGGCGATCGATCCAGCCGATCTGCAGAGAGACTGCCGGCTCGGATATCGCGCCACGACGATTCACGCGCTGGCCAGAGGTGTCGTTGATGGCGTCTTTCGACTCGACGAGCTCCATGATCCCGGGCTCTCACCATCGAACCAGTTGGCTCGATACAGAACACTTCCGGGAATCGGCCCCTACGGCGCCGCGCATCTGATGGCCATGGATGGGCGCCACGACTTCATCGCCGTGGACACCGAGTTCCGCCGTTTCGTGCGCGATCGATACCACAAGGGACGCAAAGTCGCGGATGCGACCCTCTTGCGCCGTTACCGGAAATGGGGACGCTGGCAGTACCTCGCCTACTGGGCCGAGTCGTGGAGCGAGGTCCGAAATTCCCTCGTCGATTATGAAAGCAGATCCGAATAGTTTACGCTCGGAATGGGTTCTGTCGGACGGCTGCCGGAATCCGAGCTGACCGGCACGAAAGCAGAAATCATTGGACGAAGGAACCGACTTGGACGACCGGATCAAGCAGCTCCTCAAGGAGCTCGGCGAAGCAATCAACGACTCGATTTCTGAATCCGAGGATGTCAACGATCGCATTCAGAGGATTCGAGACGAGGGATACAACCTCTATGTCGTCCTCGACGCAACCATCGGACTGAACCGCGAGGGAGAACCGGAAACCGAGCCGGATGCGGAGCCGGAGCCCGCAACGCGCGAGAGCGGTCAGAAACTGATTCCCGCTCGATCCCGCGAGGACGCCCAGTTCCGCATCGACATCAGCGACCTCGGCTTCCTCCGCTCCATCGGAATCGACCCAACCCGGAAGGTCAGAAACGCGAAACGCCTTGAGCGAGCCAGAGATCAGGAACCTTCATGACATCCCGGCGGCCGAGCTTCCGGCCGCCCTGGCTCCCCTCGTCGACGCTCCTTTCAGAGCCCGCCAGGTAGCGCGCTGGCTCCACGACCGCGGCGCCGCATCGATCGATGAGATGACCGATCTCTCGCTCGGCATGCGCGAGTCGCTCTCGACCCGCTTCACGGCTTCGCTTCCGGGCATCGAACAGCGCACCGATCCCGCTCCCGACGGCAGCGAGAAATTTCTCTTCCGCCTCGCCGACGGCTCGAAGATCGAAGCGGTCTACATGCCGATGGGAGAGCGCACGACGATCTGCCTTTCCTCGCAGGCCGGATGTGCGGTCGGCTGCACCTTCTGCGTGACCGGTTTCTTCGGTGCCGGCCGGAACCTCACCCCCGCCGAGATCACCGGACAAGTGCATCGCATTCGTCGCGAACGGGAGATTCCATGGGAGCGCCTCAATCTCGTGCTGATGGGGATGGGAGAGCCTCTTCTCAATCTCGAGAACGTCATTCCGGCGCTCGACTCGCTCTACCCGAATGTCGCTCCGCGCAGGATCACGCTCTCGACCTCCGGCATCATCCCCGGGATCGAGGAGCTCGGCCGCCTCGAGCGCCGCCCTAATCTCGCGGTCTCGATCAACGCTCCCGACGGCAGGCGCCGCGAAGAGATCATGCCGATCACGAAAAAATACCCCCTTCCCGATCTGATCGAATCCCTGCGCCGGTACCCCCTCGAGAAGGGGCGTGAGATCACCGCCGAGTACGTGCTGCTGCAGGGATGGAACGATTCGCCGCGGGACGCCGAGACTCTCGCGCGACTGCTACGCGGCCTGCGTGTCAAAGTGAATGCGATCCCATTCAATCCCGATCCGAATCTGCCCGCATGGATGAAGCGCCCCTCCGATGCTGCCATCGACCGCTTCGCCGCAGCTCTCGCCGAGAATCGCATCCCGGTGACGGTGCGCCGTTCGCGCGGGGATCAGATCGCCGCTGCCTGCGGCCAGCTCCGTGGCAAGAATGAATCGAAGGTCCGGGGGGAACGTGATCCGAAATCGCTCTGAATGCGGACTCCCGCCCGCCCACGAGAGTATCGGCACACGCTGTGCGCCGCTGCGGATCGTGATTCTGGCGCTGGTTCTGATCGTGCCACTCGCCTGCCGGGATGACGGCTCTCTCGTCGAGCCGGCAGCCGCGCAGACCATTCCGCCGACGGTCTCTCCTTCACGTCGAACGCCGATCGTGGTGGCCGCGCATGCCGCACTCCCCGCGGTGGTCAACATCCAGATCGAGGGGGTGATCCGCCGCCGCTCGTTCGATCCATTTTTCGGCGTTCCGCGTCCAGACCGGGTTTACCGCACCGAATCAGTCGGATCCGGTTTCGTCTGGGCCGCCGATGGAACGATCGTCACGAACGCGCACGTGGTGGAGGGAGCATCGACGATCACCGCGAACTTCTACGACGGGCGTCAGCTCCCTGCCCGCGTCATCGGCGTCGATCCCGACAGCGATCTCGCCGTACTCAAAGTCGAAGCGCAGAGGCTTCCAACACTTCCTCTGGGATCCTCATCTGATCTCCTGATCGGTGAGACCGTCATTGCCGTCGGTAATCCGTTCGGACTCAGCGGCACGGTCACCACCGGTGTCGTCTCGGCCATCGGCCGCTCGGTCCCTTCTCAGGATGAAGAGCGGATCTTCACCGACTTCATTCAAACGGACGCTTCGATCAATCCGGGCAACTCGGGAGGGCCGCTTCTGAACATCGAGGGACGGGTGATCGGTATCAACGTCGCGATTTATGCGCAGGCACAGAACATCGGTTTCGCGATTCCCGTGGATCGAGCCAGGAAGATCGTCGAGGATCTCCGGCTGTACGGCGAAGTGCACAATGTATGGATCGGCCTGGCCACCGCCACGGTGACGCCCGAAGAAGCGCAGCGCCTTGGACTCTCGGTTTCTCGGGGCGCCCTGGTCACTCGTGTTTTCGATGACTCTCCCGCCAGCCGCGCGGGCCTTCGTCCGGGCGATATCGTGACCGGCGTCGGAAATGCGGCGGTCGAATCGCGCGAGTCCTTCACGACCTTGACCTCGACGGTTCAGGCTGGAGCTCGGCTGGTTCTCCGGGTGAGCCGCGATGGAGAGCTCCTGCAGGTTCCGCTGACGCCCGTGAATCCTCCCGCCTCGCTGGGGCTCGATATTCTCGACGACGTCGCGGGAATCCGTGTCGTGGTGACCCGTGGGGTTCTGGCTGTGGCCTCCGTGCGCGGGGGGTCGCGCGCGGCGGAGATGGGGATCGAGCGCGGAGATCTCCTGGTGGGGGCGAATGGGGTGGAGGTGCGCACCGAGGCGGAGCTGAACGAGGCCATCGTTCGCGGGGCGGACCGTTCATCGATCATCCTGAACGTCGCTCGCGGACGCTTCGTCTATACGCTCACCTTCCCGATGGGAAGCGGCATCGATCTCTAGAACAGCGCGAGCTGCCGCTGGGGCGCCGGCGCCGCAGGCGGGATCAGCGGAGCAGGCAACGCGGGCCGCGGTACGCGTCGCGCCCGCTCGCGGAATCCGAGCAGCATCGAAAGATTCGCTCGAAGCCAGTCGCGCGCCTCGCGATGGTAGCGAAATGTCCGTTCGTGCCGATGAAATCGGCGATCGTGCGACGCACCGAGGACGTGATGCAGCAGCTCGTGGAAGAGGATCGACTGGACGAAGTACCGCGGAACCTGGGGAGAGTTCAGAAGAGGGTGAATCCGGATGGTGGTGGTTGGGCGATAGTAGGAACCGAGGCGGATACTTCGGCGGCGGCGCCTGGAGATTCGGTTGCCCCACCGGATGCGAGGGCGCGAGACTCCGGGAAAGGACTCCTGAATCATCTCATCGAGCATCGAGTCGAGGTCGTAAACCGACCACGCCGCCGCTCCCCCCTCCACCACCCGAAGCTGCTCGAGCAACCTACCCCCCGCCCCCCGAAATGACCACGAGAACATTGTCCCCGTGAATGCTTCTTTTATCAATGCCGCGAACCTGGCCACCACCCCCGCCAATCACTCCTCGGATTTCGAAGCGAGAGCCGAATTGAGATTTGCCGTGGCTGCCGCAGCGATCAGGGACGATCCGGCCGCGATCAGCTCATCGCCTTTCTTCAGGCCGAGAAAGACTCCGATGCCGGCGCCGACGATCAGCGCGACGATCGGAAACTGGCGCACCTGATCTTTGACGCCCTCCGGAATCATCTCTTCGACCTGTTCGAGAAGAGCCTCCGGCCCCTCACTCGCCAGGCGCGATCCGAAATCGGTCGCGCGCTCCCGGATGTCATCGTCGTAATCCATGCCGCCTGCCGCTTTTTCGTAAGGATCCGCATCCGTCACGGTTCACCATCCCTTGCCGTTGGTCTGATCAATCGTCGCTATCGCGCCGGAGAAGGAGGCCGACCAGAAACCCGGCGGCCACCGAGATGAGCAACGCTTTCCCGGGATTTTCGCGCACGTAGCCTCGGACCTGCTCGACCGTCGCCTGAATGTCGGCGTCAGCCGCTTTCTCGCGTGCCTTTTCATAGGCCCGCTTCGCGGATTCGCTCGCCGATCCCACCGCCTTCTTCGCGGATTCGCTCGCCGCCCCGACTTTTCCGCTGACGAACTCCTTTGCTTTCGCGGCTTTCGAGTCGCCGGTCGCCGATGGTGCCGTGCCGCTCACTTCGTTGTCCATGGTTCCTCCTGGTCAGGCTGCCGATTCAATGCTTTCGTTCGGGTGGCGTCAAGGGTTTTCCCGTCCTCCGGCGAAGCATCCAGCCGATCAGGAATCCGGCTGCCAGTACCGGCAGCAGATGGATCCATCCTCCGAAAGTCAGGCTCCTGAGAAGAGCGAGCATCCAGAGAATCAGCAGAACCGCCGCAATTCGCGCCATCGAAGTCTTTCTTTCTGCTGAGAGCTTCATGCCAGGTTTTCGTGCATGGCGACCGGCCGGAGGCCGGCGGTACACAGTGGCTGCGCGTGAGCCTGCTCGTGCATGGCGACCGGCCGGAGGCCGGCGGTACTGTGGGCCGCTTAGCGGCTGCGCCTGATGGGGTCAACTGGAAACTCGGAACTCGGAACTCGGAACGGGGAACGGGGAACTAACAACTAACAACTGGGGACTTACACCACGACCTCGTCGCCAAGGTCGCTCCGGATCTGAAACATGTTCATGATGTCGCCCCGGGTGACGATTCCCTGCAAGGCCCCCTCGTCGTCGACTACGGGAAGGTGATCCAGACCGAGCGAGATCATGTGCTTGAGCGCGGTCGAGGCCCTCATCGTCGGGTGCGCCAGTCGCGCCGTCGGAACCCTCTTCATCACGTCGCCGACCACGGTCTTCATCCGGTCAGGACGGGGCACGGCCGCGACTTCTCCCAGCTCGACGATTCCCAGCACCTTCCCCTCCTGGGTCAGAACCGGATACGCCGTGAACTTGTGCACCATGAACTTTTCCTCGACCAGGCGCGCCAGCTGTTCGTCTTCCCTCACCACCAGAGAGTTCGGCCCCATGATCTCCGACACCCGGATGCCTTCGAGAACTTCCTCGATGAGCACGTGCTGATAGCTCTGCTCGGCGGCGTGGCGCACGAAGATCCCGATCAGGATGTACCAGATTCCGTTCAACCAGCCGCGCGCCGGATCGAAGAAGATGGCGGCGATCCCCAGGCCCATGAGGACGTAACCGAAGATCTCTCCCCCCTTCGCGGCCCATGCGGTGGCTTTCTTGAGGTTGCGGGTCTTCCACCAGACCGTCGCCCGCAGCAGGCGCCCCCCGTCGAGCGGAAAGCCGGGAACGAGATTGAAGAGCGCCAGCGCGAGATTCAGCCTGGCCAGGGTCCCGAAAAGAAGGGTTCCGGCATGCCATCCTGCGGCGTCCGCGATCCCACCCGCCTCGCTGAAGAGAAACCAGAGAATGATGCTCGCGATCGGTCCGGCGGCCGCAACCTCGAACTCGGTCTTCGGCTCCTTCGGCTCCGAATGCATGTGCGCCACGCCGCCGAAGATGAAGAGCGTGATCCTCCGGATCGGAAACCCGAGACGGTTCGAGACCATCGCGTGCGACATCTCGTGGAAGATCACCGAGACGAAAAAGAGGATCGCTGCGGCAACCCCCAGAACCCAGGAGGCCGTGGGTGAAGCGTCGGGGTCCTGGATCCGGAAATAGAACCGGCCAAGGGTCCAGACCACCAGAAAAAAGAAGATGAACCAGGAGTAATCGAGGTAGATCGAGACCCCGAACGTGCGAAACAGGCGGATCTCGCCTCGAAGAAACTTCATCCCCTCTTCATTCCCCCGACAGGCCTCCGTGCCAATGGGGTGCCAGTACGGCCGCGTCCGCATCGCGGCCTTGATCCGGGTTGCCGCCCGCGACAGACTGTCCCCCTCGTATGGGAGTCACCCTCCGCCTCGAAGATATCCGGCATGAGTATCCGCCAACCGAGGAATCGGGCGCCGTCCAGGCACTTTCCGAGGTCGACCTGCAGATCGACTCCGGGGACTTCGCCGTCCTGATGGGCCCATCCGGAAGCGGAAAGTCGACACTTCTCAACGTGATCGGAGCCGTCGACCGCCCTACCGGCGGAACGCTTCATTTCGGCGACCGCGACATTGCCGCGGCAGACAGCCGTGAGCTGACTCTCCTCCGGAGAAAAAGGATCGGCTTCGTATTCCAGTTCTTCCACCTCATTCCAACCTTCACCGTCCGCGAGAATGTCGCCTTTCCCCTTCACCTCCTGAAGGAGAAGGCTTCGGACATCGCGCCGCGGGTCGCTGCAATCCTCGCCGAGATCGGACTGACAGAACGCGCCAGCCATTATCCCAATGAGCTCTCCGGCGGGGAGATGCAGCGAGTGGCGATCGCCCGCGCGGTGATCCACGAGCCCGACCTCATCCTGGCGGACGAGCCGACCGGAAATCTCGACACGAAGACCGGCGACACGATTCTCGAACTGATCCGTGAGATCCATCTTCGCCGCCGGCCGACGATCGTCATGGCCACTCATTCGGAGCGGACCGCTGCGTATGGCGATTACGTGATCGACGTTCTGGACGGGAGCGCTGCCCGTCGATGAGCGGAGCGGCTCACGTGGCCCGCGGACTCGCCCTCCGCCACCTGACACGCGAGCCGCTGCGGACACTCCTCACAATCTTCGGAATCGCCGTCGGAATCGCCGTGATCGTCGCCGTGCAGCTCGCGAACCGAAGTGCGATCGGCTCATTCACCGGTTCCATCGACGCGATTGCGGGGCGGGCGAATTTCCAGATCGCGGCCGATGCCGGCAGCCTCGACGAATCGATGCTCCTCGACCTCCGGGATCTCTGGAGTCAGGGAGTCCGCTTCGCCCCCGTAATCGACGTCGAATCGGCTCTCGCCAGCTCCGGAGGACTTCCAATCCGGGTTCTGGGAGTCGATCTGATGTCGGATCTCCATTTCCGCGATTACGAGTGGGCCTCGATCGCGACCCGGTCCGGCGACGAAACGATCGAAAATCCCGAGGCGCCTCCGATCCGGGAGCTCCTCACTCTCTTCCAGGCCGATTCGGCGATTCTTCCCGCGGGCTTCGCTGCGGAACAGGGGCTCTCTACCGGATCCTCGATACGGATCGCATGGCGGGACCGGCAGAGCGATCTGGTGGTGCGCGGTCTTCTTCACCCTCGCGGCCCCGCGACCGCGTTCAACGGGAGCCTCGCCATTCTCGACATCGCCGCGGCGCAGCGGGCCTTGCGGATGGAGGGTCTCATCACCCGGATCGATCTCATCCTCCCGGATCCGGTTCCGCTCGAGATGGAGCGTTTCATCCAGTCCCGGCTCCCCGAGGGGGCCCGGCTCGAGCGTCCCTCCCGGCGAAACGAGCGAGTCAACCGCATGCTGCGGGCGTTCCGCGTCAATCTTTACGCTCTCTCCGCGGTGGCCCTCCTGGTAGGAACCTTTCTCGTCTACAACACGGTCCTCATCTCCATTCTGCGCCGCCGGCGCGAGATCGGAATCTTCCGGACCCTCGGGGTCTCCACACCTCAGATCTTCTTCGCATTTCTTGCCGAAGGGGCTGTGCTCGGCCTGATCGGATCCGTCATGGGTGTCGTTCTCGGGCGCTTCCTCGCCTCTGCCGCGCTCGCGCTGGTCGGCAGAACGGTCGACCAGCTCTATGTCTACACGGGAGCTTCGGAAGTATCGATGGAGTGGCCGCTCGCTGCCGGGGCCATAGGGATCGGCCTCATCATCTCGCTCGCCGCCGCCTTCCAGCCGGCCTGGGAGGCTTCCCGCGTACTGCCGGGATCGATGATCCGTCCCGGGATTTATCAGCGGCTCACCCCGCGGCAAAAGCTCCAACTCGGCGCCGCGGCCGCGGCGGCGCTGGCTGCGGCATGGATCGCAGCTCGGATTCCGGCCGCCGATGGATTGCCTGTCGGCGGATACACTTCGGTGGTCCTGATCGTCGGCGGATTCTCTCTGCTCACGCCGCTGGTGCTCGCCATTCTGTCGCGTCTCCTGGGAATTCTTTTCGGGCCGCTCTTCGGAATCGTGGGAAGGCTCGCGGCGGCATCCATCCCGGCCTCGCTCCGGCGAACGGCAATCGCGACCGCGGCGCTTGCCGTCTCGATCGCCATGATGGTGTCGGTGGCGATCATGATCGGGAGCTTCCGGCGGACGGTAGACATCTGGGTGGGCCAGACCGTTCAATCCGATCTGTGGGTTCGCCCGGCGCGAGGACTGAGCAACGCGGACGTCACCGCTCTCCGCGGATCGATCGCCGCTGAGCTGCGGGCGATGCCGGAAATCGCCGCGATCGACCGCTATCGCGGAACCGAGGTGGTCTGGCGCGACTCGATCATCGCCATGGGAAGCGGCGACTTCGATGTGGCGCAGGAGCGGGGAGCATTGCCGATGGTCGTGCCTGAGTCACACCGCGATGCGATGAAGAGCGCGGTCGAACAGCGGGGTGTGCTCATCTCGGAGTCGCTCGCTCTCAAGCAGGGGATCGATGCGGGCGACTCGATTCAGTTACCCACCCCGGCGGGCCCGCGCAGCTTCCCGGTGACCGGGATCTACCGCGACTACTCGAATGACCGCGGCGTTGTGGTCATGGATCGCTCTCTATGGATGGAGCTGTTCGACGATGACACCGCGAACACCATCGCGATCTTTCTGCACGAAGGCGTCGATCCCGAGCGCGCCAGGCAGACCATCGAAGCGCGCATCGGCGCGAAATACTCCGCGTTCGTCTCGACCAATGCCTCGATCCGCGCGGAGGTCATGCGGATCTTCGATCAGACCTTCATGATCACCTGGGCCCTGCTCGCCGTGGCGCTGACCGTGGCCGTCCTCGGGATCGTGAACACGCTGACCGCGCTGCTGCTCGAAAGAAAGCAGGAGATCGCTCTCCTCAGAATTCTCGGAATGGACCGCGGTGAGATCAGCCTGATGGTCGTCCTGGAAGCCGCGGTTCTCGGAGTCGTTTCCCTCCTGCTGGGAGTGATCTGCGGGTGGATCCTTTCCTGGATCCTGATCTTCGTGATCAACCGCCAGTCGTTCGGATGGACGATCGAGCTCCATCCCCCCTCCGGGGCGCTCGCGTTCTCCCTTGCCCTGACCTTTCTGGCGACGCTCGCCGCGGCAGCCATTCCGGCGCAGCTCGCGCGCGGCGTCGACATGGCGAAAGAGCTGAAGGGGGAGTGAAGCGAGAGACGACGCCTCCACTTTTTTCCCCTGGTGCAGGACCGCTTGGGGAGCATCCCGGCTCCCTGTATCATGTCTCGGCCGATGGCGAACGAGCGTGAGTTCCGTCCGTACGTCCCTGCCGGCGAGTCGCTCGCGGAGTTCACCGCCAAGGCGATCATCCCCGGGATCCTCTTCGGGATCGTCTTCGGCGCTGCAAACGCCTACCTCGGTCTGCGCGCCGGGTTGACCATCTCGACATCGATTCCCATCGCGGTCATGACCGTCGCGGCCTTCAAGGTCATGGCCGCCATGGGGCGGCGCGGCACCATCCTCGAGGCCAACATCTCCCAGACCACCGGCTCGGCTTCGAGCTCCATCGCCAGCGGGGTGATTTTCACGATCCCGGCCCTCTTCATCTGGGGTCTCGATCCGACCCTCCTGCAGATGACCCTCCTCGCGATCTCCGGTGGGATTCTGGGAGTGCTCTTCATGATCCCGCTGCGCCGCTTTCTCATCGAGAGGGAACACGGCAATCTTCCGTATCCCGAGGGAACCGCCTGCGCCGAAGTGCTGGTCGCGGCGGAGGAGGGAGGAGGCCGCGCGAAGCACGTGTTCACCGGTCTCGCGGTGGGAGCTCTCTTCAAGGCGCTCACCGGCGGAATCCGCATCTTCCCCAGCCACGCGGAGTTCAGCATTCCCTTCCTTCGAAAAGGAGTGGTGGGAGCGGAGCTCTCCGCGGCGCTCTTCGGCGTTGGTTTCATTCTCGGCCCGCGCGTGGCGGCGGTGATGGTCAGCGGAGGACTGCTCTCGTCGCTGGTCATCATTCCGATCATCGCGACGTGGGGCGAAGGGCGCGCGGTGCCGTTCTTTCCGGAGACGGAGCTGACCATCGCCGCGATGTCGGCAAGCCAGATCTGGTCGCGTTATGTGCGCTACATCGGCGCCGGGGCGGTGGCGGCGGCCGGAATCATCACGCTGATCAAGAGCATTCCGACGATGGTCGAGAGCTTCAAGATCGGGACCCGGCAGCTTCGGGCCCGCGCAGGCGAACCGGAAGACGTGCCGCGCACCTCGCAGGATCTTCCTTTCAAGACGACCCTCATCGGCGCGGGCATCATCGTCGTTCTTCTGGCGAGCGTCCCTCAGGCGTTCGGTTCCATCGATGATTTCGCGCACCGCGCCGTGGCCGCGGTCCTCATCGCCATCTTCGCGTTCTTCTTCGTCACGGTCTCTTCGCGCATCGTCGGCCTCGTAGGCGTCACCTCGAACCCGACCAGTGGGATGACGATCGCCGCGCTTCTCGGAACCTCCGCCGTCTTCCTCGCGCTGGGATGGACTGACGACGCGGGGAAGATGGGGGCGCTGACCGTGGGGGCCGTCGTCGCGATCGCCGCTTCGATTGCCGGAGATACTTCGCAGGATCTGAAGACGGGATTTCTGCTTGGCGCGACACCCCGCCGGCAGCAGGTCGCAGAGATCATCGGTGTTCTGACCTCCGCCGCCTTCGTCTGCCTCGCTGTCATGCTGCTCGACCGCGTTTACGGCTTCGGCACACGCGAGTTGCCCGCTCCTCAGGCAACGCTCATGAGGCTGGTCATCGATGGAGTCCTTCAGAACGCACTGCCGTGGACCCTCGTCGGCATCGGAGTCGTGATCGCGGTTCTGGCTTCTCTGCTTCGGCTTCCCGTCCTGGCGTTCGCCGTCGGCGTCTACCTTCCGGTCGCCACGATGGTCCCGATTTTCCTGGGCGGCCTTCTCCGCCTGACCGCCGAGCGTCGCGCGCCGGATGCCGAGGAAGCGGGAGCGCGGCGCGAGCGCGGAATTCTTCTGGGGTCGGGCTTCGTCGGGGGGGAGGGACTGATCGGCGTTGCGATCGCGGGCGTGGCCTTCTACCTCGGCCGGGCCCCTGCAGGGCTCGGCTGGGCCTGGGCGGGTGCCGCGGCGCAATGGGTCTCCCTCGCCGCATTCGCTCTCCTGGCGCTCTTCTTCTGGCGCGTCGCAACCAGGCGCGACGCGGTGTGAGTGCGGTTTACCGCTCCGGGAACAGCGAGAAGACTCGAGTCCGATCAGAAACCGCCGGACATGAACTTCCACTGCACGATCTTGTCGTTGATCTCGCGCAGGCGATGAGAAATCATCCGGCAGAGCAGGCTGAGGAACTGGAGGGATGCGCCGGGGTCCATGGAGAGCACTTCCCGAAGAGTGGTCCGGTCGATCGAGAGTACGGTCGCCCCGGTCTCGTGCGCTTTTGCGTCCGCCGAACGGGGCTTGTCGTCGATCAGCGCCATTTCTCCGAAGAAATCGCCCCGGTCGAGGACGGCCAGTGCTTCCTCGCCGACCCCCGGAATGAACTTCGAGATGCGAACGCGCCCGTCGAGGACGATGTAGAGCTTGTCGCCCTTCTCTCCCTCGCGGAAAACCATCGCCCCCGGGACGAACCGCTCCTCGCTCGAGAACGTTGCCAGCAGCTTCATCTCGGCCGCCGACAGCCCGCGCTCGCGGAAAAGTCCGACCTTGTCCTCTGATGCGACGCGGATATGTTGCGCCTCGCTCTCCCTCTTCAGCTCCCCTTTCCTCCGCCCCGGCTGCTTGGCGCCGTCTTCCTGGAAGAACGATTTGAGCTGTTCGTTGGCCTCCCGCACCTTGACGCTGAGCGATCTCCAGAACGCCCAATGCAGTCCGACAGCGAGATCCGCGTGCTCTTCCATCAGCAGATCGACCGCACTGAAGGAAAACGAGTAGCAGGTGGCGGGCTCCAGCGCGACCGCGTCGGTCGAGCGGAGGGTGCGATCGATGAAGTTCATCTCTCCGAGAACTTCGTTGACGCCGATGCTTGCGAGGCGCTGCGGACCGAAGGGAGTCTCCTTCCGCACCTCCACGCTCCCTTTCTTGACCACGTAAAAATCCATGGATCGGTCGTTCTCGCGGAACAGAACCTCGCCCTCCAAGAGGTCGCGCAACTTGACGAAACGAGAGATCAGGAGGAGGTGCTGCTCGTCCAGATGCTCGAGGACCTCGAGCTCCCTCAGTTCGCGCGCGACGACGACGGACATGTTGCGCCGCTCGAGGTCCCTGGCGACCTTCGCCGAGATCCTTTCCAGCGCCGGACGGTTCTCCTTCGAGAGAAGATGCTCCTTCCGAAGGTCCATCTTCTCCGTGTTTGCCTGCAGCGCGTCGACGCGCTTCCGGATCCGGGCATTGAGATCCTTGGTGTCGAGGTCGAGGACCTTGCGGACGGTGTTGATCATCCGCCGCAGAGACTCAGTGCCTTCGCCTTTCTGATCCGTCGAGAGAAGAAAGGAATCGATGAACTCGTCCAGGGAGCGCTCGAACTCCTTGAGCTCGAAGAACACGCGCCCGGACAGCTCAGCCTGTCCCCGATCGAAAGGATTCAGGCGCCTTCCCTCTTCGATCTCCTGGCGGGCGAGCTCCCACTCCCCCTGAGAAAAATAGAGCTGCGCCAGAATGTGGTACGGCCGGTAATTCGACGGCGTCTTGGCCTTGGCCAGTTCCAGCAGCTCGACCGCTTTCGCCGTCTGGTCCTTCGCCATGTAGAACTGCGCGAGGCCTACATACTGCGCCGCATCGATCTCTTCGCGCCCCCGCTCCAGAACCACGGTTTCCCGAAGATGCCCCCATCGCCTCTCCTCGGCTTCACGCCGAAGATCCTGGACTCGCGAAATGCGGATCTTGAGTGCGGCCGACCCGGGACGAAGCTTGGCCGCCATCTCGTAAAGGTGGATTGCCTCGTCATACATCCCCTGACCTGTGTAGCGATGAGCCAGAAGCATCAGATCGTCGAACTCGACCGGGATCGTCGGCTCATCTCGAAGGGGTTTGGGCCCAGGGCGGGACGCGGGTTGTTCACTCATCGGGCGGCTGTATTATACGTCCCGGTTTCTCTCGCCCATGGCCTCTCTCCCGCGGTTATCCATCGTCACTCTTCTGTTGCTGGCCGCCCTGGCTTCCGCGCAGGAAAAAACCTCGGCCGAAGGCGCTCAGGGCACCTCCGCGACGTCGATGCCCGGACCTGAGAGCTCTCCTGCCGCGGAGTTCCGGATCGCTGAGCCAGGCTGGCAATTCGAGTTCCCGCGTGATCATGGCAGCCACGAGGAGTTCCAGACCGAGTGGTGGTACTTCACGGGCCACCTGGAAGGGAGTGCCGGACGGAAGTTCGGATTCGAGCTGACCTTTTTCCGCGTCGGAATCGAGCCCCCTTCCACCCCCCGAACGAGCTCATGGGACCTCCACAATCTGGCCCTGGCGCACTTCGCCCTCACCGACATCACCGGAAGGCAATTCCGTTTCCACGAAAAGCTCAACCGTCAAAGCCCTTTCACGGCAGGCTCGGCGACTGGCTCGCTCAACGTTTTCAATGAGGGGTGGACGGCCATGACGCAGCCTGACGGGTCATGGAGAATTCGCGCATCGACGGCCGGAGATGGGATCGATCTGGTCCTTCGCGCCACGAAGCCTCCCGCCATCCACGGTACGGAAGGCGTGAGCGTCAAAGCGGCGACTCGCGGAGCGGCGTCGCATTACTACTCGATGCCGCGTCTCGCCGCCGAGGGATTCGTGACGGCAAAGGGGGCGCGCATCCGCTGTCGCGGACTCGTGTGGATGGACCATGAGTACTCGACCTCGATTCTCGCGCCCGACCAGGCCGGCTGGGACTGGTTTTCGCTCCAGTTGAATGACGGCAATGATCTGATGCTCTACCAGATGAGAAAGAAAGACGGATCGATCGACTCGAGCTCCTCGGGGAGCTACATCGATCGGGAGGGTGCAGTTCGCCATCTGGCCGCCTCCGATTTTTCCATCCGACCCAACGGCTCGTGGCGGTCGGAAAAGAGTGGCGGCGTTTACCCCATGGGATGGGACATCCGCGTTCCTTCGCTCGATCTCGCTCTCACCGTCTCCGAGGTGATGAAGGATCAGGAGCTGATCACGACCTCTTCAACGGGCGTCACCTACTGGGAAGGAGCGGTCCTGACTCGAGGACGCTCCGGTCCAAGGAACATCGAAGGCCAGGGCTACGTCGAGATGACCGGGTACGCCGGAGATTTCGACATGAACGCGACCCGTTGACGGATCACTGCGTTGGCGTCGCGATTCCGCGCCTGGTCACGTAATAGGTCGCGAAACTGCCGAGCCAGTGACCGCCCTCGTAATGCGCTCCGCTCACGGCCGCGATGCCGGCCTCGCCGTGCCTCCGAGCGACGGCGCGAATCGATGCGACCCGGGGATCGTCGTCGGGAAGCGCCGAGGCGATGCCATCGAGCATCCAGGCCCGGCTGAGATTCAGGCCGTCGAGATGGACCAGTTTTCCGTCGGTGGGATCCGTGACGACCGCTGGCCGAAGCCAGTCTGTAGAACCATCCCGCGCGATCGTCGGAAGGAACGGGCCGAGCCATGCCGCGAACTCGGCGGGCGACAGAACGCGCCGAACCAAATCCGCCTCGGCAATACAGGGAGAGAGAAAGTCTTCACCCGACGGCTCGTATGCCAGGGGGCAGGCCGTGTCCTTGCCATAGAAAGCGAGGATGCGCTCCTCGAGCAGGCGCTGAAACTCGGAGTCACGCGAAACCGTGGCCCAGTCGTGCATCAATCCGAGGGCGAACGCGCTCTGGGAATGCTCGCCGGAGCGAACCGGGTGGGAAAGCTTGGGAAGCCATTCAGCAACTCGATTCCGCGTGGCAGTCTCCAGGGGCTTTAGACTGCGAAGCCAGCTCCTGGCCTGGGCGTCATCCCAGGCTCGAAGTTCGGCCGCGAGCTGCAGCAGCCACGCCAGTCCATACGGCCGCTCGAAACTCGCCCTTCCTGGTCCCTGCAGGTAAGTGGTTTCTCGAACGAGATTGGATGCGGTGAGGTTTTCCGCGAGCACTTTGCGAGCGGCGGACGCGAAATGCGAATCGGGTTCGAGACGAACGAGCCTGGCAAGCATCCAGTGACCATGCACGGAGGAGTGCCAGTCGAAGCAGCCATAGAAGGAAGGGGTCAGCTCGCGCGGTGGCTTGACGTCGGCATCCGACTGGAGCACATGCGCGATCTTGTTCGGATACTCCTTCTGCACGCAGCTCAGGGCGAGATCGGCGAATCGCGCCGCCACCTCGCGATCGAGCGGCTGGGCATGGGCGGCAACGGCGAGAAGAGTGAGCGCGGCGACCAGAGCCTTCATGGCGGAAGAATAGTGCAGAAGGGGCCGCGCGGCGCAGTCCATCCGCAGTCGTGCGGCCTCTGAATGACCCCGGCGCCGCTGCGAGTTTCTGCTCGATGGTCATCTCCGCTCCACCGGCGCTCGCGACGTTCCCTTCACGCTTGCGCCGCCATCCGGCTCCAAGGCACGATGTAGCCAGGTGATGATTGCCCTCCCTTTTCTGCTGTACGCCATCCTGTTTCTCGGACTCTGGCTCGCGCTCTACAATCTCGCCCCGCTCTCCCTTCTGTGGGTTTCGCAGTCGAGCAACGCGATCGTCCGTCGCCTCATCGGCTTTCGAGCCGGTCAGCGGCTTTTCTCTCCCTTCCACCGCCGCTTGATCGTACCGGTACGCGATCGGATCACCCCCTACCGAGCTTTCCTTCCTGTTGCGCTCATTGCGGCAACGGGAGCCATCCTGTCGATCCTCGCCGGACTGCTCTTCCTCGAGCTCGCGGAGGCCGTTCAGGACGGCAGCTCCGTCATGGAGAGGGTCGACGAATCGGTCCACGGCTGGGCCGAGCATCTGCGAACCGAAGTTGGAACCAGCTTCTTCACGTTCTTCACCGTCGTGGGGACTCCTGTAGGACTCGGCATTCTGGTCGTGATCGTTTCCGGCGTTCTCATCGCGAAGGGGCGATATCGCTGGTCCGCCTTCCTCGCGATCACAACCGTCCTCGGCGGCCTTCTCAACCTCGCACTGAAGTCGATCTTCGAACGGCAGCGCCCCGATCTTTCGACTGCGCTCCGTCATGCTTCCGGCTTCTCGTTCCCCAGCGGTCATGCGATGGGGGCGACCATTGTTTTTGGAGCCCTGGCGTATCTCGCTGTCCGGCATTACCGCACATGGAAGGCGCGCAGCGGCGCGCTGGCGGCGGCAGCGGCCACCATCGCCGCCATCTGCGTTTCCCGCATCTACCTCGGCGTTCACTGGATCTCCGATATCATCGCGGGCGTCTCGTCAGGTGCCGTCTGGGTGCTCGCTACGACTCTGGCGTACGAGGTCTTCCGCAGAGTTCGCGCGATCCGGCTGGCGGAGAGTCAGAGATCGCTCGAGGGGGTGGAGGCCGATGACGCGTAATCGATGGTGCGGCTCGGCTCTCTCGGGCCATACAAGTGCCGGACCATTCTTCCCACGGTCATCTCACCGAGGGCCTCGTGGGTGCAGGTGCCGATGGTGTTGAAGACATTCGCAACCAGCTCTCTCGACGGATCTTCGCCCGCCGAGGGAGGAATCTCGCGGATTCCTCCTTCCATCTGCTGGACGACCTCTTCAACGGAGATCCGGTCAGGATCTCCTCCGGGAACATAGCCGGTCCATTCTCCGCCGATCTCCTTGACCAGCCCTGCTCCTTCGAGGCGTCTGAGCACACTCAGCATCTGTTCATCCGTCGCACCGAACTCCTCGGCGAGACGGTACGACGAGGGCGCGTTGTCGCGGATCTCGAAGCGACGGGAAACCTCGATGAGAGCGCGCATGGCGAAATAGAGATCGAAGCCAGGCCTCTCTTCGAGCCTCTGAGCGGTGGCCCGCAGGATCCCCTGGAGATTCTGATACGTGCGGCTGACCGCCACTCCCATGAGGATCACGATCCACATCATCTCGAGGGCGATCAGGAAAAGAACGAACAGTCCAAGGGTTCCGTAGATCACATTCAGACGGCCCGTGAAGAGCGCGCTCGCGTAGAACTTGAAGCCGACTCTCACCAGCTCGAAGGTGACCGCCGAGAAGCCAGCGCCGATGGCCGCGGCCCGAAGCTGGACCGGCGTCGCCGGAACCAGCCAGAACAGCATAGTGAAAGCGACGAACATGACCAGGATCGGCGAGATCGCCGCAAGAATTGGGTTGTACACGATCGAGCTCACGGCGGAGTTGTGTCCGACTGAAGCGAGGATCGTGAACCCGAGTCCGATCAGCACGGGACCCCAGAAAAAAATCATCGTGAAAGCACGGAGGCGCGGCCTGTAGCCCCGAACGGCTTCCACGTTCCAGATCTGATTGACGGCCCCCTCGACCGCCATGAAGAGGCGGAAGGAGACGATGAGAAAAATCGCCGCGCCCAGTCCCGACGCCGCTCCAGCCCTCTCGACGAAGTTGTTGATGTGATGAGCGAACTGGCTCGATTCGTAAGGAAGGATCAGATTCAGAAACTGATCGAGCCGCGCGCGGAACTCGGGAAGGGCGGTCTGGAACCAGCGGCCGAGCGTCGCCGAGAAAGCGACGATCAGGGGAATGAGGGAAAGAAGCGTGGTGTAGGCGAGAGAGGCCGCTCGCGATGTCACCTCGGCGCGCCAGAACTCCCGGTACAACTCGCGGATGAAGAGAAAGATCTCGATCATCCGCGCCCGGGCTTGCGCCTGGCCATGGGTGGCGCGGTGATAAACCGCCGACGCTTCGTCGGTCCAGCTGCGCCAGAACCAGGTGCGCGCGTTGCGCAGCCGGGGTCCCCAGCCCGGCTCGGGCGTCCCCAGCCCTTCCTGCTCTTCAGAATCCCGGTTCATCCGTTGCCGTTCTCAAGCATGAATCCTACCCGAAGAAGAGTGTCGAGTCCTGAGTGCTCAGAGTCCTGAGTGCTGAGTCCTGAGTCCTGAGTGCTGAGTCCTGACCTAAGTCCTGTCCTGAGTCCTGAGTTCTGAGTTCTGAGTCCTGAGTGCTGAGTTCTGACCTAAGTCCTGAGTCCTGAGTGCTGAGTGACGGAGCCATCGCCGGCAAGCTTGGGCCCTCAGCATGGAGTCTGGGCGTTATATCCCAAGAGAACGAGGAGGAGACGCTTCGGCACGGTCCCTTCCGGAACTTGTCACAATGGCACGCAGGACCTAGTACTCAGGGACTCAGCACTCAGCACTCTTTTCCCATGGCTCACTTCGCTGACCCGCCGTTTGCATTGAGAAGCGCCCATGACCGTCAATGACCCCATCCGCATCCCGGAGGTGTACGAGCCTGACTCCTCCCTCCCCACCGACCTCGTGGCCCTGCGAAGATTCGCCTGGATGCTCGACGCCGCAGTGGCCATCCCGGGAACCCGGAAGCGGGTCGGAGTGTCGGCGGCGGTTGGACTGATCCCCGGAGTCGGCGATGCCGTAGGAGCTTTTCTCTCGGCCTGGATCATTCTTGGAGCGATCCGCCATCGGGTCCCGGGCGGGAAAATCGCCAAAATGGTGCTCAACGTCGTGATCGACGTCATGATCGGCTCGATCCCCGTGGTGGGAGATATCGCCGACATCCTTTTCAAGGAGAATCTGAGCAACATCGACATCCTGGTCCGCTCGCGAAAGCGGGGACTTCCCCCCCGCTCCGCCACTCAGATGGCGTTCGCTGCGATCATGGTTCTCGGCGCGACTGCTTTTCTCGCGCTGATCGCCATCGTCTTCGCAGTCCTTCTTCTGGCCTGGCTGATCCGGAGCCTGATGTGATCTTTCGTCGCCGCTATCCTCCGTATCCCATCCGTTCGGCGTGGCCAATCGTCCGGAGAAAGAATCCGGTCGGATACCGGATGAAGCATCAGTTCGGCGTGAAGGACGAAGCGTTCCTTCAAACCATGCACGCGTTGACGGGGTCGCCTCTCCAGGAAGGCAACCGGGTCGACGTACTCTGCAACGGCGACGAGTTCTTTCCGTCCATGTTCGCCGCGATGCGGAACGCGAAGAACTCGATCAATCTGGAGACCTACATCTATTGGGACGGCGATGTCGGCCGGCAGTTCGCGGAAGCCATCGCGGAACGCTCGAGGGCCGGTGTGAATGTGCGCGTGATTCTCGACGCCGTAGGATCCGCGCCGATGTCATCGAGCCTGATCGACTTCATGCGGCAGAACGGGGTCGAGCTGACCTGGTATCACCCGATCCGCTGGTACACGATGGCCCGAATCAATCATCGCACTCACCGGAAGCTTCTGATCGTCGACGGCCGGGTCGGATACACGGGGGGCTTCGGGATTGCGGATGAGTGGCTGGGAAACGCGGAGTCGCCCGAGCGGTGGCGAGAGACCGTCGTGCGGGTGCAGGGACCCGCCGTCATCCAGATGCAGTTCGCATTCATGGACAACTGGGTCAAAGCGCGGGGGCTGGTGCCGATGGGAGGAGACTTCTACCCGAAGGTCGAGCCGCAGGGAAGCTCGCTGGTCCACGTGATCAAGTCTTCTCCCTCCGAGGGAGTTTCGACCGTGAAGCTCCTCTACGCGATCGCGATGGTCTCGGCGACGAAGACGATCTACATCAACAACGCCTACTTCATTCCGGACGAAGACGCGATTCGCGCGCTCGAGGGAGCGGTACGGCGCGGAGTCGACGTCAGGATCATCGTGCCAGGACGCTGGACCGACGTGCCGCTTGTCCGCGAGGCCAGCCGCTGGCATTACGACAGGCTCCTCAAGCGGGGCATCCGGATCTTCGAGTACGAGCCGACGATGATGCACGCGAAGACGATGGTCATCGATGGAATCTGGACGACCATCGGCTCCTCGAACTTCGACGAGCGGAGCTTCCGTCTCAATGACGAGGTCAACGTCGGTATCTATGACGAAGGGGTTTCCACGAAGATGGATGAGCTCTTCCGGGCCGATCTCGAAGCCTCCGCGGAGATCAAGCTCGGCAAATGGCAGAAGCGTTCCTGGCTCAACAGGACCCGCGAACGGATCGCCGGGCTGCTGAAGCCGCAACTGTGAGACAAACGCGTGGGGGCAGCGCGTGCGGGTGGGGGTCATTTCAGAGGCCGCACGCGCCAGCCGAGCAGAATATGAAATGGCGTCGCGGCCGAAGAATCTCAGCCGCGAGGATCGCTGTCGGGTTCTCATCCACGTCCAGACGCGTTCGGAGGATGCGAGTGCGCCGGCATAAGAACCCGATGACGGCCTTCGCATTCTGAGATTCTTCGGCCGCGAGACTAGTCCTCCCGCCACTCCGGTCTCCCGTGCGGCCTCTGAATGACCCTGCCAACCAACAATTAGGAACTAGAGGTTGGGAACTCGGGACTCGGAACCGGGAACTGGGAACTCCGCCTAACGACTTACAACTAACCCCGATTCACGTACTGCTTCTCGTAGTACGCGCGGTACTCGGCGCTTCGTTCCTTAATCCCCCGCCACCAGTCTTCGTTCTCCACATACCATTGGATCGTCGTGCGAAGCGCTTCCTCGAAATCGATGTCGGGCTCGAAACCGAGTTTCGCGAGCTTCGAGGCATCGAGCGAGTAGCGCCGATCGTGCCCCTGCCGGTCGGCCACGCGGCGGATCAGCGATTCCGGCTTCTTCAGCTCGCGCAGAATCGCGGCGGTGATCTCCCGGTTCTCCCGCTCGTTGCCGCCGCCGACGTTGTAAACCTCGCCGGGCTCTCCCCTCTCGATGAGAAAGTCGACGGCAGCGCAGTGATCGCCGACCCAGAGCCAGTCGCGGATGTTCTTTCCGTCCCCGTAGAGGGGGAGCGGAACGTCATCGAGCGCGTTGGTCACGAACAGTGGAATCAGTTTCTCCGGGTACTGATAGGGACCGAAGTTGTTCGACGCGCGCGTGATCACCACCGGCATCCCGTAGGTTTCGGCATAGGCGTACGCCATCCGGTCGCCGCCCGCTTTCGACGCGGAGTACGGATTCCTGGGGTTAAGCGCGTCACCCTCCGTGAAGGAGCCAGTCTCGATCGATCCATAAACCTCATCCGTCGAGATCTGAATGAACTTCTTCAAATTGGGAGCAAGCTTACGTGCTTCCTCCAGAAGCACGAGAACCCCATGGACATCCGTCTCGATGAAGGTCCCCGCTTCCATGAGAGAGCGGTCCACGTGAGTCTCGGCGGCAAAGTTCACGACGACGTCGATTCCGCCGCCGTCGATCCCCTGATACGCCGCCGCCACGTCCTCCGGGCTGGCGATGTCCCCCTGCTGAAATCGATAGTTCGGGCTTCCCTCGAACTCGGCGAGATTCTCGCGAATCCCCGCATAGGTCAGCTTGTCGAGGTTGACGACCCGGGCCTCGGCCCCATACTTCCCGAAGAGATGCCGGATGAAGTTCGAACCGATGAAACCCGCTCCGCCAGTGACGAGATAGTTCATTCGAAACCTTTCAATTGGGAACAACCAACAACTAACAACCAACAACTAACAAACCTGATTCGCGGAGATTCCGATGAACTTTCTGATCAAGAACTTCTTACGAGGTCTGGTGATCTTGTTCCCGATCGTGATCACCGTCTACCTGATCTGGGCCACGGTCCTCATGATCGACCGTTGGCTCGGCATCGCGATCCCAGGAGCCGGGTTCGCGATTACCCTCGGCCTCATTCTGCTGGTGGGAATCCTCGCCGGCAACGTGATCGGAAGGAAGTTCTTCGAGATCACAGAGCTCCTTTTCGTCCGGGCGCCGCTCATCAAGATCATCTATTCGGCGATCAAGGACCTCATCGAAGCGTTCGTCGGAGAAAAGAAAAAATTCAACCGGCCTGTCATCGTCTCACTTTCGGAGCTCGGCGAGGCCAAAGCTCTCGGATTCATCACTCGCGAAGCGATCGCTTTTCTTCCCCAGCATGACCTCGTCGCCGTCTACTTTCCCCAGTCCTACAATTTCGCGGGGAACCTGATCCTCGTTCCTGCCGCGCGGGTTACGCCAATCGAGGCGGACAGCTCCCAGATCATGGCCTTCATCGTTTCCGGTGGAATCTCGGGATGAGAGCATGACGACATTCATTCCTCATTTGGCCTTTGACTCTCCTGAGCCTCGCGGATCTGCGCGAGGATCGTGGCGAGCGTCGACGCCTCCCCGGGAAACCGTCGCATCGCCTCTTCGATGACCCGGGCTCCTTCCTCCCGTTCGCCGCGCTGCACGTGCACGACCGCGAGATGGAGGAACGACTCGGGGTTGTTCGGGTCGAGCTGCACCGAGCGGCGAGCCATCTCCAGCGCTCGATCCGTCTCTCCCATCACTACCCTCACCAGCGATTCGTAAGAGAGTGCGCGCGGCTGATCCGGATTCACCCGCAATACGGCCTGAGTCTGTTCGAACACTCCTTCGAGATCCTGAATGATCAGCAGGGCCTGGGCTAGGTCGAGTCTCGCTTCGAGGTCGGCCGGGTTCAGCTCGACCGCTGTCCGGAGCTCGCCCAGGTTGACCATCGGCCCGCCGCCAGATGACGGGGAGGCCGGGCGCTCCGGGAGCCCTCCCGTCGGCGTCTCTCCCGGCTTCCGATCCGAAGCCGTCTGCCAGACGAAGACAATGAGAAGAACGATTGCCGCGACGCTCCCAGCCCCCCAGAGAAATCCCTTCATGGCGGAGGAGGGGGGCGCGGGAAGCGTAGAGGAGGGGGAGGCCGGCTCCATTCCGGCCCGATCCCTCCGCGCATGACGATCGATTTCGATCCCGCGGAGCAACCGAGCCGCTTCGCGCTCGAGATCCGCTCTCTCGGTCGCCAGCTGCTCCGGAGTCCGCGTCGAGGAAAGATCCTCGAGCTCGCGGAGCTGGGAGATCAGCACTTCCAGTTTCGCGGCGCGGTCCCGCTGGTCGATGGAGTCGCTCGAGGGCTCTCGTCTCGTGGCCCGACCAACGTTCCGCCCGCCGCGCCAGGCAATGACGAGGCCGGCGATCGCGCCCGCGGCCAGGACGGCGAGTGGGAGAATCCAGTCGACCGATTCCATCGCTTCAGCGTGCGTCCGCCGCGGGAAGACCCTCGGTCGTCTTCATCAGCTCCTGAATGTCAGAGGGCTTCCCTTCGCCGGGAGCTCTGTATTCATTGCCGTGCGAGACCATGAGCCGCTGGCTCGCGAACCATCCACCCGGCGTCATCGTCCCTTCCACTACGACTCCGATGCCTTCGCGGAACATTTGCGGAGGAACTCCGTGCGAACGGACGACGATCGTGCTCGAGCCGTCGGTCACCTGGAACTCGAGCCCCGAGGCGCCGCCGCCGGTCCGGATCGATCCGTCGGCAACCTGCCCGCCGAGGCGGATGGTCGCGCCGATCGCCTTGTCCCCGGCTTCGACGATGTCGGTCGGCCCCCAGTAATAGACGAGATTCTCTCCAATGCCCCCGACCGTGATCACTCCGAAAGCCGCCGCAGCGACCCCGAGGGCGATCACGGCCAGCCACCGGTTCCTCTTCCTCTCGGTCATGACCTCCTCTCCCCTTCCGATTTGCGGCTGTTCTCGCGGCGATCAGTAGTCACGAGGTACGCGGTGTAAAAGGCGAGAACCACAGCGGTCAAACCGTAAGCCGCCCAGACGAACTCCCAACCCGCCTCGACCATCCCGGTCATGCGGCACCTGCGGGAGCAGGACTCGACGGTCGGGGCGGCTCGGGAGGAGGTCCGAGCTCACCCTCGAGACGTCGCAGAGCGATCCGGGAACGAATCATCATCCAGCCGAGCATCAGAAGGAGCAACGCGATCGCGTTGATCCGCAGCGGCCAGTGGAATGCCTCGGAGACCGTCTCCGGAGAGGACTGCATCTGATGGAGAGAGTTCCACCACCGGACCGAAAAGTAGACGATCGGAACATCGACGAACGCGATGATCGTTGCCACGGCCGACCATGAAGCGCGCCGGACCGGCTCATCGATGAATCGCCGGAGCATCAGGACTCCGACGAAGGCAACGAGCATGATCGCCGTCGTGGTCAGCCGCGGGTCCCAGTCCCACCAGACCCCCCAGGTCGGCTTCGCCCAGATCGCCCCCTGAATGCACAAAAGGAGCGACAGCACGACTCCGGCCTCCATCGCCGCTTCCATCCGCGCATCCCATTTCCATCCTCCTCGGAAAAGAGACAGGAGAGCCGCGACGAAGGCGAGGGTGAGCGCGAGCATGGCGTTCCACGCCGTCGGAACGTGGATGTAGAAGATCCGGTAGACGTCTCCCATGAATACCTCTGCGGGCGCCCGGAAGAGACCCCACCACGAACCTGCCAGCAAAAGAAGAATCCCCGAGGTCATCAGAACCGCGGGAAGCCGGCTCTTCCGGACGGGCTCAATCTCGTCAGTTGAATCAACCATCAGCTCCTCAAACCCGACTCCCGGTGCGATCCGTTCCGGAAGCAGCCGTTGCGGTCCATAGTCTATTCGCTGTGCATCGATTCGTCCTCCTCGAATGGCATCCTCAGCGGGCTCACCGTTCCCATTTGCAGGTAGACTCCACCCTCAATGATTCGCGGCCCCGCCGCAAACGAGGAGACACCATGTCCAGGCTCGCTCTCGCTTCCATGGCCGTGCTGCTCGCGGTCGCCTGCGCGACGACACCCGCACCCGCGCCCCCTTCCGATCAGCCGATGGAGCCGGCCGTCTTCGGAATCACTCCCGAGGAGGAAGCGGTCGTCCTAGGCCTCGAGGACAGGAGGGAATGGGATCCGGCGGTGGCTTCACAGTGGATCACCCATCCGAACGCGCTCCATCGAAAGAGAATGGCCGTCGCCCTGGGACGGATTGGTACCGCGACTTTCGACGATGCGAACGGAAACGGCGTTCGCGATGATGGGGAGCGAATGGCCGGCGTGGAATTGCTCTCGGGTCTGACGATCGATCCAGCCTATCCGGTCCGTGAAGCCGCGGCCTTCGCACTTGGTGAGATCGGCGACCCCTCCACGGTGGAGACCCTATTCGAATTCGCGACCGACCCCGAGCACGCCGGAGTCTCATCCGCGGCACTCGAAGCTCTCTCCAAACTGGCTGCGCATACTCCTCTCGCGCGGTATGCAGGCTGGACCCGGTCCGAGGTTCCGGAAGGACTGAGAGCGACGGCGACCCGCTTCCTCTTTCGCTTCGAGGACCCTGCCGCCGCCGCGATTGCGGCATCTCTGCTCGGAGATGCGTCCGCAGCCGTTCGCCGGGAAGCTGCGTACTCACTGTCCCGACGTCCTTTCGTCGACGCGGCCGACCGTCTTGCCCTGCTCCTCAACGATCCCGACGTCGCCACCAGAGCTCACGCTGCCCGCGCCCTCGGTCGAATCATCAACCCGCTGCTGATCCCGCTCCTCACAGGATCACTGTCGGACCCGCATCCCTGGGTGCGCATCAACGCGGGACAGGGGCTCGCGCAGATTGGAGCTCAGAACGAAAGCGCCTTCGCTTCCCTTCAGCCCGACGACGCCGCGGCGATCATCACCGCGACGCGGGACGACGATGCTTCCACCCGAATCGCTCTGATCGATGCCCTTGGTCATCTGTCCCGCTACAGCGAGCCCGCGAAATCGCGCTTGCTGGAGATCGCGGCGGACGGAACATCCTGGGAGCGTGAGGTCGCCACTGCAGCCATCATCCGGCAGATGACGGCCGGGGACGCGGCAACGGTCGACTCGCTCCTTCAGACCGACTCTCGCTTTCTCAGGATCAGAGCGCTCGAAGCGTCGGCGGCGCTGCCCATCGCCGGAGCATCCATCCGCCAGCGGTTCTATTCGAACCCTGACGCAGCCGTTCGCGCGGCGGCGATCGGCTCGATTCCCGACGCCGAGGTGGAAGCTGCGCGCGAAGCCATCGAGAGCGCGCTCTCGGACCCCGATCCGATCGTTCGCGCGACGGCGATCGACCGATGGGCAGCCATCCCGGCGATCAATCCTGAAGAAAAGCTCGCCCGCCTCACGGAAATCGTTCGCTCCAGTGCATCGGACTCACTCAACGATGCCCGTCTCTCCGCTGTGAGCGCCGTCGCGGCCATGAAGGGAGATGCACATCTCGAGACCCTGCGCTCCCTCGTCAACGATTCCGACCCAGTCGTCCGCCGACTGGCAGCCGAGGGGATCGAAAAGGGCGGACTCCCCCGACTGCAGTACACACCGCTTCCCGTTGACCGACGCCATTCCGATTATGTCGAGATCGCAACCTGGGCCACGCAGCCTCAAGCGGCCACGCTGATCACGACGCGAGGACCGGTGGAGATCGTCCTCCTCTCCCAGGATGCGCCGATGACGACCTGGAACTTCACCCAGCTCGCGCAGCGCGACTACTTCGATGGAACGACTTTCATGCGAGTCGTTCCGAACTTCGTCGTTCAGGGAGGGGACCCACGCAACGATCAGTCTGGAGGCCCGGGCTACTCGATCCGCGACGAGATCAACCTGCAGCGCTACACGCGGGGCGCGGTCGGCATGGCGCTTTCCGGCCTCGACACCGGTGGCTCACAGTTCTTCATCACGCATTCGCCTCAACCTCACCTCGACGGCGGGTATACGGTTTTCGGCCGCGTCGTCGGCGGAATGAGCGAAGTCGTCGATGAGATCCAGCGGGGCGACGTCGTTCAGGACGTCGTGATCCACTCGGGCGGGGATGCGAATTGAATGAGGGCGACCGTTCTTCCTGATACCGCTCGCCGAAGGAATCGTTCGTGACCGAGGCCATCGGCAGAGCCCTTCAGGTCGCGGGCTTGATCATCCTTCCGGTGGCCCTCTGGATCGGGTTGGTGCATGACCACGTCCGCCTGGAAGTCGCCCTGCTGGCCCTCGGAGGCGCTCTCTTCCTCATCGGCCGAGCGATCCGCGGCAGTGAAGAGTCATGATGTCCGTCACTGTTCTTGCAACGGCTCCTCTCCATATGAGCAAGCACGAAACAGGCAGCGGCAGTGACACCCATCTCAGGGAGCAGGTCGATCGTCATTCGCTCCGATGAAGCACACAGTCGTGATGTCCTCCCCGATCCCCTCGATTGCGAGGGAGATTCTGAGTCAGCGGTACGAGGTCGTCGAACACTCGGCAAGCGGAACACGCAGCGAGGAGACCATGGCGCTCATGGCCGTTGAAGCGGACGGGCTCATCACTCTCAACCACGACCCGGTGACCCGTCGGGTGCTCGAGTCGAACCCGAATCTCCGCATCGTGGCAAACTACGCCGTCGGGGTCGACAACATCGATCTGAGTGCCGCTTCGGAGCTCGGCATCGTGGTGACGAATACACCCGGTGTACTGACCGAGGCGACCGCGGATCTGACGATGGCGCTCCTTCTCGCGGCGGCGCGGCGAGTTCCCGAAGGCGACAGAATGGTCCGCAGCGGCGAATTTCACGGCTGGGACCCATTCATGCTCCTCGGCGCTTCTCTTCAGAGGAAGCGACTCGGCATCATCGGCATGGGGCGGATCGGAACGGCGGTGGCTCGCCGCGCCCGGAGCTTCGGCATGGAGATCACCTATCACTCCCGCAGCGCGCACGAGGAAGCCGAGCGTGAGCTCGGGGCACTCCGGCTCGACTTCGATGAGCTGATCTCGACCTCCGATTTCGTCTCTCTCCATCTCCCGTTGAAGGCCGAGACGCGGCACATGATCGACCGATCGGCTCTCGAGCGGATGAAGCCGGGCGCGTATCTGATCAACGCGAGCCGGGGTCCCCTCGTCGACGAGAGCGCTCTGGCCGATGCGCTCACGGCCGGGACGATCCGCGGTGCCGCGCTCGATGTCTACGAGCGGGAGCCCGCCGTAGAGCCGAGACTTCTCCCCCTGGACAACGTGATCCTTCTCCCGCATCTCGGAAGCGCTACCGAAGAGGCGCGAACGGAGATGGCGCGCATCGTCGCGACCGAAGTGACGGCCGTTTTGGAAGGCGGCCGCCCCCGATTTCAGGTCAACTGAGGACAATCATGAGACGACTCGATCGAACACAGACCCTTCTCGCCGTCATCGACATCCAGGAAAAATTCTCATCCGTCATTCACCGGTTCGACGAGGTCCAACGGAATGTGGACCGCCTGATCCGCGGATGTCACCTCCTCGGCGTGCCATTCGCTGTGACCGAGCAGTATTCGAAGGGTCTCGGGCACACGACACCGGAACTGCAGCGGAGCATCGCGGAGACTTACGCGGTGAAGCCGGTCGAAAAAATCTGCTTCTCGAGCCATGGATGCGCGGAGTTCGCCGAACAACTCCAGCGGGCGGGAAGAAAACAGATCCTCCTGGCCGGCATCGAAGCGCATGTCTGCATCTGGCAGACCGCACTCGACCTTCTCGATGCCGGTTACGAGGTGCAGATCGTCGCCGATGCGGTGTCTTCGCGCTCAGCGGAGAACCGGGACATCGCGCTACGGCGCCTGGAGCAGGAAGGGGCGAAGCTGACCTCGACCGAGATGGCCCTGTTCGAGATGACCGTTCAGGCCGGAACCGACGAGTTCAAGGCGATCTCGAAACTGGTGAAGTGAGCGGCGCTGGTTCTCACTCGAGCAGCAAGCCATGCTGCACGAAATGGCGGAAATCGCGATCGTTCGTGATCAGGGCAACCTGATGATCGATGCAACACTGGGCGATCAGACTGTCGGCGAGCTTTGCTTTCTTCCCCTTGTCGATGATTCGCGCGCGAAGGAGCCCGGCACGCTGCCAGAAGCCGTCGCGGATCTCGAGGATCGGTAGCTGCGCGATGTCTCGTGCGAGCGCAGCCGGAATCGAGGGATCGCTAAGCGCCTCGCACACGACCGGAGGAGGCAGGACCGCCCGCCCCTCGGAAATTGCAGCTGCGACGAGCTCCACGTCGCGCCCTCGTTCTCCCGAGAGGAAGCGCCTCAGCGAGCTGGTGTCAACGGCGATCAATCGTCACGCAACTCCTCGAGAGGAACGGACCAGCGGACGTGCCCTGACCACCGCTCCAGCCGCCGCCACGCCTGCTGACTGGCACGAAGCTCCAGCGCCTCACGAACGACTTCAGTGACGCCTTCCCCCTCGTTCGTGGCCCGTTCGAGGACGTCAGCCGGCACGTGAACCGTGATCTTGCGAGTTTGCTGGCGACGCATACCAGCATAGTCTACCAGAAGTCGCCGCCCCCCCGCCTCAGACGTTTAGTTAGCCCCGAAAACGAAAAGCCCGCCTTGCGGCGGGCTTTTCGTATGAGTCTGAACCAGGAATCAGGAGCCGCGCTTGGCGCCCTTGACCCCGCCTTTTTTCGGAGCGGACTTCTTCGAGGCGGCGGGCTTCTTCGGAGAGGCTTCCCGCTTCGGTTTCGCGGGTTTGGCCTGCTTCTTGGCCTGGCTCTTGGCCTGCTTCTTGGCCTTCGGTTTCTCTTCGGCCGCTTCAGTGCCTTCGCCTTCGGCTGCCTTCTTCGACGCCTTCTTCGGCGCGGCGGCCTTCTTCTCCTTCGTCTTCGCGGACTCGGTCTTGCCGAGCTCGTAGTCGACGAACTCGAGGATCGCCATCTCAGTCCCGTCGCCCCGGCGCGGTCCCAGCTTCACGATCCGGGTATAGCCGCCCGGACGCTCCGTGAATCGAGGAGAGATCGTTTCGAACAACTTCCTGACAAGCTCATCGCTCTGCACTTGACGACCTGCGTTGCGGCGGTTGTGCACCGAGTCTTCCTTGGCCAGGGTGACCATCTTCTCGATGATGGGACGAAGCTCCTTGGCCTTGGGAAGCGTGGTGATGATGCGCTCGTGCTCGATGATCGAGGCGAGCTGGTTACGGAAGAGCGAAGCGCGGTGACTCGAGGTGCGCCCGAGCTTTCGGTAGGACATGCCGTGTCTCATCGGAAGGCCTCTTTCTTACTGAAGTCCTGGGGCAAAACCAGCGGCGCGCCCGGCCAGGGAGGCCGGACGCGCCAATGACCTTACTCGCCTGCGTGTGCGGCTTCGGCGCTCCGCGCGCTGGCGCGGGTGCCCATGCCGAATGAAAGCCCGAGGCTTCCGAGCACATCCTTGATCTCGTCGAGAGACTTGCGGCCGAAGTTCTTGGTCGCGAGCATCTCGCGCTCGGTGCGCTGGACCAGATCGCCCAGTGTACGGATGTTGGCGTTCTTGAGACAGTTCGCCGACCGGACCGACAGATCGAGCTCCTCGATCGGCTTGCCCAGCAGCTCCGCCATGCGTGGATCGGACTCGGTCACCTCGACCGTATCCTCTTCGAGGCCGGTCGCCTGGAACGCGCTGAAAATCGACAGATGATCGCCGATCAGTTGCGCGGCCCCGCCGAGAGCTTCCTGCGGAGTCACGGCGCCGTTGGTCCAGACTTCGAGGACCAGTCGGTCGTAATCGGTCATCTGGCCGACACGAGCTCCCTCCACATGGAAGTTCACCCGGCGAACGGGGGAGTGGATCGAGTCGATGGGGATATAGCCCAGCGGCAGATCCGGATCCGCGTTCTTGTCCGCGACCACATAGCCGCGTCCCTGACGGAGCCGGAGCTCCATCTTGAGATTGCCCTCCTTGGAGAGCGTGCAGATGTAGGCCGTGGGGTCGAGAATCTCGACGTCGGAATCCTCATCGATGTCCGCCGCCGTGACGACTCCGGGACCCTTCTTCTCGAGGAAGAGAGTCTTCGGGCCACCGCCGTGGAGGCGGAAGGGGATCTGCTTGAGATTGAGAACGGTGTCCGTCATGTCCTCGACCACGCCCTGCAGGGACGAGAACTCATGGAGAACGCCTTCGACGCGGACGGCCGTGACGGCCGCACCCTCGATGGAGGAGAGAAGAACACGGCGAAGGGCATTGCCGATCGTCGTACCCCATCCGCGCTCGAATGGCTGGGCGACGAACCGACCGTATGTCTGGGTCAGGGTTTCGGCATCGTAATCGAGTTTTTTAGGTTTCTGAAAGTCAGACCACATAAGTGAAACGGCCTCCTCGCCAGCGTTACTTCGAATAGAGTTCGACGATCAGGTTCTCCTGGATGGGGAGCCGGATATCCTCGCGCTTCGGCACATCGAGCACGGACCCCTGGAACTGTTCGGCATCGAGCTGAAGCCAGACAGGAACACCGCGTCCCGCCGCTGTTTCGATCGACTGACGAATCAGGTCGTTCTTGCGGCTCTTCTCCCGGACCCGGATCACATCGCCCTTCCTGACCTGATAGGAAGGGATGTTCAGCTTCCGGCCATTGACCTCGATGTGGCCATGCCGGACCAGCTGGCGCCCCTGGGCCCGCGATGACGCGAAACCGAGGGAGTACACCACGTTGTCGAGACGCTGCTCGAGCTGCCGGAGCAGGTTCTCACCGGTGATTCCACCCCGTCGCGCAGCTTCCTTGAAATAGAGCCGGAACTGACGCTCCAGCACCCCATAGATCCGCTTGACCTTCTGCTTCTCGCGAAGCTGCAGGCCGAAGCCGAGGACTTTGGAACGGCGTCGGCCATGCTGGCCGGGGGGGTAATTCCGCCGCTCGATCGCGCATTTATCCTTGAAGCAGCGATCTCCTTTGAGAAAGAGCTTCATCCCTTCACGCCGGCAGAGCCGGCAGACGGGATCCGAGTAACGTGCCACATGGCCTCCTTGTGCACTCGAGAACGCCTGCTGGTCGTCCTCGTCCAGACGATGAATCTCAGTGGGCCGCCACGCGCGGCCCGGAAATCAGAACTCGGTTTAATGTCCCTCAGACGCGGCGGCGCTTGGGCGGCCTGCATCCGTTGTGAGGGATGGGAGTGACGTCTTTGATCGACTTGATGTCGAGACCGCTCGCCGCGAGAGCCCGGATTGCCGACTCCCGTCCCGCGCCCGGTCCCTTGACCTTGACGTCGACCGATCGAACACCGTTCTCCGTCGCGGTCTGGGCGGCGTTCTGAGCCGCCACCTGCGCCGCGAACGGGGTTCCCTTCCGGGAGCCCTTGAAGCCGATGCGTCCCGCGCTGGACCAGGCCAGCACGTTGCCCATCGGATCGGAGATTGCCACGATCGTATTGTTGAAGGTTGCTGCGATGGAAGCGACTCCGTGAGGAACGTTCTTCTTCTCGCGCTTCTTGCCGGCCCGGCGTGCGCCGGTCTTGGTCGGTTTAGCCATCTGTTCCGTCCTTCAGCCTTCTATTTCTTGCCCGGCTTCTTCTTGCCGGCGATGGACGCTTTGCGCGGCCCCTTGCGGGTGCGTGCATTGGTGTGCGTCCGCTGTCCGCGCACCGGGAGATTGCGGCGGTGCCGCATCCCGCGGTAGCAGTTGATCTCCATCAGACGCTTGATGTCGAGACCGGTGTCCTTGCGGAGATCGCCCTCGACGTTTCCTTCGTCCTGGATGACCTGACGAATCTTGTGGACCTCTTCTTCAGAGAGATCCTTGACCCGGGTGTCGCGGCTGACCGCGGCCTGCTCGAGAATGCTGGCCGCCCGGGACCGACCGATCCCGAAAATATAGGTGAGTCCGACTTCGACTCGCTTGTTCAACGGAAGATCCACTCCTGAGATGCGTGCCACGAAAAGCCCTCCGGCTTGCGCCGCGATCGGCCTGCTGGTCCGATCGCTCTAATCCTGAGCGTCAGCCTTCGCTGACGCGTTCGTTGAAATCGTCCGTCCTCAGCCCTGACGCTGCTTGTGCTTCGGAATCTCGCAGATGATCCGGATCACGCCTTCGCGCCGGACCACCTTGCATTTCGGACACATCCTCTTGACCGATGACCGTACCTTCATGACTGTTCCCTCGAGTGACTTCGCGGCTCCCTTCGGGGTCCGCTCGATTACTTGTAGCGATAAATGATTCGTCCGCGAGTGAGGTCGTACGGCGAAAGCTCGACCAGCACCTTGTCCCCGGGAAGAATCCGGATGAAATGCTTTCTCATCTTTCCGGAGATGTGAGCCAGTACCTTGTGCTTGTTCTCGAGTTCCACCTGAAACATGGCGTTCGGCAGGGTCTCCAGGACCGTGGCCGTCACCTCAATCGCGTCTTCCTTCGACATATCACCCCGATAACTTCACGTTCATCGCTGAACGATGGATCATGACCGGCTCATCCGGCCATCATCGATCACTCAACCTCTTCAGGCTCCCAGCACCCTCGGCCCCGCGGCCGTCACTGCGACCGAGTTCTCGAAATGCGCTGCGAGCGCCCCATCGAGCGTGCGGGCGGTCCATCCATCCGGATCCGTCCTCACGTCCTGCACCATTCCATCGCTGGCGGCCTTCTTCAGCCTTCCGCCCAGCTTCTCTCCGATCTCGCACACCATCGGCTCGATCGCCAGCACCATTCCCTCTTTGAGCTCCAATCCCCGCCCCCGCGTCCCGTAATTCTGGACCTGCGGATCCTCGTGCATCTTCCGCCCGATTCCATGCCCTACGAACGCCCGGATCACGTGGAAGCCGTTCGCCTCCGCGTGCTCCTGTACCGCCGCCCCGATGTCTCCCAGCCGGCGGCCCGGCCGCATCTCCTCGATCGCCCGATCGAGACACTCTTTCGTCACCTGCATCAGCGCTTCAGCTTCAGGAGTGACCTTCCCAACCCCGATCGTAATCGCCCCGTCCCCCACGAACCCGTCAACCACCGAGCCGAAGTCCAGCCCGACGATGTCACCCTCCTTCAGGCGCTCCCGCCCCGGAATCCCGTGAACGATCACGTCATTGACCGAGATGCAGACCACGCCCGGATAAGGAGGAAGACCGAGCGGAGCGTACCCCTTGAACGGGCTTTTCGCGCCGCGTTTGGCCAACTCCTCTTCCGCCACCGCATTGAGCTGCGCTGTCGTGATGCCGGGCCGGACCATCTCTCTCAGGATCTCGAGGATCTCGAGCACGATCCGGTTCGCCCGGTCCATGATCTCGATCTCCTCGGGAGTCTTGAGAACAGGCCCCCTCATCGCTCCAGCGTCTCTTTGATTCTTTCAAAGACCTCGTCGACGGCCCCAAGGCCATCCACTTCGCGAAGCCATCCCTTCGCTTCGTAATGATCGACCACCGGCATCGTCTGCCTTTGAAATGCTTCCAGTCGTTTCCGGACGGCCTCTTCCGTATCGTCAGGCCGTGCCACAAGCTTCTTCCCACAGCTGTCGCAGATCCCAGCAGCGGACGGCGGTTGGTTTTCCAGGTGGTATACGGCGCCGCAGCCGGGGCATGAACGACGCGCAGCAATGCGCTGCACGATTACCTCGTCTGGGACCAGAAGGTGGACAACGCGGGTCTCCTTGCTTCCATTCCCCGCCGCCATGGCGTCGAGTTTCTCGGCCTGAGCCACGGTCCGGGGAAAGCCGTCCAGCAACCAACCCTTCGCCGCATCCGGCTGGCCGAGCCGCTCGCCGATGATGCCGATCATCAGCTCGTCGGGGACCAGCCCCCCCGCCTTCATGATCGGCTCCGCCTTCCTGCCCAGCTCGGTTCCCTCCCGTACCGCCTCCCTCAGGATGTCCCCAGTCGAGATGTGGGGAACGCCCCACGTCGCGGAGAGCCGCTTGGCCTGCGTGCCCTTCCCGCTTCCCGGGGATCCAAGGAGGATGACCTGCACCGTCGGATCCGCCTTTTAACCACGCCGCCCGCGGATGCGGCCACGTTTCATGAACCCGTCGTAGTGACGCATGACGAGCTGCGACTCGATCTGCTGAATCGTATCCATGGCCACGCCGACAACGATCAGCAGCGAGGTCCCACCGAAGTAGAACTGGAAGCCCATACCTTCCGTGAACCAGATCGGAAGCGTCTGGTCGAGTGCGGCCCCCAGTCCGAACGGCAGCTGCGAGACGTGGACTCCAGTGATCAGGAACTCCGGGAGCACCGAGACGGCCGCGAGGTAGAGCGATCCGACGGTGGTGATCCGCGTGAGGACCCGGTCGATGTAATCCGAGGTCTTCCTGCCGGGACGGATTCCCGGGATGAAGCCGCCGTACTTCCGCATGTTGTCCGCGGTGTCGACCGGATTGAAGACGATCGACGTGTAGAAGAAAGCAAAGAAGATGATCCCCGCGATCGAGAGAAGGTAATAGAGCGGCTCACCCCACTGGATCTGCCGCGCAATCGCGTCGGCCCAGGGCGTCTTGATCATCTGCGAGAAAGTCTGCGGAAGTACCAGAATCGACGAGGCGAAGATGACCGGGATGACGCCCGCGGTGTTCACCCGGAGCGGCAGGTAGGTGTTCGAGCCGCCGTAGACGCGGCGGCCGACCACTCGCTTCGCGTACTGGACGGGAATCCGCCGCTGCGCGCGCTCCATGAAGACGACGAAGGCCACGACCGCGATCATGAAGATGACCAGCAGCAGGATCGCGAAGAGGTTCCGCTCGCCGGTGCGGACGTCCTGAAGAAGGCCCCAGGTTGCGCCCGGAAGGTTGACGACGATCCCGGCGAAGATGATCAGCGAGATTCCGTTGCCGATGCCCCGCTCGGAGATCTGCTCGCCGAGCCACATGATGAAGGTCGTCCCCGCGGTCAGCGTGATGACGGTCATCAGGGGGAAGCCGATCCCCCAGAGCGAATCCTGAACGTTCGCGGGAACCAGGGGAGCGCCGCCGGGGGCGGCCTGCGAGCGAAGCCAGAAGGCAACGCCGAGGGACTGGACCACGGCGAGGACGATCGTTCCGTAACGGGTGTACTGGTTGATCTTCCTTCGTCCCAGTTCCCCTTCCTTCGACAGGCGTTCCAGGTACGGCCAGACGACCGTCAGCAGCTGAAGGATGATCGAGGCGGAGATGTACGGCATGATCCCGAGCGCGAAGATCGAAAGCCGCTCGAGCGCGCCGCCGGAAAAGAGATTGAGGAAGCCCATGACGCCCGACTGCATGGCGCCGAAGAACTCCTGCAGCGCCACGGGGTCGATGCCCGGAGTGGGGATGTACGACCCCAGGCGGTAGACAGCCAGCAGGGCGAGCGTGAACAGGACCCGCTTCCGCAGGTCCGGGATCGCGAAGACGTTCCGAGTGGCTTCCAGGAACTTCACGAGCTCACCTGGCAGCTCCCGCCTGCCGCTTCGATTTTCTCCTGGGCCGTTTTCGAAAACTTGTCCGCGTGGACGGTGAGCTTCTTGGTGATCTTGCCGTCACCCAGCACCTTGACCTTGCCACGCGCTCCCTTGACCAGGCCGGCCTTCCGGAGGGCGTCGCGGTCGACCGTCGCGCCGTTCTCGAACTGCTCGAGATCGCGGAGGTTCAACACCGAATACTCCTGCCTGAAGATGTTGGTGAAGCCGCGCTTCGGAAGCCGGCGATGAAGCGGCATCTGGCCGCCCTCGAAGCCGAGCATCCGCGAGAAGCCCGTCCGGGACTTCTGTCCTTTTTCGCCGCGTCCGGCCGTCTTGCCGTGACCCGAACCGGGACCACGTCCGACGCGCTTTTTGGCGTGCCGGGCACCCTTTTTCGGTTTCAGATTGCTCAAATCCATGACTTGACCCCGCTCCTCTACGCGTTTAACTGGCGGCTGAGCCGCCGCCTTTAATCGACGACCTCGACCAGATGGTTGATCTTGCGGATCATGCCGCGGATTTCCGGGCTGTCGGTCCGCTCGACGACCTGATGCATCCGGCGCAGCCCGAGAGCGCGCAGCGTCTCGCGCATCTCGACCGGGTTACCGATGCCACTGCGCACCTGACGGATCCGGATCACTTTCGGCTCGGAGGCTTTTTTTCGGGTCGCCATTATTCAGCCGCCTCCGCCGCCTGCATCTCAGCCTGCGACGGCTGTGCGCCCTGGCTGCCGCGAAGCTCGCTGTAGTCGCTCGCGTTCCGCAGCTGCGAAAGCGCGTCGAAGGTCGCCTTGACCACGTTGTGCGGATTGGCGGTTCCGAGCGACTTGGTCAGGATGTCCTGAATCCCCGCCGACTCCAGAATCGCGCGCACCGGACCGCCTGCGATCACGCCCGTACCGGCCGAAGCCGGCTTGAGCAGCACCCGTCCGGCGCCGAAATGTCCCAGCGCCGCGTGCGGAATGGTCGTTCCGCTGGTCGCGACCGCGACCATATTCTTCTTCGCGATCTCGATACCCTTGCGGATCGCCGCCGGGACTTCCTTCGCTTTGCCCGAGCCATAACCGACTTTGCCTTTACCGTCCCCCACGACGACCAGGGCGCTGAAGCTGAAGTTCTTGCCCCCCTTGACCACCTTGGTGACCCGGTTGATGTACACCACTTTGTCGATCAGACCGCCCTCGGAACGATCGCTGTCGCGATCCCGACGTTCCCCGCGGGGAGCTCCCTGTCCTTGACGCTGCACCATGTCCTCCGTTTCGGATCGCCGGACTCTTAAAACTCGAGTCCCTTTTCCCGCGCCGCATCCGCGAGCGCCTTGATGTTTCCGTGATAGCGGTAGCCGGCGCGATCGAACACCACGCGCGTGACTCCCGCACCTTTGACCCGCTCGGCAATCAGAGCGCCCACGGCCTTGGCCGCGGCCGCGTTGGAGCCGGCTTTATTTCCCTTGAGCGACTCGTCGAGAGTCGACGCGGACGCGATGGTCCGGCCGCTCGAATCGTCGATGGCCTGAGCGTAAATGTGGTGAAGGCTGCGGAACACCGCCAGGCGCGGACGCTCGGCCGTCCCCTCCACCTTCCGGCGCACCCGGGTGTGAATCCGGCGCCGGGCTTCTCTTCTCTCTCTTGCGCGATCCATGATTGCTCCCACTCCTTTTTCGCCGAGGCTCGTGTACCCGGCAATTCCGTGGTCCTACTTGCCCGCCGCCTTGCCGGCCTTCCGCCGGATCACTTCGTCGGTGTACTTGATTCCCTTCCCCTTGTAGGGATCGGGCATGCGCAGCTGACGGATCTGGGCGGCGGTCTGTCCGACCTTCTGCCGATCGATTCCGGTGATCACCACGCGGCCGTTCTTGTCGACGGTGATGTCGATCCCCTCGGGGATCGGAAAGCGAATGGGATGCGAATAGCCGAGCTGGAACACCACTTCCTTCCCCTTGACCTCGCCGCGGTAGCCGACGCCGATGATGTCGAGCTCGCGCTTGAATCCATCGCTCACTCCGGCGACGTTGTTCGCGACCAGCGCGCGCATCAGGCCGTGAAAGGCCCGCGTCTGCCGCTCCTCGTTGGTGCGGCTGAACACCACCTCGCCGTTCTCCACTTTCATGGAGATGCCGGGGATCAGGCGCGAGGAAAGCGACCCCTTGGGTCCCTTGACCACGATGTTCTCGCCCTGCTGCGACACCTCGACTCCCTTGGGGAGCGGAATCACTTTTCTACCTACGCGAGACATGAGTTTCTCCTTACCAGACCTGGCAGAGGACTTCGCCGCCCACGCCCGTGCGAGCCGCCTCGGACCCCGAAAGGACTCCGCGCGAGGTCGAGACGATGGCCAGTCCGAGTCCCCCGAGCACGGGAGGGATCTCTCCCTTACCGCGGTAGACGCGACGGCCGGGGCGTGAGACCCGCTCGATCCCGTGAATCACGGGCTCGCCGTCATCGGCGTACTTGAGCCAGAGACGGAGGACGTTCTGCACCTCGGCGTCCACCACCTTGTAATTGCTGATGAAGCCCTCATCCTTGAGGATCTTCGCGATTTCCACCTTCAGATTCGAGGCGGGAAGCTCGATGCGCTCGTGCCGCGCCTGGATCCCGTTGCGAATCCGCGTCAGCATGTCTGCAATCGGATCTGTCATCGACATCGTGTATCTCCCTTCGACCTCTGGGGCCGGAGTTACCAGCTCGCCTTGATCACGCCGGGGATGTATCCCTCGAGCGAGAGCTTGCGGAAGCAGATTCGGCAGAGCTGAAACCGGCGCAGATATCCGCGCGGCCGCCCGCACACCCTGCAGCGGTTCACTTTCCGACTGGAAAACTTCGGCTTCCGCTGCGCCTTGACGATCATTGAGGTCTTTGCCATTGCTCTCTTTTCCTTTACTTCTGGAACGGCATGCCGAGCTCCCGGAGGAGAAAGCGCGCCTGTTCGTCGGTCTTGGCCGAGGTGACGATCGTGATGTTCATTCCCTTGGCCTTGTCGACCTTCGAATAATCGATCTCCGGAAAGATCAGATGATCCCGAACGCCGAGGGTGTAGTTGCCGCGCCCGTCGAACGACCGCGTGGAAGTCCCGCGGAAGTCACGGACGCGCGGAAGCGCGATATTGAAGAGACGGTCGAGGAATTCGTACATCTTCTCGCCGCGGAGGGTGACCATCGCGCCGATGGGAACTCCCTCGCGCAGCTTGAACGCCGCGATCGATTTCTTCGCCTTGGTCACCACCGGTTTCTGGCCGGCGATCACGCTCAGCTCCTCGGTGGCCGAATCCATGATCTTCGCGTTCTGGATCGCCTCACCGAGTCCCATGTTCAACACCACCTTCTCGACCTTCGGAATCGCCATCGGATTCTTCAGGCCGAACTCGGCGCTGAGCTTCTTGGTGACCTCGTTCTTGTAAAGCTCTTTCAGTCTTGCCGCCATCGTTTCCTCACCGCAGTCCGCGAGTAGGACCGCTTCTGACTTCCGTTATCTGGACCCCAGCGCCGCTTCGCACTTCACACAGGTGCGCGAAGTTCCTGCTTCCGTGCGGGGGCGCCGCACGCGCGTCGGCTCTCCACAGGAGCCGCAGACCACCATCAGGTTGGAGACGCGGATGGGTACTTCCCGCTCCAGGATTCCACCCTGCTGATTCTTCTGGGGATTCTTCTTGGTGGCTTTCTTCGCGAAATTGATCCGCTCGACGATGGCCGTCCCCTGGGACGGGTTCACCCGGAGCACCTTGCCCCGCTTTCCGCGATCGCGGCCGGAGATGACGACGACCTCGTCGTTCTTCCGGACGTGATTGCGGCGGCCGCCGCCGGCCTCGCTCTTGTTCCTCTGGTTCGTTCTAAGCATCGGTTTCTCCTCAGATCACTTCGGGCGCCAGGGAGATGATCTTCATGAACTTGCGCTCGCGAAGCTCACGGGCCACCGGCCCGAAGACGCGGGTTCCCACCGGCTCGTTGGCGTCATTGATCAGAACGGCCGCGTTGTCGTCGAACTTGATGTACGACCCGTCGCGGCGGCGCGTCTCCTTGACGGTCCGGACGATGACGGCCTTGACCACGGCACCCTTCTTCACCGTTCCGTCGGCGGCAGCCTCTTTCACCGAGGCGGTGATCACGTCACCGATTCCGGCATACTGGCCGGCCGTCGATCCGCCCATCATCTTGATGGCCGAGATCTTCTTTGCGCCAGTGTTGTCGGCGACGTTCAGAATCGTTCGCATCTGGATCATGATCTGACTCCTTCCCTTCCGGACGGACTAGGAAGCCCGCTGCACGATCTCGCGAACGTTCCATCGCTTGCGCCGCGAAAGAGGCCGCATTTCCTCGATGATCACCCGATCGCCGATGTTCACGTCGTTGTTCTCGTTGTGCGCCATGAACTTCGCCGTCCGCTTGATGTACTTCTGATACATCCCGTGCACGACCAGGTTCTCGACGGCGACGACCACTGTCTTGTCCATCTTGTTGGAGACCACGACGCCGACCTTGGTCTGTCCGTTGTGGGTCTTCTCGCCGGTCGCCGTCTTCTCTGTCTTCTTTTCTTTCGTCGCCATCATCTGCTCCAGCTCGCGCGGTCTGCCGGCTACTTGCCGGACTGCGCCGCGCGCGTCTTTTCGTTCAGAATCGTCTGCACGCGCGCAATCTCGCGCCGCACCTGACGGATCTTCAGCGGATTCTCACCCGAGCCCAGGGAGCTCTGGAACCGCAGCTTGAAGAGCTGCTCGCGCAGCTCACGCTCGCGCACCTTGAGCTCGTTCTCCGCCTTGTCTCTCATCTCTGCCGATTTCATTTCATGACCTCCAGGTCCTCGCGGGTCACGAAACGGGTCTTGATCGGGAGCTTGTGCGCCGCGAGCCGGAACGCTTCTTCCGCGATCTCACGGGTGACCCCTTCCATCTCGTAAAGGATCCGCGCGGGCTTGATCACGCACACCCACTCCTCGGGCGCGCCCTTTCCCTTGCCCATACGAGTCTCCAGCGGCTTCTTGGTCACCGGCTTGTCCGGAAACACCCGGATCCAGATCTTTCCGCCGCGCTTGACGTGACGGGTCATCGCGATTCGGGCGGCTTCGATCTGGCGGGCGGTCACCCAGCCGGCCTCGAGCGCCTGCAGCCCGAAATCTCCGAAGGAGACCTTGGCCCCGCGCGTGGCCATGCCGGCGCGGCGTCCCCTCTGCTGTTTTCTGAATTTGACTTTCTTCGGCATCAACATGATGACGATTCTCCGTTCCCGGTCTTCCCGCTCCTAGGCGACGCGGCGGCGGCTCTTCAGCCGGGCCATCTCGCCCTTGTAGATCCAGACTTTCACGCCGATCACGCCATACGTCGTGCGCGCTTCGGCCTGGCCATAGTCGATGTCGGCCTTCAGCGTGTGCAGCGGAAGACGTCCGTCCTGATACCACTCACTGCGCGCGATCTCCGCTCCGTTGAGGCGGCCGCTCACGCGAACCTTGATTCCCTTCGCGCCGAAACGGAACGCGCTCTCCATGGCCTTCTTCATGGCCCGGCGGAACGCCACGCGGCGCTCCAGCTGCGAGGCGATGTTCTCGGCGACCAGCTGGGAGTCGAGCTCGGGGCGCTGAATCTCCTGGATGTTGATGTAGACCTCGCCATCCGTCATCTTCTGCAGCTCGTCTCGCAGTTTGTCGACCTCGGCCCCCTTCCGCCCGATGATGATTCCGGGGCGGGAGGTGTAGATGTTGATCCGCATCTTGTTCGCGGTCCGCTCGATGTCGATCTCCGCGACGCCCGCGTGGGACAGCCGCTTCTTGAGATCCTCACGAAGCTTCAGATCGCGATGCAGCATCGCGGAGAACTGCTTCCCCGCGAACCAGCGCGAGTGCCACGTTTTGTTGAACCCGAGCCTGAACCCGTATGGATGTACTTTCTGACCCAAAGTCGCCTCCGTTATTTCCGCCGCGTGCGGCCCTTAGCCGGGGCCTTCTTCGCCTTCGCCGGGGCCTTCTTCGCCTTCGCCTCGGCCGCCGCGCGCCCTTTGCGGCCCGTCGGCGTCACTTCATCACTCACCTGAACCGTCACGTGCGACTGCCGCTTCTGGATCCGGTAGGCCCGTCCCATCGGAGCAGGCTGGATCCGCTTCTCCCGCGGCCCTTCGTCGACCCAGATCTTCGATACCACCAGCTCGTCCACGTCCGCGCCCGCCTCGGAGTTCTCCGCGTTGGCCACCGCCGACCGGACCAGCTTCTCCAGATCCTTGGCGCACGACTTCTTCGTGAACCGCAGGATCTCAAGAGCCTCGTCTACCTTCTTGCCACGCACCAGGTCGACCACCAGTCGCACTTTCTGCGGCGATGCCTTCATGTACCTGAGCTGTGCTTTCGCTTCCATGTCCCGTTCTCCGTTCGAGCTACTTCGCCGGCGGCGCCGCAGCAGCCGGCTTGGCCGTCTTTTCGACTTTCTTCCCGCTGTGCCCCTTGAACGTCCGCGTCAGCGCGAATTCACCGAGCTTGTGTCCCACCATGTTCTCGGAAATGTAGATGGGGACGAACTTCCGCCCGTTGTGCACGGCGATCGTGTGCCCGACCATGTCGGGAATCACCGTCGAGCGCCGCGACCAGGTCTTGATCACCTTCTTGTCGCGCTGCCGGTTCATCTCCTCGACCTTCTTGGTGAGGTGCCCGTCGACGAACGGCCCCTTTTTGATTGAACGCGCCATATCGATTCTCTCCAGCGGGCTCGCGCCCGATTACTTCGTTCTCCGCTTCACGATGAACTTGGTCGTGCGCTTGTTGCTCCGGGTCTTGTGACCCTTGGTCGGCTTGCCCCACGGGGTCACCGGATGACGTCCGCCGGAGGTCTTTCCTTCGCCGCCGCCGAGCGGATGGTCGACGGGGTTCATGGAGACGCCGCGGTTGTGCGGCTTCCGTCCGAGGTGGCGCGAGCGCCCTGCTTTTCCGACCGAGACGTTCTCGTGCTCGATGTTGCCGACCTGACCGATGGTGGCGTAGCAGCGCACATGGACCCGTCGCAGCTCGCCGGAGGGAAGTCGGAGCAGCGCCCAGTCGCCCTCGCGCGCCATCAGCTGCGCGGCCGCGCCGGCCGAGCGCACCATCTGCCCTCCCTTGCCTTCCTTCAGCTCGATGTTGTGAACCGTGGTTCCCACCGGGATGCGCTGCAGAGGGAGCGCGTTGCCGACGATGATGTCGGCCTCGGGTCCAGCCATGATGGCCTGACCCACCGCGAGCCCCTCGGGCGCGAGGATGTAGCGCTTTTCGCCGTCCAGGTAATGAACCAGGGCGATCCACGCGCTGCGGTTCGGGTCGTACTCGATCGTCGCGACCTTGGCCGGCACGCCGTGCTTATCGCGGCGGAAGTCGATCTCGCGATACCGCTGCTTGTGGCCCCCGCCAATGAAGCGCGAGGTCACCCGCCCCTTGCTGTTGCGCCCTCCGGTCTTCATCTTGCCGCGCGTCAGCGCCTTGGCCGGCTTCTTGGCCGTCAGCGAATCGAACGACGCATGCGACACGAACCGGATGCCCGGTGAGGTCGGCTTGTAATTTTTGACAGGCATAATGTCCTCTTCGGTTTCTCGCCTGGGCAGGGACCGCGCACTGCGCGCCCTGCACCGTCATCAGACGCCTTCGAAAAACTCCGGCGCCTTCTCGCCCGCCGCGAGGCGGACGTATGCTTTTCTCCAGTCGCGGCGCTTGCCGACGAACCGGCCCAGCCGCTTCTGCTTTCCCCTCACATTGAGGAGCCGCACTTCGGCCACTTTCACTTTGAACAGTTCTTCGACCGCCTTCTTGACCTCGATCTTGTTGGCGCCCGGCGACACTTCGAACGCGATCACGTTCCCGGTGTCCTTCATTCCGGTGCTCTTCTCGGTCACCAGCGGCCGCCGGATGATGTGATGGCTGCTCACGAGAGCACCTCCGACAGGGTCTGCAGGGCAGCCTCGGAAATGAGGATGGTCCTGCTGTTGACCACGTCATAGACGTTGACGTGGAGCGGATCAACCATCCGCATCTTGGGATGATTCCGCGACGCCAGGAACAGATTCACATTGTCGAGCGACTCGACGATCAACGTCTTTCCCTCGACGCCCAGGGAGTTGAATCGCTCCGCCAGGGCCCTGGTTTTCGGCTCCTCCACGTCGAAGCTCTTCACGGCCAGAATGCGCCCGTCGCTCAGCTTGAAGGAGAGCGCCGATTTGAGCGCCGCCTTCTTCTCCTTCACGTTCATCTTGTAGGAGTAGTCGCGCGGAACCGGTCCGAACGCCGTGCCGCCGTGACGATGGATCGGCGGCCGGTTTCCCCCCTGCCGCGCCCGGCCAGTGCCTTTCTGCCGGAACGGTTTCTTTCCGGAGCCGGCCACTTCGGAGCGCGTCTTCGTCTTGTGCGTTCCCGCGCGGAGCGAGGCGAGGTGATTGCGCACCGCCTCGTGGATCAGGTGCTCCTTGTAGGGATAGCCGAAGATATCCTCGGAGAGCTCGACCGAGCCCACCTTCTTGCTCTGCATGTCTTTCACGTCGATCGTCGGCATGGCTACTGGACCTGCTTTCCGTTCTTCGAGAAGCGAAGCACAACGACCGCGTTCCGCCCTCCCGGGATCGCGCCCCGGACATAAATCAGGTTGTTCTCGGGGTCGATCTTCGTGACGCGAAGGTTCTTCACCGTCACCTGATCGCCACCCATCCGGCCGCCCATCCGCATTCCCTTCATGACGCGAGAGGGAAACGCCGACGCGCCGATCGAGCCGGGCGCGCGATGGAACATCGAGCCGTGTGAGGCACGGCCGCCGGCGAAGTGGTGGCGCTTCATCACGCCCTGGAATCCCTTCCCCTTCGACTTTCCGACCACGTCGATCGAGTCGCCGGGCTGAAAGATATCGACCAGAACCTTGTCCCCGACGTTCGCTTCACCCTCGTACTCGAACTCCACGATGGTCCGTCCGGGGGGAACGCCGGCCTTCTCGTAATGTCCCTTGACCGGCTGCGTCATGCGCCGGGCGGAGACCTTCTCCACCAGCCCGAGCTGCACGGCGTCATAGCCGTCCCGCTCGGCGGTTTTCTTCTGTACGACCAGGCAGGGGCCGGCCTGGATCACCGTCACGGGCACGAGCTGCCCGTCTTCGGCGAAAACCTGGGTCATTCCGACCTTCTTGCCAATCATTCCTCGAATCATGTCAGTCACCTTGGAACCGGCTCGGCCGGTTCATACGTCGTTCGCTGTCCGCGGAAAGTCGCTCCGCTCCATTCGCTTTCGGAAATCCTTCGTCGCTTCGCTCCTCAGGACGACCTGTCGGTCACTTCCCGAATGCCTTGATCTCGACGTCCACGCCCGCGGGAAGCTCGAGCTTCATCAGGGCATCGACGGTCTGCGTCGTCGGCTCCAGGATGTCGAGGAGCCGCTTGTGGGTCCGCATCTCGAATTGCTCGCGCGACTTCTTGTCGACGTGCGGGCTCCGGAGAACCGTATAGCGGGAGATCTGCGTCGGGAGCGGAATCGGCCCCGCGACTTTTGCGCCGGTCCGTTTCGCGGTGTCGACGATCTCCGAGGTCGACTGGTCGAGGACCCGGTAATCGTAGGCTTTCAGGCGGATTCGAATTTTCTCGTTCATGTCCTCAACCTCTTCCCGACAGCGTGGCAGTTGATACGGCGAGGGGACCCGGCCGGAGCCGCGTCCCCTCGGAGTCGTTACTCGATGATGTCCGTGACCGTGCCGGCGCCGACCGTCCGGCCGCCCTCACGGATGGCGAAGCGAAGACCCTTCTCCATCGCGATCGGCGCGATGAGGTTGATCTCCAGCGAGGTGTTGTCTCCCGGCATGACCATCTCGGTGCCGGCCGCGAGGGTCGCGACGCCGGTGACGTCGGTGGTCCGGAAGTAGAACTGCGGGCGATATCCGCTGAAAAACGGGGTGTGCCGTCCGCCCTCTTCCTTGGTCAGAATGTAAACCTCGGCCTTGAACTTCGTGTGCGGCGTGATCGATCCCGGCTTCGCCAGGACCTGTCCGCGCTCGACGTCCTTCCGCTCCGTGCCGCGGAGCAGGAGGCCGACGTTGTCTCCGGCCTGTCCCTCGTCGAGCAGCTTCTTGAACATCTCGACGCCGGTGACGACCTTCTTCACCGTGGGACGAATTCCGACGATCTCGATTTCCTCGCCGACCTTGACCTTGCCGCGCTCGATGCGGCCGGTGACGACCGTGCCGCGGCCGGAGATCGAGAAGATGTCCTCGACCGGCATCAGGAATTCCTTGTCGATGGCGCGCTCCGGCATCGGAATGTAGCTGTCGACCGCGTCCATGAGCTCGATGACTTTCGCGCCCCACTCCGAGGTGGCATCACCCGACTCGAGCGCCTTGAGCGCCGAGACGCGAATGATCGGAATGTCGTCGCCGGGGAAGTCGTAGCTGGAAAGGAGCTCCCGGACCTCGAGCTCGACCAGCTCGAGGAGGTCCGGATCGGCGGCGTCGACCTTGTTCAGGGCGACGACCATCGACGGAACGCCGACCTGACGCGCGAGAAGAATGTGCTCGCGGGTCTGGGGCATCGGACCGTCCGTGGCGGCGACCACCAGGATGGCGCCGTCCATCTGCGCGGCGCCGGTGATCATGTTCTTCACGTAGTCGGCGTGACCCGGGCAGTCGACGTGCGCATAGTGGCGCTTGTCGGTGGCGTACTCCACGTGCGCGGTCGCGATGGTGATTCCGCGCTCACGCTCTTCCGGCGCCTTGTCGATCTGATCGAATGCGACGAACGAGGCGGTGCCCCTCGACGCCAGAACCCGCGTGATCGCGGCGGTCAGAGTCGTTTTTCCATGATCGACGTGACCGATCGTGCCGATGTTGACGTGGGGTTTGCTGCGATCGAATTTTTCTTTGGCCATCCCTGATAACCTCCTGAACTCTCGTTACCCGTTTTTCCGCGGTCCGCTCGCGCCGCTCAGCGGCCGGCAACGGACAACGTGACTTGTCCTCAACCTGCGACTTTGGCGATCACTTCTTCGGCGACGTTCTTCGGCGCCGGTTCATATGCATGGAACTGCATGGTGTAGCTGGCGCGGCCCTGGCTCATCGAGCGGAGCTGCGTGGCGTATCCGAACATCTCCGAAAGGGGAACCATCGCGCGGATGGCTTTGCCCCCGGAGCGATCTTCCATCTGCTGAATTTTTCCGCGCCGGCGGGAGAGGTCGCCCATCACGTCCCCGGCGAAATCCTCGGGCGTCACAGCCTCGACGTCCATGATCGGCTCGAGCAGAACGGGAGACCCGCGGCGGGCGCCTTCCTGGAACGCCATCGATCCGGCGATCTTGAACGCCATCTCCGAGGAGTCGACGTCGTGGTACGAGCCGTCGTACAGAATGGCTTTCACGCCCGTCATCGGATATCCGGCCAGAATGCCCTTGTCCATGGCCTCGCGGATCCCCTGATCCACCGGCTTGATGAACTCGCGTGGGATCGATCCGCCGACGATCTCGTTGACGAACTCGTAATCCTTGCCGTCCGTCAGCGGCTCGAAGCGCATCTTCACGTGACCGTACTGGCCCTTGCCGCCCGACTGCCGGATGAACTTCCCTTCGGCCTGGCTCGGGCGGGTCATCGCCTCGCGGTACGCGACTTGCGGCTTGCCGACGTTCGCGGCGACGTTGAACTCGCGCACCATCCGGTCGACGATGATCTCCAGGTGGAGCTCGCCCATTCCGCGGATGATGGTCTGATTCGTTTCCTTGTCCGTGTGGACCTTGAACGTCGGATCTTCCTGCATGAGCTTGGCGAGTGCCACGCCCATTTTTTCCTGGTCGCTCTTCGTCTTCGGCTCGATGGCAACCGCGATGACCGGCTCGGGAAAGTTCATCGGAAGAAGCACGATCGGCTTCGACTTGTCGCAGATCGTGTCGCCAGTGGTGACGTTCTTCAGACCGACCGCCGCGCCGATGTCGCCTGCCCACACTTCCTTGATCTCCTCACGCTTGTTCGCGTGCATCTTGAGGAGACGGCCGATGCGCTCGGTGGAGCCCTTGGTCGAGTTGAAGACCGCCGTGCCCGACTCGATGTGGCCGGAGTAGACCCGGAAGAAGGCCAGCTGGCCGACGAAGGGATCGGTCATGATCTTGAAGATGAGGGCTGAGAAGGGATCTTCGTCCGACGCCTTCCGCTCCGCGACTTCCTCGCTGTCCGGAAGATGCCCGGTCATCGGGGGGATGTCGAGCGGGGAAGGAAGGTAATCGACCACCGCGTCGAGCAGTGGCTGCACTCCCTTGTTCTTGAAGGCGGATCCGCAGAGCACCGGCGTGATCGATCCGCTGATGGTGGCCCCGCGGAGCGCCGATTTGAGCGCCGCTTCCTCGATGGCCTCTCCAGCGAGGTACTTCTCGAGGAGCTCGTCGTTCTGCTCGGCGGCAGCCTCGATCATCTTCTCGCGGTAGTGCTCGGCCTGCTCTTTGAGATCGGCCGGGATCTCTTCGACTTCGTACTTGGCGCCGAGAGTCTCTTCCTTGAAAACGAGAGCCTTCATCTTCACCAGATCGACGATGCCCTTGAACTTCTCCTCGGAGCCGATGGGGATCTGAAAAGGAACGGGGTTCTTCCCGAGCTTGCTGCGGACCTGGGCGACGACCGCTTCGAAGTTCGCTCCGATGCGGTCCATCTTGTTCACGAACGCCAGACGGGGAACCCCGTACCGGTCGGCCTGACGCCAGACCGTTTCGGACTGTGGCTCCACTCCGCCGACAGCGCAGAACACACCGACCGCACCATCAAGAACACGCAGCGAGCGCTCCACCTCGGCCGTGAAATCCACGTGCCCCGGCGTATCGATGATGTTCACCCGATAGTCGCCCCAGAATGCCTGAGTCGCCGCGGAGGTGATGGTGATGCCGCGCTCCTGCTCCTGGACCATCCAGTCCATGGTCGCAGTGCCCTCATGCACCTCACCGATCTTGTGGGTGATGCCGGTGTAATACAGAATCCTCTCCGTCGTCGTCGTCTTACCGGCGTCGATGTGAGCCATGATTCCGATATTGCGCTGTCGTTGAAGCGGTACCTTTCGTGCCATTGCGTCCTCGAAACACTTGCGCCGCGCCCCTCCCGGGGGGAGTCACGCGACACACCAAGCCACTCGAAGCGACCAGGCCCGCCCCGCGAAGGGAAAGCACAGCCGCCGCGCCGCCGGCGAGGCCGAAGCCTCTGGCGACGCTTTGTTGAATTCGTTTTCGTTTCCCGTTGCTCGGTCCGGAACCTCAGAAGCCCGCGAGACTTCTGCGTTATCCGGTCGAGACGGAGCTACGGGGGGAGTGCTGCTGAAGCGTGCTGCTTCTTACCCCGCTGCGACCTGGCCGACCGTGCCCACTGCGCCGCAGCGTCCGACTTACCTGTTACCTACCACCGATAATGCGCGAACGCCTTGTTCGCTTCCGCCATCCGATGCGTGTCTTCACGCTTCTTGATGGCGTTGCCGCGATTGTTCGCGGCGTCGAGGATTTCGCCCGCGAGCTTGTCCTCCATCGTCTTCTCTCCACGCGAGGCCGCGAAGCTGATCAGCCATCGGATCGCCAGCGAGTTCCGCCGAGCCGGCCGGACCTCCACGGGAACCTGATAGTTCGATCCGCCTACGCGCCGGCTCTTCACTTCCAGCGCCGGCTTCACGTTGTCGACGGCCTTCTTGAAGACCTTCAGAGGATCTTCCTTGGCCCGATCCTCGACCTTCTTCATGGCACCGTAGAAAATGCCCTCGGCCGTCGACTTCTTCCCACCCTGCATCAGCGAGTTGATGAACTTGGTCACCAGCTGGCTGTTGTACAGCGGATCAGGAAGCACTTCTCGTTTCGGAATCTCTCTGCGTCTCGGCATCGGTACGTCCCTCGACTACGATTTCGGCCGTTTCGCTCCGTACTTGGAGCGACCCTGCTTGCGGTTGGCCACACCGACCGAGTCGAGCGTGCCGCGAATCACGTGATACCGCACTCCCGGGAGGTCTTTGACTCGGCCTCCGCGGATCAGCACGATGGAATGCTCCTGCAGATTGTGCCCCACCCCCGGGATGTAGGTCGTCACTTCGATCCCGTTCGTGAGTCGGACACGCGCCACCTTCCGGAGCGCCGAGTTCGGCTTCTTCGGGGTGGTCGTGTACACGCGCGTGCAGACTCCCCGCCTCTGCGGCGAAGACTGCAGGGCCGGCGACTTGGTCTTGAGATTGACCGCCTGCCGCCCTTTCGCGACCAGCTGATTGATCGTTGGCATCCTTGATTTCCTCGAATCCTGCGGCCGGACGACCGCCCTGAAACTCAAAACCTGACTGTGGAGAGGCCCCGGAGGGGAGGGAAACCGGCGCAAAATACCTCCGCACCTCACCCCTGTCAAGCCGTGCTTCGAGCCTAACGGCTCCTCCTGCTCCCTTATTTCCGCGGTTCGCAGACTTGCGAGTGCCGGCCCTCGTAACGGTTCCCCTCTTGCGGCCTCATCCCCGCCGCCGCGCATGAAAGGCGAGCCGGCGACGAGGAAGGAGCGCCTTTCCATACCCTCGTCCGGTTCGGAAGTCGAATCCGGCCAGCCTCAGAGCCCTCACCACCTCCTTTCGCTCGAAAATCCTGACCAGGTGTGTCTCCCGGGAGCGCCGGAACGACTCTCCGATCCGGCGGTAGGTCGTGATCGTCCGCACCAGGAACTCCTCGTCGCTTTCATCGACGTCGATCAGCACGGCCCAGTCCGGCCCCTCCGTCCAATCCCGGTGGGCCAGCTTTTCCCGCCCCCGGATCAGCAGATCGAAGAGAAGCAGACCCCCGGGTGGCAGGGCCTGACGGGCGCGAGCCAGGAACCGCCCGAGAGACTCCCGCCCCCCCTCGCCCGCCGGGGCGTAGGCCAGAACCTCCCCCAGGGCCACGATCGCCTGGCAGGGGGGAAGCGTGGAACCCGCCGCGGTTCCAACCTCGAACGCCGCCTCTGGGGCAACCGTTCTGGCGAGCTCGACCATTGCCGCCGACCCGTCGATCCCGAAGACCTCGTACCCCGCCGCCGTGAGCTCTCGGGCCAGGAGGCCGCTCCCGCACCCCAGATCGACAATGCGCCCCGATTCGAAACCGGCTCCACGGAGATTTCGGATGATCCAGGGAGCCGCTTTGAGGGCGAACTGGCCGAACCCTTCATGATGGACCCACGCAAGGTCCTCGGCATAGAGGTCGAACACCCCTCTAGTGTGTCACTGCCCAAACGCTCCGCCCACCGGGGATCGCCCGCCTCAGGTCCAGGGCTCGTCACCCGAGGGACCATAGATCGAGGGGACTCTGGCTCCGACCATCCGGAGGTAGACGGAGAGCTGTCCGCGATGATGGATCTGGTCGTGGAGCAGAAACCAGATGAACTCATGACGGGTGACGTCGCCCATCGTCTTTGGACCGGTGAAAAAACGGACAACCTCGTCGAGATCGGAATCCGCTGCTCCAGCGACCAGCGACCGGAACTCCAGATGAGCCTTTTCGAGAGCCGCGAGCATCGCATCCCACGACTCGGGCGGCTGGGGCAATTTGCCGAAGAGGCCCTGGGCGAACTCGTTGTTCCAGACCCGGTGACCGAGTCCGCGCTCGAGCACGAAAATCCACGCGAGATCCTTCGCCGTCTTGGATTTCTCGCTCGGCCGGAAATCCGATTTCTCCGCGGGATAGGCTCGCAGAACTTTCATCGTCGTCTGGTGCTCTCGATCGTAGTTTCGAAGAAAGACTTCTTTCCGATGTCCACTCACGACGACCTCCGAAACCGGCTAAGAGCCGGCGTCACTGACGAAAGAGAGCGATTGTATCGAGGCTGGGCGCAACGCAGAAAAAGGGCGGCCCTGAGGCCGCCCCTTTTACATCCTCCCAATCAGAGATCCTTCGTCGGCCTTCGGCCTCCTCAGGATGACCGCTCGGTCGCTTCGCTCCCTCGTGGTCACTGTTCCTCGTCGAAGTCCGCCAGGGCGAGAGCTTCCTCGTCCTCGGCGCGAAGCGCGTCTTCCAGCGTCGGCGGAGCGGGCTCCTGCTTCTCGACCCAGAGCTGCTGATATTGCGACAGGCCGGTGCCGGCGGGGATGAGACGCCCAACGATGACGTTTTCCTTCAGGCCGCGCAGATAATCGACGCGTCCCGCGATCGCCGCCTCGGTGAGCACCCTGGTCGTCTCCTGGAACGAAGCCGCGGAGATGAACGAGTCCGTCGAGAGGGAGGCCTTGGTGATGCCGAGAAGCAGCGGCACTCCGTCGGCCGGCTCGCCGCCACGGGCGATGACCTTCTCGTTCTCTTCCATGAAGCGGAAGCGATCGACCTGTTCATCGACCAGGAAGTCCGTGTCTCCAACTCGGGTGACCCTCACCGATCGCATCATCTGGCGGACGATGACCTCGATGTGTTTGTCGTTGATCGCGACCGACTGCGAGCGGTAGACCTCCTGAATCTTGTCCACGAGATAGCGCTGCAGCTCCCGGATTCCAAGGACCGCGAGAACGTCGTGCGGATCGATCGGTCCGTCGATGAGCGGGTCGCCGGCGCGAACGCGCTCGCCTTCCTGCACATTGACGTGAGTGGAGCGGGGAACCGAGTACTCGTAGCGGGCCCCTTCGTCCGTCTCGATGATGATCTTCCGCATTCCCTTGACCACCGGCCCGTGATGAACGATGCCGTCCACCTCGGTGATGATCGCCTTCTCCCGCGGATGCCGCGCTTCGAAGAGCTCGACCACGCGCGGAAGACCGCCGGTGATGTCCTTGGTTTTCGTCGTGGCCCGGGGAATCTTCGCCACGATGTCGCCGGGGAAGATCTCCTGACCGTTGGTGACCATGAGATGGGCCATGACAGGAAGGAGATACTTCTTCTCCTCTCCCTTCTTGGTCTTCACGGTGATGGTCGGGGTTCGCTTCTCGCTGGCCGGCGACTCGACGATGACCATCTGCGTGAGGCCGGTAACACGATCCGTTTCCTCGCGAATGTTCTCGCCCTCGATGATGTCCTTGAACGTGACCTTGCCGCCGACCTCGGTGAGAATCGCCGAGGTGAATGGATCCCATTCGACCAGCGGATCACCCGGCTCGACCAGCTGGCCGTCGTGGACTTTGAGCGTCGAACCGTAGACGAGCGCGTAACGCTCCTTCTCGCGATTGTGCTCGTCGACGATGATCAGCTTGCCGTTACGGTTGACCACGACCAGGTTGCCGTCCTTGTTCGTGACCGTGGTCACGCCCAGGAACTGAACCGTGCCGGGATTGGCCGCCTGATGCCTGGACTGCTCCGAAACGCGCGACGCAGTTCCGCCGACGTGGAAGGTCCGCATGGTGAGCTGGGTACCCGGCTCGCCGATCGATTGAGCCGCGATGACGCCGACGGCCTCGCCGATCTCCACCAGACGCCCTGTGGCCAGGTTGCGGCCGTAGCAGCGCCGGCAGACTCCGCGGCGGGTCTCGCAGGTGAGAACCGAGCGGATCTTCATGTGCTCGATGCCCGCTTCCTGCACTTCGTTGGCGAGATCCTCGGTGACCTCGTCGTTCTGCCCCGCAATGCGTTTTCCGCTGAGCGGATCGTACACATCCTCCTGCGCAACGCGGCCGCCGATCCGATCGCGAAGAGGCTCGAGAATGTCTCCCCCCTCCGTGATCGCGCTGACCGTGATCCCGTCGAACGTCTCGCAGTCCTCTTCGGTGACGATGACGTCCTGAGCGACGTCCACCAGTCGCCGGGTCAGATAGCCGGAGTCGGCGGTCTTGAGCGCGGTGTCCGCGAGTCCCTTGCGGGCGCCGTGCGTGGAGATGAAGTATTGCAGGACCGAGAGGCCTTCACGGAAGTTCGCCGTGATGGGCGTCTCGATGACCTCGCCCGAGGGCTTGGACATCAGTCCGCGCATCCCGGCGAGCTGTCGCACCTGCTCCTTGGAACCTCGAGCGCCGGAGTCCGCCATCATGAAGATGGGATTGAACTCGCCGCTCTCCTCTTCGACGCGCTTCATCTCCGCGAACATCTCATCGGACACCTGCTCCGTGGCGCGGTGCCAGATGTCGATGATCTTGTTGTGCCGCTCGCCGTGAGTGATCGCGCCGTCGAGGCGCTGACGCTCGACCTCGAGCACCGACTTGCGGGCGCTCTCCACGATGGTGTTTTTCTTGGAGGGGATGACCATGTCTTCGACACCGATGGAGACTCCGGCAAGGGTGGCCCATGTGAAGCCGAGGTCCTTGAGTCCGTCGAGAATCCGGACCGTCATGTCGTTCCCGTAGTTGATGAACACGTAATTGATCAGCTCCTGGAGCCCCTTCTTCTTGAGAAGACCGTTGATGAACGGGAGCTCCTCGGGAAGGGCCAGGTTGAAGATCACGCGGCCGACGGTCGTCTCGAGCAGCTGATTCGACGGCTCGGTGACCTCGGCGTGAACGATGTCCTGCTGGTCATACTGCTTGGTCAGATCGATGAGCCGCTTGTTCACCCGGACCTTGATCGGAGTGAGCAGCTCCACCACTCCGCTCTGCTTGGCGAGGATCACCTCATCGAAGCTTCCGAACGACTTGCCTTCGCCGATCGCGCCCGGTTTGGCCTTGGTCAGGTAGTAGCAGCCGAGTACGAGGTCCTGCGAGGGGACTGCGAGCGGCTTTCCGTTCGCAGGCGACAGAATGTTGTTCGCCGAAAGCATCAGGATCTGAGATTCGACCTGCGCTTTGGGTGAGAGCGGGACATGGACGGCCATCTGGTCCCCGTCGAAGTCGGCGTTGAACGCCGTGCAGACGAGCGGATGGATCTTGATCGCTTTTCCCTCGACCAGCACCGGCTCGAAGGCCTGAATGCCGAGGCGGTGAAGAGTCGGAGCGCGGTTCAGCAGAACCGGATGCTCGCGGATCACTTCCTCCAGCGCATCCCACACCTCGACCGTCTGCGTCTCGACCATTTCCTTGGCGGCCTTGATCGTGCCGACCAGACCCTTCTGCTCGAGACGGTGATAGAGGAAGGGCTTGAACAGCTCGAGGGCCATGAGCTTGGGCAGGCCGCACTGGTGCAGGCGCAGGGTGGGGCCGGCGACGATGACCGAACGGCCGGAGTAGTCGACGCGCTTGCCGAGCAGGTTCTGGCGGAAGCGGCCCTGCTTGCCCTTGAGCATGTCGGACAGCGACTTGAGGGCGCGGTTGCCGGGCCCGGTGACGGGACGGCCGCGACGGCCGTTGTCGAACAGGGCGTCGACGGCCTCCTGGAGCATCCGCTTCTCGTTGTTCACGATGATCTCGGGGGCACCGAGGTCGAGCAGGCGCTTCAGGCGGTTGTTGCGGTTGATGACCCGGCGGTAGAGGTCGTTGAGATCGGAGGTGGCGAAGCGGCCGCCGTCGAGCTGGACCATCGGGCGCAGCTCGGGCGGGATCACCGGCACGACCTCG
>DATLEY010000054.1:0-17740 GCA_035525215.1 Thermoanaerobaculia bacterium | reverse complement strand
CACAGGACCCGGGCTCATCCCGAAGGGGAATGGCGGAGAGAGTGGGATTCGAACCCACGGTAGGAGGGTTACCCCTACACACGCTTTCCAAGCGTGCTCCTTAAGCCACTCGGACATCTCTCCGGACTGTCAATGAACGCTGAAAAAACTGGCGGAGAGAGGGGGATTCGAACCCCCGGTACCGGGGTCACCGGTACAACGGTTTTCGAGACCGCCGCGATCAACCACTCTGCCATCTCTCCGCGATGGCCTGCCGGGAAAAACGAATCTCAGGGAGCCTCGAATTTCCGTTTGCGCAGATGCTGGAAGAATGTCTGGAGCAGCGCGCGCGATCGCTCCTCGAGGAATCCGCCGGTCACCTCGACCCGATGATTCAGCCTCGGATCCTGCACGAGGTTTCCGAGCGAGCCGCAGAAGCCCGCCTTCGGGTCGAACGCGCCGAAGATCAGACGGTCGATTCGAGCGTTGACGATCGCCCCCGCGCACATCGCGCACGGTTCGAGGGTGACGACCAGGGTCGTCCCGGAGAGCCGCCAGTCCCCGACCGCCCGCGCCGCCTCCGCGATCGCGAACAGCTCGGCATGACCGAGCGGGTCGCCGCTCTCCCGCCGATTCCGGCCGCGCCCGAGGATCGTCCCGTCCGGACCGACCACGATCGCGCCTACCGGGATCTCTCCCTCACGGCCCGCCTCCTCGGCCAGCCGCAGGGCTTGCTCCATCCATTGCACTTCCATCTTCAAAGAATACGGCGGCGGGCTTTCCGCCCGCCGCCTCATTGTGATCGGATCTGGTGCACCCACGAGGACTCGAACCTCGAACCTCCTGATCCGTAGTCAGGTGCTCTATCCATTAAGCTATGGGTGCGTTTACTCCCGCGGAATGCTACCAACCCCAGGGGGGTGGCTTCCATTCCCCGGCGCCGAATGGCTGGAGGCCCCGCCTGAGGACGCTCGACCCGGCAGTCAATACGGGCGTGGTAGGACGAATGCAGAATGCAGAATGCAGAATGTAGAATCCAGAAAGCGCGGGTGGCAGGACTGCCGTAGGGGGCGGGATGCGGCTTCCGACCATTTCTGGATTCGACATTCTGCATTCTGCATTCTGCATTTCTTCCCACGCTTCACCTGGCGCCCGGATGCCTTTTTCGACTGGAGCGGTAGAGGAAGCCTGCCCGCGATAGGATATCCCCACCACAGGAGGTGTCCTTGAGCTCCACTCCCTTGCCGATTCTCGTCGAATCGGTCACCAAACGCTTCGGCGATTTCACGGCGGTCGATGAGGTCTCGTTCGAGGTTCCGGCGGGAAGGATCTTCGGCATTCTCGGCCCCAACGGGGCGGGGAAGACGACCACGATCCGCATGATCATGAACATCACGATTCCCGACTCGGGAAGAGTGCTCATCCTCGGCCGGCCCAGCACCGAGGGCGCATCCCGCAGGATCGGGTATCTGCCGGAGGAGCGCGGGCTCTACCGGAGAATGAAGGTCCTCGAGCACATCGTCTTCCTCGGGGAGATTCGCGGCATTCCCGCGGCCGAATCGAAGAAGCGAGCCGCCGAGTGGCTGGAGCGCGTGCAACTGGAGAAGTGGGCGGACAAGAGGGTCGAGGAACTGTCCAAGGGGATGCAGCAGAAGATTCAGTTCATCGGCTGCGCGATCCACGATCCCGACATCCTGATCCTCGACGAGCCGTTCTCCGGACTCGATCCGGTGAACGCCCTCGCGCTGAAGGACCTGTTTCTGGAGTTCCGGCAACGGGGCAAGACCGTCGTGCTCTGCACGCACGTCATGGAGCAGGCGGAGAAGCTCTGCGACGAGGTTACGGTCATCAACCGGGCGAAGGTCGTGCTGCGCGGACCGCTCGACGAGGTGAAGCGGCGCTATTCGGGCAACCGGCTGATCCTGCGCGGAAATGGGCCCGAGGACGCCCTGAGGGCATTGGCCGGGGTGAGGGGGCTCGAGCGGCACGACGGCCAGGTCCGAGTCGAGCTCGACCCCGAGCTCAACCGCGGCGACTTCCTGCGCGAAGCGACGCGAGTCTGGTCGATCGAGAGCGCCATGCCGCACGAGGCCTCTCTCGACGAGATCTTCATCCGGGTCGTCGGGGAGAGCATCGAAGCCGTCGAGGCGGCGGCGAAGATGAAAGAGGAGGCCGCAGTATGAGCTCGACGATCCTGCCGATCCTGAAACGCGAGTACCTGACGCGCGTCCGGACGAAAGCCTTCTGGATCTCCACGGCTCTCGTGCCGCTGTTCATCTTCGCGCTGACGATCCTGCCGAGTCTGCTCGCCGCCAAATCGAAGGCCAGCCCCGAGCCGATCCGAATCGTCGATATGATCGGGGACTTCGCCCCCGTGATGCGGGAGGTCCTCGCGGGCGAGGAGCGCCGCGCCACGGATCCGGCGATCGAGGTGATCGAAGCTCCCGCGGGCGCCTCCCGCGAAGAGCTGCGCCGCGAGTACAACGGGCTCGCCGACGCCGGGACGATTCAGGGTTACTACCTGATCGACTCCGAGGCGATCGCGGGCGACCGGGTCGTCTTCTGGGCCCGAAACCCCGGCTCGATCATCTCCGATTCGGACGTGAACTCCGTCGTGGCGGGCGCGATCCGGCGATACCGGCTCACCGGGCTCGGTCTCGAGACCGGGACGATCGATCTGGCGGTTCAGCCGATCGACTTCGACGTCCGGCGCGCCACGAACGATCCGAAAAAGGAGGGAAGCGGCATCGCCGCGTTCCTGATGAGCTTCATGCTCGTCTTCTTCATCTACTTCACGCTCATCATCTACGGCATCTACGTCATGCGCGGCGTCCTCGAGGAGAAATCGAACCGGATCGTCGAAGTGATCGTCTCGTCCGTCAAACCGTTCCACCTGATGATCGGAAAGATCGTCGGTATCGGCCTGGTCGGTCTGACTCAGATCGCGATCTGGGTCGGCTTCGCGCTCCTGTTCAGCGCGCCCCAGCTCACCGCCATGCTCGCCATCGGAGGCGGTGGCATTCCGACGATCCCGACGCTGAGCCTCGTCTACCTGCCCGTCTTCTACGTCCTGGGGTACTTCCTCTTCGCGACGATCTATGCCGGAATCGGCTCGATGTTCAACAGCGAAGAGGACGCCCAGCAGATGATGGGAGTTGCAAATATCTTCCTGATCGCCCCGATGGTCCTGCTGATGCCGGTGATGAAAAACCCCGACGGGGCCCTCGCGACGGGACTGTCCCTGTTCCCCTTCTTTTCCCCCATCCTGATGTACCTCAGGATCGGGGTTCAGACGCCTCCGGGCTGGCAGATCGCACTTTCCATAGTTATGATGTTGGCAACCATCGTGCTGATGATCTGGATCGTTGCGAAGATCTACCGGGTCGGAATTCTCATGTACGGGAAGAAGCCCACAATCCCCGAAATCGTGCGCTGGTTGAGGTACACTTAGGCTCCAAAAGACGGACTCAGCTATCACTGCCCTCACGGTTGGTCACTGCCTGCTCGACCCTTCCCCGACCAACCGTGAGGGCGTGATTTTTTGGCGTCTGGAGCGTCTGAAGCGTCTGGGGCGTCGCGTAGCGCCGCTCAGCGAGGTCCGGATCCCCCGCCCGCGCCCTACGGCTCGTGGAATCGTGGAGGGGGATTGGTCTGCCCGGCAGGGATCGAACCTGCGACCCACAGCTTAGAAGGCTGTTGCTCTATCCGACTGAGCTACGGGCAGGCTGGGGAATGTTGAATGTTGAAAGCCACGGTCCCGGAAACCTGGAGGGCTTTTCCATTCACTCGAAGACGGCGCCACCCGCCCATTCAACATTCAACATTCAACATTCGTTTTGGGGTGGGTAGTGGGATTCGAACCCACGACCTTCGGAGCCACAATCCGACGTTCTAACCTACTGAACTATACCCACCGCACGAAACTGGTCGGGGCGAGAGGATTCGAACCTCCGACCCCCTGCTCCCAAAGCAGGTGCGCTACCAGACTGCGCCACACCCCGACCGAAGGATCCGAGGAGGGCATAGCTTCCAGCCCGCTCCCGGCGCCTGTCAAGCCAACAGGAGGGCCCGGAACCCCATTCCTCAGAAGTCGACGATCACTTCGGGTGGGTTCCTCACGTATTCGGTTCCGTTGCGGGTGATCCTCACGCGATAAAGGTGACGTCCCGTGTGCTGGCCTTTGGCCCAGTTCGGCCGAAACCGCAGCTTCCCCGCCTTTCCGCCGGGAGGGTTGGCGGGCGGGCTGGGGCCGATGAACTGGATGGCGATGTCGTCTTGTGGTTGGTCGCTGACCCAGACGATCTCCTGGTCGGGATAACTCAACCAGGCGTAGTCCGGAGTGACCAGAATGGGAGGATCGGCGGTCTCATCGATCTCCAGCAGGATGACAACGGCACCCTGATGGAATTCATCGGTTTGAGAAAAAGGGGTCTTCCCCGGCGGCGGAGGGGAGTCGCCATCGCGTTGGGGATTGCAGGAAGTGATGAAGAGCATGGAGGCGAGAAAGGAAAGGGCGACGAGGAAGCCGGATTTCACGATTGTCTCCTCCTTGTTGGTTCGAGTCAGGGCGATGCTGCTTTGGGCTGGGACGGTTGGGAACCGGAGAGCTTGCGGAAACGCGGATCGTCGCGGAGCGGGTCGAGCTCCGGCTCGGAAGCGAGATGGAAGGGCGGAAGGCCGGCAGCGACGGCGCGTTCCAGCCACGAGAGCGCCTCGCCCTGTTGCTGCTGCCGGATGGCCAGGATGGCGGCCGTGAAAAGGGAGTCGGGATTCCCCGGGGAGATCTCGAACGCGCGATCGAGGTGGCGCTGGCTGCGCCGCGAGTCGCCCAGATGGGCATACGCCATCGCGAGCCGGTCGTGTACCCGCGAGTCCCGCGGGTTGACCTTCAGAGCCTCGAGGCCGAGAGCGATGGTCTTCTCGAACGCCTCCCGCGCCGTGGCGGGCTCGGACGTCCAGACAGCGCTCTCTCCGAGGCTGAACCAGAGACGGTGATCGTGAGGCGCAAGGGCAACTGCCTCGCGGAATGCCTTCGTGGTTTCGGTGAATTGCCGCAGATGATAGCGGGAGGTGCCGAGGTTCGCCCAGATCTGATGGGTGGGCGAGATCTCGGCCGCCTCGGCGAGCAGCTCAGACGCGCGGGCATAGTCCTGAAGTTGCAGGTAAGCGGCCCCCAGATTGCTGAGAACGCGCGCGTTTCCCGGCGCGAGCCGCAGAGCCTCCTGGAAGCTGTCCAACGCCTTCTGCGGCTGATTGATCCTCACCAGAAAGGCGCCGAGAGCGTTGTGAACGGCCCACCATGAGGGGCGATCCGCGGCGGCTCTTCGAAATTCGACCTCCGCTCGCTCGATGTCGCCGGAATGAAGAGCCGCCTGACCCAGCAGGATCCGGGCTTTCGCGTCCCGCGGCCGGAGGCGCAGAGCGCTCTCCAGGCTGCCGATCGCTTCCGGAATCCGGCCGGTCACGAGATAAGCCTCGCCGAGGCTCGTTCGAGCTTCGAACAGGTCGGGATCCAGCGCGGCGGCTCGTCGGGAGACGTCCACGCCCCGCTCCGCCCATGCCGGATCGGAGGTGATGGTGTACTTCGCGAGGAGCGCACGGCCGAGCGCAGAGAGCACGAGCGGCGATTCCGCATGGTCCTCCGCCAGTGGTTCCAGCAGTGCGAGCGCGCGATCCACCGCGCTCTCCTCGTCGTACCGCTGCAGCTCACCGAGACCCTGGAGGTACCGATCCTGTTCCGACGCGCTCAAGAAGTCGCCTTCCGCACGCTGCGGAGCAGCCTGACCGATGAGCAGAGCGGCGGTGATCTGCTCGAAGAGCTTGTCCTGCAGCTCGAACGGCGCGTCTCCGCCGTCCACGATCCCCGCCGTGACCAGACCGCCGCGGGCATCCATGATGGAGTAGTTGGCGCGGAAGCGGCCGCCGGACTCCTGAATGCCGCACTTGGCCACCAGATTTGCTCCGGTTTCCGCTGCGAGGACGGCGACTCCGGATCCGAGCTTCTCCTGCGGGATGGCCGAGGGTGGGATCGCGATGAGGCCGTCGACACCATAGAGTTGCGCGCTGAGCGCTTCCGCCATCCCTTCCGCCCGTCGCCGCAGATCCGCGGATTCGCCGAAGGCCTCGAAAGGAGAGATGAGCAGGTACTTGGCCGACGGAACGGCCGCCTCCGCTCGCCGCGACTCGCCGATTCTTCCCGTCGCCAGAATGACGATGACCAGAACGAGCGCAGGAACGGCGAGGACCGTTCCGGGCCGTCGTCGCAGGATCGCGGGCGAAGCGCGAAGCCGGTCGCTGAGCGAGATCGGGCGGCTCGGGGTCCGAGCTCCCTCCGCCAGCTCTCTCATATCTCTGGCAAGATCAGCGGTCGAACCATAGCGATTCGCCGGCTCCTTGCTCAGGCAGCGACGAACCAGTTGCTCGAGCTCCAAGGACACCTCAGGTGCGAGCTCGCGCAGAGGCGGAGGGTCCTCGTGCAGAATCGCGGCGAGCGTCTCCGCGCTGGATCTCCGGCGGAAGGGCGAGCGGCCGGAGAACATCTCGTACAGAATCGCCCCGACCGAGAACTGATCCGAGCGGAAGTCCGCCGGCAGACCCCTGGCCTGTTCGGGGGCCATGTATCCGGCCGTTCCGAGCACGACTCCGGGAAGGGTTTCGGCCTCGGGGTCGATCGAATCCTCGCCTGGATCGGTGGGCTTCGCCAGGCCGAAATCGAGGATCTTGACCCTTCCCTCGTCGGTGATCATCACGTTCTCGGGCTTGAGGTCGCGGTGCACGATCCCGCGGGCATGCGCGGCGGCGAGCCCGTCCAACAGGGACGCCGCCATTGCGAGAGCGCGATCGAGGGACAGTGACCCCATCGTGATCACATCGCGCAGCCGCGTCCCGCCGACCAGCTCCATCGCGAACCAGGGACGCCCCTCGTGCTCGCCGACTTCGAAAATCGTCACGAGGTTCGGGTGGTTGAGCGAGGATGCCGAGCGCGCTTCCCGTTCGAATCTCCGCCTCTGCAAGGGGGTCGCCGCCAGCTCGGCGCGGAGAAACTTCAACGCGACTTCCCGCCCCAGACGGAGATCGCGGGCGAGGAAAACCTCGCCCATGCCGCCGCCGCCGAGGGGGCGGATGATTTCGTAAGACCCGATCCGGGTCCCTTCTTCGATCATGATGTGTTGGCGTCAATATAACGCCAGAGACCGCCCAATAGCACGAAAAAGGGGAGGTCGGAACCTCCCCTTTCCAGTCTCGTCCGTTCCGGGTCAGCCGTTGACGTGGACCCGCCCCGGCTCGTCGGCGCGGTGTTGCGGAAGGAGAGACTCGAACTTCTCGCCGTTGATTTTGTCGAGAACGAATTCGAACGAGTGTCCATGAGAACGGAGGCGCAGAACGCGCCCGTTGGGAATCTCCCGGCCGGTGAGCAGATCGTTTCCATACTCGACCTCTTCAATCTGGTTGAGGTCGAGCCGGGCTTCCAGATCCGCGTTCTCGTAGTAGAGAGCGTCGCTGGTCAGCGCCAGAGCGACGGGAATCTTCTGATTGGCTTCGATGAAATCAGCGGGAACGGCGATCTTCGCGTCGGCCTTTCGCTTCTTGATGAGATCGTCGATCTTGTCCTGAGCGAATCTCCGGTAAAGGAACCACCCGAGAACGACCAGCACGACGACGCCGATCACCGTAATCACACCGAGAGAGCTCATGCGCACCTCCTGATGAATTTGGAGAACTCCATGTTCAATTTAGGACTCCGCGCGCCCAAAGGCACGCGGAAGTGCCGCGCGAAGCGAGCCGTGCCGTGGACGGGGCCGTGGCATTCCACCCCGCGGTGGATAGAATCGCCTCGAATGGAGCAGAAGAAGAGCGTGCGTGTGGAGCGATCCTCCGGTGGGCTGGTCGTGCGATCCGATGAAGGGCGCCCTTACGTCGCGATGATCGCCACCCGCGGGAAGACGCGATGGGGGCTGCCGAAAGGAGCGGCGAACGGCGGGGAGACCCAGGAGGCTGCGGCGGTGCGGGAGGTGAAAGAGGAGACGGGCCTCGATGCGGAGATTTTGTCCCACCTGGACACGATCGAGTATTTCTTTCGAGCCGGGGAGATGCTGATTCACAAGTTCGTCGATTTCTATCTGATGGCCTTTCGGGGGGGAGAGATGGAGCCGCAGCTCTCCGAGGTCGACGACGCGGCGTGGTTTCCTCTCGCGCAAGCGGTCGAGCGCTCGAGCTTTCCTTCCGAGAAGAAGATCCTCGAACGATTCCTCGCTTCCTGGGATGGCATGAGCGAAGGCGAGCGACGACGATTCTCCTGATCACTTCTTCCGAGCGGCGGGTTTCCGGCTCGTCCCTCCCTTCTTCTTCGAAGCGGCGCCGGACTTGCCCTTCGCCTTTGCCCTGCCGCTCTTCCTTGCGCCCGATTTCGCTTTGCTTCCTGGTCCGGACCTCTCGCCGGAGCGGACGCGATCCGCGATCGCCCTCGTTCGCGTCGCCTTCCGATTGCTGATCCAGATCTCACCGCCGGCCTCATGGACCTCTCTCCCCGAGACGACCGACTGCGGCGCGACCGCTGTGACGTCGACCTCCTCGGAAGCCCACTCGTCCCGGTGCTTGACCAGCAGCCACTCGTTCTCCTTGCGGCTCCTGCCCCGCAGCTTGATCAGCGCCCATTCGCCCTTGAGCTTCACGCCATCGAGCCGGAACTTGATCTGTCCCTCGCGTAGCGATCGCACGGGGTCCGAGCCCGGTCCGAGAAACTCCCAGGTTCCCCTGTCCCAGATGATGACCTGGCCGGCGCCGTAGTTTCCCTCGGGGATGGTCCCCTCGAAGGAAGCGTATTCGTAGGGATGATCCTCCGTCATCATGGCGAGGCGTTTGGTGCCGGGATCGTACGAAGGCCCCTTCGGAACGGCCCAGGACTTGAGGACCTGCTCCATTTCGAGGCGAAAGTCGTAGTGGAGGTGGGACGCGGCGTGCTTCTGGATCACGAAGATGGGGCGAGCCCCCTTTTTCGCCTTCGGAGCGCCCGCAGGCTCGGGCGTCTCCTCGAAGTCCCTCATGGATTGATACTTGGACAGCGTTTTCGGCATGCTAGGATCGCTTTCTCCGGCTCTGCAGCATCGATGGCACCACCAGGACCCCGGTCCCGGTGAGAAACTGCAGCGGCCGTTCCACAGGCCCGGGAATCGCAGAAGGGGACCCCAGCCGCGCGAAGCGGCCCGAGCAGCAGAGGCTTCGATTTTGCACCAGGAAGCGCCGTTCGACCCGACCTGAACGCAGATGAACTCATCGACCCGACGCAGCCTCTGGGCTGCCTTCATCGCCCTTCTCGTTTTCGTGACGCTCGCGGCCACGATCAACATCCTCGTGCTCCAGCGAGAAAAGCGCCAGTACTCGCGCGTGATGCGCGTGTACGAGCCGCTGCTCGAGATGATGATGATGATGGACGGCTCGATCAGCTCGATGCTGGCGGCGGCACGCGGCTACACGGTGACGAGCGAGACGGAGTTTCTCGCCCAGTACGATGAGGCGATTCGGAACTTCGAGAAGAACGCGGCGGCGGCGGCGGAGCTCGCGGTGGAGCCGCGGGACGAGGAGTTGATCTCCGGCATCCGCTCCCATTTCGCGCAGCTTCGCCAGCTGTCCGACCTGCAGATCCAGAGGACTTCGGACGGTCGCATCAGCGAGGCCATTCCGATCATGGTGGAGGCCTCGAGGTCTCGGCGGTCCGCGCATGATTTCACGGGTGAGTTCACGCTCAAGGAGAGCGACAAGCGCGCCGAGGACCTGGAAGCGCTGGACAATCTCCGCTCCGCTCTGACGTTCATCCTGGTCGGCGTGAGTCTCGGGATCCTGTTCATCGGCGCGTACATGGTCCTGCGCATCGAGCGCTCGCTCGATGCCTCGATCGCTCGCCAGATCCGCAGGACCGAGGCGATGATCGCAGGCATGGCGGACGGCGTCATGCTGGTCGACGGCGCCGGACGTGTGGTGTTCATCAACCCCGCGGGCGTTCGTCTGCTCTCGACGGACCTGACGGGCATCGAGATCGAGAAGCAGGTGGAGACCTACGGGTTTCGAAATCCCATGGGATCCCGGCTCGATCCGCGGGAGATTCCGGCGGCTCAGGCCCTTTCCACCGGAAAGCCCGTTCGCGAAGTCACGCTGATGGTGGATCGCCAGGACTCGAAGCCGATCGCGGTCGCGATGAGCGCGGTACCGTTCGAAGAAGAGGGACGCATCGCCGGCGTGATCGTCAGCTTCCGCGACGTCACCGAGCGGCATCGTCTGGAGGAGGAAATGCAGCTTCAGGCCGAGCGCGCGCAGACGCTGGCCGAGGCGGGCGCGTTCTTCGCGTCGAACATCGACCCCGCGTGGGTCTATCAGGCCATCGCCGAGCGCGTGGCCGAGGTCCTCGGAGACTGGGCGGCGGTCATTCTTCGTGTCCCCGACTCCAAAGAGCTGCGGGTCGCCTCGATCTATCACCGGGACATGGCGGCGCTAGGCCTGGCGTGGGCGTTCATCTATCGCCAGCCGCTGACCCTCGGCGACGGAATGTTCGGACAGGTCGTCGCCACCGGATATCCGAGTCTGACCACGAACTTCGAGCCGATCCTTGAAGGCGAGGCCACGACCTATCACATGGTCCAGATGAAGCTTTCGTCCCTGCTGGTCCTGCCGCTTCGGAGCCGCAGGGAAATTCTGGGCGCGCTGGCGATCGCCGCGCACGATCCCGCGAACAAGATGTCGGACGAAAAGCTCCCGCTGGCCGAGCTCCTCGCCGAGCGCGCCGCCGTCGCCATCGAGAACGCGCAGCTCTACACCCAGCAGGTCGAGGCGCGTCGCAAAGTCGAGGATCTCTCCCGGCTCAAGGACGAGTTCCTCTCGATCGCCTCGCACGAGCTCCGCACTCCCGTCACCTCGATCAAGGGGTATACGCAGCTCGCCAAGAGCCTCATTCACGAAAACGACCTCATCACTTCTTCCGAATACCTCGACGTCGCCCTCGATCAGATCGACCGGATGTCCCGTCTCATCCTCGAGCTCCTCGACGTCTCGCGAATCGAGACCGGCAGGCTCGAGATCCGCAAAGACGCCATCAACTGGACCTCGTTCGTCCGCGGCGTCGTGAACCGGTACGCCACCGCGCACCCCGACCGCGAATTCACCGCCAACGTTCCGAATGAACCCATCTCGGTCGAGGGTGACCGCGACCGCCTGGAACAGGTTCTCGGGAACCTGGTCGAGAATGCCTTGAAATATTCGCCCGACGGCACCGACGTCGAGGTCGAGGTCGAGCTCCAGGACTCGAAGGTGACCACCTCCATCACCGACTGCGGCATCGGGATCCCCGCCGACGAGATCGGTCAGGTCTTCGAGCGGTTCCATCGTGGACGCCAGGTCTCCTCGACCAATTACGGCGGGCTCGGGCTCGGCCTCTACATCTCCAAGCAGATCGTGGAGCGCCACCACGGATCGATCTGGGTCGACAGCCGGGAAGGTCACGGGACGACGTTTTTCTTCTCGATCCCGACCATCGCGGCCGAGTCCAAAAGCGACTCGGAGCGGACGTCGGCCTCGGCGGCGCCGTAGGCGGATTCCGAGATCCGTTCGATCGCTTCGAGGGCCAGCCGGACCTGCGCTTCCCGGCGCAGGATCTTCTTTCGGATCCCCGTCGTCGCGTCTTCGATCAGCGCCCAGGTGACGTTGGATGGCTGATACCGCTCCGGCGAGGAATCGGCGACGTGACGGCCGAGCGCCCCGATCGCGGTGTGACTCGGAAGGGGCACCGGCTCGATTCCGGACGCCGCCTCGTCCAGATACCGCGCGACGAGATGGCCCGTCGCGGCGGATTCCAGATACCCCTCCACGCCGGTGATCTGTCCGGCGAAAAAAATCCGCTGCTCTCCCCGCAGGCGGAACGTCTTCGTGAGATGACGCGGACCGTTCAGGAAGGTATTGCGGTGCATCGATCCCCACCGCGCCACCGAGCAGTTCTCCAGCCCCGGGATCATCTGCAGCAATTTCTTCTGCGAAGGAATCGTCATTTTTGTCTGGAAGCCCACGACGTTGAAGAACTCGTCGGAGAGATCTTCCTTCCGGAGCTGCACGACGGCCCAGGGCGTCGCTCCGGTGTCGGGATGCTCCAATCCCACGGGCTTCATCGGGCCGTAGCGGAGGGTGTCGATCCCGCGCGAGGCGATCTCTTCGATGGGGAGGCAGCCTTCGAAGTGAACGGCGTTCTCGAAGTCGTGCAGGGGGTAGAGCTCCGCACCGAGAAGCGCCTCGTGAAAGGCGGCGTACTCCTCGCGAGTCATCGGCGCGTTGAGGTAATCGCTTCCAGCTCCCTTGTCGTAGCGCGACTTCCAGTAGAGCCTCGTGAAGTCGAGCGAGTCCGCGGCGATGATGGGAGCGATCGCATCGTAGAAATAGAGCCCCTCATCGCCCACGCGGGCCCGGATCGCCTCGTGAAGCGCGGGCGAAGTCAACGGCCCGGTCGCGACGACGAGCCAGTCCGCGCCGCCGAAATCGAGGTCCGTCGCCTCCTCCCGAACCACTTCGATGCGCGACTCGCTCCCGATCATGCCGGTGACGCGCGCGGCGAAGCGTTCGCGGTCGACCGCGAACGCGTCGCCGGCGGGTATCCGCGCGGAAGCCGCGGCGGCCATGATCGGCGATCCGAGAATTTCGAGCTCCCGCTTGAGGAGCCCCACCGCGTTCGTGACGTTGGTCGAGCGAAACGAGTTCGAGCAGACCAGCTCCGCGAGGGAGCCGGTCTGATGCGCGGGCGTCGAGCGCCCGGGGCGCATCTCCACAAGATCGACGGTGTGGCCCCGCCGCGCCAGCATCAGCGCGCATTCGCTCCCTGCCAGGCCCCCGCCGATCACTCGAACGTGCGCCATCAGTTCGAAGGCTCCGAGTCGACGTTCTGAAAAGCCGGCTGCTGCACGTGGACCTCGATCGTCCCGTACTTCTGCTCGTACAGATTGACGTTCTGAGCGAGCGCCTGCAGGAGTTGTTTCGCGTGTTGAGGCGTCATCACCACGCGGCTGCAGACCCGCGCCTCGGGCCTTCCGGGCATGATCCGCCCGAGATCGACCACGAACTCGGCAGGCGAATGGATGATGTTGGCGAAGTTGACGTACTCGCCCTGCGCGATGCGCTCGTCGAGCACGATGCGAAAGGACTGATTCTGTTGCTCCACGACGTCCTCCTTGAGGTTCCAGTCCGGGCACAACGTGAGGGCGGCGCCCGGGATTCTCTCCCCGCGGCGGTGGCGCTACAGGACACTAGTTCAGCCGCGCACCCGACTCCGGATCGAACAGATGAAGCTGCTCGGTCCGGAGGTGAAGCGTCAGGGTCTCCCCGGCGGCGGGACGGGTCCGAGAGTCGGTCGAAGCCGCAAAGAGCGAATCGCCGACGCGGACGTACACGATGACCTCGTGACCGAGAGGCTCGACGACCTCGACCGATCCGGAGACCGGCGCGGAGGGACCTTCGGCAGGGGGCCTGCTGACCGTCACGTGCTCCGGCCGGATGCCGGCGACGACCCTCGGCCGGCTCGATTTCTCCGCGGCCGCGCGCATCGCCGGCGGGAGCTCGATCCGGAGGCCCGCGGCTTCCAGCACGCCATCGGTCCGCTCGCCTTCGAAGAAGTTCATCGGCGGAGTTCCGATGAAATTCGCCACGAAGAGATTCGCGGGCTTCTCGTAGACCTCGAGGGGCGGGCCGACCTGCTGGAGGCGACCCGCGTTCATGACGGCGATGCGATGGCCCATCGTCATGGCTTCGACCTGATCGTGCGTCACGTAGACGCACGTGGTCTGGAGTCGCTTCTGGAGTTTCGTGATCTCGGCGCGCATCTGCGTGCGAAGTTTGGCGTCGAGATTCGAGAGCGGCTCGTCGAACAGGAAGACGGCGGGCTGGCGGACGATGGCGCGGCCGACCGCCACGCGTTGCCGCTGTCCGCCGGAGAGCTGCCTCGGCCGCCGGTCGAGCAGGTGGCCGATGTCGAGGATCTCCGCGGCCTGTTCGACCAGGCGGTCGATCTCGGGCCGCGGCATCTTCCTGATCTTGAGCCCGAACTCGAGATTTTCCCGCACGCTCATGTGGGGATAGAGCGCATAGCTCTGGAAGACCATGGCGATGTCACGCTCTTTGGGGGGAAGATCGTTCACCACGCGCTCGCCGATCAGGATGCGGCCGCCGGAAAGCTCTTCCAGGCCGGCGATCATGCGGAGCGCGGTCGACTTTCCGCAGCCGGACGGCCCCACCAGAACCATGAACTCCCGATCGAGGATCTCGAGATCGAAGTCCTCGATCACGGCGACGTTGCCGAACCGTTTGGATACCTGATCGAACGTCACTCCCGCCATGGCAGATCCACCGAGCTCCGGAACCGAGCGTCCCCCGAACGGCGGGGTGCCGCCCGTGGTGAGCATCCCCCTTCGGGAGGGTAGTAAAACACGGATCGGAGGGGAGATGGGAAGGTGGGAGGCGAACTCGGCTGGTCGACGCGCTCACATTGCAGCGATCGGTGCGGCGACAAGCGCGCCCAACGCGGCTCCCATCAGAACGTCAGAAACGTAGTGGTGGCCGAGGGCCACGCGTGACCAACCCATCAGGAGGCACATCAAAGCGGCCAGTGGGAGCGTGACTGGAGCCGCGTGGGCGAGGGAGATGGCGAAGGCGACTGCGGTCATCGTATGTCCGCTCGGGCACGAGTAGCGATCGAGCGGGGGAACATCGCGACGCAGCGAGGGGTCGTAGTCGCACGGCCGAGCGCGGCGCAGGAGGCTCTTCAATCTGGAGTGAACCGTCAGCGCCACAAGCACGCTGAGCGCGGCGGCGAACAGAAAGCGCGGCGGCGCCACTCGGGTGAGAACGAAAAGCGCCGCCACAACGGGATAGAGCGGGCCGTTTCCGAGGCGGGTGACGACGCGCGCCACGCGATCAAGGCCGGCCCGCTCGGAGAAGTTCACGGCCCGAACGACCATCGCCACTTCCGAGCGGTCGAGGGCGCTGAAGGTCATGCCGCCGCCTCATACGGAACCAGTTCCGTGCCGCGCACGATCCGCGCGGTGTAGCCGCGCCAGGTAATCCGGTTCGAGAAGAACGGAACGAACCACGCGCCGAACATGGCCACGTCCAGCACCGGAGTCAGCCACGGCCGCACGTTCGCTCCGATTGATGCTGCGAGCATGGCCGACAGGCCGATGCGCAACAGAGCGACGGCCAATGCCAGCAGGGGCGACACTCCGAATGCCGCCGCGATGCAGGCCAGCGGAAACGGATGAAGGAGGATTTCGCTCGCGTACAACGTCGGCGAGAACGCATATCGAATCTTGTTCCAGCGGATCTGCCGATCGAGCGCGCGCCGGATCGTTCGATGCACGACGACATTGCGCACGACGATCGGCGAGAGCGCGACTTTGAATCCGGCCTTTTTCACCGCCAGGCCGATGGCCTGGTCCTCGGCGAGAAAACGGCGAAAGGCTTCGAATCCCCCGATCGCTTGCAGCGCCCTCCGCGTGATCGCCATCGACTTCCCGACGACGCACGGCACACCCGCCGCGGCAGCGAGGACGCATCCCGGGATGACGAACACCGACAGGTGCAACGACTCCAGCGCCGCGCCGAGGTTCCGCGCGCCCGATCCGACAAAGAGATTCGACACGCATCCCACCGTGGGATCTTCGAACGCCTCGATCGTGCGCCGGATGTCATCTGGTTTGACGCGAACGTTCGAGTCGGAGATGAACAAAATCTTCCCGCGTGCGACACGCGCCGCCGAGATGAGCCGATCCACCTTCCGATTCACGACACCGTGTTTCGTGCCGTTTCCAACCACGACGCGAAAAACGTCGGGATGATCGCGAACCGCTGCCGCGACAATGGGCAACGCCGGATCATCGCGATCTTCGATGGAGATGATCACTTCATAGCTCAGACCGCGCAGGCTGACGAAGGAGAGAAGGTTTTCCTCGAGCTCGTCGTCAAGCCCGCACACCGGCTTGAGAATCGAAACCAGCAAATCGGCCGGCCGGGAAGAATCGTCCCGCCGGCCAACGCCGAAAGGGCGCTGCCGTCTCCGGAACATCACTGTCAGCACCGTCTGCACGGCGGAAAGAAGAGCGCCGGACAGAGAAACGATCGTGAACACCAGACCTGCGAACATGATCAACCTGCACTTGCCGCGAAGGCGGCGGTCATGGGCGCCCTCCACGGAGCCTGAGTGGTCAGGCGCGTGAGGGCCAGCCCCTGTCCATGTTTGAGCGAGCGGAGCACCGCCTGCTCGTTCTTCTCACTCGGCACGAGCGTTTTCCACGCATATAAGTGCGCCTCCTGATGAAAGTCGCTGTTGCCGATGAACGGCATGCGGGCGCGCGAAACCTGCTGAAACACATCCCAGCGGCACGCCACCTCCCAGAGGTCGATGAGAGCGCCAACCTCCTGCCTGCGATTCCATAGATAGAACGTGTTCGCGTACCAGTCGGACATCTCGTTCGGGTGACAGGCCACCACGAGCGAAGCGCTGGCCCGGGCCCGTACGAGCATGTCCTGGACCGTTCCGTTGGCAGAGATGAACCGGTCGATGCCAATGGCGAGAACGTGCGCGGAGTTTCGACGCGTCATGGCGTTCTGCGTCAATTCACAGCCGGAGAGCACCAGCATGTTGTATTCGTCCCACGCGCGGCGTCGCTCTCTCTCCAGCTCCGCCAGGTAAGCGTCGAATGTCTTTTCAGTCAGAGTCAGGCCAAAACGACCGGTGACCTTTCCAATCAGGGAGTCGGTGTTGACGATGTGATCGGTGATGGCGATGACGTCATGACCGGAACGCCCGAAGAGATCGATCACTTCGGGCATCGGAAGTTTGCCGTCCGACCAGGTCGTATGAATGTGAAAGTCCGCGAGCAGCATCCGCCTCCCCTTCCTTTCGCGCCTACAGGGTGGCGGACGGGGTGCAACTCTTTTTGTGCAGTGTGTAAAAAGGGTGTCAAGTGGCGAGGAACTCGCGGCCAAGCTCCCGGAAGACGGCCGCGGATGGGCGCGGGCGGCGCTGCATCGTGGTCCGATCGACCTCATAGAGCCCGAACCTGGGGCTGTATCCGTCCAGCCACTCGTAGTTGTCCAGCAGGGACCAATGAAAGTAGCCGTGGACGGGGAGAGCGCGCATGGCCTGCACGTGTTCGCGAAGGAAGAGGCCGCGCAGGCGATCGAGTCCATCGGCGAGACCGTTCTCAGTCACGAGAACCGGTTTGTTGACGGCAAGCGCCTCTCCGATCATTCCTCGAAGCGCCTCCGGGACTTGTTCCCAGCCGTTGTCCGTCAGTCCGCGGCCGCTCCGATCGCGGTACGAGAAATCGCCGACCCCGCGCCTGGCGCCGGGACAGCGGATGTGCAGGCGCGAATAAAAGTTCACGCCGAAGGCGTCGAGTGCATCAGGCAGATCCCTCCGGCGGCCGCGAATCATCGTGGCCGGAGGGAGAAGAAACTTCCACCTCCCTGTCGCAAACGCCTCAATCAATCCTCGGTTGTACGAGCGGTGGGCGGTTCTCACCAGAAGGTTGTCGAGCGGATGCCACCTTCGCTCGGGCGCGAACGCCATCATGTTGTGCGCGATGCCGACGGCGGCCCGCGGTGTGTGCTCCCGAATTGCCGATGCGGCAGCGACGTGCGCGGCGAGCAGGTGATCGAAGACGCGATTCAGCGTCCGCGAGTCGGAAAGTCCCGGCGGAATCTGACCGTCGAAGTAGCCGGCGAGGAGGAAGACGAG
>DATLEY010000088.1:0-80678 GCA_035525215.1 Thermoanaerobaculia bacterium | reverse complement strand
GTTCTCGGGGATCGGTTCCGGATTGACGCCGCCGAATGAGGGGTTGACCTCGCCCCGGATCGTCGTGACGGTTGTGCGGCCGCCGCTCTCCGGCTTTCGGAGATGACTCTCGAGCAGCACATTCCCGAGGACTTCGCCGGGGATGCCCGATGCGGAGCCGTAGATCGGATCGTGAAGGATGCGGAGTTTGGCCTGCTGGATCGCCGTCACGTCGAGCTTCGATTCGAGCGCGCGGACGTAGTCCCCGAGGATGTCGACTTCGGTGACCGACCCTCCTCCTTCTTCCCGTTTCTGCCCGAGGGCGGACTCGATCGATTGATACATCCCCGGAAGAGCCGAGCCGCCATACCACCCTTTGAACTTGATGCCGTTGTAGCGCGCCGGGTTGTGACTCGCGGTGACCACGACGCCGCCCAGGACTTTCAGGTGGAATGCGGCGAACGAGATCGTCTGCGATGGCGTGGGGCGGTCGGAGAGAAGGACTTCGAAGCCCGAGCGCGCCAAAACCAGGGCGGTCTCGTGCGCGAACTCGCGCGAGAGAAATCTCCGGTCGAACCCTACGATGAGCTTGCGCCGGTCGATCTCGGCCGGGGCGAACATGCTGTGCCCCGCGACGCCGATCGCTTCGGCGATCTTCCTCACGTTCTCGAATGTGAACTCGTCGGCGATCACCGCCCGCCAGCCGTCCGTCCCGAATACGATCGTCTCCGCGCTCAATGAGTCTCCTTGATCCCGCGGATCGATTATCGCTTATGGGAGGCCTTGGGTGGCGCGGCCTTCGAGCGCCTCCGGCTCGATCGGCCTGAGCCCGTGGGTTTTGTTCTGATCTCCAGCGCGCTTCGCGCGCCTTTACCGGCCGGAGGCCGGCGGTACTGTGGTCTCGCGTGAGCCTGGGCGCTTTTGGCGACCGGCCGGAGGCCGGCGGTACTTTGATCTCGCGTGAGCCTGGGCGCTTTTGGCGACCGGCCGGAGGCCGGCGGTACTTTGGTCTCGCGTGAGCCTGGGCGTGCATGGCGACCGGCCGGAGGCCGGCGGTACAGTGGTCTCGCGTGAGCCTGCGCGTGCATGGCGACCGGCCGGAGGCCGGCGGTACAGTGTTCTCGCGTAAGCCTGCGCGTTCACGGCGAGACCGGCCAGAGGCCGGCCGTACAGTGTGGTGCCAGAGCGGCCTCAGTTCGGGTCCTTGCGCTGCACCTCGACGCCTTCCGGTCCCCCCACGATGCGGACATCGGTCATATCCGGCGTCTGGCGCCCCTGAAGCGACCCCTCGCCCATTCGCTCGAGTAGGATTCTTTGTTCTTCCTCACGAGTCCGGACTCCGTGCTGTTTCTCCAGCATCCCCGGCTCGACCCCGAGGATCTCCTGCCGGCGCATCCCCTCGACCAGGAGAGGATTCGCGCCGCGGCGCTCGTGGATGTCTGTCTCCTGCACGACTTCGAACGGCTTGGGCTCCGGAAGCTCAGTCGCCATGGAACGCTCGCGATAGAGCCGGCCGTAGCCGTCGGAGGGAGACTTCGACTCGAAGTAGAGCGAGATCCCGAGGAATGCGACGAGAAGGACGGCCAGCGTGATCCCGACGTTCCGCTTGGTCAGCAGACGGCGCCGGCGGCGGCGGTCGCGGGGGGGGCCAATCTGGAAGTCTTCGCTCATGACGGACTCTACCGGCTTTAGATTCAAAGCACAGGCCACTCGCAAAAAGGCCAGCCCGAAGGCTGGCCTTTTCAGAACGTTCGCGCGATCAGCGCCGGCGAGATCCGCCGCCGCCACCGCCGCCCCGCGGACCGCGATCGCCACGATCGCCCCGGTAGCCGCCTCGATCGCCTCCCCTGTCACCCCGGTCTCCGCGATCGCCGCGGGGAGCCGATGCCGCCGCGGCAGCCGCTGCCGCGAGCTCCTCCTCGGTCGGAGGGGGAAGAAGGGGTTTCCGGGAGAGCCGGATCTTGCCGTTCTCCGGATCGATTCCGACCACCTGAACCTCGACTTCATCCCCGAGGTTGAAGTGATCGGTCACCGAGCGGACGCGCGTGTGCGCGATCTCGGAGACGTGCAGCAGTCCGTCCTGTCCGGGAAGGATCTCGATGAATGCCCCGTAAGGCTCCACCCGCTTCACGGTGCCGGTGTAGTTGGTGCCGATATCCGGCGTGGCGGTGAGCCCGCGAACGATCTCGATGGCCCGCTTGGCGGAAGCCTCGTCCATCGAAGCGATGGTGACGGTCCCGTCGTCCGCGACCTCGATCTTGGTACCCGTCTCTTCGACGATCCAGCGAATGGTCTTTCCGCCCGAGCCGATGACGTCGCGGATGCGATCCTTCGGAATGTTGACCGTGTAGAGCCGCGGAGCGAACTCCGAGAGCTCCTTCCGGGGCTCGGACAGCGCCTCGGTCATTTTTCCGAGGATGTGCATCCGGCCGTCCCTGGCCTGCGAAAGCGCCTGCGCCATGATCTCGCGCGAGATTCCAGTGGCCTTGATGTCCATCTGAAGGGCGGTGATGCCCTTGGCCGTGCCGGCGACCTTGAAATCCATGTCGCCGTCGTGATCTTCGAATCCCGCGATGTCGGTCAGAACGACCGACTTCTGATCTCCCTTGATGAGACCCATCGCGACGCCGGCGACGGCGGAGCGGAGAGGGACACCCGCGTCCATCATGGCGAGCGAGCCGCCGCAGACCGAGGCCATCGACGAGGAGCCGTTCGACTCGAGGATGTCCGACACGCAGCGGATCGTGTACGGGAAATCCTCTTCCGCAGGAAGAATCGGCTCGAGCGCGCGGCGCGCCAGATTTCCATGACCGATCTCGCGTCGCGCGGGACCGCGGAGGAACTTCACCTCGCCCACGGAAAACGGCGGGAAGTTGTAATGAAGGAGGAATCGCTGGAAGCTCTCTCCCTCGAAATCCTCGATTTTCTGCGCTTCCTGGGGGGTGCCCAGCGTGACCGTGACCAGAGCCTGGGTCTCTCCGCGCGTGAAGATCGCGGAGCCGTGGGTACGGGGAAGGACGCCGACCTCGATCCAGATCGATCGGATGTCGGTGGGCTTACGGCCGTCGAGCCGAACCCCTTCCTCGAGGATCATCTTGCGGAAGACCTCGCTCTGAAGATCTCCAAAAGCGGCCTTGGCCGCCGAGAGCCCTTCCAGATCATCCGGCGCGATTCCTTCCGTGAAGGCGGCCGATGCGCGCGACATCGCTTCGCGTCGCGCGAGCTTTCCGGAGGCGGTCAGCGCGGAGCGGACGGCATCGCGATTCTTCTCTGCAAGGCTGGCGTAGAGCTCCGTCGTGTACTTCGGCTTGTTCTCGACCTTGATGCGCTCTTTGCCGAACTCGGCGCGCATCTGCTTTTGAATCTCGACGATGCGGCGGATCTCTTCGTGTGCACGCTCGAGAGCGTCGAGAACCAGCGTCTCGTCGACCTCACGCGCGCCCGCCTCGACCATCACGATGGCGTGCTCGGTGCCGGCGACGATCAGATCGAGGTCCGACATGTCGCGCTGCGAGTTCGTCGGATTGACGATGAGCTCCCCGTTCACTGAGCCCATGCGGACGGCGCCAATGGGATTCGGAAAGGGAATCGACGAAACCGCAAGCGCCGCGGAAGCCGCGTTGAGCGCGAGAATGTCGGGATCGTTCTCGCCGTCGGCGGAGAGCACGAAGGCGATGACCTGGGTCTCCTGCCGGTAGCCCTTTTCGAATGACGGGCGGAGCGGACGATCAATCAGCCTCGAGGTGAGCGTCTCCTTGTCGGTCGGCCTTCCCTCCCGCTTGAAGAAGCCGCCCGGGATCCGTCCGCCGGCGTAGGTGTATTCCTTGTAGTCGACGGTGAGGGGCATGAAGTCGCCCATGACCGCCCCTTCCCGGTAGCAGGCCGTGACCAGAACGATGGTGTCTCCATAACGGATCCAGCAGGCACCATCCGCCTGCTTGGCGACCTTTCCTGTCTCGAACGAAAGGGTGCGGCCGCCAACTTCTATCTCTTTTCTTTGTGTCATATCTCTTCCATTGCGGCGGCCCACTCATCGACCGCTCGCTGATGCGCAGAGGACCGGAAGGGATCCGGTCCGGGGGGATGTAAAAAGCGTTCCGCGCTCCCCGTTCCACGCGCTTTGTTCGTGGAACCTGGAGTGCGGAACGCAGCCACTACACGTGTTACTTACGGATTCCCAGCTTGTCGATGACGCTGCGGTAGCGCTCCACGTCCTTCTTCTTGAGGTAGTCGAGAAGGCGGCGGCGCTGGCCGACCATCTTCAGCAGTCCGCGGCGGCTGTGGTGGTCCTTCGCGTGCGACTTGAAGTGGTCCGTCAGATAGGTGATCCGATTCGAAAGAAGAGCGATCTGCACTTCCGGCGACCCGGTGTCTCCATCGTGAACCTGGTACTGCGTGATGATCTCGGTCTTCTGCTGCTTGATGTTCGGCAAGTTACTGACTCCTAAGGCTGAATATAAGTTTCGATCCCTCTTCGATGAATCGTCAATGTAACACGCGCCCCGGGAAAATCCATTCCATCCGGCCGGGTGCCTCCGGACGGGTTCCCCCCGGCTTTTATCGCTTCAAAACGACCTTCGGGGCGATCTCGACCGGCCCGCCCCCCTCCCGGATCACGTTGACTGTTTCCCCGATCGCCACCAGCTCGTCGTCCAGGCTCATCAGCGAAACGAGCTCTTTGGGCTGAATTTCGACCTCGGGCTTGAGGATGATCGACTGGCCGGAGAGGAGCTTCCGCTCCTGGCCGGGGTCGATGAAGACCCGCTTCAGCGGGAGATCAATCTCCGAGAGCCGGATGAAATGAGGAGGAGCGTAGATCCCTGTCGGGCCAGCTCCCGCCAGCACGTCCGAACTGATGGCTGCCTCGACCCGGAACTTTCCGATGGCCATCCGGCGGAGAGCCTTGAGGTGAGCGGGGATGCCCAGTGAAGCCCCAAGATCGTGAGCCAGCGAGCGGACATAGGTGCCGGCGGAGCAGCGAACCACGAATGACGCGGTGGATCCATCGACCGAGCGGAGCGAGAACTCCTCCACCCGCACTCCCTTCGGCTGGAGATGGACCGGCTCCCCTTTCCTCGCGAGCTCGTAGGCTCTCACCCCCGCGATCTTCTTCGCGGAGAAAGCCGGAGGCATCTGCTCGAACTCCCCCCGGAACTTCCGCAGGTGGGGCTCGAAATCGACCCCTTCAACCGAGACCGGCTCGGCGCCATCGGGTCTCTCGCCCACAGCGTCGTAGGTGGCGGTCGCCCATCCGAACTGCACCGTCGCCTCATAGATCTTGTCCATCTTCATGAGATAGGCCTGGAGACGGGTGGATCGGCCGAGACAGAGAACGAGAAGACCGGTGGCCGCGGGATCGAGCGTTCCGGTGTGACCGGCCTTTTTCTCTTTCCCATGGCGACGCACCAGGTCGACCACGTCATGCGAGGTCAATCCGGGCTGCTTGTCGACTAGAAGAAGGCCATCCATGTGAGGTCAAACCTGTTTGCAGACGCTGAACGGATCATCTGGAAGCCCATGAGGGCACGGCCGGACGGGGGGCCGCTTTTCGCCCGTCACGACGAACGGACTAGACGATTCCCTTCAAAATTCCGGTCAGTTTTTCGCGAGCTTCGCTCAGTGGCAATGGAATCGCGCAGCCCGCCGCGGCTTTGTGTCCGCCGCCACCGAACATTGCCGCCACCGCCTGGACATCGACTCCAGGCTTCGCTCTCATGGAGACGCGCGTGACGCCGTCGGCTTCCTTCAGCAGCGCGGAGACCAGAACTCCGTCGATGGTCCGGCCGATGCTGACGATGCCATCCGAGTCCTCTGGCGTCGCCCCGGCCTCAGCGAGGAAGCTCTTCGGCATTTCCATGAGCGCGATGCGGCCTTCGCTCTCGAGCCTCAGCGTGTTGAGGCAGAGTCCGAGAAGACGAATCGAACCGACGGAAGAGCTTTCGTTGATCCAGAGCGATACGGCCCCTGGATCGGCGCCAGCCCGAACGAGCTCGCCCGCCGCGTCGAATGCTCTCAACGTGGTGTTGGTGTAGCGAAAGAAGCCGGTGTCGGTGGCCAGGGAGACATACATCGAGATGGCCATGTCCCGATCGACCTCCACCCCCATCTCACGCGCCAGCTGGAGCACCATCTCTCCCACCGAGGGAGCCGCGAGATCGAGGTAGTTGATCTCGCCATACATGGTGTTTCCGAGGTGATGGTCGATGTTCACGACCGGACCCGGAAGGATAGGAAAGCCGGCCCGCTCGGGCTCGGGACACTCCATGGTGAAGAGCGCGTCGTAACCGTCGGGATAATCGGCAGGAAGCGAGTCGGTGATCTCCACCTGTTCGACCCCGGGGAGATGATCGAGAGATTTCGACCATCGGTCGCGCACGAGGACCCTGGCTTCCTTGCCGAGATTACGGATCAGCTTCTGCAGGGCCAGAGCGCTGCCGAGCGCGTCGCCGTCCGGATTCCGGTGGGAGGTGATCAGAAAGCGGCGGCCATTGTGAATCCGCTTCGCCACGTCGTGGCAGCAGCTCTCGATGCTGGCCTCGCTCATCTTCGTGCCTGTCTCACTCATCATCGTCACTCTCTGCCGGCTCCTCTTCATTCGGCTGGGCGGGCATGATCTCCTTGAGTCGATTCTCGATGTGCCCGGCATAGACCGCGCCCTGGTCGAGCTTCCAGTCGATCTCCGGAATGTACCGGAAGGCCTTGGTCCGGGCGATCTCGCGCCGGATCTTTCCGTCCGCGCGCTTGATGGCTTCGAGAGCGCGCTTGCGCGCATCCTCATCTCCGAGCGCGCTGATCCAGACGCGCGCGAAATGGAGGTCCGGTGACACCTCGGCGCTGGTCACCGAGGCCATGGCCAGATCGGGATCCTGGAGCTCCTGGAGGATGATCCGGCCGATCTCGGCGCGGAGAAGCTCGCCCACCTGCATGGTTCTTCGCGTTCTCTTCATCGTCAACCACCGTCACTCGAACTTCATCCCGTCGAGCGGAACTTCTTCCTCGAAATGAGTGACTTCGAGGTTCCACCCCACCAGGAGCGCGTCGCTTTCCTTCTCCGCGGCGTGCGCGATCTGGTCGAACATCCTCTCGATCTCGCTCCCCTCGGCGGCCACGACCGCGACCCCCAGCCGGGTGCGCTGGTGCAGGTCCTGGAGCCCCACCTCGGCCACCGAGATCTCGTAACGTCCCCGCAACCGGTCGCGCAGGCTCCGCACCACCGATCGCTTCTCCTTCAGAGATTGCGCGTGAGGGATGTGGAACTCGAACAATGCGATTCCGACGATCATGGTCTGATTCGTCCCGAATCCCGGACAAATGGGAACAGCCGCGGTCCCCACGGCGAGGCCTCCAACCCAGGCGACCGGCCGTCAGGAAAGCAGATGTCGATTACTGCAGAACTCCCGCCTGCTTCTCGATCTTAAAGGCCTCGATGACGTCGCCGATCTTGACGTCCTGGAACCGCTCGAGGCCGATCCCGCACTCGAAGCCGGAACGCATCTCCGAGACGTCGTTCTTGAAGTGACGGAGAGAGCCGATCTTTCCCTCGTAGATGACCCGGTTGTCACGAAGAAGCCGCACGCCCGCCGAGCGGGGAATGACCCCTTCGGTCACGTAGCATCCGGCAATCGTTCCCATCTTCGGGACCTTGAAGGTATTCCGCACCTCGGCGCGCCCCTGGATGACTTCCTGGAACTTCGGCTCGAGCAGACCGGTCATCGCGAGCCGGATCTCGTCCATGAGCTCGTAGATGATGGTGTGCAGCCGGATCTCGACGCCTTCCTTCTCGGCAAGCTCCTGAGCATTTCGCTCCGGGCGGACGCTGAAGCCGACGACGATCGCGTCGGACGCCGTCGCCAGCAGGACGTCGTTGGTCGAAATCGCGCCGACGGACGCGTGAAGGATGTTCACGCGAACCTGTTCGTTGGAGAGCTTCCTGAGCGTGTCGTTCAGGACTTCGACGGATCCCTGAACATCGGCTTTGACGATCAGATTGAGGTCTTTGACCGTCCCCTGCTGCATCTTCATGAAGAGCTGATCGAGGGACATCTTGTCGTTCTTGCGGATGGCCTGATCGCGAGCCTTCTCCTGCCGCATCTCGCCGATCATCCGGGCATGGGACTGCTCATCGACGACGACGAAGGAGTCGCCCGCCTTCGGGATATCGTCGAAACCCATCACGGCGACCGGAGTCGCGGGAGGCGCCGCGGTGAGCCGGTGACCCCGATCGTCGATCATGGCGCGAACGCGCCCCGCCGCGGCGCCCGCAAAGAAGACGTCGCCGATCTTCAGAGTTCCGTCCTGAATCAGAACGTTCGCCACGATGCCGCGGCCGGCTTCTTTTCTCGCTTCGAGCACGACACCCCGGGCCGGCACGTCGGACGATGCCTTCAGCTCCAGCATGTCCGAGGCCAGAAGGATCATCTCGAGGATCTCGTCGATGCCCTTCTTTTCCTTCGCGGAGACCTCGACGGAGACGACCTCACCGCCCCACTGTTCGACCAGAACATTCTGATCGGCCAGCTCGCGGCGCACCCGCTCCACGTTCGCATTCGGTTTGTCGATCTTGTTGATCGCGACGATCATCGGGACTTTCGCGGCCCGCGCGTGATCGATCGCCTCGCGCGTCTGAGGCATCACGCCGTCATCGGCCGCAACGACCAGAATGACGATGTCCGTCACTTTCGCGCCGCGCGCGCGCATCATCGTGAATGCCTCGTGACCCGGAGTATCGAGGAAGACGATCTTCCGTCCCCGCTTTTCGACCGCGTAGGCTCCGATGTGCTGAGTGATCCCACCCGCTTCGCCTGCGGCGACGTCGGTCTCCCGGATCGCATCGAGAAGAGAGGTTTTTCCGTGGTCCACGTGCCCCATGACCGTGATCACGGGTGCTCGGGACTCGGTGCCGCCGGAGGCGCTTTCCATCTTCTCCATCGCCTCGAGCTCGACCGCTTCTTCGAAGGAGACGACTTCGGCCTCGAGTCCGAGCTCTCTCGCGATCTCGACCGCAAGATCCGATCCGAGCGGCTGGTTGATGTTGACCATCAACCCCTTCTTCATCATCAGATGTTTGACGAGATCGTTGGCCTTGATCTCGAGCCGGTCCGCCAGCTCCTTGACCGTGACTCCTTCGGTGAGGGTGACGCGGCCGGTCGGTTTCTTGAACTCGAGAACGCGGCCGCTCACAGGCGCAGCCTGCTTGCGGGCGTCGCGACGAGTCGAAGCCGCCGGAGCGCGCTGTGTCCCGGTGCTCTCCTCTTCCTCGGTTCCGTCGACGGGTTTCGTCGGCGTGGCATCCGGCATGTCGTCATCGAGAACCGTCTGCGCTGAAAACGGACCCTTGGTGAAATACCCGGTGTCCTCTTCGGTCGCGACGTTGCGCTTCCCCCGTTTTCCGGTCGTCTTCTTCTTTTCGGGACGCTCCTCTTCCTGCGCCGTTTTCTTGCGCCGGTTCAGAGGTGAGGGCGGAGCGATGGGCGGTGGCGGTGGCACGCCCATGCCGGGCCGTCCGCCGGCGGGTCGTGTTCCCATCGGCCGCGCGCCGCGGCCTGGAGTGCCCGACATCCCGGAACGTCCAGCCGGGCCGGTCGGCCGCGGCGGAGCCGGCGGATAACCACCAACAGGAGGACGAGGGGTGGGCCGCAGGCTGGTGCCGGCCGGCGTTCCGCCCCCCGCGGCTCGAGGCGACTGTCCCTGCCCCTGGTAGTTGGGACGCGCCGTCTGGCTCGCTGTGGCCCTGGGACCGGTGGGGCCGACGGGACGACGAGGGACGATCGGTGAGGGAAACTCTTCCGAGGCGGGAGCGGGCGGTTTCGGCGCTGCCGGAGCCTCGGGCTGCGCAGGCTCGGTGATCTTCGGTTTCGGGGTTCGGGTGCGAGCCGCGACAGGCTTGGGCTCGCGGGCGGCGCGCTCTGCTTCCAGCGCTTCCTGTTCCGCGGCCTCGAGGAATTCCGGAATGATCGGTGCCGGAGAGGCAGCGCCCGGCTGTTCCGTGGCTGCCGGAGCCGACTCTTCGCGCTTGGGCGGAGTGATGATCGGGCGGGGCGGGCGGACGATCTTGCGCGCCTTGACCGGCTCCCCGTCGGGACGCTTGTCGTCGCGCATGATGACGTTTCGCGGGCGGGAAGCCAGCTTCTTGCCGGACAGAATCGCTACGATGACCTCCGGCTCGAGAGACGCATTGGCGTTCTCCACCTCGACCCCGAGGGACTGAAGCTTGAAAATGAGGTCCTTGTCGGAAACCCCCATCTGCTTCGCCAGATCACTTACCCGAACCTTTGCCATCCGCTCTGCTCCTTGAACCTGCCGGCTGCGACCTCAAGTCGCGTTCATGAACGTTCCACGTCTTCAGTCGCCACGGGAGTTTCCTCCGTGGCCTCTTCGTCATCCGTGGACTCGCCGCCGGACTCGTCACCATCCGCGGAGGCCTGCTCTTCGGCAGACTCCTCCTCGTCGTAATCTTCGTCTTCGTACTCCGTCTCCTCGTCCTCATCGGCGGGAGGTTGCATCTGCTCGACTTCGGCCATCTCGTGCCGTCGGGCCAGCTCGATCGCTTCAGCGGCCGCATCCTCGTCGATTCCTTCAATCGCCGTCAGATCCTCGACGCTGGCATTGAGCACCGAATCGAGATCGTCGTACCCCGCGGCCTCGAGAAGATCGGCGATGCCCTGGTCCATCTCCTCGATGTCGTGGACGTTCGTCTCGGCACGGGCCTGGGCCATGGCCTGGTGAAGCATCGCGCTCAGAGCATCCGCAACCTCGCCCTTGACCTCTTCCTCGGACTTGATGTCGATCTTGCCGCTGATCAGCTCAGCCGCCAGGCGGACGTTGAGGCCGCGCTTGCCGATGGCCAGAGAGAGCTGGTCGTTGTCGACGATGACGTCCAGATTCGGGCGCGTCCCCTCGTCCGAGGTCACACTGACGCGCGTGATCCGCGCGGGAGCCAGGGCGTTCTGGGCGTAATGGACGATGTCCTCGTGCCAGGGGATGATGTCGATCTTTTCTCCGCGAAGCTCGCGGATGATCGACTGCACGCGGCTTCCCTTGACCCCCACGCATGCGCCGACCGGATCGACGTCGCGCTCGCGCGAGGTGACCGCGATCTTGGCGCGCTCGCCCGGCTCACGGACCGCTCCCTTGATGATCACCGTGCCGTCGTAAATCTCCGGCACTTCCATCTCGAACAACTTGATCAGGAGACGGGGATCGGTTCGGGAGAGAATGACCTGCGGACCCTTGGGCTGCGTGTGAACGTCGACGATGACGGCCTTGATCCGGTCGCCGGCTGCATAACGCTCGGCGCGTGACTGCTGCGAGCGCGGGATGGCTCCCTCCGTCTTGCCGTTGAGATCGACGATCATGTCGCCCCGCTCGAAGCGCTTGACGTAACCGTTCTCGAGCTCTCCGACTTTGTTCGCGAACTCTCGGTAAACCTTCTCCCGCTCGGCCTCGCGGACCTTCTGGTAAAGAACCTGTTTCGCGCTCTGCGCCGCGATCCGTCCGAGCTCCTCAGGGGGCTTGGTCAGCGGGATGCGGACCGTATCTCCAGGCTCGACGTCCTTCTCGATCTTGCGGGCCTCGTAGGTCCGGATCTCGGTCAGAGGGTCGTCGATGATGTCCACGACCGTCTTCTGAATGTAGTTCAGCCTCAGCCTGGAGCCGGCTTCCGCGGCGGGATCGAGCTTGCGCGCGTCCTCGACCAGAAGCTGGGCATTGGGATCCTCGATCTCTTCCTCCGTGGCGACGACATCCTTCACCACATAGATCTCGACGTTCCCGCTCTCCCGGTCCATGACCGTCTCGATCGGCTCGCGGGTTTTGTAGTACTTCTTCGCCGCGGTCGAAAGAGCGTCCTCGAGAGCCGAGAAAACTCGCTCCACATCGATCGATTTCTCGAACGCGAGGGCTTTGATGTCCTTGCCGACGTTCTCGCTGAACATGCGCCTGTGGCTCCTTGAGCCGGGACGCGCCTGCGCGCCGTCCCGCCGTCTTTGATCTCTTAAATCTCGACTTCCAGCCGTGTTTCCTTGATCTCCGCCATCGGAATCTCGTAGGACTTCCGGCTCTTCGTTTTCTCGTCCACCACGACGATCTGCTGCCCGTCGTACGACTGCAGTCTCCCCACGATCACGTGGAGTCCGCCGATTGCGCGTGAGGTTTTCACTTTCACCAGCCGCCCCACGAACTTCGGGTAATCCGATTCGGTGTAAAACTTCCTGTCCAGGCCGGGCGAGGAGACCTGGAGGTCGTACGACCCGGGAACGGGGTCCTCGACGTCAAGGTAGACGCTGACCTGGTTGCTGACCAGCTGACAGTCACCGAGGGTGATCCCCCCTTCCTTGTCCACGTCGATTCGCAGCAAGTAGTTCCTCCCGTTGGGCTTGAACTCGATGTGCACGAGCTCGAAACCCTCCGAGGTAACGATCTTGCCGATCTCCTCCGCGACTTTTTCAGGAAGTTCCGCCATTCCGTTCGAGCAATAAAAAAAGCGGCCAGTCGGCCGCTTTCGCGATGAATCGAAAGCTGTCGATACGCATGGTATCACCCCACGCGCAAAAGCGACAACACGGCGTATCTGATAGCCATTCCACGCGTTGAGCCTCTTCGCGGGGCGACGAATTGACTCGCAAAAACTTGCATCGGCGCGAACCGTGAGGGGTGTCATTCAGAGGCCGCACGCGCCAGCCGCGCAGAATATGAGATGGCCTCGCGGCCGAAGAATCTCAGCCGCGATGATCGTTGTCGGGTTCTTGCACACGTCCAGACGCCTTCGTACGATGCGAGTGCACCGCCATAAGAACCCGAGGACGGCCTGCGCATTCTGAGATTCTTCGGCCGCGAGACCAATCCTACCGCCACTGCGGTCTCCCGTGCGGCCTCAGAATGACCCCCTCTGCCTTCCTCGCTGACAGCCGGGTCCGGGGTCCTCCAGAGCCCCCCTCGCCGGTTGCGCCGGGCCCCCGGAATCACACCCCCTGGGCCATCCCGACGCTGATCTCAGCGAGCATCCGGATCATCTTCCGCATCTCCTCGTCGGACTTCCGGTAGGTCGCGCAGAGAAGCTCGATGTGAGCGGGATCCTCCAACCCGGAGACCGTGAATCCGTCGAGAGGCTGACGCTGCTCCCGGGTCCGGACCTGCCGCCATCCCCGCTCGCTGGGCGTGCACAATACGAACTCATCCCCCGGAGGACGAAAGGCATGCTGCTGCCCCGGCGGGACTTTCAGGGAAAGGACATCCTCGGAGCGGAAGATCGTCATCCGGTCCGCCAGCGGAATGAAGTCTCCCCTCTTGTTCGCGACCTGCTCCTCGAGTGCATGGAGGACCCGCTCGGCGATGACCTCGCGCAAGGGTCCGGCCGAGCCTGTGAACTGGATCCCGGAGGCGTAAAGATTGCCCTTCGCCCCGACCGCCGGAGTCTCCAGCTTGCAGCGGAGAACCAGGGACCGAACCACGATCTCCCGGTCGATCAGACGAAACCGCAGGTCGGCTTCCCGGCCGGCCTGAAGAGGTTGGAGGTGGACCAGGCGGGCGCCCTGGAGGGAGAGGTCGAGCACCTCCGTTTCGACGGACCCGAACTGCGCAGCCAGCGGCTGCTCGAAGCGGAGCCGCTGGAACCGGCGCTCTTTCCCTTTTTGAGTCTCCACCCTCTTCCTCTCCTCCCCTCCTCTGCAGAGTCGTGGCCATGAAAAGGGCCGCACCCAAAGGTGCGGCCCGGCTTTTTGCGGCAAATCTCCGAATCCTTGTCTTACTGGCGTCGCACGAGCCGGCGCTCTGGTTTGGCGCCGTAGACACAATCGAAATCCATCTGCTGCGTGTACTGGCTCTCGAGGTACGTCGGATCGTTGCTGCGATTATCGAGCAGCGAGCCATAGGCCAAGAAGCCGGGATCGCTCCCGCTGGTGAGGGGTGCCTGTTCGATCTCGACCCAGGCTCCCGTTCCCGAAAATCCGGGGAACATCGAGCCGACGTTGGGCTGGATTGTCCCCAGTGGCGGAAGGGTCTGGAAAAAGGTATTGCCGAACTGGGTGCCGTTCGACTGGAACAGCTTCACCGAAAGCGAGGCGCTGGAGAACTGGGAGGCGTTGACCAGACCGATGTTGGTGCGGAAGTTCACCGGGTCCTGGCGAATACCGACGATGAAGACTTTGTGGAGCTGGCGATCGGCCGCATCGGGGGAAACGTAGTTGTACCAGGGAATCCCGGGGATGAGCTGACCGAAAGTCCCGCTCGCGCTCGTCGTGAAAATGCGCGCTTCCACGGTGATGGGAAGGCAGTCCGTCGAGTTGGTGTCGCAGTCGGAGCAGTTGCCGCCGACCCGGCACGAAAAGAAGATCATGTGGCCGACGCGCGCAGGATCGAGGTCCGACTGACCGAAGACGAGCTGCATGATGTCGAGGATCTCGCGGCGCTCGTTGGGAGCCAGCGGCGTCGCCAGTTTGATGGCCGCGGCAGGAGAGCCGCTGTTGTCGGCGCCGCGGGCGCCGAACGCGATCCAGACGTCGACGTTTGCATTGCTCAGGTTGGAGATCCAGACGTCAGTGCGGAAGAACGACCCTGCGGCGCCCGCGGCCTTTCCCGCTGCCGGCAGGTAAACCACGTCGCCGGCCCGGAAGGCGCTGGCCATCGCGGAGGTGGCCATCAGGAGCATCAGCGCGGTGGCGACCGAAAATTTACTCTTCATGTTTTCCCCTTGCTTTTGAATTCCGGTAATCGACGAACGGCCCCGTGGTCGTCTACCGCGTACCGCACATTGTATGCGACAACGTCCGCTCCAGCGAGAACGGCGGTTCCCGCCGTTATACTCCGCCGGAAGTGGAGCCCGAGATTCACCATTTTGTGATTCCTGCCGAGTATGACGGAAAGCGCCTCGACCAGGTTCTCGTTTTCCTCCTGCCGGGCCGGAGCCGCAATCAACTGGTGAGGCTGATCGAAGAAGGCCGCGTTGCAATCTTCGGGCGCATCTGCGATCGGAAGTCCTCGACCCTCTCGGCGGGCGACGAGGTCGAGGTCTCCATCCCTCCCCCCTCCGCCGCAGGCCTCCCCCCTCAGGACATTCCTCTGACCCTCCTGTTCGAGGATGAGGATCTCGCGGTCATCGACAAGCCGCCAGGCCTGGTCATGCATCCGGCCGCGGGCCATGCAGACGGGACGCTGGTCAACGCCCTTCTGTACCGGCTCGGCGATCTCAGCGGTGTCGGTGGCGAGCTCCGCCCGGGAATCGTCCACCGGCTCGACAAGGACACCAGCGGGGTCGTCATCATCGCGAAGAACGACGCGGCGCATCGCGCTCTCACGGCGGTCTGGAACGGCGACCAGGTCACCAAGTCGTACCTCGCACTGGTCTACGGCGCCCCCGTTCCCTCTCGAGGCTCCATCGAGGGATCCATCGGACGCGATCCGCGAGACCGGAAGCGGATGGCGGTCGTTTCCACGGGCCGCAGGGCCCACACCGAGTACGAGACGATCGAAGCGATGCGCTACCTCGCTCTCCTTCGCTGCACCCTGAAAACCGGCAGGACGCATCAGATCCGGGTTCATTTGAAGAGCCTGGGACATCCGATCGTCGGCGACCCGGCGTACTCAGGACCGCAATGGCGTGGAATTCCCGACAAGAAGATTCAGAAGGCCATCGCCTCGTTTCCGCGGCAGGCCCTGCATGCACGGCGGCTCTCCTTTCCGCATCCGCGAACCGGCGCCGCCATGACCGTCAGCGCGCCTCTCCCGGAGGACTTTCGAGCCTTGCTCGCGGCCATCGGCTCGAGAATCGACCCCGAGGCGAGCTGAAGCTACTGTACCGCCGGCCTCCGGCCGGTAAGGCGCGCGAAGCGCGCGGGCTCTCAGGCCGTGCAAGCCGGCGGTACAGAGTGGCGGGCGGCGTCTCGCCGCCCAGCCCCCACCCCCGCGAAAATCTTCGGATGAAGCGCGCTTCGCGCGCCAGCCGGCGGCACAGTGCAATAATCCCGCGCCATGCTCGACCGTATCGACCGCGCCGTTGCGTTTCTCCGCACGCGCACCGATCTCCGCCCGTCCATCGGCGTCATTCTCGGTTCCGGCCTCGGAGCCTTCGCCGATGCTGTCGAAAATCCGACGGCCGTCCGCTACAGCGAGATCCCCGGCGCTCCGGTCTCCAGTGTCACCGGACACTCGGGAAAGCTCGTCTTCGGAACGATCGGGGGGACCCAGCTGGCGGTGATGCAGGGACGCGTTCACTACTACGAAGGGTTCGAGATGCCGGAGGTCGTCTTCCTTCCGCGGGTCCTGGGACGCCTCGGCATCGGCACCGCGGTCATCACGAATGCGGCCGGGGGCATCAATGCATCGTTCTCCGCCGGCGACCTGATGCTGATCAGCGATCATCTGAATTTTTTCGAAAGCCACCCTCTCCGAGGAAAGAATCTCGACGAGCTCGGAGCCCGGTTTCCCGACATGACCGCGGTCTATCCGGAGGCGCTCCGCGCCATCGCAAGGCAGGCTGCCGCGGCGGAGGGAATCGAGCTGCAGGTAGGGGTCTACGCCGGGCTCCCCGGTCCCGCCTATGAGACCCCCGCCGAGATCCGCGCCTTCAGGATCCTCGGTGCGGACGCCACGGGGATGTCGACCGTCCCTGAAGCGATCGCCTTCTCGCACATGCAGATCCCCGTGCTCGGGATTTCCTGCATCACGAACATGGCTGCCGGGATCCTCCCGCAGAAGCTGACTCACGCGGAGGTGCTGGAGACGACCGCGCGCGTCGAGAAGCAGTTCGTCGGATTGATGAAGCGGATCGTCGAAGCGATCTGACTGTGTGAGCGCTTCTCCGGGGCGCCGGCTTTCAGCAGACAGGGTGCGTGAGCCCGCCGTTCCTGGATCGGGGCTGGGCGGCGGGACGCCGCCCGCCACTCTTCACGCCAACCGGCCGGAGGCCGGCGCCACAACCACAGCCCCGCCGCGTTATCATCGTTCCCGTGATTCACTTCTATCACGTCACCAAGCGGTTCGATCGTGAGAACGTAGCGCTGAGGGACGTGAACGTCCAGATCGAGAAGGGGGAGTTCGTCTTTCTGACCGGTCCCTCGGGCGCGGGTAAATCGACCCTCCTCAAACTGGTGCTGCGCCAACTCGTCCCGAGCGAGGGACAGATCGTCGTGAACGGCCGGAATCTCGCCGCGATGAAGCGCGCCCACCTTCCCTTCTTCCGCCGCGAGGTCGGCATGGTCTTCCAGGACTTCAAGCTGCTCGACCGGATGACCGTTCTCGAGAACCTCGCCTTCGTGATGACCATCCTCGGAACTCCCGCGAAGGAACAGAAAAGAAAAGCGTATGCGGTACTGCGCGCTGTCAATCTGCAGCAGAAGCTCAATTCCTATCCCCGGCAGCTGTCGGGCGGCGAGCAGCAGCGTGTAGCCATCGCTCGCGCGCTGATCAACGACCCCCGTGTTCTCGTCGCCGATGAGCCGACCGGGAATCTGGATCCCGAGCTCTCCCGGGAGATCCTCCAGATTTTTCTCGATGCGAACGTCCGAGGATCCACCGTGCTCCTGGCCACCCACGATGAGACTCTCATCCGCGCGGCCGGCAAACGAACGCTCCGGCTCGAAGGCGGACGTCTCATCGACGAACGACCGGTGGTGACGGAGCTCCCCCAGCCGGAGCGATCCGGCGATTTCATGAGCTGGTAGATGTCCTCGCGATCCCGCGACAGCGACCCCGCCCTGGCCTCCCGCTCGACGGTCGGATATTTCTTTCGGGAGGCGCTCCGCCGGATCTGGATCTCGCGCAAAACCAGTTTCGTCTCGATCGCGATGATTGCGATCGCTCTCGTCATTCTCGGCGCGTTCCTTCTCCTGGCCGAGAACCTCGATCGCGCCGTCGGACGATGGCAGCAGCGCTCGCGTCTGACCATCTACCTCAAAACGGATGCGCCCGGAGAGCAGGTTCGGTCACTTCAGCAGGAACTGGACGCCTTCCCCGCTTTTTCCACGAGAACCATGGTCGACCGGGACGAGGCACTTCGCCGCTTCAAGACAAGCTTCCGCGATCTGGGGGGCATCGTCGACGAGCTCGATCAGAGTCCCTTTCCTCCGTCGATCGAGGTCGAGATCCCGGCGCACTTTCACGGATCGCTCGAGCTGAGCCGGCGCATTGCCTCCATTCGCGGGCATGCGGCGGTAGAGGACGTTCAGTTCGACTGGGACTGGATCGTGCGGATGAGAAAGCTCGTCGACGCGATCAATCTGGCGGGATGGATCGCCGGAGGGATCCTCGCCCTCGCTGCGATCTTCACGATCGCCAATGTGATCCGGCTGACCATGGTCCTCTACCGTGAAGAGATCGACATCATGCGGCTGGTCGGCGCGACCGAGCGGATCATCCGGGGTCCGTTTCTGGTCGAAGGGTTGATGCAGGGTCTGTTCGGAGGAGTGCTGGCCATCGCGATCCTCTGGGGAGCGTTCCTCGCAGGAGAGCGCGCGATCGGGCCCGGGAGCGCGCTCCTGTGGAGCTTTCTTTTCACCACCTTTCTTCCCTGGCCGAAGATCCTCATGCTGGTGGGCGGTGGGATCTTCGCGGGCTTCATCGGAAGCTGGATCTCCGTACGCGAGTGGTCCGAGGAGAAGCCGACAGGGTGAGATCCGCCGCAGGGCGAAAGCCGAATCGCGCGGACCCGTATAATCCGCCGGCGATGGGCAAACAATCCGAGACTCTCTTTCAAAAAGCTCAAGAGCTGATTCCTGGCGGCGTGAACTCTCCCGTGCGAGCGTTCAAAGCCGTCGGCGGCACGCCGCCCTTCATCGATCAGGGACAGGGATCGCGCATCTTCGACGTCGATAACCTCCAGTACATCGACTGTGTAGGGTCGTGGGGTCCGCTGATCCTTGGACACGCACATCGTTACGTGGTCGAAGCGGTGAAGAAAGCGGCAACGAAGGGATTCTCGTACGGCGCGCCGACGGCGGCGGAGATCGATCTCGCGGAGATCATCATCGACGCCTTCCCCTCAGTGGAGATGGTCAGGCTCGTGAACTCGGGGACAGAGGCCACCATGAGCGCGGTCCGGCTGGCGCGAGCGGCCACCGGGAGAAAGAGGATCCTGAAATTCGACGGCGGCTATCACGGGCATGTCGACTCGCTTCTGGTCACTGCCGGATCGGGCGGCCTCACCTTCGGCAAGCCCGACTCCGCCGGAGTCCCCCCGGAACTGGCTGCGCTCACCCACAGCGCTCCTTACAACGACCTCGGTGCGGTGGAGCGGATTCTCAACGAGCTTCCGAAAGAGTTTGCGGCGATCATCGTCGAGCCGGTCGCCGGAAACATGGGATGCATCCCGCCGGCGGACGGCTTTCTCAGCGGGCTGCGACGTCTCTGCGACTCGACCGGGACCCTTCTGATCTTCGACGAGGTGATGACCGGGTTTCGCGTCTCATGGGGAGGAGCGCAGACGCTCTACGACGTGTCGCCCGACATCACGACCCTCGGAAAAATCATCGGTGGGGGTCTTCCTCTCGCCGCGTACGCGGGTCCCAGAGCGTTGATGGATCTGGTGTCGCCAGTCGGTCCGATGTATCAGGCCGGGACGCTTTCCGGAAATCCGCTCGCGGTTGCGGCCGGGAAGTCGACGCTCAGCATTCTCAAGAACGAGGGCATTTACAAGGAGCTCGAGCTCCGATCATCGGAGTTCGATCAAGGAATCCGGAAGGCCGCCGCGAAGCACCGGATCGCCGTGACGCTGAACCGCGTCGGCTCGATGTGGACGATCTTCTTCGCGGAGGGGCCGGTCGTGGACCTCGAGTCGGCCCGCCAATCCAATCTCGAAAAGTTCAGTCGTTTCTTCCACCTCATGCTCAACGACGGCGTCTATCTCCCCCCCTCACAATTCGAGGCGGCCTTCTTCTCCTCCGCTCACGCCAAGAAGGACGTTCAGCAGATCGTCGAGCGCGCCGACCGCGGCTTCAAGAAGATCGTCTGGGAATTCGAGAAGTGAGGGAAGTTCAGGGAAGAGGGTAGAGGAGCGAGGGGAGAGGGAGAGGCGGCGTTCGCAGGCAGAAGGCGTGAGGGTGGTGGGTCATTCAGAGGCCGCACGCGTCAGCCGGGCAGAATATGAGCTGGGCGTCGCGGCCGAAGAATCTCAGCCGCGATGATCGCTGTCGGGTTCTTATACACGTACAGACGCGTTCCTAGGATGCGAGTGCACCGGCACAAGAATCCGACAACGGTCTACGCATTCTGAGATTCTTCGGCCGCGAGACCATTCTTCCCGCCACTCCGGTCTCCCGTGCGGCCTCTGAATGACCCGCCTCCCCCGCTCGATCTCCCTCTTCCCTCGCTCGTCTACCCTCTTCCCTGCCTCAATACGCATTCTCGTGCTTCAGCCCGTGGCGGAGCGTCATCAGAAGGATCTTGAGGTCCAGCAGAAGCGACCAGTTCTCGATGTAATAGAGGTCGTGCTCGAGGCGCATCCTCACGGAAGTGTTTCCCCTCCAGCCGTGGACCTGCGCCCACCCGGTCATTCCCGCTCGAACCTTGTGCCGAAGCATGTAGTGCGGATACTCGGCGCGGAAAAGCGCGACGAACTCGGGCCTCTCGGGCCGGGGACCGACGAGGCTCATCTCGCCCAGAATCACGTTGAGCAGCTGTGGCAGCTCGTCGAGCGACCAGGCGCGGATCCATCGCCCCATCCGCGTCCGCCGCGGATCTTCACGATCCGCCCACTTCGCTCCCGAGTCCGTCTCCGCGTCGATGCGCATGGATCGGAACTTCAGAATCTGGAAGGCGACGCCGTCGAGGCCCATGCGGATCTGCCGGTAGAACACCGGCCCTCGATCCTCGAGGCGGATCAGCAGCGCAACGATCAGCATCAGGGGAGCGAGAAGGATCAACGCGATCGCCGCGAAAGCGAGATCGAACAGCCGCTTCAGTGCGAGGCTCCAGCCGTCGAGCGGCGTCTCCGAGAGGTTGATCGTCGGAAGGCCGTCCACGTCCTCGACTCGCGAGCGAATGGCCATGAACTGCAGAAGGTCGGGGACGACGTGCAGCGACGCGATCGTTTCCCGGGTCAACCGGTCGAGCAGCTCCATCATCTGCGACGACGAACCGTGCGGCAGCGCCACGAACACATGGTCGATTCCTTCGGCCGTGACGACCTTCCCTGCGTCGGCCAGGGATCCGAGCCGGGGCAGCCCTTCGATCGCCCCTTCTTCGGAGACATAGCCGGCCAGCGAAAACCCGAGCTCCTGATGGGACCGCAGTCTGGCCACCACGGCTTTCGCCAGCTCGCCGCTCCCGGCCACCAGCACCCGTTCGAGGCTGCGACCCGCCCGATACCGCCGCTGCATCGCGCGCCGGACGAGCGTCCGGCCTGCCATGACGAGCACGATCTCGCACACCACGAAGAGACCAAGCATTGCTCGGGAGTACTCCACGAGCACCCCCTCAGGGCGAAACCAGAGGAGGATTCCGGAAAGAGCCAGCGACCCGAGAACCGTAGCCGCAGTCACCGCGACCCATTCCTCCACTGGACGACGAGTCGGCCGGATCCTGTAGAGACCCTGAAAGGCGAAGGCGAGAGGGAACACCAGCAAAACCAGAGGAAGGATCCGCGCGTAGATCGCGAGCTCCTGCGGTCCTTTGGTCAGGGGAATCACCTGAACGGCGAACCGCAGCCAATACGCCATCATCAGCGCCATCGCCGAGGCGGCGACGTCATTGATCACATAGACGGCTGCGAGCCGCTCGTACTTCCTCTGAATCATCCCCGGCGGCCTCCCGCCACGACCCTCTGGATCGAATTACGGAGCTCATCCTGGAAACGTCGCCGGCTGAACCCTTCCGCGCGCGCGCGCATGGCAGCGCGGTCCCACGGTCGCGATGCTGCTTCGCGCATCCCTCCGAGCAGCGATTCCGCATTCATCTCCTCGAGGAGAATACCCGAGGATTCGTGAACGATGGATTCCGGCACTCCTCCGGCGGCAATCGAGACGACAGGCGTTCCAGAGGCCAGCGCCTCGAGCGCGGTAATCCCGAAGTCCTCGATGCCCGGAATGATCAGACTGGTAGCCCGGCTCAGCAGGTCGAGGATCTCGCCATCGGTGACCCATCCGCGCAGCTCGACGTTCGGGCCGGCCTTCTTCGATAGTTCCTCGAGGCCCGGACCCGAGCCGGCGATGATCAATCGTTCCCCTCCCCGCGCCGCCGCTTCAATCGCGAGATCGATGCGCTTGTACGGGACGAGGGCCGAGAGAACGAGATGGAAAGATTCACGATTCTGGCGGAGAGGCGGCTCGAAAAAGCGGGCGTCCACGAATGGGTGAATCACTTCCGCCTCCCGTCCGTAAAAGCGCCGGATCCGATCGGCCACGAAGGCGGAGTTGGCGACGAAATGATCGACGCGCGAAGAACTGGCGCGATCCCATCGGCGCAGCCATGGTGCGATCGCCTTCCCCGCCATCCGCCGAAGGGGACGTGATCGGGGAAAGTAATCGTCGAAACGGTCCCAGATGTACCGCATCGGCGTGTGGCAGTAGCTGAGGTGCGGAGCCTCGCTCTGGACTCCCTTCGCCACGCAGTGGCTGGAGGAGATCACCAGATCGAAGCCGCTCAGATCCCACCGCTCCACCGCCCGAGGAAAGAACGGCAGAAGGTGGCGGTAATCGGGAACACGGAGGGCCCACGCCTGGAGGGCACTCGTTCGAATCGGGTGTCTCTCGATCGCCGCGGAGACGCGGCCGGGGAAGTGGAAGAGGGTGAAGATCTCCGCGGAGGGAACCAGCTCGAGGATCGCCTCGAGGACATGCTCGCCTCCGCGCTGGCCGGTGAGCCAGTCGTGGACCACGGCAACCCGCATCTGCGAGAGCTCGCTCACTCGCCCCCGGCGCTCGACTTCATCACGGATTCGCCGGCGCTTTCATCCCTCCCCGTCTCCCCGTCCGACGAACCGTCCGCAACCTCGATGCAGTCGTCGCAGATGAAATCGTTGCGGAAATACTCGTCCGCGGGAATCACGCGGAGGCAGACGATGCAGGAATGTTTCCCTGTCCGGCCCTGCAGGTCCCGCGGGATTTCCTCTCCGTTCATCGTGCCGCTTTTAACATAAGTCCGAGGACCGATCGACTGCATCCCGTACGGGCCTCTAAACACTCGCGTGGAGGGCGGGCCGCGGGGAAGGGGGGTCATTCACGCACCCCTGTAGGAGCAGCCCGCGCGGACACGCCGGACGTCGCATCATCGCCTGACGACGCGCCGCCGGCCAACCGTCTCCTTCTCGATGAACCCCAGGTTCGCATAACGCCCATGAAGGACCGGCTCGGGATCATTGCCGAGCCAGGACTCGATGAGCGTCCAGTAAACGGATCTGAAGTCGATCTGCGTCGGAAGGTCGCCATCGTCCAGAGCATCGAGGCCTGGAACTTCACCGTAGAACGAGCCACCCTTGATTCCATCTCCGAGCAGAAAGACGGATCCCGCTTTTCCATGATCCGTCCCGCCGCTCGCATTTTCCTGAGCGCGGCGGCCGAATTCAGACCAGGCCATCACGACCACACGCTCCGAGATTCCGCGGCTTTCCAGATCCGCCTGGAAGGAGGCCAGCGAATCTGAGACATCGCTGAGGAGATTGGCATGGGTCCCCGTCTGGGTGCTGTGCGTATCGAAGCCTCCTGAGGCTACCCAGACCAGTCGTGTCCCGAGGTCGGCATGGAGGGTTCTGGCCACCAGCTCGAGCCCCCGTCCCAGCGCCGATTGCGGGTACGTCACCGTCACCGAGGGCGACGGAATCGTCGCCATCAGGTCGATCGACTGGAACATCGACTCGCCATTGATTCTGATTTCATCGAGCGTTCCGTCCCGTCCGCCGGCCGCATAGGAACTGCGAATCGCGCTTATCCATTCGGGGCGATCGTCCGCGCTGAGGGGATTCGTCAACACGTCATAGTTCTCGGCACTGGTGAGGGCGACCGGGATCACTTCCCCGGCCGAGAGTCCCAGCGGAACGCGGCTGCCGATCGCAAGACTGGTGATCGAGCTCGCCGCGGGACTCAGATAGAGATCCGCGTATCGTCCGAGCCATCCGCCCGATCCGGATCCATGTCCATGTCCCTCCTCGAATCCGCTCTGCCAGACGTCCTGGCAATGGAAGTGCGATCGATCCAGTCCGCCGAAGCCGACGTTGTTGATGAACGCGAATTTTCCCCGGGCGTAGAGGTCGACAACTCCGGAAAGCGAGGGATGCATCCCCATTCTGGAGTCCACCTTGAGGATGGCCTGATCGCTGACGGCCAGCGTGGGACGGAGCGATCGGTATCGGGGATCCGTGTAGGGGATGAAGGTGTTGATGGCGTCGTTGCCGCCCGCGAGCTGCACGACGACGACAACCCGCTGGCCCGAGGCGGAGGTGGCCAGAATCTCCCGAGCTCCGAGAAATGAAATGGTGACCGCTGCGCCACCGATCTTCAGGAATTCCCGCCGATTCGCCTTCATGAGCTCTCCTTCACGACATCTGGGCTTCAGGCAGAGAAAGGATCAGATGCGTCAGGCCCTTCATCTTGGTCGTCAGTTCAGCTCCGGCAGGCAGGCTCCCCTCCGCGGACACATAGTTCTCGAGCTCGCGGCGTGTCGCCTCTGGCACGTCGAAAGGACCGAGCCTTTTCAGGAGCGATTCGACCAGCTCAGCGGGCGTGTCGGCGCTTCTTTCCAGCAGGACCACTGGATCCGCCGAGGACGTAACCAGCGCGGCAAAATTCATCCGGCTGAGCAGACTCCCCGAGTTGATCCATGCCATCCCCGCGGGCCATCCATCCACGTCGGGCGGGAAGAACGGGACCTGTCCCTGCGTCCGAAGCACGCCGAGGGCAAAGCGGGTGACATCGGCATTGATCTCCAGCTGCCGGATCGTTCCGACGAGGTACTCGACCGGTGAGAGGACGGAGGAACGAATGGAAGCTTCGGAGTAGAACGCGCTCGATGTCAGGATTTCCCTGACCAGCGTTCTGAGAGAGGTCCCTGCCTCCAGGTAAGCGCCGGCCAGGTGGTCGACGAGATGATGATCCGGATTGGCGTGTCCCAGAAATTCGAAGAGCTTTCCGGCGATCAGTCGCCCATGAGCCGGTTCGGCGCAGGCAAAGCGCACGATGTCGTCGCCGTTCCAGTCCCCGGTTCGCCCGAGAAACGTCTTCGAGCCATGATCGTGGAACGCGTCGACGAAGAGAAACGTCCTCCTCTGCCGGGAGATGGTCCAGCCGGTGAATGCCCGAACCGAGGCGCTGACGTCCTCTTCGCTGAAGTTTCCGTGGCCGAGCGTGAATAGCTCGAGGAGCTCGCGGCCGAAATTCTCGTTCGGCTTCTCCTTGCGATTCAGGAAATTGTCCAGCCAGACCAGCATCGCCGGATCGCGTGAGATTTCGATCGTGAGCTCGGTGAAATTGCCGAGTGCGAATCGCCGCAGGAGCTGATTCTGCTGAAGCATCCATCCCGTGTCCTGGACTTTTCCGTACGACGTCGCGAAGTGGTCATGAAGGAACCAGGTCAGTCGTTCTTCCAGGGGTCGCCTTGTGAAGATCATCCGAGTAAGCCACCATCCAACCAGTCCCCCGATCGTTTCGAGATCGAACGAAGCAAGGCGTTGATCGAGCGCGGAGTCGTCCACCGCTTCGAAGTCGAGCAGGCGGTCGACCGTTCCCTCCAGCCCCTCATCGAGAGCACGAACCAGATCTTCAGGCGTTGTGCCGAAGGCTGCTCGTCGATAAAGATGTGCCGCGGCCGCGCGGTCCCAGACAATCGGATCCATCACGTCACCTCTCCTCTTCTTTCGGATTGGACGTTGAGACACGCTCCAGCGTGTACACGAGCTGGGAGTTTACCTCCATGCCAGGCAGGCCGACTGCGCAGCGGCGCGAACCGCGCCGGAAGTCATTCAGAGGCCGCACGGGGGACCGAAGTGGCGAGACGATTGGTCTCGCGGCCGAAGAATCTGACTCCCGGCACGGTTAGCGTCGCTTCGCTCAGCATCGCCCCCCCCGGCTGCGAATCAGGGCAAGGAGGCCGCGGACTCCTCCGAGACCCTTCGTCCGACCGCCTGGACGATCAGCCGGAGCTCCCCCATGAGGCTCGCGAATTCGGCCGGGCGCAACGACTGGGGACCGTCGCACCGAGCGGCATCCGGATCGTGGTGGACTTCGATCAGCAGTCCGTCGGCACCGACGGCGACCGCCGCGCGCGCCAGCGGAGTCACCATGTCCCGTCTTCCAGTGGCATGAGATGGGTCGACGATCACGGGCAAATGCGAGAGCGACTGAACCATCGGGACCGCCGACAGGTCGAGCGTGTTTCTCAGCGAGGTCTCGAAGGTACGGATTCCACGCTCACAGAGGATCACATCGTGATTTCCTCCCGCCATGATGTACTCGGCGGCGAGCAGCCATTCCTGAACGGTGGCCGACATTCCACGCTTGAGCAGCACCGGACGATTCACTTTCCCCAGCGCCGCAAGCAGGTTGTAGTTCTGCATGTTTCGCGTTCCCACCTGCAGGATGTCGACGAAGGGGAGCATCGGCTCGATCTGTCCGGCTTCCATGACCTCGGAGATCGTGGCCATCCCCATCTCGTCGCCGACTCTTCGAAGCAGCTCCAGCCCGGCGATCCCCGGACCCTGAAACGAGTAGGGAGATGTCCGCGGCTTGAATGCTCCTCCCCGGAGAATCCTCGCGCCGGCTTTCGCCACCGACTCGGCGCTGCGATAAAGCTGCTCCTCCCCTTCGATCGTGCATGGTCCAGCCATGATCACGACCTCGGGGCCGCCGATCTCGATCTCTCCGACACGGATCACCGAGCGTTTCCGTCGGAATCCGAGGCTGGCGAGCTTGTAGGGCTCGGTGAGCAGGACGACTTCCTGCACGCCCGGCAGGCTCTCGAACGTCCGAGGATCGATCCCCAGGACCTCGCCGGCGATCCCGAGAACGGTCTGCTCGGCGCCGTCGGAACGGTGAACTCCAAAACCGCGGTTGCGGACCTCCAGGCTGACGGCAGCGATCTCTTCCTCACCCGCTCCCTTGTTCATGATGATGACCATCAGATACTCCCCTCCGCTCTCGATACGATCCCTCGCTGTGTCCGCTCGCCGCCCAGAATCTCCCGCACCATCGCGGCGGCGCGATCCGGAGCACTCTCCGGCGGCCCATCGGCGATGGCCCGTACGATCGCGCTTCCGACGACCACCGCATCGCAGTGCGGCGCGAGGGTCGCGAACTGATCCCCGGTCGAGATGCCGAAGCCGACTGCGATCGGATTCCGGAGCGAGCGTCGAATCTCATCGAGCCGGCTGATGAGATCCGGAGCGAGATCGCGCCGGGCTCCCGTGACTCCCGTCGTCGAGACGTAATAGACGAAACCCTGGGATGCCCGGTCGGCCATTCTGATTCGCGGTGGAGTCGAGGTCGGCGCCAGAAGGAAGATCGTCGCCAGGCCGGCTTTCTTCAGCACCTTCCTGGACGAATCGGCCGATTCCGCCGGCAGATCAGTCAGCAACACGCCATCGATTCCCGCGGCCGCAGCATCATGCGCGAACCGCTCCATCCCATAGCGGAGGATCGGATTCAGGTAGGAGAACAGGATGAGCGGAATCTCGGACGAGGCTCGAATTCTCCGCGCAACTTCGATCACCGAAGCGAGAGTCGTCCCTCTTTCGATTGCCCTCTGCGAAGCGGCCTGAATCACCGGCCCGTCAGCGATCGGATCGGAGAATGGGACTCCGAGCTCCAGCAGGTCGGCTCCGGCGTTCTCGAGCTCGAGCGCGATCTCGACCGACGCGTCCAGCGACGGATCCCCGCAGGTGATGTACGCGATCAGGCCGCAGCGCCCCTCGCGGCGCATCGCGGCGAAGCTTCGACGGATACGCCTCATGATCTGGTCGCTCCGCGGTCGGCCGTCGCGCGATCGAGAGCGGCGATCTGGGGGACGTCCTTATCGCCTCGGCCGGAGAGATTCACGAGAACGGTCGACCCGGGAGGGAGCTCTTTTCCATGCTCGAGGAGATATCCGAGGGCATGAGAGGACTCCAGAGCGGGAATGATCCCTTCCAGTGAGGAGAGTTTCCGGAAAGCCTCGAGAGCCGTGTCATCGCTGCAGCGCGCGAACTCGATGCGACCGCTTTCCTTCAGAAATGCATGCTCGGGCCCCACCGACGGATAGTCGAGACCCGCGGAGATCGAGTGCGTCTCCGAAATCTGTCCGGACGAGTCCTGCAGGATCATCGACCGCGTGCCGTGAAGGACGCCGGCGGCTCCGCCGGCGAAACGCGCGGCGTGCTCGCCGGGCCCGGTCCCTTTCCCGCCGGCCTCGACCCCGATGAGTCGCACTTTTTCATCGAGAAAAGGATGAAACATCCCGATGGCGTTCGAGCCGCCTCCTACGCATGCGATCGCCACATCGGGCAATCCGCCAACCCTCGTCCGCATCTGTCCGAGCGCCTCTCGTCCGATCACCGACTGGAAGTCGCGCACCATGACCGGATAGGGATGCGGTCCGAGAACCGAGCCGATGATGTAATGCGTCGTGGAGACATTCGTGACCCAGTCGCGGAGAGCCTCGTTGATCGCGTCTTTCAGGGTCCGGCTGCCACTCGTCACCGGAACGACTTCGGCTCCGAGCAACCGCATCCGGAAGACATTCAGCTCCTGCCGCACCATGTCGACTTCGCCCATGTATACGACGCATTCCAGACCGAGCAGCGCGCACGCCGTCGCCGTGGCCACGCCATGCTGACCCGCACCCGTCTCGGCGATGACCCGGCTCTTCTCCATCTGCCGGGCCAGCAGTGCCTGCCCCAGGGCGTTGTTGATCTTGTGCGCGCCGGTGTGATTCAAATCTTCGCGCTTGAGAAACAGCCGCAGATCTCCGCATTCGCTTGCGAACCGCGAAGCCTCGGAAATCGGCGTGGGGCGCCCGACGAAATCTCGAAGCAGCGCCTCCAGTTCGCTCTTGAACCATCGATCTCTCCTTGACGCCTTCCACGCGAGCTCGAGATCCTCGAGCGGCGCCATCAGCGTCTCGGGAACGAACCTCCCCCCGAACTCTCCGAAGAATCCCTTCCTGTCCGGAAGCTTCATGTCCGATTGACCTCCTCGATGAAGGCGCGGATCTTCTCAGCGCTCTTGATGCCTGGCGACGTCTCGACGCCGGTCGACACATCCACCGCTTCCGGTCGCACCCGGCGTATCGCAGCCGCAACGTTGCCGGGATTCAGCCCGCCGGCGAGAAACCGGGGATGCTCGTGAGCAGTCGAGTCGAGAATAGACCAGTCGAATGCGACTCCGGCGCCTCCCCCGGAGGGAGAAGAATGGTCGAACAAGATCCATTGCGAAACCTGATCGGAGGCCAGGCGTGGGACCGCCTTCCCGACCCGTACCGCTCGAATGATCGGTCGCCCTCCGGCGAAACGCTCGGCCTCTTCATCCCCATGCAGCTGAATCAAGTCGACTCCAGCCTCGTCCGAGATTCGAGAGACTTCCTCCGGGGTCTGGTCCCGGAAGACTCCGACGACGCGCAGAGCGGGGTTGCGGCCGCGTGCAGCATCCGCGATCGCGCGAGAGCGGGACGGCTCCAGACGGCGTGGTGAACCTGGCGCGAACACCAGCCCGATGAATGCGGCACCGGCTTCAGCGGCTGTCTCGGCATCCTCGACTCGCGTGATCCCGCAGATCTTTACCGCGGGAGGACCGGCAAGCTCGCGCGCCGCGGTCTCGTGATTGCTTTGACGGAGAAGATGCTCCCCCACCAGGACCGCGTCGAAACCGGCGCGAGCCAGCCGCAGCGCGTCGCCGCGCGAACGGATGCCGCTCTCGGCGACGCGGAGGCATTCGCGCGGAATCCGCCCAATCAGACGTTCGGACGTGCCGAGGTCCACGGTGAAGTTCCGAAGGTCGCGATTGTTCACGCCCAGGATTCGCGCTCCAGCGTCCAGTGCCCGATCGATCTCTTCTTCGTCGTGAACTTCGACCAGCGCGTCGACGCCGAGCTCGTCGAGCATCGTGATGAGCCGTCGCATCGCGTCCGTTTGGAGAAGCGCGGCGATCAGGAGGATGGCCTCCGCTCCGCTGGCGACGCCGTGCAGAGCCAGCCGCTCGTCGGTCACGAAATGCTTCATCAGTACGGGGAGTCCGGACGATTCAGCAGCCGGCGCGATCCAATCCGTGGAGCCCTGGAAGCGGAGAGGCTCCGCGACGACGGAAATCGCTGCGGCTCCCCCGCGGCGGTAGGCCGCCGCGATCGCCGCGACGTCGGGATCGGCGGCGATAGGACCCGCGGAGGGCGACGCCGCTTTGATTTCGGCAATCAGCCGCGGAAACATCGCTCTCCCCGCGAGGTGGCGGCGAAAGCGATGACGCGTACGTGTGCGCGAGACTTCTTCTGCCCGCCGGAGCAGTTTCACAGGATCCAAATCACGCATCAGATCGCGGCTGGAGGCGGCCAACTCATCGAGGATCGTCATTCCGCGGCCGCCTCTTCCACCGTAGCCGCGATCAGCTCCTCGAGCTTCGCAAGCGCCCGCCCCTCGTCGATTGCCTTCCGGGCCACATCGACCCCTTCGCGAATCGACGGGGTCACGCCGCCGACATAGATCGCTGCTCCGGCATTCGCCAGGACAGCGTCCCGTCCCGCGCCGGGCGACCCCTCGAGGATCTCGCGGGCCAGGCGGGCGTTGGTCGCCGCGTCTCCCCCCTGCAGGTCCAGTGACGATGAGGCTCCGGACAACCCGATCTCCTCGGGGGTGATGCGAAAGCTACGCGGCACCTCCCCCCGTTTCACTTCGCAGACTTCGGTCGGGGCAGATGGAGAAATCTCATCCAGCCCTTCTTCGCTGTGCACCACCAGCGCGTGTCGCGTGCCGAGAGCACGCAGCACCTCGCCAATCTTCGGAACCAGCTCCGCTGCATAGACACCGACGACCTGCCGCGCGGCTCCCGCGGGGTTCGTGAGAGGTCCGAGCAGGTTGAAGATCGTGCGGAGGCCGAGCTCCTTCCGGACAGCCGACACCGCGGCCGTGGCGGGGTGGAGCCGCGGCGCAAAGAGGAACGAGAGCCCCACTCGATCGAGGACCGTTTTCATCTGCCGCGCGTCGAGATCGATCCGAACCCCCAGAGCCATCAGAACGTCCGCGCTCCCGCAGGATGATGAGACCGCTCGGTTGCCGTGCTTCGCGATGGTGACGCCGGCCGCGGCCGCCACGATCGCGGCGATCGTCGAAACGTTCAGCGTCCCCTTGCCGTCGCCACCCGTCCCGCAGGTGTCCACCAGGTTCTCCCCGTCGACATCCAAGGCGATGACTCGTCGGCGCATCGCGGCCGCCGCACCGGTGATCTCTTCGATCGTCTCCCCTTTCATCCGGAGCCCGATCAGAAGCGCCGTCTTCTGAACCTCGCTGGCAGATCCGTTCATCACCTCACCGAACAGAGCTTCGCTCTCGGCCCGGCTGAGGTGATGGCCATCGATGATCCGCCGGATCGACTCGCTGATCACGGTTCTGCTCCTTCACCAGAGCGTAGCGGCGCACAGCGTGCGCCCCACTGATTGCCGAGAACCAGGAAGTTGCGAGCGATCCGGAGGCCCTCGGAGGATCCATGAGACTCCGGATGGAACTGCAGTCCGAACAGCGGGCGCGTTCGATGCGACATCGCCATGACCACCCCATCCTCAGTAGCGGCGTCCACAGTCAGCTCCGATGGCAACGAAGACCTCTCCGCGACGAGCGAGTGATAACGGACCGCCTCCAGCGGGTCCGGGCAATCCGCGAGAAGACCGCCGCCCTGATGGCGGATCCTGTCGACCTTGCCGTGCCGGGGGACCGAAGCCGGGACGACCCTTCCCCCCAGAGCCTCGGCGATCGCCTGATGCCCGAGACAGACGCCGAGAAGAGGGATCGAGCCCGCAGCCCTGATGAGATCGACGATTTTGCCCGCCCGCGACGGGACACCCGGCCCGGGAGAAATCACAATGGCTGAGGGACGCCGCTGGATCACTCTCTCGACATCGAACGCGTCGTTCCGAACGACATCGATGCCGACCCCTCCCGCGCGCTCGAAGAGATGCACGAGGTTGTAGGTGAACGAATCGTAGTTATCGATGAAGAGGATCACCGCCGCTCCTCCGGGCCAGTCGTCGCTTCCGCCGGCCTTCGATCGCGACTGGATCGAGAGTCTCCAGGCCTCGAGGCGGCCGTGGCAATGCGGAGCGCGCGAACCAGAGCTCCGGCTTTCCCCACCGTCTCGTCGTACTCGAGCTCGGGCTTCGAGTCGTACACGATTCCGGCACCGGCCTGCACGAGAGCTCGATCTCCCTCCAGGACCACGGTGCGAATCGCAATGCATGAATCGAGGTTCCCCGAAAAGCCGGCGTACAGGATCGCGCCCGCGTAGGCGTTCCTGCGGACCGGCTCGTACCGGTCGATCAGCTCCATGGCCCGAATCTTCGGAGCGCCGCTCACCGTGCCTGCGGGAAAGGCCGCAAGGAGAGCATCCGAAGCGGCGACGCCCGGCCGAAGCCGTCCCTCGACGGAGCTGACCAGGTGCATGACGTGGCTGTATCGCTCCACTTTTCTGAACTCGGTGACTTCGACGCTTCCGGCACGACAGACGCGGGAGAGATCGTTGCGGCCCAGATCGACGAGCATGAGGTGTTCCGCGTTTTCCTTCTCGTCCGCGAGAAGCTCATCGGCGAGCGCGCGGTCTTCGTCCGCGGTCGCTCCGCGACGTCGCGTCCCCGCGATCGGCCGTGCCGTGATCTTCTCCTTCTCGATCCGGACGAGCATCTCGGGAGATGCCCCGACGAGAGTCCGCTCACGGGTGCGGAGGAGAAACATGTAGGGAGAAGGATTCACGGAACGGAGGGCCCGATAGAGAGCGAGTGCCTCCGACGATGGATAGGGAGCGACCCATCGCTGCGAGAGCACCACCTGGAAGATCTCGCCGGCCTCGATGTCCCGCTTCGCGGCGGCGACCGCCTCGCAGAAGTCCTCGCGCGAAGTGAGGGCCCCGAGCTCCACATCGCCTTCATCGAGCAGAGGAGAGAGATCTGCCTTCGCCTCCGAAAGGCGGGTGGTCATCGAGTCCAGCCGCGAGCGCGCCTCGTTCAGCAGATCGTGGCTGGACCGCTCATCCGCGGCGAAGAGGTTCGCGCAGACGTAGAGCCGCTGACGCAGATGATCGAACGCGACGACTTGGTCGAAGAAAAGCAGCTCAGCGTCGACGGAATCGGGAGCCGAATGGCGATCGGGGAGCTTCTCACTCCAGCAGGCGGCGCCGTAGCCGAGCCATCCGACCGCGCCGCCGAAAAACGGGGGAAGCGCCTCTTCCCCGTAGACTCGAAGCGGAACCAGCTCATTCCTCAGAGCTTCGCGCGGATCCGCCGACGACTTCCGGATGGTCATGCTTCGCCGCGGATCGGCGCCTGCGAACGAATACCGGCCGATCGACTCCCCTCGTTCCACGGATTCGAGCAGGAACGCCTCGCTTTTTCTCTCCGCGAGCGCGGCGAACGCGGCGACGGGAGTGATCGTATCGGCGTTGAGGATCCGCACGAGCGGGATCACGTCGTAATCCCGCCGGAGGGCGTCGAGCTGGGCGGCGTCGAGATCCATCACTAGTTCCGGAGAGCGACCGGGCCGATCACTCTTTCCCTCCGCCCACGTAATCCTCGCTTCGCATCTTCCGTTCAGTTCCCGCCGCGAGATCCTTGACGACCAGCTCGCCACGGCTGACTTCATCAGGCCCGAGGACGACGGCCTCGCGCGCTCCAGCAGCTGCCGCGCTCTTCAGCGCCTTGCCCACTCCCGCGGCGCGATAGGGATAAATCACGGAGCAGCCGGCCGCGCGCAAACGCGAGACCAGACGTAGCGCGTCTTCCCGGACCTCATCGCTCACCGCGATGACGGCGACGTCGACCGAACGGCCGCCGCTTCGATCGAGCTTTCTCTCTTTCAGCAGCTCGCCGAGAACGACGTCGCCGAAGCCGAATCCCAGAGCAGGAACATCGATGCCGGCCAGAGAGGAGAAGAGCTGGTCGTAGCGTCCCCCTCCGCAGATCGCGCGCAGCTGTCCTTTGCGATCGAAGATCTCGAAAACGATCCCGGTGTAGTACGCGAGCCCCCTGACGATCTTCATGTCGAAGGCGACCCACTCTCCGAAGCCGAGCGCGGTAAGCGCCGCGAAGTATTCATCGAGGTGGGCGAGCACAAGCTGGATTTCCGGTTTCGAGCCGTACCGCTCGCGAAGTCCCTTCAGATCGAGGTCGGTGATCGCGAGGACTTTTTCGGCACGATCCGAATTGAGGCCGAGCGCGGCCAGCCGCTCCAGAAGGGAAGCGCGAGGCTCGCGCTCGATCTTGTCGATGATGGCGTAAGCGGTCTGAAGGTCTTTCTCCGCGATTCCTTCTTCCAGAAGGGCCGCCGTCAGCAGACGGCGGTCGGATACCCGGGCCACGACGTCGGACGGTTGAAGCCCGAGAAGGCGCAGAACCTCGAGCGCCGCCGCGAGAAGGTCGGCGTCCGCCAGCACCGACTCCTCTCCGATGATGTCCATGTTGAGCTGGAAGTGCTCTCTCAGCCGTCCTCGCTGCTGCTTCTCGTATCGGAAGAGCTGGGGCATCGAGGCCCATCGGACCGGTCGCGCCATTCCCTTGATCCGGGTTCCCACCATCCGCACCAGGGTTGGAGTCATCTCGGGACGGAGAGCGACCTCCCGCCCTCCCTTGTCGGTGAAGTTGAAGAGCTGATTCACGATCTCAGGCCCCGACTTTTCGATGTAGAGATCGAGCGACTCCAGCGGAGGACCGTCGTAGAGCTCGAAGCCGAACTTGCGGACCACTTCCTCCCACGCCTCGAAGATCTGCTCTCGGCGCGACATCTCCTCCGGAAAGAAGTCACGGAACCCGGGAAGCCCTGCATGTTTCGTCATCTCGAATGAACCTTCCTGTCTCGTTCTACGCCCGGCCGCATCTCCAGCGACCCGATGAAAAGCTCGTTCTGCGCATCGGCCTGAGCCTCCAGAACCTCGATCCCGCCGATTGCTTCCACTCCGGCGTCTCTCAACTCCGCCAGCTTCGCCAGACGCCCGGCGGCATACGAAACGTCGATCACACGGCAACCCCGCAACGCTTCGGGATCCGGCATCTCCACGAGTGCGTCTCCGCTCACCGTATTCACGAGGACATCTCCCCGGAAAGCCCGCAGCTCCTCGAGGGAACGAACCTTTGCTCCGCGGAGAGAGGCGAATTCGGCAATGCGGTCGGGGCGTCTCGCGAACACAGTGACCGCCGATCCGCGCTCGCGAAGCGCGAGAATCGCCGCACGCGACGTCCCTCCCGAACCGATCACGGCGGAAGCGGCAAGCGAGCCGTCCGGCAGATTGCGGGAGATGCCCTCGACGTCGGTATTGTCGGCGAGCAGCTTCGCATCCGGCGTTCGCATCAGGGTATTGATCGAACCGCAGGCGGAAGCGCGCGACGAGATCGTGGCTCCATGCCGGCGCGCGAAGGCGAACGCCTCCTCCTTGAAGGGGGCGGTGATGCTGATTCCGCGTGGAGCGAGCTCGTCGCCGCGCATGAGGGCCTCTGCCACTTCCTGGAAAGATTCAGTCTCGATGATCGAATAGGCCGCCGGCGCCCCCGCCGCGCGGAAGCGCGCATTGTGGATCGCCGGAGAGAGCGAGTGCGCGGCAGGATTCCCTACGACGGCAAAGAGCGCCTCCGGGATGTCCTGACTTCCATCCCCCCACAAAACCGCCGCCCGCTCGACGGAGAGCTGGCCGGGCGCGGCGGGACGCCCCGGAACGCTCACGAACGTCAGCTCGCTGCCGAAGAAGGGAGCGAGGATCCGGCTGTAAAGACCACGCGATCCCATCCCGAAGAGCGTCAGATTCCAGGCGTTCACGCCCTGAAGAGTCGCCAGCAGGCGGCGATCCTCGTCGAATGTCGAGGGAGTCACGGCAACCTTCACGTGAGCGGCCCCGGACCGAAGCATCGAATGAAGGAGTGGCGCGAGATCGGGGACTCCGGCGAAGTCGTGGAATGAGAGGATCGATCTCGGGAGGAGATCATCGAACGGCGAGAGATCTTTTCCGGTCTCGAGCTCCAGATCGATGAGATCGAAGCCCGCTGCGATCGCTCTTCGTGCCTCGCCGGGCGCCATCCCCCCTCCCCGTCGCGTCGCGATCAGCGTCCCGGAAAATGCCCGGCGGAAGCTGTCGAAATCGACCGCGCTCCCTGAGTCCGCGAAGGCATCCAGCCGCAACTCGACGGCGTCCGCGGTCTCGCTCCACGCGCGAATCTGCGCGAGCGCCTCCTCGGGCGTTTCCTCGTGAACTGTCAAAACGATTCTGGCCATGCCTCGATCCGAAAAATCAAAAAGCCCCTTCCGTCACGGGAAGAGGCCTGATTGCCGAATTCGGCTCGAGAGCGCCCCTCCCGGATCGGTGGGGGCGCGAGATACAGCGTCCCCTAAGACCGGTCGCGCCACCAGCCTTCATGGAGATGCAGCGTCTCGTAGGTGCTCATCGGACCGAGAGAGTACGAGCAGGCGGTAATGAAGTCAAGATTTCACCGGTTCATGGTGCCGCCGCGCATCTCGCCGCCCATGTCTTCCTCGATCTCCGTCCAGGAGCGCTGCCCGGGCCGGCTTCGCGCCTCATCGAAAGCCTTCCGCAGCGCCGCGAGCATGGCCCCCCGCCGCCTGAACAGCCGTTTCGGTTTCCGCTTCGGATGGCGGTCGAGCGCATACGCCGCGAGCATCGGCAGCGCGATCGTCGAATCGGAGTAACAAACCACCGCGTCCGGGAGAGTATCGGGCCGCACTTTTCCCCAGGAGACGGCTTCTCCCGGCGTCGCACCCGACAACCCGCCGGTATCCGGCCGGGCGTCCGTGATCTGCAGAAAGTAGTCGTGCCCTTCTTCGTCGATCATGAGCACTTCCTGGATCTGCGGCTCGGTCTGCAGCATGAAGTTCTTCGGGCTGCCGCCCCCGATGAGCATCACCCCGGACTTTCCCCCTCCCCGCTTCGCTTCCAGAACGATCGAGGCCGTTTCGTTCACGTCCGCCGAGACGTCGAACATGAATGTGGAGCCAGAGAGCTGCAGCCCGGCCACGTTCATCCCGATCGAAGAATCTCCGGGCGACGAGGTGTAGATCGGCACGTCGTACTGATAAGCCGCGGAGAGAAGCGAGACGGTCCCGATGCCGAGCTTCTTCTCCGTCTCATGCACATACCGGCCGACGCGGTGGTGGAACTCCGCGGTCGACATCGGGCCGCTGAACTCCGGCTGCGAGAGAACGGTGCGGAAGAACCGATCGGTATCGAGGAGCACGTGATAGTCGAACAGGATGTCGTAGATCCGAACCACGCCCTCGGATCGGAGCTTCGTGTCGTCGAGGAACGGCGACCCATAATGGAGCTTGAGACCGATCCCGAAGTGGGCGTCGTGATAGAGATTCGCGCCGGTGGAGACGATCCAGTCGATGAAGCCCGCCTCGATCAGCGGAATCAGCACCGACTTTCCCATCCCCGTCGGCGTCAGCGCCCCGCTGAGCGATACGCCGACCGTGCAGTCGTCTCCGAGCATCTTCTCGTTGAGCAGCCTGCAGGCCTCCCGGAGACGTCCCGCGTTGTAGGAAGTGAAGGCGTTGTCGATCAGGTCGGCGACCCTGACACCCTTGCGGATCGGCTCGGGATTGATCCGGTTTCCCTTGAGAAAAGTCGAGTGCCGTTCCGGCTGTTTCTCGGCTTTCTTTTTGGGCTCGGATTTTCCAGCGCTCTTCTTCGTCGCAGGCTTCGGTTTCGGGGTGCGGGTTCCCATCAGGACCTCCAGGGGCTCACTCGATGATGCGGTGGGTCAGGCTTCGGAACGGCCGGGCTCACGGTTGTCCGGTCTCGACCGGCCCGGCGAAGCGGCTCAGTATGGCGATTCGCTCTTCCGCGCTCAAGGCTTTCCGCTTGTCACCGGAGCGCTGATAGCCCTTCTGCAGATTCGAGAGGACCCGTACGAGAATCTCACGCCCGCTCCACCCACGGAGGAACTGGGAGCGAAGCCTCATCTCTCCCCCGCTCATCTCCCCGATCATGGTGTCGATCTCGCCGATGGTCAGAGTGCGTCCGGCATGGAAGGGATCGACGTAGATCTCACTCAGCGGGAACTGCACCTTGACGATGAAATGGCCAGGCAGGCCGACACCGCTCGCGGTCATCCCGACGCGATGAGCGACGTGGAGAAAGACGATCGAGAGAGTGATCGGCAGGCCGAGCTTCCGATCGATGACTTCGTTGAGAAACGAGTTCCTCACGTCGTAGTAGTCGCTCTCGTTACCGCTGAACCCCTCGATGTCGAAAAGCTCGTAGTGAAGATGCCCGAGACGGAAGATGTCCGGCTCCTCCGGACTGCCACGTTTCGCAATGCGATCGGCGAGCTCGTCGAGTCGGCAGACATAGGATTCCACGTCGATCGCCGGATACTCCTCGAGGGCGATCAGGAGCGCGCCCTCCACGAGGTTGCCGTCATCGATCTCCCCATTCGCGAACTCTTCGAAGCGGCGCCGGGCCTCCGCGGGATGGATGAACACGGTCTCGCTCATTGGGAAGAAGATCCTAGCAGGGTTGGGAGTCGACCCGAGCGAGCTGCCGTCTCGATTACGATAGAACCGTGCGACCGGAAAAGAGCGAAGCGATCATTCTCTACACGTACGCTTCGCGAGAGCGCGACAAGCTGGTCGTCTTCCTGACCCCCGACCACGGAAAAATGAAGGGTTGGGCGTACGGAGCCCGCAGCGCGAGAAGCCGTTTCGGTGCGTCGCTCGAGCCTTTGACCAAGGTTCATCTCACCTGGTACGAGAAAGAAACCGAGGAAGTGGTCCGCATCGAGGCGATCGACCTCATCCGGTCCCTCTTCAGCGCTCAGCAGCATCTCGTCCCCAGCCTTGCAGCCACCTACATCGCCGAGAACGTCGATACCTTCGCGCTCGCTCACGATCCCGCCGAGCTGCTTTACCGGCTGCTCGACCGGACCTCGAACGCTCTCCTGGAGGGAGTCCCCGTCGAGCCCCTCCTCGCCTGGTTCGAGATCTGGATGCTGCGGCTCGCCGGCATCTTTCCTTCGATCCGCGAATGCGCCGATTGCCAGCGGCCGCTCTCCAGCGCCCTCCGATACGACGAGCTCCGCGGAGTCTTTCTCTGCGACGAATGTGGGAGGAGCGTGGGGAAAGTCGTGCCGAATGACGTCGTCGCCGGCATCGCGGCGATCCTGCGCCAGCCGGTCGAAGAGTTCGCGGTGGCTTCCCCTCGTCCGGAGCTCATCTTCGAGATCCGCGCCTTCGCCCGCTGGCTGCGGCGCAACTTCCTCGGGTACGAGCTGAAATCGCACGATCTGCTCCAGCAAATGTTGACAGGATGATCGCTCCGCTCTTCTCCCCAATTCTTTGACATACTCTACGATTGCGAGTCGAGAAATGACTCTACCGTCGACTGCGTCGATTCGAGGACTGCGTCCCTGGCTCCTCGTGCTCTTCTTGTTCCATTTGCTACCATTCGCGAATCGCCCCTCTTTGGTCGGCGGTGACGAGCCTCACTACGCCCTGATGGCACACTCCCTTGGCGTCGACCGTGACGTTGACCTTCGGGATGACTATGACGACGTTCAAGCGGGATCGAACATTGCCGGCAAGAAGGCAGCTGGCAAGCGACTCGACCGCCACGTCCGCCGGATCGAGGACGCGGAAGTCTTCGCGCATCCACTCGGGCTTCCGTTTCTTGCGGCGCCCTTGATCGCGGTGAATCAGCGCATCAATCCGGGCAGCGCCCCCGACGCTTTGCTGGGCGCTCTCACTCTGGTCGTGACTTTCGCCGGGCTGGTGCTTTTTTGGCGACTGCTCTGCACGGTCACGGAAACCATGCGCGATGCCGCTCTGATCACTCTCTGCGTCTACTTCGGATCACCGCTTTGGTTTTACAGCCGGACATTCTTCACCGAGCCCTTCACATGGTCATTCGCGGTCTTCAGTGTTGTCTGCATCGTGAGCAATCGGATGATTCTCGCCTCTTTTTTTCTGGGACTGACCATTGCGATGAAGGAAACGGCTCTTCTCCTTGTGTTCGCAATCGTCTTCGGATGCATCCGTGAACTGGGCATTCGCAAATCTGCCGTGCTCGCGATTGGCCCCTTATTTTTTGCCCTTCTATTCGCTGGGAAAAATTACCTTCTGGTTGGAACCCCCTTTTCGACATTCCAGACGTTCACCGTCGGTGATCCCGTCGGCGGGGCGGCTGGGCTGATCTTCGATCCTGCGCACGGACTCCTCTGGTTCGCCCCGCTGCTCGCGATTGGATCGACGGGCTGGCTGCGGGGTGGGAGGATTCCAAACAGCTTGCGCATCAGCGCAGCGATCGCCTTCTTCTCGTACTTCGCACTCACGGCAGCGTGGGTCGATTGGCGGGGCGGCTCCTCCTATGCTACGCGTTTGCTCCTGCCGGCGCTGCCAGCACTCGCCGTGCCGCTCGTAGCCTTCTTCTACTCATTACGGGGGACGAAGCCACTCTTCTTCGGATTGTTCCTGTCCGGCTTCATCGTGAATTTTTGTGCCGCGACGGATCCGTTTACCGCCTTCTGGGGAGAGCCAGCGCACGGGCTGGTGGGGAAGAACATCAGCATGGCGGTGGCGGCGGCATTCATTGGGGCGCTTCTCTACCATGTCGTGGCGACGAAGTTTCCAGAGAACATCCCGGAAATCAGAGCGGAAAACTCGTAGCCGCGCGGGGGTCATTCAGAGGCCGCACGGGACACCGGCGCAGAATATGAGATGGTGCTGCGGCCGAAGAATCTCAGAATGCGATGGTCGCTGTCGGATTCTTACGCACGTCCAGACGCGATCGTACGACGCGAGTGCACCGGCACAAGAACCCGATGGCGGCCTGCGCATTCTGAGATTCTTCGGCCGCGAGACCAATCGTCTCTCAACCTCGTCCTCCCGTGCGGCCTCTGAATGACCCCCCCCCGGCCGTTCCGTGCAACCCTTTCCCTGCGACGTCCGCCCCTGGTCTCCTAGAAATCTTTCTCGCCTCCTCGACGGAGCCGAGGCCCCCGCCGTTGTACTCTTCCCGCAATGACGCTCCTCTATCTCGACTGCACGGCCGGAATCGCCGGTGACATGACGATCGCCGCACTGATCGAGCTCGGTGTCGACCCGGACCTGATCCGGCGCGAGCTCGCGAAGCTTCCTTTCGATGGCTACGAGATCGGGATCTCGCGAGCGACCCGGGCGGGAATCTCAGGCACGCGCTTCGACGTGAAGATTCACGAAGACGAGAAGCGAGTCCACCGCAATCTCCACGACCTCATCACACTGGTCAAGGACCGCGGCCTCTCATCCGAGGCCGAGCGCAGAAGCATTTCGATGTTTAAGCGGATTTGTGAATCGGAGGCGAAGATTCATGGCCTGCCGGTGGAGAAAGTGCACCTTCACGAGGTCGGCGCCATCGATTCGATCGTCGACATCGTCGGAGTCGCCGTGGCGATGGAGAATCTCGCTCCCGATCGGGTGATGGCTTCCGCGGTTCACGTCGGGAGCGGCCGCGTGGAGACCCGTCACGGCTCGATTCCGATTCCGGCACCGGCGACCGCGGACCTGCTGCTTGGTGTTCCGATCTTCCAGCTCGATCTGCAGGGAGAGTACTGCACGCCGACCGGTGCCCTGATTCTCCGGGAGTACGTCACCGCGTTCGGACCCCAGCCGCCAATGACGCTGGAAAAAGTCGGATACGGACTCGGTGCCCGGGATGTGAAGCGTTTCGCGAATGCGGTGCGCGCGCTCTGGGGCGCCGAGGGTGGGGCTTCTCGGGTTTCGGACGTCGTCGCCATCGAGTTCCAGATCGACGACCTCACCCCCGAGATCCTCGGATGGACGATGGAACGGCTGTTCGACAGCGGCGCTCTCGACGTCACGTTTGAGTCGGTGCAGATGAAGAAGAATCGCCCCGGGACTCTCGTCGCCGTGCTGGCCCGGCCCGAAGAAAAGGATCGAATTGTCGCCACCATCTTTGCGGAGACCAGCACCATCGGACTTCGCTTTGTTCCGATGCAGCGGATCGAGCTCGAACGGGAAATCGTGACGGTGGAAACCCCGCTTGGACCGGTCCGGTTCAAGAAGAGCCGCTGGCAGGAGAGGCAGATCTTCTCCCCCGAGTTTGAATCGTGCGCCGAGATCGCCCGCCGCGAGAACATCCCGCTGCGAGAGGTCTACGCGATCGCCATGAAGGCGGTTGGGACCTAACTACACGGGGCCTCGATGCCCGCGGGGACGGCGGGTCATTCAGAGGCCGCACGGCGAGACCGAAGTCGCGGAGTGATTGGTCTCGCGGCCGAAGAATCTCAGAATGCGCAAACCGTCATCGGGTTCTTGTGCCTGCGCACCCGCATCGTAAGAACGCATCTGGACGTGTATAAGGACCCGACAGCGATCATCGCGGCTGAGATTCTTCGGCCGCGGCACCATTGGGTGTTCTGCGCGACTGGCGCGTGCGGCCTCTGAATGACCCCCACCCGCACGCGATATGCCGCTACGAGCTTGGGATCTGTTTTTCCCTCTTCCCTCGCTCCTCTACCCTGATCCCTTAAATCGCTCGTCTAGCCTCATCCCCTACGGCAGTCTCCGTACGATTTCTCTCACGCGCCGCCGCAGATCCGCCTCGGATCTCTCCTTCTCCCAAGGCTCTTTCTCCAGAACGTCGATCAGGGAGGAAAGTGCTCGATAAGAATCCGCCAGCGCCGAGTCCGCGCGGAAGAGCCCGTGCGGATCGAGTCCCCGTTCCCGCAGCATCGCCTTCAATTCCTCCCGCATCCGAGCCGGCTCGTTCGCCCTGTCGAGAATCCGGCGCTCCAGCGGCCCGGCCCGCCCCTGCGTCCTCGCGACGCCGAGCCACGCGAGAAGACCCGCGATCAGAATCACCCCGCCCGCCATGAGCGGCCATCGTCGGGCCCGCGGCTCTCCGACCACCCCCAGCCGCGAGCGCGAGCCCCCCGCGTGTGGCGTCGGCGAAGGGTTCGCCGCGAATGTCACGGCTGAGGCCCCGCAGCGGAGGGAGACGCGCTCGTTGAGCGACGGACTCCAGCTCACGAGCTCGATCGCGGGAACCGTGAACTGTTTCCGCTCTTTCGGAATGATCACGAAATCCCACGACCGGGTCATCCGGATCCGCTGACCGCGGCGATCGATGTCCAGCGATCCCTCCTCCACGGTCACTTCGCCGGCGATGGAACCGGCGAGGCGAGGCGGAGGGGCGGACCGGAGATTGCCATCGCCTTCGAGCGTCACTCGGAAACCGACTGGTCCCGCACCGATCGCGCGCGGCTCGGAGCATCGCATGGTGAAGTCGCCGACCAGATCGATTCCCGCGGGGAGAGGATCCACGACGACCTGGCGAGGCTCCGATTCCCGGATCACATTCAGAAGACCCGAGCCGAACGGGAGGCGGCTGAAGGGGCCGCGCTGTCCGAAGATGCCGACTCGCACCGCCATCGGCGGGATCTCGAGGACGCCGCTTCGCATCGGAAAGAGCGCAACCCGGCGGATGAGCGTCCGGGTTGCCTCTCGTCCGTCTTTCCAGACCGTGGAAAAGGAGCCGCGCGTCGGAATCTCTTCGACCCAGAAGCCGTCGAGTGATGGGAGCTCGACCAGCGCCGGATCAGTGGTCGACTCGCGCGCGTAGAGGACCCATTCGACCACGATCTGCTCGCCGATGCGCGCTCGCATCGGATCGATCTCGGCTTCCAGAGCGACCGGCTCCCGTCCGGATCGCTCCATCCGCGCGAGCGCCCCCTCCCCCCGGATCTCGGACTCGGAACGGACCGGAAGCACGCGAACCCGGATCGGCGGTACTACGCGCTCCACTCCGCGGATCGTGAACCGGACCGGGCCGATCTGCCCCATTCCCGGAGCCAGGGCTCGCGCTTCGTAGGTCAGCGCCTTCACGTTCCGGCTTCCCTCCGGAGTGAACCTGTATTCCCGCGAAACGTCGGCTGGCCCGTAGATCTCGACGTTCTTCAGCTCGATCCTGACCGATCCAGCCTCCGCACTATCTCCCTCCAGAAGCACGGTGAACGGGAACCGGTCGCCTACCCTCACGGTGGCGTTCTCGATCTGGATGGTGTCCGCGAACAGGCCGCTCGACAAAGCAAGCGATAGAAGAAGGATGACGCCGGCTCTCGGCGCATTCACCATCCGAGGACCCTGCGATGCGGAGCCTTCTCTCGGCGCATCCGTTGGATCTCTTCACGCTCCTGTTGCGCGATCGAGCGGAGGATCTCTTCCGCGGGCATCTGCGTTTCACCCTCCTCTGGCTCGGACGGCGAAGGAGTTTCCTGCTCCGGGCTCTCGTCGGGATCCGAGGGCTGAGGCTGCGGCGCCCCCGCACCCGACTCCTCGGGAGACGGAGAATTTCTCCTGAGCGCGATCTCGAGATTGCGCTTGGCGTCGAGATCCCGGGGGCTCCGCTTCAGGACTTCTATGTAACTCGAGATCGCATCATCCCACTGCTCGCGCAGCATCGCGGCGCCCCCCTGGTTGAAGAGGGCATCGGTGGCCAGCGCGCCGGATTCGGCCGAGAGCTCCGCGAGCAGCCTCGATCCCTCCTCGACATTTCCGGCGGCAATGCTCGCCGTCCCTGCATTGAACGAAGCGATGGGATCCGCCGACCACTGGTCCGCCAGAGCGAAACTTCTTGCCGCTGCTGCCGGGTCCGAAACGGCGAATGCCCGCCTTCCCTCCTCGGTCATGCGGTGCGAGTTTCCGGCGCGGAAGATCGGCAGAGCACCGATCGTGGCGGCCAGAGCGAGCATGATGATCGGCTTCATTCCGCACCCCGGTGGAGATAGGAGCCGAAAAGAAACGAGAAAATCGCGGCGGCCAGAGGCCACTGAAAGCGCTCCACCGGAACGCGAAGCATTCGCCCTTCTTCAGAGGAGATCTCGGAGGATGTCGTCCGGATGACGGCGCTCTCGAGGCTCGCTTCATCGAATGGATTCGGCACGAACGCTCCGCCGGTCTGACCGGCGATCCGTCTCATGGTGGCCGCGTCGGCGGCCGAGATCACCTCTCTGCCGGACTCGTCCTCCAGCACGCCGTCACCGGAAGGGATCGTCGCGCCAGTTTCCGAGCCGACCAGCACCGTCGAAACGCGGATCCCTTTTTCTTCGGCGGCCACGAGCGCTCGATCCAGAAGGCTTCCCTGATCCTCGCCGTCGCTGAGCAGGACGACCTCCCGCTCCCCTGACCCGCTGCGTTCCAGATAATCAACGGCGGTCAGGATGGCGGCGCCGAGATCCGAGCCTGGAATGGAGAGCTCGCCCGGTATCAGGGTTTCCACCAGATCCACGAGCGCAGGTCCATCCGTGGTGAGCGGAGACATGAGCTGGCCGACGGATTCGAACGCCACCAGGGCCACCCGGCCCGATTCGGCACCGAGGATCCGGCGCGCCACGACTTTCGCGGCGGTCAATCTCGAAACGCCGAGATCTTCCGCGGCCATGCTGCTGGAGACGTCGATCGCGATGACCATCGAGCCCTGGTCTTCCATGGCCGGTTGGAGCTCATGCCCGAGCCGCGGGCCTGCCAGAGCCAGCAGCGCGAAGACGATTCCGAAGAGAAGAACCCACGGCCGCAACGGCCGCGCCGGAAATCTGAGACCTCGGATTCTCACCGATGCGAACGATTCAGAACGGCGCCGGCGGACCCGCTCCCGGGCCAGAAGAAACCACGCGGCCAGCGGCAGCGAGGCCATCAGGGCCAACAGCTCCCGTTCTCCGAACGTCAGGCCGCCAATCGCATCCATATCGTTTCTCCCGTGAGAAGCGCGATGACGAGAATCGAGAGCCCCAGGATCAGTGGAACGCGGTAGAGCTCCTCGGCGAGGAGCTCCGGAGGGGCGGCCAGGCGGCTCTTCTCCAACCGGTCGATCGTTCGGAGGATGTCCGCGAGCGCCTGCTCATCGGTCGCGCGGAAGTACTCCCCTCCCGTTCTTTCGGCGATGCTGGTCAGCATGGCGTCGTCGAGATCCGCTCGAATCGTCTGGTAGACGATCTCGATCTCGCCCGTGATCCTGCTCTGCATGCGGATGGGCACCGGCACGGGTCCGTAGCTTCCGACGCCGATCGCATAGAGCCGGATCCCCAGCTCCCGCGCCAGCTCCGCAGCCGCTGGCGGTTCGATCGATCCCGAATTGTTCACGCCGTCGGTCAGGAGAACGATCACCCGGCTCCGCGCGGGTGACCGGCTCAGGCGATTGACCGCTGTCGCGATCGCGGTGCCGATCGCCGTGCCGTCCCCGTTTTCCCCCACCTCGACTCCAGCGAGCACCTCCCGCGCAACGCGCCGGTCGAAGGTCACCGGCACGCGAGTAGCCGCTCTCTGGCCGAAGGTGACGATCCCGATCCGATCGTCGTTCCGGAGATCGATGAACTCGCCGATCATCTCTTTGGCCACCTCGAAGCGGTTTTGCGGCTGGAAGTCCTCCGCCGCCATGCTCCCCGACGCATCGAGCGCGATGACGACGTCGATGCCCCGCCGGTCCTGAGCCATGGGGTGGATCTCCTGAGGGCGCGCGAGCGCGATGACCAGAAGCGCGAGCGCGATGCTTTCGAGCAACAGCGGCATCCAGGACGTTCCGCTCCGCCAGGAACCTCCGCCGTCGATCAGACCGAGAGAGGAGAAAGTAAAGGACCCTTCCCTCCGGCGGCGATCGAGAAGCGCGATCACCCATCGCGCGGCGATGGGAATCAGGAGCAGAAGCCAGAGCGGCGAACCGAATCTCATGCGCCAGCTCCCCTGTCGAGAGAGACGAGCTTCCGCACCCTGGCAATGAGCTCGTCGCGGTCGATCTCCGGGGCTCCCCAGGGAGAGAACTTTTCGAGATCGGCCTCCATCAACGCGAGATCGACCGTGGTGAGGGTCTCCCCATCGAGTCCGTGGTTCGAGAGCTCGACCTTCAGCTCCTTCGAAGTGCGATCGAGGCTCCAGGAGGGCTCCACGCGAGCGAGAAATCGGCGTGTTGCCGCGCCGACTGCGATCAGTGCCGCGGCGCGATCCATCGATTGCGCCGCGTCGAGCGCACCGAGCAGTTCCACGGAAGGAGGCCGCGCCGCCGTCTTCCGCATGACCGGCGCGGCCGTGGCTGCTGAAGCGCGCGCGACGGCGTACCAGAGCAGCGCCGCCACCAATCCTGCGATCCCGATCGCCCCCCACGCCACGCGGTTCGGAGGAAGCGACTTCGGTGGCCTGAGAGGCGCGGGCTCCAGCGAGTCGTTCTCTCCGAGTATCGAATGAATCTCCAGCTCGAGGGGTCCGAAGCGGTATCCGCCTCCGGCCCGGGCGACCGTGCCCGACAGGGTGATCGGTCCTGGTTTGAAGGAGCGGATCACGACCCCGTCGGGGAGGTGATCGACGACCTCGTACTCCTCCGATGGGTCGAGCGTCACGGTGCCTGCCGCATCTCCTGCGAAAACGACACGGATTGGATCGCCGACGGTGGCGGCGGCGGGACTCACATGAACGGGAATACCCGCCGCGAGAAAAAGGAGGAGGAGCGCGCTCATCGCCGCCTCCGGGTCCGGAGATCGAAGAAGCGGATCAGCGAGCGCTCATAAGGCTCCGCGGTGGAAAGCGAGACCGCGTCAATTCCCTTTCGCTCCAACTGAGCGAGGGCGGATTGAGCGTGAAGCCGGGCGCGGGCCGCCGAAAGGTCGACCCTTTTCATCTGGCCGCTCTCGCTGTCGAGCAGATCGATGAGACCGTGATCGGGAAGGCGTTGTTCGCGAGGATCTCCGAGCACCAGAGCGATCACATCATGCTTGACCCGCAGACGCGACAGCGGAGTGATCGCCGATCGGTCGAAGAAGTCCGAAAGAACGAGGATGACGGCACGCTTGATCACGACCGCGCTGACGAATGCGCTCATCCGGTCGAAATCGGCTCGCTGCGCAGGCTTCTCCGAATCGAGGAGAACGCGGCGCACCACGGTCTCCACGTGACGCCGTCCACGGCGTGGCTGGATCCAGCTGCGCACGGAGGAATCGAACGTGAGAAGTCCGACCCGGTCGTCATTCTGCGTGGCCGCGTAGGAGAGCACCGAAGTCAGTTCAGCGGCGAGATCCGCCTTCCGGCGGTCGATCGATCCGAAGCCCATCGAGCCCGAGAGATCGATGGCCAGAATCACCGTCAGATCCCGCTCTTCCACGAATTGCTTGACGTGAGGGACTCCCGTTCGCGCCGTCACGTTCCAGTCGATGACCCTCACGTCGTCACCGGGCTGATACTCACGAACCTGCGCGAACTCGATTCCCCGGCCATGAAATGCGGCGTGATACTGACCGGCGAATCCCGCGCGAATCAGGCGAGAGGTTACGATCTCCAGTTCGCGGACACGTCGCCGCACCGGAATCTCCGCGCGATGCGGCGGTCGTCGCCGGAAAAGCGAAATCATGGCACGTTGACCGACCCCAGCACTCGATCGATGATCTGATCCGCGGTCACCTGATCCGCGGCCGCTTCATAGGTCAGGATCAGGCGGTGGCGCAGCACGTCCGCCGCGGTCTCCTTCACGTCTTCTGGGGTCACGAAAGCCCGTCCTTCGAGGAATGCATGTCCCTTGGACACGTGCGCGAGGGCCAGGGTGGCTCTCGGGGATGCCCCGTACTCGATCATCGGCGCGATCGGAGCGAGCCCGTACTGAAGCGGCGAACGGGTGGCGTTCACGATATCGATCACGTAGCGGGAAATCCGCTCATCGAGATGCACGGCGCTGATCAGCCCAGACAGCCTCCGCACTCCCTCGAGCGAGATCACCGGCTCGATGAGCGGAACTTCGGCGATCGGGTCGAGATAGAGACGCAGCATTCGCTCTTCCTGTTCGCGTGTGGGATATCCGACCCTCAACTTCATCACGAACCGGTCGAGCTGGGCCTCGGGGAGCGCGAATGTTCCCTCCTGCTCGATCGGGTTCTGCGTCGCCACCACGACGAATGGCTCGGGGAGCCGATGGCTCGCCTCCCCGATCGTCACCTGGCGCTCCTGCATCGCTTCGAGAAGCGCCGACTGCACCTTTGCCGGCGCGCGGTTGATCTCGTCCGCGAGCAGAAAGTTCGCGAAGATGGGACCGAGCCGCGGGCTGAATGTCCCCCCGGCGGGATCGAAGATCTGCGTTCCGGTGATGTCGGCTGGAAGGAGATCGGGAGTGAACTGCACTCGCTTGAAGCTGCCCGCAACCGACGACGCGAGCGTCTTGACGGTGAGGGTCTTCGCGAGGCCCGGCAACCCCTCGACCAGGACGTGTCCCCGGATCAGAAGGGCGACGGTCAGCCGGTCGAGAATCCGCTCCTGTCCCACCACCGCCTTCGAGACTTCGCGCCGCAGCCGGCCGATCGCCTCATGGCCGGCCGCCATCATTTCCTGCGCTGCGCGGGGATCCGCGGTCATCGGCTCAGGCTCCCAGGTGCGGCTCGATCCTGCTCCGGAGATCCCGCTCCGACACGGCGCCCACCACCCGCTCGACCGCCTTCCCATCCCGGATCACGATCATGGTCGGCACGCTCATGACTCCGTTCCTCGCGGCCAGCGCCGGATCCTGGTCGATGTCGACCGTGAAGACCTCCAGTCGTCCACGATACTCGTTCGCGAGCTTCTCGATCACCGGCATCATCGTCTTACAGGGGCCGCACCACTCCGCGCTGAAGTCGATGAGCACGGGACCCTTCGCGATCGCCGCGTCGAACTCTGCTTCTCCAATCTGTTTCATTCTTCCGTATCCTTTCAAGCCGATCTACCCGCTTCCGCTGCGAGGATCCTGCCGCAGACCGCGACGGCACGCCTCGTGTAATCGGAGGCGAAGCATCGAGAATTTCGCATGGCCCATCGACCGCAGAAGAAGTGGGGACAGAATTTCCTCAGAAACCGGGGTGCCGCGGACACCATCGTCGCAGCGCTCGCTCCCGATCCGCAAGACCTTATCCTCGAGATCGGACCGGGAGAGGGTGCCCTCACCGAGAAGCTCGCGGAACTTCCGAACCCGCTGATCGCGTGGGAAATCGATCCCTCGCTCGTTCCCCGCTTGCGGGAGCGGTTCGACCATGGCCGCGTCGAGATCGCTGAGACCGACGCCACCGATGCCGAGCTGCCCGCGGTCCCCTACCGCGCGATCGGCAACCTCCCCTACAACGTAGCGACGCCAATCGTCCGGAGAGTCGTCGCCTCGGAGCACTGGCGGCGCGCCGTTTTCATGTTCCAGCGCGAGGTCGCGGAGAAGTTGACCGCCGCCCCGGGCGACGATGAGTACGGATATCTCACGCTGTCGGTCGCCCTTCGCGCCGTTGCGCGGATTCTGATCACTCTCGCTCCCGGCTCTTTTCATCCCCGGCCGAAAGTTCACAGCGCCGTCGTCGTGCTCGACCCGATTTCGCGAGATCTCCTCACGTCGATCGATGAGGTTGAGAGTCTTGTGTCGGCATCCTTTCGAATGCGCCGCAAGACGCTGGTCAACAACCTCCTTCAGTGGAACGATGCGGGCCGCGATCGAATCACGGCGGCGATCGAGGGAATCGGGCTCCCGGCAGACATCAGAGCCGAACGGCTGGGTCTCCAGGAGTTTGATCGGCTTGCCCTGGCTTTGCGATCGACCTGAATCCCCCAGATATCAGCGCCGGACCGCGCGACCTCGCCCGCCCGCACTCGCTTCGGCGACCCGGAGCGCGCCCGTGAGCGCCGCCGAGTCGCTTCCATTTCGCGCGACGATTACGGCGGAGCAGCTCTTCGCGGTCGGGGCGATCTCGAATTCCGCGTGCATGAAATTCGTGGCGTACGTGAACTCGGAGACGCGTCTGAACGCCAGGTTCAGCACCTCGAACTCGGTGAGCCCGCTGACGAAACCATCTCCCCCGACGGCAATCGACACGCGGCTACCCGCCTTGACCGTCACGGCGTTGCTGCTCATCCGGATCGAGCTCGATCCTGGAGCGAACGCTGAAACCCACCGCGGATTCAAATCCGAGGGAAGGTTGGTCACCGAGAGCGAGATCCCATCGATCTCACTCTCCAGGCCGACTTCGATCGGGTCGCTGAACGCCGTGCGGAAGCCGGTCTCCGTGCCTGACCGCCAGATGCCCGACAGGTCGCTCCCTTTCACCGGGCCGTCCAGCGGCTCGGCGTAGAGGCGGTACGTCCCCGGCGGGAGACCGAGAATCTCGAACGATCCGTCCTTTCGCGTGAGCGCCGAAGAAACGGCGCCGTGCGCGTCCATGGCCACGACCTGTGCGCCGAAGACCCCGCCACCCGGCAAGCGAACCTCGCCCCGAAGCGAGGGCTTCGCGAGCTTGCCCGCCGCCGGGTACGCTGCGCTCAAGCCGATCCTGTCGTCACTGTCGAACCCTCCCGCATCGTCCGGGCCCACCCAGGGATACATCACCGAGGAGATGACTCCGGAGTGATCGAAGCCGAGAAGATGACCAATTTCGTGCTGAATCAGGGTCTGAAGCCCCACGCCTTTCTTCGTCACGGAGGAGTCGATCTGAATGTCGACCTCGCGCATCTGGCCGGTCTTGTCGTCGAACCAGGTCGTCGTATAGGCGAGAAAGCCGCTGGTCTCGAAGAGCGAGTCATTGATCGCGACGACGTTGATGCCATCGCGCCCAGCTTTCGCATCCGTGAGTCCCGTGTGGCGGAAAGCGACGACGCTCGCTTCGACCCCCTCCCAGGAGTCGAACGCCCCGCGGATCAATGCTTCACCTGCAGGGAGGTTCTGGGCCGCCGCGCGGTTGATCGCGACGGGAATCGGGAAGGCAGTGGCCGGCCAACTCACCTCGGTCGTCCCGCGATCCAGTTCGTATGTCAAACGCACGGCTCCCTCTGCCTGCAGGGGGGTCAGTAAGGCCACCAGGAGAGCTGGAAAGAGGAGTTTGCGCATTCAGGGTCATCCGCCGGCGATTGAGCCGGAATGATGTTATCTGACATTAGCAATCGCGACGCCAAAATCGCCGCCCTTTCCATCCCGAACGCGTCCCTCTCCTTCGCGAGACCTAAGGCCATTACTTTGATGCATTTACATCGAAATAAACTCCGAGGACTGACGAGCCTGAGAGCCAGGCCCTCGCACCTCCGCCCACGGCGCGGTCAGCGATTTCCCAATTGATCACTCCACGATCGCGATGAGATCGATCTCGACCCTGGCTCCTTTCGGGAGCTGGGAGACGGCGACCGTGCTCCGAGCAGGCTTGTGATCGCCGAAATATTCGGCGTAGATCGCATTGAGCTGCTGGAAGTCCGACATCGACTCGAGAAAGACAGTAGCCTTGACCACGTTGCTGAAGGATGCCCCCCCGCTCGCGAGAACCGCCTTGAGATTCTCGAATACACGACGGGTCATCGCATCGAAATCGGACGTGACCAGCTCCCCCGTCTCGGGATCGAGCGGAATCTGCCCCGAGGTGAAGATCATCCGACCGGATCGAACGGCCTGCGAATAGGGGCCGATCGCAGCCGGCGCGCCAGGAGTTGCGAGAAAATCCATGAATCAACCTCCGAAACCCCGTCGATTTCGCCGTCCGGACCCCCCGGCTTCCGGCGAGGCGCTTTGTTATAATTCAGCTCAGCCTGCATTTCCATCGAACTCTCGAAACCTGCCGACACCGCGAGCCGAGGCTCGCGCGTGGATGGATATGCGCACACCGTGAGGGACGCCCACGGTGCCAAGGAGCGATTCTGTGACGAATGGATACCCCGGCAACTCTTCCCTGGCGGATGACGTCAAGCAACGCGTCCTCACGACCTTCAGCCAGACGCTCGACCTCTACGACCAGGGCCTCCTCGACGACGTCGTGGTTGGCTGCGAGTTCGTTCTGAAGATGGATCCGCAGTTCGGTCCCGCCAAACAGCTGCTGCAGAAAGCGAACGATCCGGGCGCGCCGATCGACGTTCGCGATCTTCGGATCCAGCCGGCCGGGGGTGCGACGGGAACAGGATCCGGCAGCGGGGGTCTCGGGGAAGCGCGGGCCGCCTTTGCTGCCAGGCAGTTCCAGCGCGCGGCCGATCTCGCCTCCGCGGTGCTCCGCGCGGACATGACCAACGAGGAAGCGCAGCGGATCGCGGAGGAAGCGAGCGAGCGGATCGAGGCCGAGCCATTCATTCAACAGTTTCTCGTGAAAGCCCGGACCGCCATCGAGAACGGCAACACGGCCGGAGCTCGCACCATCCTCGAAAAGGCCCGAGCTCTCGATCCCGATCATCCCGAGATCGAGCGCCTCGGACGCGAAGCCGATCAGTCCGCATCGGCGCCGCCACCCTCCCCCTCGTTCGATCCCTTCGCCTCGTTCGGTACCGACAATTCTCCGGCCGGGACGCCGGCGTCACCGGCTGCGCCGGAGTTCGACTTCGGATCCTTCAGTGCCGACCACACCGAAAAACCGACGGGCCCGGACCCATCGGGCTTCTCGACTTCCGACTCTTTCGTCGTGGACTCCGGTCAGAGCTCCCCGGCCGAGGGAGGAAGGTCGGCGGCACCGGCTTCGGACTTCGGATTCACATTCGAAGAGGACAAGGACGAGGGTCCGCAGATCACGATCGGAAAGACGTCCCCCGGGCTTCACGGATTCGGTGGCGCCACGGCTCAAGAGGCTGCGGAGCAGGCAAGCGGAGACACGTTCGATTTTGCAGCCGGCTCGGTCGATCTCTCCAGCGAGGATCGGTCGCGCATCGAGGACTATCTCCGACAGGGCGACGAGGCGGTCAAGAGGCAGGAGTATCAGAAGGCGATCGATGTCTGGTCACGCATTTTTCTCATCGACGTCACGAACGATCAGGCTTCGCAAAGAATCGAGAAAGCGCGACTCCGGAAGATGGAGATCGACGCTCATGTCGACGATCTCTCCGAAGAAGCCACCTTGCTCATGCAGCGCGGCGACGCCGCTGGCGCTCGTAAGGCGAATCAGAAAATTCTGGAGCTCGACCCGGCCAACGCCGCGGCCATGGAGCGTCTCGCCGAGATCGACCTGATGCCTGCAGGGGGCATTGCTGCCGCTCCGGCGACAGCGGCCGCGAGACCCTCCGGCGGCTCGCACCCCTTCGATGAGGCGCTCTTTCTCGACGAGCCGTCAGGAGGGATGTCCGAGGAAGTCCTCGTGCCCCCTACCCCCGGCGAGGCTCGCCGGCCTCCGCAGGATGACGACGAGGTCGACTCGAAGACCCGTCCCGTTGCGGCCGCTTCGGGCGGACGCTCCAAAACCCTGATCTTCGGAGCGATCGGGCTCGTCGTCCTGCTGGGCCTCGGGTTGGCGGCGTGGAAGATCTTTCTCTCCGACTCGGGCGATTCCGCCGCGCTCCGCGATGATCCGGTTGCCCGCGCCCAGCAGATGGTGGAACGGGGACAGATCGATCAGGCCATCGCCATGCTTCTCGCGGTTCCCCTCGATCATCCCCGTCACGACGACGCGCTCGCCTACGTCGCGGATCTCAAATCGAGAAAGGCCGCCGGGGCGGGGACGATCGCCGGGCGTCCCGCGGCGGAGGTCTTCCAGGAGCAGATCGAAAAAGGACGCCAGGCTTTCCTTGCGAACGACTACGTCACAGCGCGCGCGGCCTTCGAGCAGGCGGCGTCCATTCAGCAGCTCCCACCGGATGTACAGTCGGTTTATCAGCGCGCCATCGCTCATGCCGCCCGTCTCGAGGATGCGGCGAATCTGCTCAAGAGCGGCAATTACACCGAGTCCATCGCCGCCGCCGAAGCACTTCTCGCGGAGAATCCCGATAATGTGAATGCGCGCCAGCTCATCGACCGGGCTCGTTTCAACATCGGCGTCAGAGCACTGCAGGAGGAGCGGCTGACCGATGCGGTCGCGGCGTTCGATCAGGTTTTGGCCACCAATCCCGACGACGCCCTGGCCAGGCGGGCGCGCGAGCTGGCGATTCGCTACGAAACAACCAGCAAGGACCTCCTCTACCGCATCTTCGTGAAGTATCTGCAGCCGAGACAATGACCCCGGATCCGAGGAGATCGTGCCCCGCTTCGATGAGATCGAGCTGATCCCCGAGCCGACGCCGGGAAGCGATCACTCTCCAATCTCCGACGATCCGCCCGGCGAGTTGCCGGTCGCCGCTCCGCAGGAGATCGTGCCGGCGCCGATTCTCCGGCGAAGCCTCGGATTCATCACCGACGTCTCCCTCTTCATCGCCCTCTTTCTCGCACTCAGTCCCCTTCTCCCGCAGCGCTCCTCGGTGATGGCCTCACTGATCGACGAGCCCGTTCCCTCGATCGCGTTGATTGCGTTCCTGCTGCTCCTCTCGTTCGTGTACTTCGCCGGATGCTGGCTGATCTGGGGAAGGACCATCGGCGCGACGATCTTCGAGCACTCGATCGTGAGCGAGGACGGCTCGCCGGTCGATGTGCCAGCAGCCGCCCGCCGATGGCTGGGAACCCTGCTCTCTCTCGCCACCGCGGGCATCGGATTCCTTCCCGCTCTTTTCGGCGAGCGCCGCAGTCTGGCCGACCGGATGTCGGGCAGCGTCGCCGTCAGCGAACCGGCGACGGAGGCGTAGAGACGCGGCCTGAGCGTTGACGCCGGGGCCCGGCCGTCGTAGGCAAAACGGGCGGGTCATTCAGAGGCCGCACGGGAGAACGAAGTACCGCCACGATTGGTCTCGCGGCCGAAGAATCTCAGCCGGGATGATCGATCTCGGATTCTTATTCTCGTCCAGATGCGTTCGTACGATGCAACTGCACCGGCACAAGAACCCGATGACGGCCTGCGCATTCTGAGATTCTTCGGCCGCGAGACCAAGCGTCTCTCCAGCTCGTCCTCCCGTGCGGCCTCTGAATGACTCCCACCCGCCCGCGACGCCGCCACGCTTTTCGTGCTCGATGGTCATCACCCACCGTCACTCAGCACTCAGCACTCTACATCCGGTACAGCATCAGGTAGACGATCACGCCGGTCGCGCTGACGTAGAGCCAGAGAGGATACGTCCAGCGCGCAATGCGGCGATGGCGGTCGACATTCATCCGGAGGCCGTGCCACACCGTCACCAGGACCATGGGAAGGATGGCCGTCGCGAGAATCGTGTGAGAGATCAGGATCGAAAAGTAGACCGGCCTGATCCACCCCTGGCCCTGAAAACGTGTCGAGCCTGCAAAGAAGTGATACGTCAGATAGCTCACCAGGAAAAGCGCGGAGACGATGCAGGCGGAGAGCATCAGCCTTCGGTGCCGGGCGACGTCGCCACGGCGGATCTGGAGGTAGCCGAGAACCAGAAGCACGCCGCTCGTCGCATTGAGCGTCGCGTTCAGCGTCGGGAGCTGCCGGATCCAGTCCATGATTACAGAAGCGCCTTCGCGTCGTCCACCAACTTCGCCATCGCTTCCTTCTCGATGCTGTCGTAGTAGCCTCGGATGTTTCCTTCCTTGTCCACCAGGACGAAGCGCGTGCTGTGAAGGAACGGCTCCAGCCCCTCGACTGGATCGCCCGCGGCCAGCTTGAATCCCTTCACCGAGAGATCGATGACGTCCTCACGCGTTCCGGTCAGAAACATCCACCGCTGGTCATTGCGGTGCGTTTCCGCGTATCGAGCCAGGACTTCCGGCGTGTCGTGCTCCGGATCGACGGTCACGGACACGAAGCGGATGGGCGCGTCGTCGGGAAACTTCCGCGTCAGCTCCTGCATCGCGCGGGTCATCATCGGGCAGGTGGCGCCGCACCGCGTGAAGATGAAGTCGTAGATGGCGACCTGCCCGGCGAGCGACTCGGTGGAAAGCTGCCGGCCATCGTCGGCAATCAGACGGGTCGGTGGAACGGGATAGAGAATGGGCAGCTCCACGGCAGGCTTGCAGGCCGTGATGGCCGCGAAGACCAAGAGGAGGAAAAGGGATCTGAGTCTCACTTCGGCTTCCCGTTCACTGAGTGTACTCGGCTCGGGGGCGACCGATCAGGCTCCGATCACCAGGGCGACCATGACGACGATCAGATAGACGTTCGATCCCATGAAAAGCGTCCGTGCCGTTCCGGCGCTCATCCTGAAGGCGAATCGCGCCGCGGAGCCGAGAAGAGCGAAGCCTGCCACTCCGGCGGCCAGCGCGTAGGCGAGTCCCGCCAGGCCGAGCCAGACCGGGACAGTGCTCGCGACGAGAAGGGCGAGACTCCACGCCACCGCCTGCCGCCCCACCGCGGCGCCGCTCTCATCCTCGACGGAAAGCATCCGGAATCCGCCGCGCGCGTAATCCTCGCGATAGATCCAGCTCAACGCCAGGAAGTGAGGAAGCTGCCAGGCGAACATCAGGGCGAAAAGACTCCAGCTTCTCGCGTCGATCACCCCTGTCGCCGCGGCATAACCGATCATCGGAGGAACAGCCCCCGGTGCGGCTCCGACCAGCGTGCAGAGGGTCGACCTCGTCTTCATCGGCGTGTAGACGAAGAGATAGCTGGCGAGCGTGGCGAAGGAGAGCAGGGAGGCCAGGGGATTGACCAGAATCGCGAGGTAGGCGATGCCGGCCACCGAGATTCCGACGGAGAATGCGAGCGCAACGCGACTGGTCATCCTTCCGGAGGGAAGCGGACGGTTTCTCGTCCGCGCCATCCGTCCATCCAGCCCGCGCTCCCACCACTGATTCAGGGCGTTCGTTCCGCCCGCCACCAGCGCGGTGCCGGCCAGTAGGTGAAACAACATTCCGGGATCCAGGCTGGACGCCGCCACCAGATACCCGGCAGCTGTCGTGACCAGAACCATGAGGACGATCCTCGCCTTGGAGAGCTCGAGATAATCCGAGGCCACCGCGGCGAACGTCCGGCTTCGGGTCTCGAGAACGAGCTCGGTCATGCCGTGGCCTCCGCCTGCTCGTAGCTCTCCCGAACGACGGGCCCGCCGGATCTGGCCAGGGATCCTGCCGTCAACGCGAGGATCAGGGTCAACGCCAGGGTTGCCGCTCCGGTCATCACGTGAAAGCTCGTCACGATCGGCTCTTTCTCGCTCCAGATCGTGAAGGCCCCGAGGGTGATCTGCACGCCGATCAGGGCGATCAGGCCCCACCAGAATCGCAGGAGCAGCGGCTCGCCGGCCTTCCGGATCTTCCCTCCTGCAATCAGCGCGACCACGACGACGGCGATCGCGCCGACGCGATGAAGAAAATTCGAGACGATCTCGATCGAATCGAGCTGGGGAACGAGCCGTCCGAACGCGAGCGGAAAATCGGGGATGGCCAGTCCTGCGCCGAGGTGCCTCATCCAGGCGCCCAGAAGAATCTGGACGAATACGATCGCGACCAGCGCCCTGGTCGCGACTCGAGCATCTGCCGTTCCGCTCTCCTTTCTCGAAGAGAGTCCCTCGTAGAAGCGAGAGCTGAAGAATGCGATCGAGATGGTGATGCAGAAGAAAATCTCGGCGAGGGCGGCGTGCGAGATCGAGATCGTCTTCGGAAGAAGAAAGATGACGGTGAGTCCGCCGAGGAGTCCCTGCACGATGACGGCGGCGAGAGCGATCCATCCGAGCTTCCGCACGAAAGGACGGGGTGCGCGCTTCTGAAGCCAGAATGCCTGGATCAGTGTCAGCAGTCCGACCGTCGCGGCCACCATCCGGTGGCCATGCTCGTAGAAGATTCCTCCGACCATAGGCGGCATGAGCATGCCGTAGGAGAGAGGCCAGTCGGGAACGGCCAGTCCCGAGCCGGTCGAGGTGACCATCGCTCCGGCATAGATGAGGAAGAGTGTCGCCGCCGCGACGAGCTTCGTGTATGACCGCAACCAGCGGCCCGTTGATTGGGTGGGATGATCCATGACTTAGTGGACTGGCTTGTTCTCGGGCGGTTAACCCACGGGCGCCGGCGCCGGAGCGTTCTCTCCGAGCCAGGCCGCGAATTCTTCCTCGGTGTGCACGGTCAGAAAGCCGCGCATTCGGTAGTGTCCCAGACCGCAAAGTTGAGCGCAAGCGATTTCCCACCGCTCCTCGCCGTTCGTCCGGACCGGAGTGAAATACACCTGGATCTCCATCCCGGGAATCGCGTCCTGCTTGACCCTCATCGTCGGAAGGGCGAAGGAATGAATGACGTCCTTCGAGGAAAGTCTCACGATGACGGGGCGGTTCACGGGAAGGTGGAGCTGGTTGATGGAAAGAATGTCGTCGGCTCCCTTGCGATCGGCCGGGTCGAGTCCCAGCGGATTCGTCGCCGAGACCAACGAGGAGTCCACCCTTCCGAAAACTCCGTCCGGCCCCGGGTAATGGACGTTCCAGGCGAACTGTTCCGCAACGACCCGGATTTCGATGGGGTTCGACCCCGCCGGAGGCGGCTCCACCCATCGGGACCAGGCGGGGATCGAGAATCCGATCAGCAGAATCGCTTCCACCACCACGATGCCAGCCTCGGAGTAGGTCGAGATCTTCGACTTCACTCCGTGGTAGCTCGCCTTGGGGTTGCGGCTTGCCCGGAATCGCCAGAGCACGAAGATGAAATACAATCCCCAGCCGACCAGAAGGATGAACATCAGCCAGTGCACGAGTGCGCTGATCGTGTCGAGATTCTGTCCATGAGCCGACGCGTCGGTCGGCATGTAGCGGGCGAGAAACTCTCTCATGGCCGCCTCCCCTTTTCACTCATCGATGCCGGACCTGCAGCTCGCGTTCCGCGGATCAATGCTCTTCCTTCCCGCCGGCGATCAGCCGGAAGTCATTCTTGCGCGTGTGCTCCCTCGCGCGCTTTCTGAAGTTCCAGAAGAGAGCGACGAATCCCACCTGCACGATTCCCACGAATCCAAGCAGGACCAGGATTCCGTTGTTCATTCCCTCCGTCATCGGCGAGTCGGGATCTCCGTAGCAGACACCGCAGGCAAAGGCCGGGTCCGGCACCAGGCTCGCGGCGAGCACCAGAGCCGTGAGAACGAGAGCACGCCTGAATTTCGTCATCCTCACACCTCCTTCAGCTTTTCCCAGACCCGCACTCCGTAGAGCACGAGCGCCACGGCGAGGACGAAGAAAATGATCGCCATCGCCAGCCAGCTCATCCCTCCGGCTTCCTGATAAAACCGGACCGCCCACACCCCTACCCCGACCGACAGGGCGATCGAGGCGATGATGAAGACGATGTGAAAGACCCGGAGGGACATGGATCAATGACCGTTCTCCGCCGGCGCGGTTTCTCCCGCGATGGCCGCCGCGCGCGCTGCATCCTGCGAATCCTTCTCGGTGTACGGAATCCAGATCAGCAGCAGAAAGAAGGCCGTCGCCACGGCCAGGATGGCGTACACCAGTTTCTTCTCGCTCAACAGGTGCATGAAGTAGCCGGCGACCAGAAACCCCTTGATGCCCGCGATGAAGAGTGCAAGGGCGATGGCCCGCCAGCCGCTCAGATGCAGATAGCTGACGGCGACCGTGACCACGGTCAGAGCGGCGAGGGCCGCGAAGACCGTGAGGTAGATCCGGGTCTCGTGCCGGATCTGCTCGGGACTGTTTCCGCTCATGCGTCTCCTCTCAGGGCCTTCCCGGCGATGGAATCAGAGCAGGTAGAGTGTCGGGAAAAGAAAGATCCACACCAGATCGACGAAATGCCAGTAAAGACCGGTCGTCTCGACACGGTTGATGTAACGCTGCCGGTCGTGGCTCCACAGCTTCGCTCCAGGCCAGATCAGATAAGCGAAGACGATCATCCCGCCCACCACGTGGAGGCCGTGGAGGCCCGTCATCGTGTAATAGATCGCGTAGAAGTTGTTCTCAGCCGGATAGAGATGGTGCGAGAACTTGGTCCCGTACTCGATCGCCTTGATGATCATGAAGCCGAAGCCGCAGGCCAGCGTGGCGATGAGGTACATCCGGCCCTTGGCGAAATCACCCAGGCGGAAGTTGGCCCACGCCAGGACGACCGTGACCGAGGACGCGATCAGTACGAAGGTGTTCAATGTCGCCAGTGGAACATTCAGAAGCGTGTAGCCGTGCGGCCAGGAGATCGCCCCGGTTCGCATCATGATCAGCGCGGAAAAGAGGGCGCCGAACAGCATGAACTCGGATGCGAGAAAGAGCCAGATCCCGAGCTTGCCGTTGTATAGCCCGGTGTCGGGTCTCTCCTCGACGGTGTAGGGAATCTCCATTTCCATCGGTCAATCTCCTCGAAGATCCACTCTCATGGAGCCACGGCGTGCTGCGGTAATCCAGGTCCCGGGCCGCTTCCCGACGCGACATGCTGCGGCAGAAACTCGACATTTTCGTCGGGCGGGTTGTACTCGTAAGGTCCGCGGTGCACGACCGGCAGCTCGTGGAAGTTTCCGTGCGCCACCGGGGGCGAGGGAGCCGCGGCCCATTCGATCGTCGTCGCATCCCACGGATTGGAGCCGACCTTCTCTCCCCAGAACATGCTCTTGAAGAAGTTGATCAGGAACGGAACCTGCGCAATCAGAAGCAGGAACGCCGAGATCGACATGAACTTGTTCAGGTGCAGGACCGGGCCGGCATGCGCGTACTGCTCACCCCCATCCCACAGCCGGCGGGAGACACCGGCGAGCCCCTGAATGAACATCGGGAAGAACACCCCGTTGATGAACACGAGCGAGGTCCAGAAGTGCATCTTCCCGAGCTTGTCGCTCATCTTCCTTCCGGTGACCTTCGGGAACCAGTAGTAGATGCCGGCGAACATCGCGAAGATCGTTCCCGGGGCCACGACGTAATGGAAGTGTCCGATCACGTAGTACGTGTCGTGAAGATGAATGTCCGCCGCCGCGAGGCCGAGCGGGAGTCCGGTCAATCCTCCGATTCCGAACATGGGGAGGAACGCCAGCGCGAACAGCATCGGCGTGTTGAAGCGAATCGATCCGCCCCAGAGCGAGATGAAGAGCGCGGTCAGAATGACGACCGACGGCACCGAGATGATCATCGTCGTCGTCTGGAAGAAAGCGCTGAGCGCGGTCCCCATGCCGGTCATGAACATATGGTGGGCCCAGACCACGAACGACATGAATCCGAGAAACACCGTCGCGAAAACCATGGCGCGATAGCCCCACAGTGGCTTGCGAGTGTTGTTCGCGATCACCTCGGCGATGATCCCGAGGGCGGGAAGAATCAGAACGTAGACCTCGGGGTGGGCCAGGAACCAGAAGAGATGCTGCCAGAGAAGCGGATTGCCACCCCCCGCGATCTCCACGACCTGCCCGCCCACGACCAGCCCGCTCGGCATGAAGAAACTCGTATCCGCCAGCCGGTCCATCAACTGGAGCACCGCGGCCGCTTCGAGGGGCGGGAAGGCGAGCAGCAGCAGGAAGGCGGTGACCAGCTGCGCCCAGACGAAGAAGGGAAGTCGCATGTACGTCAGCCCCGGCGCGCGCAGCTGGATGATCGTCACGATGAAGTTCACCGACCCGAGGAGTGATGACGTGATCAGGAAGACCATCCCCACGAGCCAGAATGTCTGGCCGTGGGTCGCAATCACCGAAAGCGGCGGGTAGGATGTCCATCCGGAGTTCGGAGCGCCGCCCGGAGCTAGAAAGCTGAGCAGGATGATCACGCCTCCCGGAAGGAAGGTCCAGTACGACGCCATGTTCAGCTTCGGAAACGCCATGTCCGGCGCTCCGATCTGCAGCGGCACGACGTAGTTGCCGAAGGCGCCAACGGCGAGGGGAACGATCCCGAGGAAGACCATGATCGTTCCATGCATCGCGCCGAGAGAGTTGTAGAACTCGGGGAGCATGATGCCGCCCGGCGCGTTCGCTTCGCCCAGCATCCCCCCCACGCCGGGGATCGGCTGGCCCGGCCACCCCAGCTGCCACCGCATCAGCAACATCATTCCGAAGCCGATGAGGAGAAAGGAGAGGGCGGTGAGGGCGTACTGAATGCCGATCACCTTGTGATCGATCGAGAATACGTAAGTTCTCCAGAAGGAATGGGCGTGGCCGTGGGCGCGCTCCTCTTCCTTCTGAGCACGGAGGGCTTCGCGGAGCGCGACCTCCGCTTCCTTCGGGCTCATCCAGCTTTTGCCGACCCTGATCTGGCGCTTCACAGCCATCCCTGTTCCTCCAAGGAGATCGACGGTAGTGTCCCGAGCGTTGCCACTCCGCTCTTCTTACGATGCATTGAACGAGAAACTGACCTGCTTCTGCTCGTTCGGAGCGACCGTCACCTGCTGGGTCTGCGTCCCGAACTTCTCGTGCCACGCTTCGAGCGTGTAGGTCCCCGGAGGGAGATTCGCGATCTGGAAGCTCCCCTGCTCATTGGAAGTCCCGAAATAGGGATGCGGCAGCACGGCCAGATAGGAGCTCATCCAGTTATGAACATCGCACTTGAAGGGGACCATGACCTCCGGCTTGTCGAACACCTTGTCGGTGGTCATTCCCTGAACCGGCTGTCCGATGTTGAACTCGCGGTTCACCTTCGGCATCGCGTGAACGTTGTGGAGCGTGGGATCGCTGTTCCGGATGCGAAGGGTCTGGCCGACCTGCACGCCGCCGACGTGCGGGAAGTACTGGCAGCCGCGCTGGTCGAGAATGGCGGGCTCGGTCGGCTTTGGAGCGGCGCCCCGGAAATCCTTCACATAGACGAACACATTGGCAAGCTGTCCGGCGGGATTGACCACGACATTCTGGGCATGCACAGGCGAGCTATGGGCGGCCTGACAGGCGGGATCCGCCCCCATCTGAATCGTCGATTGCGGAGCGGGATTGCCGGCCAGGGTGACGGCGCCGGTGATCGTCCCCGCGTTGGCGACGGCCGCGGCCGCCCCTCCCCCGCTCGCCGCCGTGGCGGATCCGCCCGCCGAGACGATCTCCTCGAGCTCTTCGTCTTCCTCGTACGCTGCGGTTTCTCCACCGCCGCCACAAGCGATCATCGTGGTGATCGCGGCTGCGAGCAGAATCGTCAAAAATCGTTTCATCGTCATGTCTTCAGGGCTCCTTGAGAAAGTGCCGGAGAGCGTTCCTCCGGCGTCGTCGATTATGTCATTACCTTCCCGGCGTTTCCCCGCCCGGGACCCGGAGACTGGTGCTCTGAACTCCCGGGGCTGGGGCCGGCGGAGGCGTTTCCGGAGTGTATGGCGGCGGTTCTTCGACCGGATCTCGAGCCGGCGGCATCGAGCGAATTCCAATCGTCCAGATGTAGTCCCGGAGATGATGGCTGATCCTGGGAGCGTCGGCCAGCGCCTGCAGCATTTCCTCTTCGCTGCGGAAATGCTGGAGAAGGGCCTGACGGTACGACGCGAACTGGGGCGAGCCGATCGCCAGAGTCAGAGGCGATTCGTACTCGCCTGTCTCGGCGTTCCGCGGAAAGTTCGTCGGCATCCTGGTGCCCGGGACGATCTCATTGGGGCGCAGGATCCAGTCGGGCACCCAATCGTGACGGAGCCGCTCGCGGGAAAGCTGCAGGTTCGGAGCGAGGGAGGCCAGATCCGCTTCCGCGGTGGCCGCGACGGCCTGAGTTGGATGGCACTGAGCGCAGCGGAGCATGTCGAACACGATTCCCCCGACCGCGGCGCTCTGGGGATGCGGAGAGATGCCATCGTCGGTCTCGAACGTGGGGACGTTGGCGTCGGCGGCGAAGTAGCGAGTGATCTTGTCCGCCTCTCCGTCCGAGAAATGGAAGGTCGGCATCCGGGCGCCGAGCCATGGACGCAGCGCCATCACGGTCGGATCCTTGAGGAAGGCGAAGAGCCAGTCGCTTTGGACACGGGATCCTTCCGGACCCAGATCAGGGGGAAGCATTCCCGGATCCTCGACGGTCTGAGCGATGGCGCCGCCGTGACCATCCACGACGTGACAGGCCCTGCAGTTGTTCTGCGAGACCAGCTTCCGTCCTTCCTGCGCCACGCGGGCTTCACTGGTTCTCGCGGCGATGCGCTCGGGGGCCACGCGATCCTTGGTCAGACCGAGCACCACGCCGGTCACGGCCTCCGCTTCGTTCCTGGTGAAGAAGAAGTTCGGCATCTTCAGCTTGTCGTGATAGCCCCTCTCCCGCTGATCGTCAAAGACGCGGGGGCTTCTCACCTTGGCGTAGATCCAGGAGGGGACGGTGTGCAGCACGTGCTCGTGTTCGCCCGACTCCGTCTCGAAATCGTGGACGAAACCGAAATCGAAGAGATGGATGTTCTTCGATCCCTCGATGGTCAGCTCGGTGCCGATCGGTTTGGCATCTTCGAATCCCTTGATGTCGTGACACCCGAAGCAGCCGTACTTCTCGATCGTCCGCTGGCCGAGGAACACGAGCTGCTGCTGACTGGTCATCGATGCCAGGCGGGCGTCGGTCTCGCGCTCGGTCATCGACGTGATCATGTAGGAGCGCGACAGCTCGCTGAGGGCGGCCCGATCGGCCGGCGCCACGGGCATGTTCATGAAGTCAGGCTTCCGCAGCGACATCAGCCACGCAGTGATGTCGGCGGCTTCCTGATCGGTCAGCCTCAAATCCGGCATCGGGGCCTGCTGGTAGTAATTCCGCGGATTTTTCAGCCAGTGAAAGAGCCAGTCGGAACGCGTTTTGGTCCCGGTGCCCACCAGGTTGAATCCGTAGTTCCGCTCCAGCGGGAAGTCGTCGCGGTTCGCGGTGCGCACCGCGCCCGCCGAATCCGTCACCGTCTCCTGGGCCACGTGGCAGCCATAGCATCCGACCGTGTCCACCAGAGCCGCGCCGCGCGCCGGATCGCCGGAAGGGCCCTCAGGCCATCCCCTGCGCGTCGAGTTCGCGAAGAGATAGGCGACGATGGCCTGAATCTCCGCGTTCTGCTTTTTCTCGTTCGATTCGCGTTCTGCCGGTCCGATATGGGGGCCGACCATGTTCCTCAGATAGAAAAAGGACGGCATCCGCGTCGTTGCGCGGAAGTCTTTGGGATTGGTCAGCCAGCGCACCGTCCATTCCGGAGAAGTCTTTTCGGCGATGCCCCGAAGATCGGGGCCCGGCTTGCGCAGATCCTGGAAGCGCCAGTTGTCGATCTTGTGGCAGCCGGCGCACCCGTACAGCTCGATCATCTGAGTGCCTTCGCTGATCCGATCCGCCTCGTCGACGCGGACCTCCCCGCTGTGACACTTGATGCATGACGCCTCGAAGTACTGCCGGGGATGCATCGGCGATTCGAGGAATGGCTGACGCTTCCATCCGTAATGTTCTTCCCATCGCTTCTGCTGCTCTTCCGAGGAGGGCGTGTGCCCCGCTCGCGCGAAATCCGTGGCGCGATCCAGGCCGCGGTGGCAGGAGGTGCAGCCGTATTCGAGAAGAGGATGCGGAGACGCCGAACCGACGAACATGTCGAGGCGAGGATGGGTTCGATACGGATTTCTCAGATTCCTGCGCGCTTCCGCAATGGGCCTCAGCTGCTCGATTCGCGCCATGGTGTCCGCGATGCGATCCGGCGCGATCTGGAAGCCGTCGAGCTTTCCTTCCAGCTCCGCGATGAGCCGCTGAGCCTCTTCTCGGGATTCGAAGCCGGGCCGATCGATCCCCTTGTGGCAGGTCATGCAGCGATCCACCCGCGGAACCACCATGTAGTTCATGTCCACGAACATGTCGTTGAGCACGACCTGCTCGACTTTCAGCGTGGGGCTGACGAAGTCCAGCAGTGGCATGTTCAGGAGCAGAAACTCCGGACGCTTGAAATCCACGGTGGCCAGCTGCTTCTCCAGCAGTTCCACGTCGGCGAGCAGATCCTTCTTTTCCCGTTCGATCTCGGCGATCCGCGAGAGAATGCCGTCTCGCCGGGCCAGGGCGGCGTCCCGGCTGGCCGAGACGTCCTCGAGCACCAGCTTCAGCCGCTCGACCCGCGTTTCCTGCTCGCGGAACTCCTGCTGCTTCCCTTCCCATCCCCGGGCCTTCCGGAGGGCGAGAACCTCCGCCTCGTAACGGAGCGAGTCGAGAACAGCCTTGGCGAACCGGAAGTCCTGGTCGGCGCGGTAATGCCGTCCTTCCCACTCCCGCACCGTATCCTCGGCCTCGCGGAGCTCGGCGCGCTTCCGCGCGATGTCCGCCTCCCCTTCCCTCATCCGCTGGTCGAGGGCGCGGAGCTGTTCTTCGCCGGTCGCCCGCCGCGCCACTTCGAGCTGCTGTGTGATGCGGTCACGCTGGACTCTCAGAAACTCCAGCTGGAACCTCTTCCACCCCCTCGCATAGTCGTACATGACCATCGCCCCGACCAGTGCGAGCAGCGCGAGGCTGGACAAGGCGAAAACCTTGTTCAGCGTCGACATTCTGTAGTTATGCGGGATCGGTTCCTGGGGTTTCACGCCGGCTCCTCAGCCGCTGTCGTGGCGTCTCAGACGCCACTCTAGATATTGAAAAAATACTCCTGAATTGCAACCAGATACTTCAGATTGAACAGCCACCGCAAAGCCATCTTGATCGGCAGCGAGAGCATCATCAGAAAGAGCATGGCGCCGACGTAGAAACGCGGCGGTCCCATCTTCAGATAGAAGCGCCTGAACACCGTGCGCGCCATCAGCGGAGGCAGTGCCACATACCCCAGCACCAGCGCAATGCCGAAAATCTCACGAACCAGCCAGAACTCCGGCAATGCCACGCCGAAGAGCTTGACCCAGATCAGCTCCGAGAGATTCACGTTCACCAGGGGAACGAGCTTGTTCGGATCCCAGTATTCGAAGGGGCCGAAGAAGTTCCAGTTCGGCCCCCGGAGAAACGTTCCGGTGATGATCAGGAACGACCAGAGAACGAGGAATCCGTAAAGGAAGACTCCGATCTCCCACTTTCTCTCGCGGAAGGAGTAATAGCCGTTCCCCTTCGGATTCGTGTCGATATACGGAATCGCCATCAGCCCCACCACGATCAGGGTCGGCAGGAAGACGCCGGCCAGCCATGGATCGAAGTAGACCAGCATCTCCTGCAGGCCGAGGAAGTACCAGGGAGCCTTGGCTGGATTCGGGGAGGTGGTGGGGTTGGCGGGTTCTTCGAGCGGCGCCGGAAGAGCCATCGACCAGATGATCATCAGCACCGTGATGAGAATCATGCAGAGCAGCTCGGTGTAGACGAGATCCGGCCAGGTGAACAGCTTTTCGTCGGACTCGGTCTTCTCCCACGGCACGCCGCCCGAGGCGATCTGCTGGTCGTTCTTGTAGGCCTTTCCGAGAGCGACCCATGTGAAAAACCCGAGAAGAAAGATCATCGCGGCGATCGGGACGTTGTCCGGCTTGGCGGCGATCAGGAAGAAGTCGCGATCGAACATCGACAGGGCGAAGCCGACGAGAGACGTCACGAGGATGATCAGTCCGACCTTCGGATCCCAGAGCTTTGGCCCGAGATGCGCGAGAAGGAAGAGGCAGGCGAGGTAGGCGAGGCCAAGGAAAAAGAGGGGCGCGAAGATGAACCCTGCAAGGGTGGTCAGGACGCCGATGATCAGGAAAATCTTCCCTACGCGCGTCCGCAGGTTCCCATCCATCAGATTGAAATAGACGACGAACCCGAAGACGAACGAAAGCAGCAGGAACGAGATCGCCGCTCCCGACAGCAGGTTGACCAGATTCTTGATCGTTTCCATCGTTCGTTCCAGCCGCTATGTGTCGCCGGTGACCGAGGGGGCAACCCCCGCCGGTCAGAGGGGTCCCGAGATTCCTCCATCTTTCCGCACGCGCCAGAAATGAATCGCCATCAGGAATGCCGCGACGATCGGAATCGCCACGCAGTGAAGAACATAGAAACGGAGAAGCGTGGAGGCGCCGACGAAGCGACCTCCCAGCAGCGCGAATCGCGCGTCGTCTCCGGCGTGGACCAGCCGGACGTCCCCCAGCATCAGAAGGCCGGCCAGGGGACCTTCGTTTCCGACGCCCGGCGTGGCGCGCGCCATGTTCGCGCCGACCGTGATGGCCCAGATCGCCAGCTGGTCCCACGGCAGCAGATACCCGGTGAACGAGAGCAGGAGCGTCAGCACCAGGAGAATGACGCCCACGTTCCAGTTGAACTCACGGGGCGGCTTGTACGAGCCGGTCATGAAGACGCGGAACATGTGGAGCCAGACCGCGATGACCATGGCGTGCGCGCCCCAGCGGTGCATCTCGCGCATGATTCCGAAAGGAGCCTGCTCCCGCAGATCCATGATGTCGGTATAGGCGTACTCGATGGTGGGACGGTAATAGAACATCAGCAGGAGGCCGGTGACCGTCTCCACCAGGAAGAGGAAGAAGGAAGTCCCTCCCATGCACCAGGTGTAGCTCATCCGGATCCCGGAGCGCCTGACCTTGACGGGATGAAGGTGAAGGAACAGCGAGCCGAGAACCGCCAGGACGCGCTTGCGGTTGGTGTTCGGGATGCCGACCCGGAAGATCGATTTCCAGATCTGCGAGTTGACGATCCCCTGCTGAACGACCCGTAGTCTCTCCATCGACCTCGATATCCCCCTGAAATCCGGCTGAAGTCCGACTTCGACTCAACCGGTGCTCTCGGCCGCCCGAAGCAGCGCCCAACTACACGAGCAGAAATGACTCAGGATCGGACCACTCGCCCCGCTCCTGAAGGAACTGTCTCGATTTATCGATGACGATCTGACCGTCTGAGGGATCGACGTAGATCTGCGCCCGCTCGAGCGGACGAGGAGCCGGGCCCTCGAAATTCATTCCGGTCCGGTAAAAGCCGCTGCCGTGGCAGGGGCATTTGAATTTGTTCTGGGACGCCAGCCAGTTCGGAGTGCATCCCAGATGCGTGCAGGTCGTGATCAGCGCGTAGATGGAGCGGTCGTCTCGAACCACCCAGACGCCGAACTTTTCCTTCCAGCGCTCGTCGACTTCGCCCGAGGCGTATTCCCCGGGGGATCCCGCCTTGAACTTGGAGATCGGCTCGAAAAGGACGTTCGGAAAGAAGAAGCGGCCGGTGATGCTGGCGAGCCCGCCGAGCGCGGCGGCCAGAGCCACCCAGGCGACGGTCACCCACCCGAAGAATCCGCGGCGAGTCACCTCACCCTGCTCGCGGATGTCCGAAGCCGCGCTCCCTGCGAGCGGTGTCTTCGGCTGCATTCGATAAGGCGTCGTTTCGTTCGCCATCAACGATCGTTCTGGAGCGGGATTGACTCGACGCGTAGTCTCCGTCATGCACGGTGATGTGTCAAGAGACGAGCGCGCGTAATTGTGTGACGGAACGAGAGGTTAGTTCTTGACATCGCGCGCACGCGCCGATCAACATGCCGCACCACATGAGCGAGAAGTCATCGGACGTTCCCCGCGAGTCCGCCCGTACCATTCTTCTGCAGTTCGTCGTCTTCCCGCTCGTCGTCGTCGCGATCGGCGTCGGGGTGTTCCTGCTGTTCGGCTCTCTCGCCAGTGAGCGCGAGGAGATTCCTTCGTATCTCGGCGCGATCCAATCGGGCAGCTCGACCCGCCGCTGGCAAGCCGCCTATCAGCTGGCCATGGCCATCCAGCGCGGCGAAGCCTCTTCGCATCCCAACCTCGCGCAGGACGTCATCTCGATCTACCAGGATTCCGGCTCCGACGATCCCCGCGTGCGCCGGTATCTGGCCATGGTTCTCGGGAAGCTCGGCGACCCGCGCGCCGTCCCCGTGCTCACTCGAGCTCTCGACGATCCGGACCCGGAGACGAGGCTCTACGCGGTTCTCGCGCTCGCCGAGATCGGTGACTCCCGCGCCGCGCCGCGGATTCAGGACATTCTTCAGCGCTCGGACGATGCGGCCCTTCGCAAATCGGCCGCTTATGCGCTCGGCCGCCTGGGAGCCCGCGAGGCGATCCCGTCACTTCGCTCCGCCCTCCAGGACCCCGTCGCCGATGTCCGCTTCAACGCGGCCCTCGCCCTCGCCTCTCTCGAGGACCCCTCGGGTCTCGGAACGCTGCGCAGAATGGTCGACCGCTCCGAGCTCGCTGCCATCCCGGAGATCCGCGAGGATCAGATCGAGGAGATCATGATTCAGGCGATCCCCGCCTACCGGGCTCTCGCTCCGGAGGAGGCGAGACCTCCTCTCACGGCCCTGGCCGGGTCGGATCCGAGTCTCCGTGTCCGAGCAGCCGCGCGAGCGGCTCTCGCGGCTCCCGCCCCCTGATCCGGGCCGATCGAATACCGCGGCCGCTGTTCCGGTTCTTGCCGGTGCGGGCGGGCGAATGCTAATTTGATCCGCGAAAGGCGGGGGAATGCCTCATTACATCACCGAGACGTGCATCGGCTGCGGCGTTTGCGAGATCAAATGCCCGACGAACACGATCTGGGGACAGTCCAAGGGGATGTACTACATCCACCCCGACCGCTGTATCGACTGTTCGGTCTGCGGGATCTACTGCCCCGTCGACGCCATCCAGAATCAGCATGGTGACCTCATCCCCCGCATCAAGCCGAAGGACATCCCGAAAGCCCAGGTCATCAAGGAGCTCTGCACCGGGTGCGAGTTCTGCGTCGACATCTGCCCGTTCCTCTGCATCGAGATGGTCGACGCCGACGATGAGACGGTCGCCAATCATTACAAGATCGCTGCTGTGGACGAAAAGAAATGCGTCGCCTGCCGCCTTTGCGAATCGGTCTGCGACAAGGACGCCATCGTCGTTCCCGACGCTCCCACGCAGTTGAAGGCGTACATGCCGGACTTTCTCTTTTCGAATACCGGCCGGTGAGATCGAGAATCCGAACGCTTCTAAGTTCTGCGTTCTGCGTTCTGCGTTCTGCGTTCAGACTCTGACCGATGGACGCCTCGCCCTACCTGCTCAGTCTGATCATCGTGGCCGCCGGGTTCATCGCGGGGCTCGCTCCCCTTTTCTTCGACTGGGATCACCGCACGGCTCACCGCTGGATCGCATTCAGCGCGGGAGCGATCCTCGGAGCGGCCTTCCTGCACATGATTCCCGAGGGATACGAGCTCGCGGGCGGGCGGGGCTTCGGCATGGTCGTGGTCGGCTTCCTTGCCCTCTACATTCTGGAACAGGTCGCCCTGCGCCATCCCCATGCCGAAGAAGAAGGCGGGTTCCACGAGATTGGTCTTCTGGCCTTTCTCGGGATGACGGTCCATGACCTGGTCGACGGCATCGCTCTCGGCTCCGGCCATCACATTCCCGATGCCGGGCCTGCCATCTTCATCGCGCTGGCTCTCCACAAGATGCCGACGACCTTTGCCGTCAGCATCCTGCTCTACCACGGCGGCTATTCGAAGAGGCGGATCATCGCCCTGCTCGCCGTGCTTCTCCTGGCGATCCCCGCCGGCGTCCTCATCGCGGAATTGACGATTCAACGCGCGGGAGAGGGAGTGGAATGGGTCGTCGGCTGGCTGATCTACTTCTCGGCGGGAACCTTCATCTACATCGGAGCCTATGAGCTGCTGCCGGAGATGAATCGCAACCTCGAAAAGGGCTCCCGGATCGGGGTCTTTTTCCTCGGAGGAATCGCCGCGATGTTCGTGCTCAAGCTGCTCCACCCGGTGTTCTAGAACCTCACGCGGGGAGCAGGTCCGAGATCGTCTTGATCAGGTGGGACGACTGAATCGGCTTCGAGATGTACGCGTTGGCTCCGAGGGCCAGACCGCGCTCGCGGTCTTCCTCGGCTCCCTCGGTCGTGATGATGATGATCGGAATCGCCCGGGTCTGGGCGTTCTGACGCACCAGGCTCACCAGCTTGAGACCGTCCATGACCGGCATGTTGATGTCGGTCAGGATCAGATCGATGGCTTCGCCGGAGAGCTTCTTCAGCGCGTCGACTCCGTCGACCGCTTCGATGATGCGGGCGTTCCTGAATCTCTTCAGCGAGAAAGAGATCAGCTGCCGCATCGTCGGCGAATCCTCGACTACAAGAAAGGTCGCGTTCTCCATCCGTTAACGTTTTTCCTCAGGTCGTGGTGAGCAGATCCAGAAAGCTCTGGATGGTATTGAGCTTCCGTTCGGACTGCGAGTAGAGCTTCGAAGAAAAGATCGCCGTCGCGGCGTGAGCGGCAAGAAGCGAGAAAAGCTCGTAATCGACTGCAGTAAATGCGTCCTTCTGCTGGAGGAGACGGTAGATCACGATGGCACCGATCACATGCTGCTTGATCTTGAGAGGCACCACGGCGATCGGCTCCTCGATGCTTTTTCCGAGGCCTTCGAGATCGTCCGCGAAGTATGGGTTGCCCGTTTCCGCCACCGCGCCGATTCGTCCCTCGCCGGCCTTCACCGATAGAGATGGGAGGCCCGCGAGATCGTCCGCGCCTTCAGACGCGATCACTCGCAACTCCCCCGTCTTCTCGTCGGCCAGGAGGATCCCGAACGCCGATGATCCGATGAGATTGATCACGATCTCCTGCACGATCTGGATGACTTCGCGGAAATCGAGTGTCGAGTGAAGCTGATAGCTCGCGACGTAGAGGTTGGCCAGATTGTTGTTCTGCTCCTCGACTTCGACGTACCGGCTGGCGAAGTCCCGATTCTCGGCTTCGACCGCCTCGTACCGCTCGCGGACGGTCCGGTTCTCCTCGGAGAGCTGATCCAGGAGACCCTTCAGCCGCGCGAGCTCCTGCTCGGAGGCGGCGGAGGGAGCGTCGCCCGTAGCCGCCCCCTCGAGGGAAGCAATCCGGTACCGGAGCCGCTGATTCTCCCGGAGGAGCTCCTCAGTGAATTCCTTTCCCTTGTTGAAAAGCTCGAGGAATTTCTCGGCGCGTCGGTTGACGTCTTCACTCATCGATCTGAGGGTTATATCGCTCGGGCGATCGGAATGTAGCACACCTTTTCGGAATCTCACATCCGCTGCAGCACCGCCCTACTCCGCGGAAGGCTTCTCACCGAGACACAAGCGGGCGATCGCCGGGGCGATCTGCGGCAGAGCAAGCACATGCTTCACCGCCCCGGTTCGAATCGCCTCGGCGGGCATGCCGAAGATGATCGCGGTGGCGGCCGCTTCGGCGATGGTCTTTCCTCCTCGCCTCGCGATTTCGCTGATCCCCGAGGCTCCATCGTCGCCCATTCCGGTCAGCACCACTGCGACCAGCTTCTCCCCGCAGGCCACGGCCGCGCTCGCGAAGAGGTGATTGACGGATGGAGCATGCAGATCCGCGGCCTGACGCTCTCTCACCTGAAGCCGGAGCCGCTCGCCATCCCGGCGAATGGTCGTCTGCATTCCTCCGGCCGCGATGTAGACGGTGGCCGGCTCGAGCAGCTCGCCATCCGATCCTTCCTTGACGTCGAACCGGCTCAGCCGGCCCACCCGCTCCGCGAACAGCCGCGTGAAGACCGGCGGCATGTGCTGGGCAACCACGATCGGAACGTCGAGCAGGGGGATGGACTGCAGAATCGCCTGAAGGGCCGGAGGGCCGCCAGTCGAGGCGCCGATCACAACGCATTCGACCGGCGCCGGCGACGTCGTCAGCGGCGAGGTCCCCTTGGGAGCCGGCGGAGGCTCCTCGTCGACGATCCGCTTCCGGACATTGTCGAGCTGGACCGCCACGCATTCCCGAAGTTTGGCCAGCAGGTCGGTCGTGATCTCCTCGAGCCGGATCGAGACCCGGCCGCCGGGCTTGGCGATGAAGTCGACAGCGCCGAGCTCGAGCGCCTTGAAGACATTGCGGTCGCTGGCGCGCGAGGAGATCACGATCACCGGCGTGGGAATCGTCACCATGAGCCAGCGAAGGAAGGAAAAGCCATCCATGACCGGCATCTCGAGATCGAGCGTCACGACATCGGGACGATGGCGAAGCACCTGCTTGATCCCATCTTCCCCGTCGACCGCCGTGGCAACCACGCGCACATCCCCCTCGGACTCGATCATCCGGCTGAGCGTGACCCGGTTGAAGGCGGAATCGTCGATGACGACGGCTTTGATCATTCGATTTGCTCGAGGCAACGGCTGCGCGCAGCGGGAAGTCAGGGAAGACGCTACTTCTGATACACCATGTCGTTCTTGAGATGACGGAGCTTGAATTGGGTGGAGAGAGAGATGAGGGACTCGGAGTGTCCGAGGAGCAGATAGCCGCCATCGAGAAGTCGCTGATAGAAACCCTGGACGACCGCCCTCTTCGACGCCTCGTCGAAGTAGATGATCACGTTGCGGCAGAAGATCACGTCGAGAGCACCGACCAGCGAGACCCTGAGGGCGTCGTAGAGGTTGAGCCGGCCGAACTGCACGCGGTTCCGGATCGAGTCGAGAATCCTCCAGGAATGCTCGTCCTCCTGCACGAAGTAGCGCTCCCGGAGCTCAGGCGAGGTCGCCCGGAACGCATTCTCCCGGTAGACGCCCTTCCTCGCCTTGGCCAGCACGGCCTGGTTTAGATCCGTGGCGAAGATCTCGAATGACGCGCGATCGAGCCACTTGTGCTCCGTCAGAAGCATCGCGATCGTGTACGCCTCTTCTCCCGACGAACAGCCTGCCGACCAGATCCTGATCTTCCTTCCGGGCCGGCGCGCCACGAGCTCAGGGACGATCTCGCCGACGAACGCCTGGAGCTGCGCGGGCTCGCGGAAAAAATAGGTCTCGTTCGTGGTGACCAGATCGAAGATTCGATCGAACTCGGCTTCCGCAAGCGGGTCGTACTGAAGGAAGTAGAAGTATTTCTGAAAGCTCTCGAAATTGAGCTCTCGAGCCCGCGGCGAGAGTCTTTTCTGGATCAGGTATTTCGAAGTGTCCGAGAACCAGAGCCCGCTTCTCCGGTAAATCGCATCCCGCAACTGCCGGAAGACATCATCCGGCAGATCGAGATGATGATTGAACGAGAGGTTGAATGAGCTCATGGAATGCTTGAAAAAGAGTCAAAGACGAACGCAGAACGCAGAACGCAGAACGATGAATTTAGAAAGAGAGTCAAAGACCAACGCAGAACGCTAAAACTCGATGAACGCGAATGGGGAATTTAGACGAACGAGATTCTCGGCCCAGTAGATCATTCAGCCCGCTCATGGGTATTTGACCCTTTTCTAAATTCTAAATTCATCGTTCTGCGTTCTGCGTTCTTCTTTTCCCAACCCCGCCTCCTCCTTCATCGCCCGCAGCACCGCGGCAATTACGATCTCCTGACGGCTGCCCGCCGTCCTCCACGCTTCTTCCAGAAGATCGCGGTACGTTTCCTTGTGCCGGATGAACAACTCGGAGACCTCGTCGAGAATGGCACGGCGATCGAGCACGCGAAGAAGCGTGTCGAACGATTCCCGACTGCCGAACCTGTCGAGGGCCACGACGCTGGCCTGCTGGACGAACGGGTCGGGATCGTCGAGCAGCGTCCGATGCAGCGGCTCGAGCGCCCTGTGATCCCCCCTCCCCCCCAGTGCGCTGGCCGCGGCTCCCCGCATCCGCCAGTCGGGATCCGAAAGTGACTCGATGAGCTGATCGAATCCTTCTTCGCCGGGGACGCCTGCCAGCGCGAGAAGCGCCGCCTTGCGGATCTCCACGTCTTCGTCGGTCAGCAACTGACGATAGACCGCGACGAGCTCGGGGCGAGCAGCCTTTCCGAGCGCTTCGATGACCGCGATCCTCACCGGCGGCTGATCGGCGTCGAGATGACGAAGCAGGGCGTCGATTCCTTCCTGCTCGCGGTACTCTCCGAGGGCCTGCGCGGCGGCGGTGCGAATCCAGACGTCTGGATCCTCCAGGGCGCTGACCAGCGGAGGGAGCGCGCTGCGAGAGCGCACCTTCACCAGCGCCTGGATCGCCGCGATGCGGACGACCGTCGACTCGTCGGCCAGCGCCATGACCAACTGATCCGCGAATCGCGCCTCTCCGAATTTTCCCATCAGCGAAAGGGCTCTCTGCCGGATCACCGGATCGCCGTCCTTCGATGCGAGCAGAAGCTCGTCCGGATAACCTTCACCCTGCACGTTCGCCAGAATCGACAGAGCGTTGAGCCGCTCAGGCACCGAGCTCGATCCGAGCAGCTTTCGCAGCCGCCCCAGCGCGAGGGGCTTCTCCTCGGGGAACGCGGTCAGAAGCGCGGTAACCGCATTGACCGCCGATTGCTGACAGGCGACGTCCGGGTCGTCGAGCTTGGCCATGAGATATCCGGTGGTGGCCCGGCTCGGAGTCCGGCCCAGTGCCTCGATGGCGAGGCGGCGGATTACCGGGCTCTCATGATCGAGGAAGCCGATCAGAGGCGCGATCATCGACTCTCCGCCGACCAGCTGTCCGATGCGGATCAGCAGAGCGGTCGTTTCATCTTCCCGGACCGTTCTCAACCGGTCGGTTACCGCGGCCGTCGCGCCCGGCCCGAAATCGGTGAGCGCCTGCGCCGCCGTCTCCGCGCTCTCCGGCTGTTCCAGGGCTTCGAGCAGAGCCGGAAGGGCGAGCGCGTTCGAAGTCCACCCGAGAAATTTCAGAATGAAATTCCTGACCTCACGCTTCGGGCTGCTGCGCAAGTGCTCGATCAGCGCGGGAACCTTGCCGGCGGGAAAGGCCTCTCGGAAGCGCTTCTGAATCAGATGCCGCTCGGCGGTCTCGATGACTCGCGGCTTGTCCGTCTCCGCCAGCCGGATGAGCGCGCGGAGGGCGGTCAGATTCAGCTTCTCGTCCTCACCGATCACCTTGAGAAGAAAGTTCAGCGTTCCGACATCGGCGATCTTCCCGATCGCCTCGAGCACCGGCTTCCGCAGTGCCTTCTCCGAGTAGAGAGGGAGGATCGCCGGGAGCGCAGAGCGGTCGCCGATCTCGCCGAGCGCTTCGACGACGTGGAAGCGCAGCCAGACGTCCTCCCGCTTCAGTGTGTGCAGCAGCGGTGGAACGGCTCGCGTATCACGGTACTTTCCGAGAGCGCTGACGACGGAAGAGAGGATGTTCGTATCCTTCTCGCGGGGACAGAGCGCCAGGAGCGCCTCGAAGGCTTCCGGAGACTGGATGTCGCCGAGTAGATTCACCACCGAGAGCCGCACGTCGACGTCGGGGTCGGTCGCGAGCGACCGGAGAAGAGCCGGGATCGCCGGCGCGCCGATCCGGATGAGCGCTTCGTTCGCCGAGTTCCGCTTCCCGGCGTTCTCCGGATCCCGCAATGACTCGATGAGTCCGGAGATCACTTCATCGTCGGCGCGGCGCACGAATCCTTCGACGATGGTCTTTCGCACCCTCCAGTCTCGATCCCCCAGGAGCTCGTACATGAGCGGAGAGTCCTCGGGCGCGGTACTGGCCGCCACTCGATGGGCGGCCCGCTGCCGGATGTCAGGGTCCGCCGAGTGCGCCTGCTCGGCGAGCGGAAGGCCGGCGCCCACTCCCTCCGGCCCTCCCGACGGATTCTGGTTGCCTTCCTCTCGCGGGACTTGCGGCAGCATCAGGCCAGCTCCTCGCGCTTCATCTGTACGAACTGCTCCAGGATCTCTCTGAAAAAGTCAGAGCGGTCGCGGACTTTCTGCGGAACTCTGGAGTCATAGTAGTCCCGACCCTCGTCGATCTCCTTTTCCAGGACGTCGAAGAAAGTCCCTTCGCGGATCCCCTGATCGACCCGCGACGTGTTGTAGATCACGATATCCGAGAGGATGAGGCGCGCCAGTCTCCTCGCTTCCTCGACTTCGGCCGAGCCCAGATCGTCGTGCGGATGGCTCTGCGGCAGGGCTGGAAAGAGCGTTTCGATGATCTGTCTCAGCTCTTGAGCCGGAATCTGCTCCTCGATGTATTCGTCCGCGCCATAGAGGTTCGTCGGGTTGGCCCGGAATCGATTGGCCCGGAAAAGGGCTCCGATCAGAACCACCTTGGTCCGGGCCAGCGAGGCGTCGGCCTTGATCTCCTCGGAGATCTCCACGCCCAGCCGCCCCCGGAGATACACGTTGAGAATCACCAGCTCCGCCCGCGTGGCGCGCACGAAATCGAGTGCCCCCTCGCCTCCATCGAAGAACGTGACGTCGAAGCCGATCTGCTGAAGCTCTCGGCCGAGAAACTCGCGGAAGGGACGGGACTCGTCGGCGATGACCGCCTTCATGCGGGCAGGGGCGGGAAGAGGCGCGGCCTCACGGTTCCGTCCCGCCGGGCGGATCACCATCGGCCTGGCGCAGGCGGGACAGACGACCCGGACGGGGTTTTCCAGCGGCAGCCCGATGGCCGCGCGGAAGAGGGAAGAACAGTGCCGGCAGATCAGATCCATCGTTGTCGTCAGTGCCCGAGCAGGCGCTTCACGTCGAGCAGAATGGTCAGAGCGGATCCGGACTGAAACACGCCGCGGACCGCATCGGTCTGCTCCGCCGCGGCCACGATCGGAGGGCTCTTCACCGCGGCCGGATCGAGCTTCACGACTCGAAGAACCTTGTCCACGACGAACCCCGCCATCCCGCTCCCGTCCTCCACGACGATCGTTCTGGCTTCGGGGCTCGCTCCGCTCATCGGAGGATGCCCGAGCTCTCGCCGGAGATCGAGCATAGTAACAATTGTCCCTCTCAGGGAGATAATCCCCTGCACCGCGGCGGGCGCGTTCGGCACCGGCGTCAGGACACGGGAGGCGATGATCTCGGCGATGTTCTCGATGTCGATCGCGTAGACCTCTCCCGCGATCATGAACGTCAGCAGTTCCATGCGGTCATCGGCCTCGACGTCCGCTCCCCCATCAGCCTCCTCGCGCTGCCTTCCCGCCCTCGCCCGGAATTGCTCGAGCTTGTCGGCCGCCCGTTCCGCGGGCTCAGGCTCATCGATCTCCAGGGCCGCCGGAAGAGCTGCAACCGGGCCGGGGAGGGTTTCTTCAGGGGGCGCGTCCATGACCGCTCTGGCAGTGTCCGCCACCGGCTCTTCCGGCTTCGCGGCGGACGCCGCCTCCCGCTCGGCCGCCTCTTTCTTCTTCTCCTTCGCCTTTTTCCGGATCTTGACCAGGTCGACCATCAGCGCCCTCCCCCCTCTTTCAACCGATGCTCCGCCGCGGCGCGGAGAATGCTCTCCTCGTCGATGGTCTCGGCGTCGTCACCATAGCCTTCCAGAAGCGCGGTCGTGGCCACGGTATTGATCAACCGGGGGATTCCGGACGTGACCCGGTGCATCGCAGCGAGCGCGCCGTCCGAGAAAGGGTTGCGTTTCCCGCCGGCGACTTCGATCCGGTGGCGAACGTAGGCCGCGGTCTCCCCGGCCGTCAGCGGGCCGATCGAATATCGCATTCCGATCCGCTGATTGAGCGGGGCATAGGCGGGGTGCGCAAGCCTCGTCTCCAGCTCCGGCTGCCCGATCAGAATCACGGAAAGAAGATTCTGGTCGTCGAGCTGAAAGTTGGTGAGCAGACGGATCTCATCGAAGGTCGCCTTGCGGGGGATGAGCTGGGCTTCATCGATCATCAGCACCGGTTCGCGCTTTTCCTCGAAGAGGGCGTAGAGCGCTTCGTGAATCTGGTCCACCAGGTCGTTCCGAAAATGTCTGGGATCGAGGCCGAGCCCTCTGGCGACGGATCGAAGAAGCTGCGATGGGGTGAGGCGAGGATTGATCAGCAGGATCACGGGACGCGAATCGCCGATCCGGTCGATCAGCGCCCGGGAAAGAGTCGTCTTGCCCGACCCGATCTCTCCCACCAGAAGGGCGAGATCTTTCTCCTCGACCGCGTACTCCAGTCGTGCCAGAGCCTCGCTGTGCTGGGGGCTTTCGTAGAGAAACGCGGGGTTGGGGGTTTTTCCGAACGGCCGTTCCCGGAATCCGAAGTGCTCGCAGAACATGCGTGAGGCTATGGTAACGCGGTACGCGCAGGCGGAGCGCCCACTCTCCTAATGGCAGCGGAAACCGGGAGGCCAAAAGGGAGGGGCGGGGGTCATTCAGAGGCGCACGGGAGACCGGAGTGGCGGGACGATTGGTCTCGCGGCCGAAGAATCTCAGAATGCGCAGGCCGTCATCGGGTTCTTGCGCTTGTGCACTCGCATCGTGCGAACGCGTCTGGACGTGGATAAGAACCCGACAGCGATCCTCGCGGCTGAGATTCTTC
>DATLEY010000083.1:0-14547 GCA_035525215.1 Thermoanaerobaculia bacterium | reverse complement strand
AGTCAGCTTCAAAGGAGCGCCGGACGATCTGATCCGCGACGACGTCCTGATCCGGCTCGACATCTTCGTCCCGAACGATCCGGCCGCGGTCACATCGGACACCCCGACGAACGTCAACCCAGGGTAGAGGGTAGAGGAGCGAGGGGAGAGGGAAAGCTCCATCACGCGGGGTGGGAGCGGGTGGGTCATTCAGAGGCCGCACGGGAGACCGAAGTCGAGAGACGACTGGTTTCGCGGCCGAAGAATCTCAGAATGCGCAGGCCGTCATCGGATTCTTGTGACGGTGCACTCGCCTCGTACGAACGCGACTGGACGTGCATAAGAACCCGATAGCGATCATCGCATTCTGAGATTCTTCGGCCGCGAGGCCAATCTTCCCGCCACTCCGGTCTCCCGTGCGGCCTCTGAATGACCCTCGCCCGCGGCGTGCGTCATTAGGATTCGCGCTTCGACGCAGCTTCTCCCTCTCCCCTCGCTCCTCTACCCTCCCCCCTTTCCCCTCTGACATAAATCCAGCCGCCGGTTGTTTACACTGTCCGCCCCATCCGGCGCGGCGGTTCCGCCGCCGAGAAATCTCACGAGGAATCAGAAAACATCATGGGTCTCAGTGTCGGGATCGTCGGCCTTCCGAACGTAGGCAAGTCCACCATATTCAACGCCCTCACCGCGGCGGGCGCGCAGAGCGCGAACTACCCCTTCTGCACGATCGAGCCGAATATCGGGATCGTTTCCGTGATCGACAGCCGCCTCGATGCACTTTCCAGGGCCGCGCTGAGCAAGCAGACCGTCTACACCGACCTGAAGGTCGTGGACATCGCCGGCCTGGTCCGTGGAGCGAGCAAGGGCGAGGGGCTCGGTAACCAGTTCCTCGCCAACATCCGGGAGACCGAAGCGATCCTCCATGTGGTCCGCTGCTTCGAGGACTCCGACGTGGTGCACGTCGAGCAGACCATCGACCCGGCGCGCGACATCGACATCATCGAGACCGAACTGCTTCTTTCCGACCTGGAGACGGTGAACCGCCGGATGGACCGGGTCGCCAAACTGGCGCGGGCCGGACAGAAGGATGCGCAACTCGTGCAGAAAACTCTGGAGAAGGCCGTCGAAGCGATCGATCAGGGTAAGCCGGTCCGCGCGCTGGATCTCTCCCCGGAAGAACGGCAGATTCTGGACGAGGTCAACCTGTTGACCGCCAAGCCCGTCCTCTACGCCGCCAACGTCGGAGAGGCAGACCTCGGAAAGGAAACTCCGGCGCTGGCCGCGGTGCGAAAGATCGCTTCGGAGCGCGGAGGAGAGGTCGTCGTGATCTCGGGGGAGATCGAGGCCCAGATTTCTCAGCTCGCCCCGGACGACCGGGCGGAGTTTCTCCAGGATATCGGCCTCGAAGAGCCCGGCCTCCAGGTCCTCGTCCGGGCGGCGTACCGGCTCCTCGACCTGGAGACCTTCTTCACCGTCGGGCCGAAGGAAGCGCGGGCATGGACCATCCACCGCGGAACCCGCGCCCCGCAGGCAGCCGGCAAGATCCACAGCGATTTCGAGCGGGGATTCATCCGCGCGGAAACGATCCATTGCGACACCTATCTCGAGTACGAATCGGAGACCGCCGCCCGCGCGGCAGGGAAGATCCGCAGCGAGGGAAAAGAATACGAAGTGAAGGACGGCGACGTCATCGTCTTCCGGTTCAACGTCTGATCTCGGGTTGCATCCGCATTGCATCCGCGCCCGCCCCGGGGGGCGCTGAAATCATGAGACGAGAGTTCGAGATTCCCTCATCGGAAGGCCTGCCGCTCCGCGGCGAGCTCGATGTCCCGAACGCTCCCCGCTGCGTCGTCCTGGTCGTCCACGGTTTCAAGGGATTTCGCGACTGGGGATTCTTTCCCTGGATCACCGAACGTCTCACCGCCGCCGGCTACGCCTCGATCCGCTTCGATCTGTCGCGAAGCGGGATTGGAGAAAAACGTGGCAGTCTGGATCGGCTCGACCTGTTTGCGCGGAATACTTACTCGATCGAGGTGGCCGACGTTCGCCGGATCATCGAGTGGGCCGCCAGCGCTCCCGGGGTCGAGGGCCTTCCTCTCTTTCTTCTGGGTCATTCCCGCGGCGGCGGGATCTCGATCCTCGCGGCCGTCTCGGCGCCCGTCGTCCGCGGAGTGGTGACCTGGAGCTCGATCGCCACGGCGGACCGCTGGTCCGACGAGGACAAAAGACGCTGGCGTGAAGAGGGAAAGCTGGAGATCGTCAACAGCCGCACCGGACAGTCCATGCCGCTGACTACCGATGTTCTCGACGATCTCGAAACGTCGGGCGAGCGACTCGACATCGGCGCCGCGCTCCGCTCGATTGATCTTCCAACGCTCTTCATCCACGGGCTGGCGGACGAGTCGGTTCCCTGCGCGGAGTCGAAGAGCCTCGCCGCGGCAGCCCGCAACGGATCGCTCGTTCTCATCGAGAACGGATCGCACACGCTGGGAGCGACTCATCCGCTCGGGAATCCCCCCCCGCAGCTGTCCGCCGCCATGAGGGCGACGCTCGCTTTCCTGAACGCCTACTGCCGGACGACGCGCATCAAGCCGCGGACGGCGTGAGATCCGCGCGGATGATCACTGTTCGCCTGGAGGATCCGGCGTCTCTCCGTCGCGCTCCCGGCGAGGGTGGTGCTTCCGGTCCTTGATCTCGTGAGCTGGCCTCGGCCCGGCGCGCCGGCGCCGCCGCCGCCGCGGGCGGGGCGTCCCCTCTTCCTTCGGGGGCGCCTTCTCATCGCTGGTCTCTCCCTCCAGCTTCGATTCGTCGAAAAGCCAGACCCACTGAGTGGCCGGCTCCCCCCGCCGAGCCGAGGGTTCGGCTGCGGCCGACGGTCGCTCGCTTCCCTCCCTCCCTCGCTCCCGGCCGCGCTCCCGACGCCGGGCGCGCGACCCCGCGTTTCGCGGATCGAGCTTCCTCATCCGGATCAGGACCTCTTCACTCAGTTTCCGGTTCACGGCGATGAGATCGGCGATCAGCCCGATCAGCGCAGTCTGGAAGCCGATGATCAGCAGAATCGCCGCAAGGATCAGCGACTGGACGTGCCCTCCGGCTCTCTCCGCGAAGAAATAATAGAGATACCGGACTCCGAGGGCGAAGCCGGCGAGGAAGAGGATCGATCCGAGGGCCACGAACGTCTTCAGGGGACGGTAGATCGTGTAGACGCGGAAGATCGTCACGATCGATTTCCTGACGTAACGGCTCATCCCGCGGTAAAGCCGGGAAGGACGCGTGGGAGGATTCGTCCCGACGGTGACCGACTGGACGCTGAGATTACGGTGGCCCGCCTGAATGATCGTCTCCAGGGTGTAAGTGAAAGGATTGAAGACGTTGATCTGGTACGCAGCTTCGCGTGAGAACGCGCGGAATCCGCTGGTCACGTCAGGGACGTCGAGGCCCGCCGCGCGGCCGACCGCCCAGCTTCCGATCCGCTGCAGCCCCTTCTTCAGCGGCCCCATATGCGGCGTATTCCGGATATCCCGATCACCGATCACGACCTCGGCCTTCCCCGTGACGACCGGAGCGACGAGCTTGGGGATGTCCTCCGCCCTGTATTGATGATCCGCATCGGTGTTCACGATGACGTCGGCACCGAGGCGCAGACAGGCATCAATGCCGGTGAGGAAAGTCTGCGAGAGACCGCGGTTGGTGGAGAGGCGGACCACGTGATCGGCACCCGCCTTCCGCGCGGCTTCCACCGTGCCGTCGCGGCTTCCGTCGTCGATGACCAGGACCTCGACGAAGTCGAAGCCGGGAACCTTGCGGGGGAGGGCGGCGATCGTCTCTCCGATCGTCGCTTCTTCGTTGTAGGCGGGAATCTGGATGATCAGCTTCATGGATTGGCGCAATTGCTCGGAGGCTTACCACGCTGGGCGGCAGTCGCGATCGCGCCCGGGCAGTCTAGCGATTCTCCTTTCCCCCTACAATCTCCGCAATGCGCATTGCGATCGTCGGCCCGGTGTTTCCCTATCGCGGAGGCATCTCCTACTGCACGAGCCGGCTGGCTTCCGAGCTGGGCAGGCGACACGAGGTGCGCATCAGCTCTTTCTCGCGTCAGTTCCCGAAGCGCTTCTATCCGGGCGGCGACGACGTCGATCCGACCCTTGCGTCCCGCACTCCTTCCAACGCGCGCTTCTCCCTCGACGTACTGAATCCCTTTTCCTGGATCATGGAGGCGCTCGCGATCCGGCGGTGGAGACCCGACGCGGTGATCCTGGTCTGGTGGATCTGGGTCTGGGCGATCCCCTATCTCGTGATCCGGAAGCTGCTTCCCCGCTCCACTCGGGTCGTTCTGCAGGCTCACAACGTCGGAGAGAAGGAGTCAGCCCGCTGGAAGGTGAAGCTCTCACGCGCGATGCTTTCGGTCGCCGATGCGTTGATCGTCCATGCGCGAAGCGAAGAGAACGAAGCGCGAGCCAGACTGGGAGACACGGCGCCACCGATCCATCGTCTTTTTCTTCCCGTGCACGAGATGGGGGGCGCCGCGGTCGACCGGCCGGAAGCCCGGCAGCGCCTCGGGTTTTCCGCCGATGAAACGCTCGTCCTCTGTTTCGGCCACGTGAGACCCTACAAGGGCGTGGACCTCGCTCTGAAGGCTTGGAATCGCGTCAGGAGGCCGGCCCGATTGATCGTCGCCGGAGAATTCTGGTGGGATCAGGAGGCACTCTGCCGCCGGATCATTGAAGACGAAAAGATTGAAGACCGCGTCCACATCGAGGGGCGGTTCATCCCCGACGATGAGATCGCTCTCTGGTTCTCGGCAGCGGATCTGATTCTCGCTCCGTACCGCAGCGAGGCACAGAGCGGCGTCGTGATGACCGCGTTTCATTTCGGGCGCGCGGTCGCGGCCAGCACTGTCGGCGGAATGCCGGAAGTCGTGGAGGACGGAGTCAATGGCTTCCTGATTCCGCCGGAGAGCCCCGAGGCGATCGCGGAAGGCGTGAATCGCGCGCTGATGGCGGACCGCGAGGCACTGGAGAGAGGAGCCCGGGAGAGCGCGGGTAAATATTCCTGGGAGCGCTACGGTTGCGCGGTGGAGACGGCGCTCGGCGCTGGCAGCGAGGTAGACTCGGATCGATGAAAGCAGGGCATTTCAGAATCAACCCAAAACGGCTCAAAGTCGGGCTCGAGCTGACCTCGAAGTGCAACCTCCGCTGCGGGATGTGCCCTCTCCCCGTGCTTCGCCGCCCCTATGAGGACATGGAGTGGAGCCTCGTGGAGAAAGCCGAGCGGGAGCTTCACGGCCTCGGATTCCGCCTCAAGTGGCTCCACGAGATGGGGGAGCCGCTCCTCTATTCGCGGATCGATGACGCCATCCGCCTCTTTCCGGAAGCCTCGCTCTCCACGAACGGACTCCTTCTCGACCAGGTGATGGGGGAGCGGCTGCTCACCTCGGGGCTGCGCCGCCTGAGGATCTGCGTCGACTCGATCGACCCGGAGATCTATCCGCAGATCCGTACCGGTGGAGATTTCGCGAAGCTGGTCGACCGGACCCGGAAGTTTCTCAATCAGGCGGACGGCTATCCCATCCGGATCGAGATTCAGAAGATGCGGTCGCGTCTCACCGTCGACGAGAAAGTCGAAGACTTCATCCGTCTCTTCGATCTCAGACAACACCGGAACGCGGTGGTCATCGAGAAGACGTGCGAAGCCCTCGACGTGAACGAGGAGACGGATCTCCACGGAAAATTCTACGGATGCGTGCAGGGGAGCTTCTTCACCTGGGTGATCATCTTCGCGGATGGGCGCATGACGCACTGCTGCTACGACGCTCACGCCGATCAGGTGATCGGGGACCTCCGGACGCAGACGCTGACGGAAGTGCTTCAGGGCGATCGCTTCCTCGCGATGCAGGATGCATTCGCCAGAAAGGATCTCTCGGCGCTTCCGCGGTGCGCGGAGTGCTTCAAGCACGCGGGCGACTCCTCCCAGGAGGCGCTCACCGGGGTCTGGTCGAAGGTACAGGGACTTCCGGATGCGGCAAAGAACGTGGTGCGGAAAGTCATCGACCTCCGCTATCGGTGAGCGGGAACGATCACCAACTCTCTCCCGCCCAGCACATCTCCCAAAAGCGCAGCTCATAGGTGCTCGACAGGACGAAGATCTCCGTGAGCTCCTTTTTCTTTTCCTCAGAGACACTGTCGGCAAGACGGTTCATCTCACCCTTCAGCCATTCGGTGGCTTCCCGGAACTCAACCGAGTCGTACTGCGCGATCCAGTCGGCGTAGCGCGGGTCGGCGGGTGGAGGGTTCTTCGCCAGGAGTCCGGCGAGGTGGACGTATCCCCACGCGCAGGGAAGGAGCGCCGCGACGAGATCCGCGAGATCTCCGTTGGCTGCCGTACGGATCAGAAAATCGGTGTACGCGCGATTCGTGGGCCAGGCCTTTTCCTTCTCCAGATCCTCGGGGGAGATCCCGAATCTCGCCGCATAGGTACGATGAAGCGACATCTCCGTGTTGAGAGTGAGATGGAGAGCCGCCGCGTACCAGCTCATCGACTCGAGGCGGTCGGCCCGAGCCGCCGCGTAGGCGAAGACGCGTGAGAAGTCGATCAGATAGCGATAGTCCTGCAGGACCCATCGCTTGAAGATCGACTCGTCGAGCGTCCCGTCGCCGATTCCGCGGACGAATGGGTGATCGGCCTGGGCATTCCAGAGTGGCTCGGCGGCCGCGAACAGTCGGTCCGTGAACGCCATCAGATTCCCGGCCACGCTTCGTCGGTCATCGCCATCTCCCAGAAGGCGATCTCGTAACGTGTGGTGATCTCGAAGAGCTCGGCCATCCGGCCGCGGGTGTGTGATCCCGCTTCCGCGGCCAGCTCGTCGAGCTCCGTCTCCAGCCAGTGCACGTACTGGGCGAATGGCTCGCCCGCCCAGTTCTCGACGAACGGCATCCAGGGAGATGATGGGTCGAGCCCTTTCTTCACCACCGACCACGACTCGTGGTACGCCTTCTCCGCGACGTAGAGAACCGTGAATGCCCCCTCATAGCTCTCGCGGAACGGAGTGGCCATCAGGAAGGAGATATAGGCGTGATTCACGAAGGAGGGATCGGTGCCGCGCAGCGTGACGCCGGCCGCAACGGCGCGCTCCTCGAAAAGCCGGAGCTCCTTCTCCAGCATGGTGATCACACCGGCCAGCGGCTCCCAATGCTTCCGGCGCGCCTGGGGAATCATCGCAGCCATGAAGGGGATGGCCGCCTCGACGAAGAGATAGTCCTGACGCATCCAGCGCGCGAAGGTGTCGAAGGGAATCTTCCCATCTCGCGTCTCGATCAGAAAGCGGTGGGCAAGCATCCCGTTCCACAACGGTTGAATCCTGTTCAGCTGATCTTTCGCAAAGCTCATCGCGCCATCCTCGACTTCGTTTCGGCGGGGATGATACAGGAGGGTTCTGAGTTCCGAGTTCCCAGTTCCGAGTTGTTAGTTGTGGTTGCGCGAGCCCAGAAATACCGCCGGCCCCTGTCCTGAGGAGCGGTAGCGACGAAGGATCCGGCCGGTCGGGATGTGCGCGCGCCCGGGTCAACGGATGCGGATCAGGACCAGCGTGACGTCATCGCGCTGGATGGCGTCCCCGCGGAACATCCAGAGATCGCGAAGTAGCGCGTCGCGGCGCTGATGAATGGTCGTTTTTTTCGGCGAGGCCATGATCGCGTCCGCGAACCGGTCGAATCCGTAGGACTCCCCCCAGGCGCTGACGGTCTCGTAGACGCCGTCGGTCTGCAGGATGAGAAGGTCTCCCGAGCGGATCTGGAACGTCTTCTGATCGATTTGCGTCGCCAAGCGCGTTCCGAGGGGGAGAGCGTGGGTCTCGATCATCTCGACCTTTCCGTCGCGCTCGAGGAAAAGGGGGGGGTGGCCGGCGCTGGAGAGAATGGCGGGACCGGAACGGTCCAGGAGAAGAATGGAAAGGGTCATGAACATCCGGTGAGCCGTGGTCTGCCGGAGCATTCTGTCGAGCTTCTCCATCACCGCTGCCGGCTGAACCAGCTCATCGCATAGAAGCGTGAGGCAGCTTCGGATGCCCGAGAGCACCATGCCGCTGGCGAGACCATGTCCCGCGACGTCCCCGATCACGACGGCGAGCTTCCCTTCTCCGAGGTCGAAGAAGTCGTAATAGTCGCCTCCCACCTCGGTCGCGGGGAGGGAAAGACTGGCGATCTCCAGCCAGTCGTGGCTCGGCGGCTGGCGGGGAAGCATCGACAACTGGACGTCGCGCGCGAAGTCGAGCTCCTCGCGCATCCGCAGCTGCTCTCGAGCCGAGCCGCGGCCTCCTCTCCACTCGGAGATGAATCCTCTCCGGCTTTTCCTTGCGACCCAGAGGTTGATCGCGAACGCGATTCCGACGTTGATGGTGGAGGGGAGCACCGGGTCGCTTCCGGTGACCATGTTGCGTCCGGCGATCGTTCCCTCGGCGATCAGCAAGGCGGCCATGGTCCCGTACACGACGAGTGACTCGACCGGCTGCAGCCGGATCGCCACGATGAGGTATGCATAAAGGAATGTGATCGCCAGGCTCCCCTGCAGGTCGAAGAGGGCCGTGAGAATGAAAAGGTGGAAGAGGGGAAGAAAGACGATGGTCCAGGTGCGCGTCCGGCCTACGATCAGCCGGCGAAGCTTGGCGATCAGCTCGAGCCGAGGCCGCCTTCGCTTTTCTCCCGGAAGCGCTCGATTCGTCAGAAATGCTGCGAGGAAGGCGATCAGCGCCGGGGTGATCCTCCACCATTCCCTCGCGGCGAGCGTCCAGATCGTGATTCCGGCCGCGGTCAGAATCATCAAGATGCTGAGCCAGCGGAGGTTGGAGATGTTTCTCGCGTCGAAGTAACGCCGCAGTGCCTCATCGTCGCCAAGGCGCGCGCGCTCTTCCAGCGTGAACTGAGGGGCCGGTTGCATGTCCGGCATTGTAGAGGCTCGGGAAAGAGGGTCGAGGGTTCCGAGTTCCGAGTTCCCAGTTGTTAGTTGCGCGAGGCGAGAGTACCGCCGGCCTCTGGCCGGTCGCCATGCACGCGCAGGCTCACGCGAGACCAACGTACCGCCGGCCTCTGGCCGGTCGCCATGCACGCGCAGGCTCAAGCGAGACCAACGTACCGCCGGCCCCTGTCCTGAGGAGCGTAGTTACGAAGGATCCGGCCGGTCGCCATGCACGCGCAGGCTCACGCGAGGCGAGAGTACCGCCGGCCCCTGTCCTGAGGAGCGGTAGCGACGAAGGATCCGGCCGGTTGCCGTTTCGCAGTCGTCAAAGAGAACCGGGCGCTTCGCGCCCTGCCGGCTGAAAGCCGGCGCCACAGAAGCCATCCCGCGCAGCAACTGGAACGGGGAACTGGCAACTGAGAACTGCCTTTCCCTCCTCCCTCGCTCCTCTACCCTGACCCCTGTAATTCGACATCAAAGGATCTCCCTGTTACCATGAATAAGTCTGGAGCCTGGCCTTGAAGCCCTTTCCGATCTTTCTCGTCGCCCTCGCGCTCTCTCTCCCTGCCTCGGCCGAAACCGGAGTCTGGAAGATCGACCCCGCCAGCTCCTCCGCTCACTTCTCCGTCCGTCACATGATGGTCTCGAAGGTGAAGGGAAGCTTCGAGAAGGTGACCGGGCGGGTCACCGGGGATCTGGAGAATCCAGCCACCGCGAAGGTCGTCGTCACGATCGACGCCTCGTCGATCGACACCGACAACGCCGACCGCGACGATCATCTTCGCAGCGCAGACTTCCTGGAGGTCGCGAAGCATCCCGAGATCACGTTCGCATCGACGCGGATCGAACCGGATGGCCGCGGCTGGCGGATGAGGGGAAACCTGACGATCCGCGGAGTGACGCGTGAGGTCGTGCTCGCGGTGAAAGGCCCCTCCGCCGCGGTGCGAAGAGGCGATTCGATTCGCCGGGAGGCGACGGCCACCACCCGGATCAACCGGAAAGACTTCGGGCTCACCTGGAATCGCGCGATCGAGACCGGCGGAGTCGTCGTCGGCGACGACGTCGACATCACGATCGAGGTCGCTCTGGTCCAACAGGCGCAGTAAGAAGGAAAAGCCGCGGTCTCCCGCGGCCTTTCTCGAAATCGTTTCGCTGCGAAAACTACATCCCGCTCTTCACCGGATAGCCAGCGCGCTCCCAGGCTTCCAGACCTCCAGTGAGCGCTGCCGTTCTCTCGAATCCCATCTGGCTCAGGGTGAGCGCCGCACGGGCGCTCGTCTGTTCGGCGGGTCACGTGCAGTATGCGACCACCCATTTCGCGCGCGGCAGATTGCCCGCGCGCGAGGCCACCATTTCGAGAGGGACGCTGATCGCGCCCGCGGCGTGGCGGGTCATGAAGGCCTGCGGCGAGCGGACGTCGATCACAACCGCGTCGCCTGCATCGAGGTGCGCCTTCAATTCCTGAGGCGACATTCGCGTGGTGCTTTCAGCGGCCGTGGAGCTCGCGGTCGCCCTCGGAACGGGAGTGGGATCGACCGCGACCGGGTCGCCCGGCGGAAGACTCTCCCCGGTTTCTGTCCTGGCCGCGACCGGCGCCTCGACCACGGCGTCGTCCACCGGCTGATTGCTGCATCCTGCGAGCAGAGCGATCAGGATGAGTGATGAGGCTGTTTGTTTCATCGAGTCTCCAGTGAGGTTCGAAATTGGCCCGGTAGCGGCCTTCCCCAATGATACCCGTTGCGAGATGAATGCCCTTCGACCTTACTGCCCAGCTCCGCCCTCATTCCAGCTCTGCCACGATGGTCTCGATCCAGATTGCATAGCAGGCTTCCGAGAGATGAAGGCCGTCAGGCGCGATCAGCTTCGGGTCGCTGGCGGCCTTTCGTGAGGAGTCGGTGACATCGAGATAGCGGCATCCTCGGGCGGCGGCCCGGGACTCGATGATCCCGTTGAAGAGGTCGATGGCTGCGGCGATCTCTTCCCCGTTCCGGTCCGCGGCGAACGGGGTGACGCCCCAATCGGGGATCGAAAGAACCAGGGTCCGGATGCTCCTCCCCCCCGCGAGTGCGATCGCCTTCTCGAGAACTCTCTCGAACCTCCCACCGAACTCCTCAGAAGGGACGCCCCGATACTGATCGTTGACCCCGATCAGCAGGCTGACCCGGTCCCAGGCCGGAAGCAGCTCCGCCCTGTCGATGGCTTCCTCCAGTTCCTCCGTGGTCCACCCGGTCTTCGCGATCACGCGCAGCTCCGCCAACGGCTTTCCCAAGCCTTCCAGCCTTCCGGCCAGTTGGTCCGGCCAGGATTGACCGGGGGAGAGACCTTCACCGGCGGTGTAGGAGTCGCCGAGAGCGAGAAAACGCACGCCAATCATGATAAACGGAGGGGTTCGCCGCCCCGGAGACTCTGGAATCTTCCGATTGGGGCGGCGTTGGAGGTGGCGTGCAACTCCAGGAAGCGGTGTCGAGATGGGTTCCCGCCCCCTCGAAGGAGCGCGGCGACCGGTACTACGACGAGGGGCGTGTGGGGCGTCTTTCGGCCGCAGGCTCGTTCGTTTCGGCTCAGGTGCGAGGGGAGACGGGCCATTACTCCGTCGAGATGGAGCTGCGACGGGATGTCCTATGGGTCTCCTGCGAGTGTCCTTTTTTCGAGCGGGAAGGGCGGATCTGCAAGCACGTCTGGGCGGTGATCCGGCAGTCGGATTGCCACGAGCGCCTGACCCCGGGAGGGCGCCTCTCCCGCGTCGAGATCGGGTTCGCCGCTCTGGAGGACGACGATTGGGATGATCGGGATGATGGCCAGTCGGGTGAGCTCGTTCCGTTCACCCTTCCCCGGGGCTCGAAGCCCTCGAGCTGGAAGCTTCGGATGGAGGAAGTTCTGCGCTCGCGCCCTTCGCGCTCCACGGCGCAGCGCGAACCGCTACCCGAGGAGATCCTCTACGTCATCGGCCATCACGGCGGAGGAGTTCGTTCCGCCATTCAGATGCGCTTCCTCGGACGGAGCCGGAAGAAGAACGGCGAGTGGGGGAAGCCGCGGGATCTGCGGCTCACGGCCGACCGTCTGGCCGAGCTCCCGGACCCGGACCGGGAGATCCTTTCGCTGCTCAATGCCGAAGGGTTCAGCGACGCGGGGCTGCCGGTGCAAGCGAGACGATGGCTCCGGGGGAGGGGGGCTCGATGGTTCCTCGAGCGGATGGCGATGACCGGGCGTCTCCACCGTGAGATCGAGGAGAAGGATCTCTCGCCGGCGCTGCAGTGGGATCCGGAGCCGTGGAAATTGCGGATCGAAGTCTCGGAGAACGGAAGCAACTATACGATCAGCGGCTCCTTCGAGCGGGACTCCAGGCGGCTGCGGCTCGGAGAAGCCGACGTCATCGGAGCGGGAGTCGTGGTGGCCGGAACCCTCATCGCCCCTCTCGAAGCGTCTGAAGAGTTTGCATGGATCGAGGTATTGACCCGGGGTCCCATCGACGTGCCGCAGGAAGATCGCGATCAGCTGATCGAATCGCTCTCGCAGGCGCCGCCGGTGACGATCGATCTACCCGCCGACCTTCGCTGGCAGGAGGAAGCGCCGAAGCCGGAGCCTCGCCTGGTCCTCGAGAGCGAGTTCGATTCGATTGCGGCGACCGTGATCTTCCGCTATGGACAGCTCGAGGCGAAGCCGAGCGATTCCCAGACCTCGTGGAGGGTCGAGAGCCGGGTGGTGCGGCGGGATCGGGATCGGGAGAGCGAGATGCTCGGCCGCCTTTCGCAGCTGCAGTTCACGCGCGACTACTACATCGACAGCTGGAAGATCCGTCCCGCGTTTCTCGGTTCCGCGCTCGAGCGGCTGCTCGAAGAGGGATGGGAGATCGAGCTCGATTCGAAGTCGGTTCGCGCGGCCGATGCTCTCGAAGCGGAGATCGAGAGCGGGATCGACTGGTTCGATCTCAAGGGAGGAGCGAGGTTCGGGGATCAGACTCTGACCATTCCTCAGCTCCTGGCGACCGTCGACCGGGGGAGCTCGTTCATCACGCTTCCCGACGGGTCGGCTGGACTGGTGCCGCGCGACTGGCTCTCCCAGTTCACGGATCTGATCGCGATCGGCGAGTCGCGGAAGGAAAGTGTCCGCTTCCGGAAGAGCCAGGCCATTCTGATCGACGCACTGCTTCTCGGGCGCGCCGGCATCACGCTCGACCGGAAGTTTCAGGGTTTGCGCGACAGGCTTTCCGGCTCGCATCCGCACCCGATGAACGAGAGCGAGCGGTTTCGCGGAGAGCTCCGCCCCTACCAGCGCGATGGGCTGGGATGGATTCATTTCCTTCGCGAGCTCGGACTGGGGGGGTGCCTCGCGGACGACATGGGGCTCGGGAAGACCATTCAGGCCCTCGCCTTCCTCGATCAGGTCGAGCGGGGCCGCCCGTCACTGGTAGTCGCGCCGAAGACGCTTCTGTTCAACTGGAGGCAGGAGGCGGCGCGATTCACGCCGCACCTCCGCGTTCTCGAGCTCCATGGAACGGACCGTGTGCGGGATCCCGGCGAGCTGGCCGGCTTCGACATCGTGCTGACGACGTACGGGACGCTGCGGGCGGACATCGGCCATCTCGAAGGAGTGGAGTTCGAGGTCGCCATCCTCGACGAGGCGCAGGCGATCAAGAACGCCAGCAGCCAGGCCGCCAAGGCCTCCCGGCTTCTGCGCGCGCGTCATCGCCTCGCCCTCAGCGGCACGCCGATCGAGAATCACCTCGGGGAGCTCTGGAGTCTCTTCGAGTTCCTCAATCCGGGGATGCTCGGGCCTTCGCGGAGCTTCGGCCGGCAGTTCGCGGGGCGCGGCGTTCCGCCCGAGCGCCGTCACGCCCTGGCCGCCGCGCTTCGCCCGCTGATTCTGAGGAGGACGAAGGAACAGGTCGCGCCGGAGCTGCCGGAAAAGCTCGAGCAGACCCTCTGGTGCGAGCTCGAAGGAGCGCAGCGCGAGAAATACGACGAGCTTCGCGAGTACTACCGCCACGCCCTGCTCGACGCCGTCCGATCGAAGGGGATGGGCTCGGTCCGCATGCAGGTGCTCGAGGCGCTCCTCCGGCTGCGGCAGGCAGCCTGTCATCCGGCGCTCATCGACCGGGCCAGCGACGGGGAGAGCGCGAAGCTCGATCTGCTCATGGAAGAGCTCTCCGAAGTGCTGGAGAGCGGCCACCAGGCGCTCGTCTTTTCTCAGTTCACGTCATTTCTCCATCTGCTGGCCGCGCGGCTCGATGCGAAGCGGGTGCGCTATCTCTATCTCGACGGTAAAACACCGAACCGTCAGCAGGTCGTGGAGAGTTTTCAGCGGGCGGACGGTCCGCCTCTCTTCCTGATCAGCCTCAAGGCCGGCGGCGTGGGACTCAACCTCACCCGCGCTGACTACGTGTTCCTTCTCGATCCCTGGTGGAATCCCGCCGTCGAGGCGCAGGCCATCGACCGCGCCCATCGCATCGGTCAGCAGCAGCGCGTCTTCGCATACCGCCTCATCGCGCGCGATACCGTCGAAGAGAGGATCCTGGAGCTGCAGGATCGGAAGAAGAGCCTGGCCGACTCGATCATCTCGGAGGACAACAGCGTCCTCCAGCGGCTGGAGGTGGAGGACCTGGAGAAACTGCTCTCGTGA
>DATLEY010000080.1:0-14307 GCA_035525215.1 Thermoanaerobaculia bacterium | reverse complement strand
GGCTCGTTGATACGATGCGACTGCACCAGCACGAGAATCCGATGACGGCTTTGCGCATTCTGAGATTCCTCGTCCTCCCGTGCGGCCTCTGAATGACCCCCACCCCTCGCACTGTGACAGGGCCTCGGGATCGCTCGGATCTCGTCCTGCTCATCGCGGCGATTCTCGCCGGGGCGTTCTTCTTCTTTTCGCTGGATGCGCTCTGGCCGCTCGCGACGGTCGACGTGACGCGAGAGCCTGCTGGGGTCGAGGCCGAGGCGCGGACTTTTCTGCGCGCTCGTGGCGTGTCGATCGATGGAGCGGAGGCCGCGGCGCGCCTTCATGTCGATGAGAGACTCCTCGATTATCTCCAGCGCTCGTTCGGCCTCGATGAAACGCGCGCTCTGATCCGCCGGCTGCCTGTCTATCGCTACATCGTGGTCGCGAAGCAGCGAGGGAATCCGGACGTCGCGTTCGTGGCAGTCGACCCCGCGGGGGGAATCATCGGGTGGGGAAGAACGCTGCAGGAGGACGCGCCGGGCGCGCGTCTCGAAGCGGACGCCGCGCTCGCTCTCGCCCGAACCGCCGCGTCGCATCTCGGAATCGACACCAGCGACTGGGACTCCCGCGGCGTCAGCACGACCGAGCGCCCCGAGCGCCGCGATCACTACTTCACCTGGGAGCGGACGATCTCCACCGAACCGGAGCTGCGCGAACGCCTCTGGGTCGAGGTCGCCGGAGAGGTCGCGACCGCAGACCGGCGCCTCGTCGTTCCCGATTCGGCGGTGCGGGATGCGCGCCGTCGCGCCGCCCCCAACAGCGCGCTTTTCGTCGCGGGAGCGCTGGGCGCCGCCTTCGCCGGTCTCGTCGCGCTCGCGCTCTTTCTGACGCATCTCCGGCGGGGAACCGTCGCGCTCCGCCCCGCGGCCATCCTCGTGGGGATCGTCGCTCTCTCGTTCCTGACGATCCAGGCGCTCCGGCCGGCCGATCTCCTTCAGCAGTGGGATCCCCTCTGGCCGCGCTGGATCGCGACGTTCCAAAGCCTGGCGCTTTCGGCAGCCGGCGGAGCGTGGATCGCCTTCATCCTCTTCGTGGTCATCGCGGCGGGAGACGCGCTCGACCGCGAGTCGGGTGCGCGGCGAGGCGCCTCGCTCTGGCTTGCCGCCGCGGGGAAGCTGACGGATCCCGCGGTCGGACGAGCGTCGTTGCGAGGGTTCCTCGTCGGGCTGTTGAGCGGCGCGGCGCTGTCGGCCGCCGTTCTGCTGCTGGAGCGGTTTGCCGGAGGTTGGACGCCAATTCAGCCGCAGGGCTTTTTCTTTTACGCGATCAACTCGAGCGCGCCGGCAATCTCGACGCTCGTCTTCTTCCTGATGGTCGCTCTGGTCGAAGAGCTGGGGTACCGTTTCTTCGCCGGGACCTGGCTCCTCGGGGCGACCGGGCGCGCATGGATCGCGATCCTGATCCCCGCGATGCTCTACGGCGCGACGCACACGGGGCTCGGTTTCCTTCCGCCGGCCGAGCCATTCTGGGGTCGCGCCGTCGCGCTGACGGCGGTCGGCTGCGTCTGGGGATGGGCCTTTCTCCGCTACGACGCGCTGACCGTCGTTCTTTCTCACTTCACGGCCGATCTGTTCATCTTCAACTGGCCGCGCCTGGAGAGCGGTGATCCGGACCTCATTCTCCGCGCGATCGCGACGATCGCCGTGCCGCTGATACCAGGTGTGCTGTGGCTTCTAAGTACATCGCGGGGAGGGCGGGGGTCATTCAGAGGCCGCAAGGGAGGACGAAGTCGAGAGATGACTGGTCTCGCGGCCGAAGAATCTCAGAATGCGTAAACCGCAATCGGGTTCTTATGCCTGTGCACTCGCATCGAACGAACGCGTCTGGACGGGTATAAGAACCCGACAGCGATCATCGCGGCTGAGATTCCTCGGCCGCGACGTCATCTCATATTCTGCGCGGCTGGCGCGTGCGGCCTCTGAATGACACCAGGCCCCGAGCTGCGAACGGGGGAGGGCGGGGGTCATTCAGAGGCCGCAAGGGAGGACGAAGTCGAGAGACCATCTCGTATTCTAAGCGGCTGGGGCGTGCGGCCTCTGAATGACCCCCGCCCCCCACGGTACTTACTTTCGTTTGATTCCCCCGAGGATGCCGCGAAGGATCGCGGTACCGAGGCGGCCGCCGATGGAGCGGGCGGCCTGTTTCGCCATCGTTTCGACCATCCCCTGACGCCGTTTCGTTCCCCAGAGCACGTCGCTGACCTTGCCGCGTGAAGAGGTTTCCTCTTTCCGGGCCGTCCCTTGACCGGAAGGGGGCGTCGGTGCCGCGGACGCCGCGCGTTTCATCAGCAATTCATGCGCGGACTCGCGGTTCAGCGGCGTGTCGTACCGGCCCCCGACCGGACTGCGGCCGCGGACGATCGCACGTTCTTCGGGCGTGATCGTTCCCATCCGGCAGCGGGGAGGGGACATCAGGGTTTTTTCCACCGGGAGAGGAACGCCCTTCTCCTGAAGCGTCGAAACCAGCGCTTCTCCGACGGCGAGGCTCGAGATGACCGCCGCCACGTCGACACCTTCGTTCGGAGGAAAGGTCTCCGCCGCCGTGCGCACGGCCTTCTGGTCGCGTGGCGTGTACGCGCGGAGAGCGTGCTGAATCCGGTTGCCGAGCTGTCCCAGAATTTCGCCGGGTATGTCATCCGGGAACTGCGAACAGAAATAGACGCCGACCCCCTTCGACCGAATGATCCGGACCACCTGCTCGACGCGCTCTCGCAGCGCGGGAGGAGCATCGTCGAAGAGGAGGTGCGCTTCATCGAAGAAGAAGACCAGCTTCGGTTTATCCAGATCCCCCGCCTCGGGGAGATTCTCGAAGATCTCGGAGAGAAGCCAGAGAAGAAAGCTGGAGTAGAGCCGCGGTTTGAGAACGAGCTTTTCCGCCGAGAGAACGCTGATGACGCCGCGACCGTTGAGATCCGTCCGCATCAGGTCGTTCAGATCGAGCGCCGGCTCTCCGAAGAAATCGCGTCCCCCATTCCGCTCGAGAGTCAGGAGAGCGCGCTGGATGGCCGCGATCGACTGCGGATTCACCAGGCCGTATTCGGCGGAGATGGCCTTTCGGTTCGCCGAAACGAAGGAGAGAAGAGAGCGGAGATCATCGAGATCGAGGAGCAGGAGACCCTCTTCGTCCGCCACGTGGAAGACGACTTCGAGCACGCCGCTCTGCACGTCGCTCAGCTCGAGCATCCGGGCGAGCAGCGCAGGGCCGATCTCGCTCATCGTCGCGCGAACCGGATGGCCGGAATCGCCGTAAAGGTCCCAGAAGATGACCGGGCTTCCCTCGGGAGCGTAATCTTCGATGCCGATCTGCGCGACGCGATCGGCAATCTTCTCGTTCGACGCGCCCGGCATCGCGAGTCCGGCGACGTCACCTTTGACGTCGGCCATGAAGACTGGAACGCCGAGCCGCGAAAAGCCTTCGGCCAGGACCATGAGCGAAACGGTCTTACCCGTGCCGGTCGCGCCGGCGATCATGCCGTGCCGGTTGCCGTATCGCGAAAGAAGATGAACCTGGCGGTTGCCTTTGCCGAGGAGGATCATGAGATGGGCGTCAGCTCGATGCGCATCATTTCATAATGCTGGGCTTCTAATGACACTCTCCGCCGTGATCGTGATCGTGAGCGTGGCGGCGGGGCGGTGGGTCATTCAGAGTGGGGGAACGTCGCTCATTGCCCCTCATCCCCGACCCTTCTCCCCGAATGCGATCTCATTCGAATCGCGATCCGGACGGGGAGAAGGGGGCCCGCCCTCCCGCGATCGTCGCGGCTAAGATTCTTCGGCCGCGACGCCACCTCGTATTCTGCGCGGCTGGCGCGTGCGGCCTCTGAATGACCCCCACCCCCCCGCGGGCCCGCCCCGTCCCCCGCGCACGCTGTGCGCTACGCGTTTTTGCTGAAAACTGATTCAATTGCGCCCATGAGATACGCCTCGATCGTCATTCTTTGTTTCGCCGTTGCGGTGAGCGCCGCCAATCCTCCGGTCCGGACTGAACCGATCGATCCTTCTCGGATCATCGGGAACGTTCACTATGAGACCGATGAGCAGGAGATCCGCCGCGTTCTCGACGCGCTTCACGATGCCGCTTCGAAGGCTCAGCTCGAGCGGTACTTCGCTCTCTTCGCGCCGGAAGCGGTCTACATCGGGACCGACGCCACGGAGCGCTGGTCCCTGGAGGAGTTCCGCGGCTTCGTCACGCCGTACTTCACGCAGGGAAGGGGATGGACATACGAGCCGACTTCACGACATGTCACCCTGGGACCAGAGAACCGGACAGCGTGGTTCGACGAAATCCTCGAGAATGAGAGTTACGGCACGACACGCGGAACCGGCGTCCTCGTGAAGATCGAAGATGACTGGAAGATCGTCCAGTACCATCTCACGATCCCCGTGCCGAACGATCTCGCGAAGAGCGTCGTCCGGATGATACGCGAGCAGTGAAGGGACATAGTGAACGTTGAGAGGCGAACGCAGAACGCAGAACGATGAATTTAGAAAGAGAGTCAAAGGCCAACGCAGAACGCAGAACGATGAATTTCGAAAGGAGTCAAAGACCAACGCAGAACGCAGAACGATGAATTTAGAATTTAGAAATGAGTCAAAAGCCCTAGATCGGGAAGAACGGTTCGCCGAGCCTAGAATCAACGCGAAAACATTCTTCATCAAGTTTCAGTGTTCTGTATTCGTCTTTGACTCTCTTTCTAAATTCATCGTTCTGCGTTCTGCGTTCTGCGTTGGTCTTTGACTCTTTTCTAAATTCATCGTTCTGCGTTCTGCGTTCAGCTTTTGATTCTCGTTCCCGGTCCGAGGTATCGGGGAACGGCGGTTCGGTAGTGTTCCCACGCCGCGCCGAATCTGGTTCCCAGAAATCTCTCCTCGGAAAGAATGATGAAGTGATGGATGACGATCGCCGTCACGGCAGCGATCAGGTTCCATACCGACGGGGCAATGATCGCCGAGCCGATCACGCTGAGATCGACCCCGACGTAAATCGGGTTCCTCGAGAATCGATAGAGCCCGCCGGTCTCCAGCTCGGTCTTCTCCGCGGGCAGCCCCATGCGAAGGGCCGCCCCCAGATCGACCGTCGCGACGAGAACGAGGGCGATTCCCGCGGCCAGCAGTACGGCTCCGGCGATCTCCCGCAGGCCGAACGGCCACCCCGCGGCGAGACCGAAAAAACCGAAGGCCCAGGAGGCGACGATGGCCAGCTTCGCGGCGGCGAACGGAAGTGGATGAATCGGCGGGACGCCGATCAGATGCCGCAGGCGACTCATGGCCTCATGATGCCAGCTTCGGCGATCGTGAGGCGAGGCGGGCGATGTGCTCGCCTGAAATCCCCGCTTCATGAGACACGAGCTCGCCGCTTTCACGAAGACTCGTGGCGCGACGCATGGCGGCTCTCGCGGGCCAGCGCTGCGATGCGGAGCGCGTAGGGATTTTCGTTCAGCGAGGATCGACCCGGGCGGACATCGAGGCGGTCCAGAGGACGATGGTTCCGGCGCGCCGCACCAGCCCGGCGTAAGGCTCGAGGTCCTCCCTGAAGATCTGCGGGTCGACCACGCACGCGCAACCGGGATGCTCCTCGATCGCGGCGAGGAGGTCGGCCGGGCGGGGGTAGGCGCCCTTGAAGGCGAGAGCGGGATGCTGATCGATGGCGCGCTCGAGGGCGGCCGCCGTGATCGGATGCAGGTCGGCGACGAAGACGGCAGTCATCACGGAATCTCCTTCGAATCGCGGCGGGTCCCGCGTCAGCCTGGTTAGACGACGGCGCGGAGAAATTTCCGTGGGGGCCAGAGTGGCGGGCGGCGTCTCGCCGCCCAGCCCTTGATGACGATGATTGGTTTCGATGATCAACTTGCCCGAGCTTCTGGCACCCTTCCAGGGTGCAGACAATCTTTGGGTTGCTGGTTTCCTAAAAGCCGGCGCCACAAAACCGTGAGCGACGCGAACCGTGCCGGGAGTCATTCAGAGGCCGCACGCGCCAGCCGCGCAGAATATGAGCTGGCGTCGCGGCCGAAGAATCTCAGAATACGGTGATCGCTGTCGGGTTCTTATGCACGTCCCGGCTGGTTCATACGATGCGGCTGAACCGGCATAAGAATCCGATGACGGTTTGCGCATTCTGAGATTCTTCGGCCGCGAGACCAATCGTGGCGGTACTTCGTTCTCCCGTGCGGCCTCTGAATGACCCGGTCCTGCTTCGGAGCCGGGGCCCGGTGTCATTAGAAGAGAGGAAAAGGCCGTCAGGCTTCGGTCTGCGCGCGCGGCAAGGTGAAGGTGAAGATGGCGCCGCCGCTCTCTCCATTCTTCGCGGCGACCGTGCCGCCGTGGGCTTCGACGATCCCTTTCACGATGGAGAGGCCGAGGCCCGCTCCGGGGTGGCTGGCGCCCGGCGCCTGCCACCACGATTCGAAGAGCTCCTGTTCCTTGCCCTCCGGCACGCCGGGACCGTCGTCCGCCACGCTGACCGCGACGAAGTCATCATCCGCCGCGACGGCGGAGATGAGAATTCGCCCCCCCTCGGGGATGAACTTGATCGAGTTCGCGATGAGATTGTTCAGGACCTGCAGTACCCGATCGGGATCCGCGGAAACGAGGGGGAGGTCATCCGGGACCCTGCACTCGATGGTCTGGCTCCGCTGGTCCGCGATGGCCCGGTTCGACGCGCAGGCATGGCCGATGGTCTCCGTGACGTCCATCGCGCGCGCTCTGACGCGAAGACCGCGCTGTTCGATCCGAGCGGCGTCCAGAAGATCCTCGATGAGGCGGTTCATCTGCCGGGCGGCGGTCCGGATCACGGTGACCTGCTCCGCCGGATCGTCGTCCGGCAGCTCTTCGAGCATCTGCGCAGCGAGCGAGATCTTCGTCAGTGGATTGCGAAGATCGTGAGAGACGATCCCCAGCGTGCGATCCCGGCTCTTGACCGCCTCCTCCGCCGTAGCTCTGGCGGCCTTCTCGTTTTCCATCATCCTCGCGCGGCGGAGTGCGAGGGACGTCAGATCCCCCAGGGCTCGTCCCTTGGCTACGTCATCCTCGCCGAAGTGCCGGCCGGAGTCGGAGCTGTTGAGAAGGACCAGCGCCCCGAGTGTCTCGGTTCCGGTCACCAGCGGCACGACCAGAACCTCGCACTCTCCGCAGCTCTTCTGAAGATAGGGAGCCATCGAGGAGCCGATTCCGGTCATCGACGCGAGGATGGCCGGGGTCTTCCGTTCCATGATCTCCTCGGTCATCGAGCCGGGATAGGCGATCCTCAGGCCAGACTCGGGGGTTCCTTTCCCGTTCACCGCGCGAACTTCGACATCTCCATTCACGGAGATGATGCGCTCGACATAGACGCCATCGGCGCGCGTCACCCGCGTCGCTCGCTGTGTGATCTCCGCGAGGACTTCGTCCACACCGACGGCTCCGGTGAGAGCGGAGGCGAGGTGGCGGAAGGAGGCTTCTTCTTTCGCGTGGCGTTCGAGCTCCTCTCGCGTGGACTCGGCTTCGAAGCGGGCATGCTGTTCCATCGCGAGCGTCTGCTGAAGCTCTTCGCGAGCTTTGACGCGCTCGCTCACGTCGCGCATGAAGCCGGAAAAGATCGTTCTTCCGTCGCTCTCCCATTCGCCGAACGAAATCTCCAGCGGCACTTCGTGGCCGTCCCGGTGGCGGCCGGGGAGCTCGACGCCTCGCCAGGAGATGCGCTTCACGCCGGTTTTCTCGTAGCGCGCCACGCCGACGTCGTGCTGACGGTGGAGCCGCTGCGGGATCACCACGTGCAGCTTCTGTCCGACCAGCTCGTCCGGACGCCACCCGAAGAGCTCCTCGACGGCGCTGTTTGCAAAAAGGATCGTGCTGCTGGCGTCGATGGTGACGATCGCATCGCGCGCCGTCTCGGTGATGACGCGATACCGCTTTTCGCTCGTCCGGAGAGCTTCGGCGGTCTTGCGGCGCTCGATGTAGTCCCCGACCTGAGATCCCAGGGGACCCAGCATCGCGAGCAATTGCGGGTCCTCAGTCACCTTCGCGCGGGTGAAGAACTCCAGGACTCCCGTCACTTCTCCAGCTCGGATGATCGGAAATCCGAGAGCGGTGCGGAACCCGAGAGCCGCTGCGGCGCCGGCCCGAGGAAAGTCCGGATCGAGGGCAACCTCGTTGAGCCACAGCGATCGCCCCGAGGCCCAGACGCGCCCCGGAAGGCCTTCGCCCTGGCCGAACTCCCGATCCTGACAGAATGATTCGACCAGGGCGGGATCGAAATTCTCCACGTGCCAGACCGCAAGACAGCGGAGGCCTTGTCGCTGCGGGTCGACCGCCCAGAGCCCACCATGATCCCAGCCGAGCGTCTCGCAGATGATCCGCATGACGCCGCGTCTGGCGTCGTCGACGCCTATCTCTTCATTGAAGAGCGCCGCGACGGCGAGCTGGGTCGCCAGACGCCGCTCCGCCAGGTGACGATCCGTCGCATCACGAAAGACCTTCGCGAATCCCTCCACCCGACCTGACGAGTCGACGATCGAGGTGGTGATGCCGTCCGCGAAGAACCTGGCGTTTTTTCCGACATGCCAGCGCCGGTCCTCCGCGCGGCCCGAAGCTCGCGCGGTTTCGAGCTCTTGCGAGGGAGCTCCTGCGATGCGGTCTTCCTCCGTGAAAAGGATCGCGAAGTGGCTGCCGATAATCTCATCCTCGGAGTAGCCGGCGATGGCCGCAGCCCCGAGGCTCCAGACGCGGATGATCCCCTCCGCATCGAGGCCCACGAGGCCGAAGTCGGATGTCGATTCGAATGTTCGCCAGAACAGTTCGCTCCGGTCGGGACCACTGGGCATGCGAACTCTTGCGGGGCAATAAACATGCCCCGGCGCGGAAAGGCGCAGGCGGCTGGGGAGTTGCAGGGGGTTCCCAGTTCCGAGAGTTCCCAGTTCCGAGTTCCGAGTTCCCAGTTCCGAGTTTCCAGTTCCGAGTTGGCCAGTTCCGAGTTCCGAGTTCCGAGTTCCGAGTTCCGAGTTCCGAGTTCCCAGTTCCGAGTTCCCAGTTTCCAGGTTGGTTGCGGTTCCCAATCGCCAGTTCCCAGAAGTTGTCAGTTGTTGTTATAGATTCTCCGTGGCTGGTCTTGATGTTGGGATCGCTTGCTGATTATTCCCTTGCGAACTTCATCCACTTGTAAACCGCGAAGGAAACACGATCACCCCTCACAACTCGGAACTGGAAACTCGGAACTCGGAACTAAGCAACTGGGAACTCGGAACTAAGCAACTGGGAACTGGGAACTGAACAACTCGTAACTCACAAGGAGCCTATGGAATGCGAACCTCGATCTTCATCTTACTCATCGCCGTATGGGGTGCGGGCTGCGCTACGGCGCCTGACAGTCCGGAGAGCACTCCTTCGACAACCGAGCCAATGTCCATCGCACAGGTAACGGATCCCTATCTCTGGCTTGAAGAGGTCGATGGAGAGCGGGCCCTCGCGTGGGTGCGTGATCAGAACGAGCGCACCCGGCGTGAGCTCGCCGCGTCCGCCGGATTCGAGCAGATGGAGGCGCAGGCGCTCGCCGCGCTCAACTCCGAGTCCCGGGTTCCCTCACTGACCTACCGCGGCAACTGGCTCTACAACCTCTGGAAGAGCCCGGAGCATCCGCGCGGCCTCTATCGCCGCACCAGCGTGGAGTCGCTGCATGAGGCGGGCGGACTGGCCGCGGCTCGCTGGACCACGGTTCTCGACATCGATGACCTCTCCCGCCGGGAAAAAAAGATGTGGGTCCTCAAGAGGATGAACTGTCTTCCCCCGGAGAATCGCCGCTGCCTCGTTTCTCTCTCCGCAGGGGGAGGAGATGCAGTCGAAGTGCGCGAGTTCGATGCGGAGACGCTCCGATTCGTCGAGGGAGGTTTCTTCCTTCCCGAGGCAAAGAGCTATCTCGACTGGATCGACGCGGAGACCCTCTTCGTTGGAACGGACTTGGGCCCTGGCTCGCTCACCGAGTCGGGATACCCGCGCGTCGTCAAGGTGTGGAAGCGTGGCACGCCGCTCTCCGCGGCCACGACGATCTTCGAGAGCGCTCCCTCTTCGGTCGGCGCTTCCGGATTTCGGATCCGGATGAAGAACGGTCATATCGATCTGATCGACGAGTCCCTGACCACCTGGACGGCCCGATACCACCAGCTCGCCGGCGGACAGCGATATCAGCTGGCTCTTCCCGCGTCGGCGGTGGTCCGGGGTGGGTTCGATGGGCAGCTCGTGGTGAGCCTCCAGGAGGACTGGCCCGCGCAGAGCGGAAGCGCGATTCCCGCCGGCTCGGTCGTCCTCGTGGATCCGGCGTCCGTCCGGGTCGGAGGCGCGGTGCAGCCGCGCGTTCAGGTCCTGGTCGAGCCGACGGCGAGCTCGATCGTGGAAGGCATCTCGGTGACCGATGAGTCGATTCTGATTACCACGCTCGACAACGTCCGAGGGCGGCTTTACCGATTTGCGCCCGTGGGCCCGGGTGCTGCCGCGCGCATTTCCGTTCTACAGCCCGGCGCGACTCCGCCCGCCCCCGGCGACTGGTCGCGCGAGATGATCGCCTTTCCGGACAACGGCGCGCTCACCGTGATGTCGACGCGCGATTCGACCGGCGAGGCGCTGGTCGCATTCGAATCCTTCGTCGATCCCCCGACCCTCTATCACGTCGCTCCGAAGGGAGGAGTGACGCGAGGCGTCGCCGCCCAGCAGGCTACCTTTGAAGGAAGCCGCTTCGAGGTGACCCAGCAGTGGGCGACCTCGCGGGATGGAACGCGAATCCCGTACTTCGTCGTCGCTCCGCGCGGAATGGCGCGCAACGGGCAGAATCCGACGCACATCTTCACCTACGGCGGCTTCCGGAACGCCCTCACACCTTCCTACTCCGGATCGTACGAGCCCCACTACGGCGCGTACGGAAAGCTCTGGCTGGAGCGAGGGGGTGTCTTCGTTCTCGCCAATATCCGCGGAGGAGGGGAGTTCGGTCCGGCGTGGCATTCCAGCGTTCTGAAGGAAAACCGGCAGAAGGTGTTCGAAGACTTCGAAGCGGTCGCCGCCGGCCTCGTCGCCAGCGGAATCACCAGCCCGGAACATCTCGGAATCGAGGGGCGCAGCAACGGCGGCCTTCTCACCTTCGGAACGATGGCGCGACGCCCCGAGCTCTACGGCGCGATCATCTCGGGCTCTCCACTCGCGGACATGCTTCGCTATCACGAGCTTCTCGCGGGAGCGAGCTGGATGGCCGAGTATGGGGATCCACGCATCCCGGAGGAGCGGGCGTTCATCAGCAAATATTCTCCGTACCAGCGGTTACGGGCTGACGCGGACTATCCTCCCGTGTTCGTCTATGCGTCGACCCGCGATGACCGGGTCCACCCGGGGCATGCGCGGAAAATGGTTGCCAGGATGCAGGAGCTCGGTCACGACGTCTGGTACTACGAGAACATCGAAGGAGGTCATGGGGCGTCAAGCACGAACGATCAGCTCGCCTACCGGATCGCTCTCAGTTACGCATTCTTATGGAAAATGCTGCGCTGAGTCCGCCGCCCGGGAGACGATTCCGGGGGCGCGAGACAGGCTATTTCCTCAAAAATCTTTCCTTTCAGACCGGAACCCTGTAGGTTTTGTGAAGATCAACGGAGGAGGCAGTCTCGATGGCAACGACAAAAAAGGGATCCACGGGTTCCAAGGGCGGCGGCAAAGGGCTGGCCGCCACGGTTCAGCCGGACGAGCAGCTCGCAGCAGTCGTCGGTAATACACCGATGCCGCGTACCGAGATCACGAAAAAGCTGTGGGATTACATCAAGGCGAACGGTCTGCAGGATCAGACCAACAAGCGGATGATCAATGCCGACGCGAATCTCCGCCCGCTCTTCAACGGCAAGGAGCAGGTCTCCATGTTCGAGATGACGGGACTCGTCAGCAAGCACATGAAGTAGCCGGAAACCTCAGTGATGAACCACGAAACGGGCGGCCTTCAGGCCGCCCGTTTTGCGTGTCAGCCGAAGTTGATCACGGTCGGTTCGCCTGCGAGCGGTGTGTGCTCGATCCGGAGTGATCCACGCGGCCTGGCGGCTCCGCTCTCCGCGACCGCTCGGGTGAAGAGCCTCCCAAGGGCCCGGATGTAGAGAGCCTGTTGCCAGAAGCGGCACATCCGATCGAACATCGACGGAATCTCTCGTGCACTCAACGTTCCCTGTTCGATCGCGGCCGCGAGGAGGTTGATCCCTTCGCGCCATCGAGTCCAGTCCCCATGAATGTTCGGGTGGCGCGCTCTGATCTCGGCGAACGATCCCGCCCGCCCCGAGAGCTCGAAGGACGCGGTCCGGGTGTAATCGTCCACGCCCGCGGCCCCGATCCGCCGCCAGACATCCATCGGCAGCGCGTCTCCTTTTTCGGAGAGCGCCGCTCTCCAGGCGCGCGCGTAGGAACGCTCGCGCAGCTGCCACTGCTCCCGCTCCGGAAACATCTCGCTGTAGGGCATGGCCGCAGAGAGCGCTTCCGCCATCGCATCCGCGCCGCGCAGCGCCTCCGACACGAGAATCTTCTGGAGGGTTTCCTGATCGAAGGTCAGTTGCACCGCGGCCTCGACCCGAGTCGAGCTGGCGAGCGTGGCGACGAGCTCGCTCGTCCGCTCACGCTCCGCCCCGGCGGGAATCACGTTCCACATCGCGGCAAGATCGACCCATTCGCCGATGTTCGCCGACGAGACTCGATGAGGGGCGAATCGCATCAGCATGTGGAAGCCGAACTCGAAATCACGCGTCACGGGGAGCAGCGAGAACTCCGCCATCTCGGCTCGAAGGTCGACGCTCCACCCCGACGCTGCGAAGAGGCTCGACTCGATCTCCCATGAGCGGTGTCCGATGAACGCGATCGAAGATCCACCTTCGCGATCGAGCTGACGAACCTCGGTCATGGTGGCGAGATCGCGCGTCTTCATGAACCAGGGGCCGATTCCGAGGGCGAAACCCCAGGCGCGGCGGCGGACTCGCTTGCGCTCATCGAGCCAGCCGAGAAGCTCGAACGAGTCGTGGTCGCTCTCCTCGAGAAGAGCCGCGAAGTCGCCCTTGAGCGCCTGGGTATGATGTCGCGTCACGCGATCCCGGTAATTCCTGTCGTCCGCGTCTCCTCGTCGCACCTTTCCGCTGAAGATCGATTTCGACGCGTCGAGGCGCCGGTACTCGTAGGCGAACCCGCTGGTCACGCGGAGCTGCACATGCCGTCGGATCCGTCGCGGAATCTCATGCTCGATCTCGCTCAGCTTCGCCTGAAGCTCCCGGGCTTCTTCCCGGAGAACTCCCTTCATCCCGATCCGGTCCAGCACCTTCGCCAGACGCTTTCGCTCGTCCCCGCCGGCCAGGTCGGTGGCCACTCGATCCGCCAGCGACCGGACCGCGTCGAAGTCATCGCCCAGCCACCGCGAGATGAGCTCTTCGATTCCGCTCGCGAGCTCTTCGCCGAGAGTGACGGCTCCTTCCGCGGTGATCGCCGCACTCATGCTTCTCTGCGTTTCGACCACCTTGCGCAGATCGAAGCGGACTTCGTCGTCCGCGGTCTTCGCCAGGATGAGCATCACTTCGTCCTCGAAGCGAAAAGGAACGGCCACCCGGGCACCGGCGCTGACTCGGAGACCGAGCTCGGTCGGAAGGAGCGATCCGAGAGTCGACACTCCGTCGGTCAGGATGTCGGACCAGAGGAGAGAGATCGAAGCGCCGATCCTGCCGAGGACGGTGAGCGCAACGGCTTCCCTCCGGCCGAGGGAGAGGATGTCATTGATCGAGAAGGGAGACGCGGGCCTGGAGAGTGAGTCATCGAGCGCGTCGCGCAGCCGCGTTTCCCGGCCATAGGAACGCCAGACATCGATCGTGGCGCGCCTCGTGAGCTGCAGTGCGGCGGGCCCGACCTCCAGCGTACCCGTCACGATCCCCGAGAAGGTGGTTCTGACCCACGCGCGATCCGGTTCGTAGACGATCGGGGGTCCCGGTTCCGTTCCGCGGCGCGGCGCGGCGCCGATCGCCGGATCCGGCCGCGCGTCCCCGCCATCATTGATGACTCGAACCTGGAGCGACCCGGTGGCGATGAGGGCGGCGGTTCCTCCCAGGGGAACGAATTTCCCCCCGGTCGGGAGCTCGTAGCGGAGGAGCTGCCCGGTCAGCTCCGCGGCGGAGAGGGGGCGGTCCGGGACGAGCTGGCGCAGTCCTTTCCAGCCGGCGACATGAAGATCGGTACCCGCCATACCGAGGAGTACCGGAAGTGGGGGTGTTTCCTACCCCTGCCGAGGGAAAAAGTGGGGGGGAGGGGG
>DATLEY010000073.1:0-4926 GCA_035525215.1 Thermoanaerobaculia bacterium | reverse complement strand
AACTCGGAACTGGGAACAACCAACCCACCCTCACATTCTCACTCGCGCGACGCGGACTCCCTTGCTGCCGGCGTTCTGTTCGGTCCAGGCGAGCCAGAGCTCTCCGCTGGATAAGCCAATGCGCGTGAATCCTGCCGCGCGCGCCGCGTCGGAGTCGGCGATCTTCACCGACGGATCCGGAGGGGCGTCTGACGTGACGCGCCGGAGGCGAATCTCCGCCCCGCCCGGCGTATGCTCCAGCCACGTGACCAGCGCGGTCCGCGGACCGATCATCACGAGGTCGACCCGCCCGACCGGCTTTCCGTCGTCGATCCTGATCGCTTCGCCGAACGTCGCCCCCGCGTCCGTCGAAAAGGACGCGTAGACTCGCTGCTCTTCCCCTGCCGCCGTGAACCACGCTGTCGCGACGTCAGCGCCGATCGCATCGATCTGCGGACCGTTGACGGGACATCCGTTGATTTTCCATCCGTCGCGATGGACCGCAGCGGGTTCCGACCATGTCGCACCATCTCGCCGGACGTACGAAATGTCCCTCACTTCTTCCGGGGAGCGATCGCGATAGACGATCACCGGCCCGCTCGATGTCATGGCCATGCCGGTCGCGCAGCACTCGCAGGCTCGGTCATCGAGCTCTTCGTCAGAAGTGATCGATCCGCTCGAATCGACGTTGGCATAGCGGAGAGTCATGTCACCCCCTCCGTGGCCATGGTCCCCCCCGGTCATGTTCCTCCCGTCGAGCCACGTCGCCGCAATTCCTCCCTCCGGAAGGGCAGCCAGCGACACGAAGCCATGCTCCGCCTGTTTCCCGTCGCGATTCAGAAGGAATGACTCTCCCCAGGTTGCGCCGCCGTCTTTGGAGATCGCCATCCGGACGTCATAGGAGTACGTCCCCTTGCCGCTCTTCTGAAGCCAGTGCGCGAACAGGTCCCCCCGTGCGTCTGCCTGAATCGAAGGAAAGTCGGCCCAGTTCACGAAGAGGTCGTCGCGCTCGACGATGGTCCGGGGATGGCTCCACTCTTCGTTCGCATAGCGCGCGAACCGGAGCGCAAACCGGTCGGTCCCCTCGACCGGCTCGAGCCAGCTGAGCCCGAGTCCATCCTCCAGAGCGAAGATAAACGGCTCCCCGGAGCCTTTGCCCGCGGGAGTCGCTACGATTTCGATCGATGGCTCCTGAGGCGAAGCAGCGGCAGCCGCCGGCCTTTCAACCCGAACCGGTTCGAAATTCTTGCTCTGATAGCAGGCGAGAAGTAAGACAGTGGGGAGCAGAGTCCTCAGAATTCTCAATCAATAGCCTCCAGAGCTGAAGATTGTAGCGCTCAAATCTTCGCCCGGCGCAGCCGGAGAGCGTTGCCGATCACTGAAACCGAGCTGAAGCTCATGGCCGCGGCTGCGATCATCGGGCTGAGGAGGACGCCGAAGATCGGATAGAGAACGCCCGCGGCAACCGGCACACCGAGGGCGTTGTAAATGAATGCGAAGAAGAGGTTCTGCCGGATGTTCGCCATCGTTGCGCCGCTCAGGCGCCGGGCGCGGACGATTCCGCCCAGGTCGCCGGTCAGGAGCGTGATGTCCGAGCTCTCCATGGCGACGTCGGTTCCAGTTCCCATCGCGATTCCGACCTCGGCCTGCGCCAATGCAGGGGCGTCGTTGATGCCATCGCCCGCCATCGCCACGACGCGCCCCTCACCCTGCAGCTTTTTGATCGCCCCTGCTTTCTGGTCCGGCAGCACCTCGGCGATCACCTCATCGATCCCCAGTCGTTTCGCCACCGCCTCCGCCGTCGTTCTGCTGTCGCCCGTCAGCATGACGATGCGAAGTCCCTCCTGCTGTAGCTCGCGTATCGCATCCCCGGTCGTCTCCTTCTCCGGATCGGCCACCCCGATGATCCCCGCCGGCTCTCCTTCGACCACGACGAACATCACGGTCTGACCTTCCGACCGAAGTTTCTCCGCGCGATCGATCAGCTCGCGCGCCTCGACACGGAGGTCCGCGAGCAGCGCGCGATTGCCGACTGCGACGCGACGCCCATCGACGGTTCCCTCCACCCCCTTGCCGGTGATCGAAGAAAACTCCGACGCGGCTCGAACCGAAATCCCCCTCTTCTCCGTGCCGGCGATGATTGCGGCCGCGAGCGGATGCTCGCTCGCGCGCTCCACGCTGGCGGCCAGGCGGAGCAGCTCATTCTCTTCGAGATCGCCAGAGGCAAGAACAGTCGTCAGCTCCGGTTTTCCGAGCGTCAGAGTCCCGGTCTTGTCGACGACGAGGGTATCCACGGTGCGCAGAACCTCGATGGCCTCGGCGTTGCGGAAAAGGACGCCGGCCGTCGCTCCTTTTCCGGCAGCGACCATGACCGACATCGGCGTGGCCAGTCCGAGCGCGCACGGGCACGCGATGATGAGCACCGCAACGGCGTTCACGATCGCGAAAACGAGCCGGGGCTCCGGGCCGATCGAGGCCCAGACCGCGAATGTCGCGAGAGCGATCAGGATCACGGCCGGGACGAACCAGGCTGAGACTCGATCCGCCAGCTTCTGGATCGGGGCGCGGCTCCGTTGAGCCTGCGAGACCATCCTGACGATCTGCGCGAGAAGCGTATCGGAGCCGACCCGCTCGGCGCGCATGAGGACCGAGCCGGTCGCATTGATCGTCGCTCCGATCAACCGGTCGCCGGGGCCCTTTGCGACAGGAAGAGGTTCGCCGGTCACCATTGACTCGTCGAGATTCGTCGAGCCCTCCAGGACGACGCCATCGACAGGAACTTTTTCGCCGGGACGGATTCGAAGCGTGTCCCCCGGTTTGACCTCATCCAGAGAAACGTCACGCTCGCTGCCGTCGCTCTCCACCCGTCGCGCCGAATTCGGCGCCAGTCCGAGAAGCGCGCGGATCGCGGCGCCGGTCCGGCTCCGGGCGCGGAGCTCCATGACCTGGCCGAGAAGCACCAGCGCCACGATCACCGCCGCAGCCTCGTAGTAGACGCCGACGTGCCCGGACGCGTCGCGGAACGAGGGGGGGAAAGACCGCGGAAGCAACGTGGCCACGAGGCTGTAGAGATAGGCGACGGCGACGCCGAGCCCGATGAGCGTGAACATGTTGAGACTTCGGTTGACCACCGACGCCCAGGCCCGCTCAAAGAACGGCCAGCCGCCCCACAACACGACCGGCGTTGCCAGGGCGAGCTCGATCCATAGCGCCCATTGGATCAGGGTGTGTCCGAGAAAATCGTGAGCCGCGGGGAGATGACGCGCCATCGCGAAAAGGACGAGCGGGAGAGCGAGCGCCGCGCTGACCCGAAACCGCCGGGTCATGGAATCGAGCTCGGGATTCTCCTCGTCGAGCGTGATCGTTCTCGGCTCCAGAGCCATCCCGCAGATTGGGCAGGATCCCGGCGAGTCCCGGACGATCTCCGGATGCATCGGGCAGGTCCACTCGGTCTTCGTCGCCGGCGCGGCGACGGTCTCCGGCTCGAGAGCCATCCCACATTTCGGACAGGCGCCCGGTGCCTCCCGTCGCACCTCGGGGTCCATGGGACAAACGTAGATCGACCCGGGTTCGGACGGAGCAGCCGTGGGCTGCTCCTGCGGCGAAAGGTAGCGCTGCCGATCCGCGTCGAATTTCGTCTTGCAGGAAGCGGAGCAGAAGTAGAAGGTTTTGTCGCCGACGGTCGTCGACCCGGCCGCGCGGTGTGGGTTCACGGTCATTCCGCAGACCGGATCGATGATATTCATATCGGGCATTTTGGCAGCCGCGTTCGGATAATACCGAGGTTTGATCGGTCGGCGGGCCAAGAGTGGCGGGCGGCGTCTCGCCGCCCAGCCCGATCCCGCGACGATCTGCGGCAGGCCGGGTAGGCTGGGCGGCGAGACGCCGCCCGCCACTCTGGACAGTCAGAGATCACAACGTCTCGAGCCGCTCGCGGATGGCGTCGCGAATGGTCCGGAACGCCTGGAGCCGCTCTGCGTCAGAGCCGGTCGCCGCGCTCGGATCGTCGAAACTCCAGTGGATCCGCTCGGTTTTTCCGGGGAAGATCGGGCAGCTGTCGTTGGCGCGGTCACAGACTGTGATCACGGCGTCAAATGTCTCGCCCGCGAATTCGTCGAGGGTTTTCGAGCTGTGGCCGCTGATGTCGATCCCGATCTCGCGCATCGCTTCGATGGCCAGCGGGTGGACGCGCGTTCTCTCGGTGCCCGCGCTGGCGACCTCATACCGGTCGCCGGCCATCTCCCGCAGAAGGCCTTCGGCCATCTGGCTCCTCGCGGAATTGTGAGTGCACAGAAAGAGAATTTTCTTTTTCATTCAGTGTCCTTCGTGGCGCGCTCCGGTACAAATGACCCAACTTGCCTGTTTTATCCGGAACAACGCTCCTCCTGCCGGCGTTCTACTCAGCATGGCGGGATCCTCCCGCCCGATCCGATCCCCGGGCTAAGCCGGTCTTCTGGATCCTTCTTCTTAGCGTTGCAACCGCCTCGGATTTTTTTTCCGAGCGCGCCTGTGAAGAAAGGGTTCGACATGTTGACCTGGATGCTTGTTGGAATCGCCGTCGTCGCCGCTGTGGTCTGGAAGATCATCCATGACGCGCAGGTCGACGACAAGCAGCGGAAGCTCGCCGCGGCCAAGGTACGACGTTTCTAGTCGTCCGAGCGCGAAAACTGAGCGGCGCCCAGCCGTGAGGTTTCCCGGGGGGGACGTTGCCATTGCCGTCGCCGTGGGGGCGGGGGTCATTCAGAGTGGGGGAACGTCGCGAGCGCCGGTGGAGCGGGGATGACCCTGCCTGAATCGCGAGTGGGTGAGTCAAAAACCGTTCACGGGCACGGGCACGTTCACGTTCACGGGAAGGAAGCCCGCGAAGGCGGGCGTCAGATGTGACAGCCGGGGGCGTGAGCCCCCGGTCCGAGAGGCCGTGCGAAAAATCGAGCCCGCGAAGGCGGG